>JAXGNA010000008.1:0-107517 GCA_040768245.1 Methanomassiliicoccales archaeon | reverse complement strand
GTGCCCTGCTGCGGCGGGCTCCAGCGCATAGTGCACGAGGCGCTCAAGCTCAGTGGTAAAAAGATCCCGCTCCAGGAGTTCATCGTGGAGCGCTACGGTGGTAAGGTGGTCAAGGTCACCGCTTAGACCGCTTGCCGGTCATCCTTTCCACTTTTACCTTTATCAATGCCGTAAGAGAAATGGAGCGGGGGTCGAAGTCGATCGGTCCCTCGGTGTAATGGGACATCAGGACCTCCAGCCCCTTGCGGACCTCCCTCTCCTCCATCAATATCTCTGCGGCACCCCAGCCGATGACGCTCTCGTAGCTGGTGGACCACTGGCATGCCTTCTCCCCCCGAATTAGCCGAACATCGGCCTCCAGCTCGAAACATACCTCAGGGTTCTTCTTCAGGACCTCCAGCTTCCTGCCCTCCCGGGCACAATGGAAGTAGAAGGCGCCATCCCGGTACCCGAAGTTCATCGGCACTATGTACGGCACCCCATCATCGACCATGGCCAGCCGACAGACCTCCGCTCTGCGGATGACCTCTTCAAGCTCCCCCTGGTCCCTGATCTCCCTCTCCGCCTTTCGCATCTGATCACCTCAACCTTCCGCCGCAGTAAGGACAGAACTGACCGCCGTGATCGAACCGCCCGCAATAGGGGCAGTTGTTCGGGACCGGCGCCGGGGGCTGCGGCCTGGCGCCCTTCTTGTCCAGGAATATTACCAGCATCAGGAGCGAGACGACCACCGCCAGCACTATCAATAGTCCCAGGAATGCTTTCCCGAGGTCGCCCTCGGGGAACAGCATATCGTCCACCGGCACCGCGCCCTCGCTGATCACGAACGGTCCGATGGTATACGCATCCTCCGCCCAGTTGCCGTCCCGGTCCACCGTCCTGATATGGATGTAATAGGTCCCTGGGGACAATGGGCTCGTGGTGTAAGATCCCGCGGTCAGGTCCATCACCAGGTCCGGCGTGGCGTTGGTGTCCGTGCTGATCAGGATGCTGTATCCGAGCACCCCGCTGCCGCTGTCCCAGGCTCCTGACCAGATCACGCTGATGGTGCTGTCCATCGAGCCTTCTCCGATGGTGTGGGACGAGCTGAAGGAATCAGGGTTGCTGGGCGGGTCCAGCTCCATCGGCACCCTCGAGTTACGGAACACCGCGGTGATGTTCGCGTCCCGTACCGGCCAGGCCCTCTTGATGTCCTCCAGGCTGTCCGGCTGCAGATCGTACATTATGTTCCAGAGCGTGGAGAGCTCGCTATCCACCAGATCCCCGCGGGCGCTTCCGGACGGCCGGTCCAAAGGGTCCGTTCCATCATAAAGGTCCCAGAGCACGTTGGCCACCGCCCCCTCGACGATAGCTCCGTCCATGTCCCCGCGGTCGCCGTGTCCGTAGGGGCTGTCCGCGAAGATCGTGCTTTCCAGCGAAGAACCGTCCGAACGCATCGGATCGCCGTCCACCGCCCGCTCGAAGAACTGCGCCCAGCCCTCGGTGAAGGCGAATCCCGGGGATGACTCGCTGTCGATGTAATGCGGGTCCGGTCCGTTCCCGTCGGGGAAGCTACCTCCCCTCAGTTCAAAATGAACGCAATGGGCGTACTCGTGCAGGGCGATGTCCCTGTTCCACACGGCATCCGAATAGAATTCGTCGGCAGGTAGATGGATCTCGTCCCCGTGTGAATGAGGCCAATCCCCCTCCGGCCACACCACGGTCACCTGGGAGCGTTCCCAGCCCGTTTGGTCGTTGAGCCATTGGCCTCCCGCGCGCAGGTTGCTGTAGGCCGCCCAGGCACCTCTAGTCCCATCAGTGACGCGGTACTCGATCTCGGTGGTCGAATCGGCGGTGAACTGCTGGGTGTTCCAGTAGAAGGTCGGTGTCGCGGTCTCGGACCCATCGGTCACCCGCACCCAGCGATCGTCGTCGGCCTCGATACGGGCCAGATAGGTACCGGCGGTCAATCCGGTAAAGGTGATCGTTCCTTCGCTGTCGGTATGCCCCGAGCGAACGGTATTGAAGGAGCTCACCCCGTTCAGTCTGAGCTGGACGTAGGCGCCGGCGCAGGGACCGGTCTCCAAAGGCTCCCGCAGATTATAGGAGAACTTGACGGTTATGTTGAACAGCGGTCCCTCGACGGAACGGGTGGTAAGATCGTAGGGGATCAACACCGATCCCTGAATTTCCGTTTCAGAGGAACCAGCAGGTCCCGAGTTGTAATGGGCGACGTATTCCGAACCCCCTGGAACCGGAATGGTCAGGGCCGTAGCCAGTAGCAATAAGGCCAGGACCGCGGTGACAAGGATACGGCGCACCATCGAACGGTCAAGGTAGCTCCTGGTTTAAATTCCTCACCCACGAACCCGGCAGACACGCGTCATGGTCGGGAGTTCGCATCGGTTATATAATTGGATGATATATCCAACTCATCTTCGGTGAGAGAATGAAGGCTGCCCTGATGCGTTCCCTGGGAGTGCTGGACGTGGATGAGGTTAACGATCCCATCCTGCCCAGGGGCGGGGTTCTGCTCAAGGTAAAGGCGTGCGCGGTATGCGGCACGGACATCAAGATGCTGGAGGCCGGCCATCGCGACCTGACCTATCCACGGATACCTGGGCACGAGGTCACCGCCGAGGTCTTGCAGACCGAGAGCGGTCTCATAAAAAAGGGGGAGATGGTGCAGGTCTGGCCCGGTGAATCGTGCGGCTCCTGCGTCGATTGCCGCTCGGGCAACGACCATCTCTGTCCTCAAGTGAGGATAATGGGGTTCAATACCGACGGGGGCATGGCCGAGATGATGACCGTGGCCGAGCCGTCCAGATTGGTGCCTATAGGGAACGCGGACCCGGTGATGATGACCTTGGCCGAACCCCTGGCCTGCTGCGTCAACGCCCAGGAGAAGCTCCGGGTGGGCGAGGGCGACTCCGTCCTTATCCTGGGCGGAGGACCGATGGGGTGCCTTAACGCCTTTTTAGCCAAGAGGCGGGGCGCGAGTAGCGTCATGCTCAGCGAGCCGGTCCTGGAACGTTTGGAACACGTACCAAAGTTACTCTTTGACCGGGTATCGCAGCCCAAGGGCGAAGACCTGGCGGAAATGGTCAGGCTGGGCACGAACGGACGAGGCGCGGACGTGGTCATCCCATGCACGCCCAACGTCCGTTTGGACCGCAACCTCTTCGACCTGCTGGCGCCTGGTGGCCGGCTATGCGTCTTCTCCGGCCCGCGCAAGGAGGACTCCCCGTTACCGGTGGACCTGCGGGCAATGCACTACCGGGAACTGACCATGGTCGGCAGCTACGGGAACGCCAGTCGGCATTGCAGAGATGCCGTTAACATCCTCAGGGAGGGGGCGAACCTTTCCTGGATGTTCACCGGCAGATATCGCCTGGAAGATATCAGGCAGGCCTTCGGGCATGCCTCCGGACGCACTGGGCAGAAGGCAGTGGTCACGTTTTGATGAGGGATTTCAATGGACATCGAGCTGAGGGAGTTCGGGGCGTCGGTGGACGCGCTGATCAGGGGAGAGCACATAGGACGACAGAGGACCAGGGACATGTTCAGGGAGGTGCTGCTCAACAAGCAGCCGGACCTTCAGCAGGGGGCCTTCCTGGCCGCGCTTACCTCGGCAAGGCCAGCTCCGGAGGAGATCGCCGGGGCCTGGGAAGCGATATTCGAGATCGACACGGTGAAGGCGCGGCCTGCGGTGGACGGATACCTGGTGGAGAACTGCGGGACCGGCATGGACCGCATCAAGACCTTCAACGTGAGCACCCTGTCCTCGGTGGTCGCCGCGGCCGGCGGCGTGCACATGGCCAAGCACGGCGCCCGGGCCATCACCTCCAAGTGTGGCATCGTGGACATGGCGGAGACGCTGGGCGTTGACGTGGAGTGCGACGTATCTGTGGTCAAGCGGAGCGTCGAAATGGCCGGCATCGGTCTTTTCAACGGTATGAGCGCCAAGGTTCATCCTCAAGCCCTATACCGCATCCTATCGCAGATCCGCTTCGGAACGATACTGAACGTGGCCGGTTCGCTGGCCAACCCGGCATCACCGGAGGTTGGGGTTCGCGGAGTATACTCTCGGGAACTGGTCCTGCCGTTGGCGAGGACGATGAGGGAGATGGGCTATCGCAAGGGGATGGTCGCTCACGGCCTGGACGGGAACGGGGAGAGGGGCATGGACGAGCTTTCCACGCTCGGTCGTTCGATCATCGCCGAGTTCCATGAGGACGGGGAGGTCAGCAGCTACGAGATCGAACCGAAGGAGATGGGGCTCCTGGTGGGCGATGAAAAGGAAATCCTGAGCACCCTGGACCGGGAAACGGAAGCGATACGGTTCATACGGGTGCTGCTGGGAACGGAAAAGGGATCGCGACGGGACATGGTGGCCATGAACACCGCCCCGATCCTATATCTGAACGGCAACGCTTCCACGCTCCAGGAAGGTGCGGCCCAAGCATTGGACATCCTGGAGAGCGGTAAGGGATTCGACAAGTTGAAGGACTGGGTCAGGGCGCAGAACTCCGGCGATCCCGGGGAAAAATTGGAAAGATTGGAAGGGATGGCCCAGAAGGCCTAGTTCCTTCCCTGCCTGCGGTCCTCGTCCTGCTTCATCTTGTACCAGCCGGACATACGGGAGGCGTGCTCGTCCTCCGGCTCCTCGGCGGAGATGACCAGGGCGGCCTTCTGTTCCTCACCGTTCAGGTCCACCATGGGATACTCGGTGCTCTTCAGTATGCGCTGCACGAAGCCCTTCAGGAACTCCACGTCCTCGGCGGTGCAGGTGGTAGGCAGGTCCATGCGGAAGACGTGCAGCGTCTGGTGAATGTCCAGGTAATGCGAGATCTCCGCCTTCTCCAGGAGGTCGAGGAACCGTTCGCGGTCCTTCCGGCGCTTGGACAGCTCTATCATCCTCTCCTTCCAGAGCGGGCCGAACTGGACCATCACTCCTTCCTCTCCGAAGACCTTCCACATGAATCCCAAAAACCAACTGCTGGCAATTAAAGCTTGCCCTCGGTCGAAAAATGTTTATCTAGCGGTCCTTCATACCTCAAGACCCATGCAAGTGTTTGACACGGTCCACGGCTGGCGAAGAGCGACCTCCGCGCCTCTCTACAAGTGGCGAGAGGAATCCAGTGTCGTCACCAAGATCTGCGCGGCGTTCGTTCTCGCCTTGCTGATGGCCTTGGCGGCGCAGGTGCGCGTCGTTCTTCCGTTCACTCCTGTGCCGTTCACCGGCCAAGTGCTGGTGGTGCTATTGGGCGCGATGGTCCTGGGACGTTACGGCGCTCTCGGCCAAGGGATGTACCTGGTGATGGGCGGAGCGCTCGGCTGGTTCAGCGGCATGGCCGGCTTCGCGGCGCTACTGGGACCTACCGGGGGCTACCTGCTCGGTTTCGTCCTGGCGTCCGTGGTCATCGGCGAGATGGTGGAACGCCGGAGGGATTGGAGCATGAAGAGGGTGCTCGCCGCCATGTCCCTGGGCGTGCTGATCATCTACTCCCTGGGAGCTGCGCAGCTGGCGATCTTCTTAGGTCTGGATGTCACGGAGGCGATCCTTCTCGGAGTGCTCCCGTTCGTCACCGTGGACGCCCTGAAGGTCCTGATGGCCGCCGGCGCCGGTTCGATGTTCCTGCGCCCCGCCTAAACCCTTATCATTCCCCTTTCCTTTGGTGATGACATGAGCCTGCTACCTGAACACTCCCATTGCCTGCACTGCGACGATCCGGTCGACGTCGGTCAGGAATACTGCTCCGACCAGTGCCGAGCGGCAGCCGAGATCGAGGCGAAGAAGGAGCGGACCAGGAACATGGTCTTCTTCGGCATCGCGGCGGTTCTTCTGATAGCCATCACCGTCATGTTGACCTTGGGCTGATCCCGGCCCTCATGGCACTGGCCGCCCTGAGAGCTCTCACCGTTTCTTTAACATCGTGCACCCGGAACATCTGAACTCCTTGCCAGCAGGCGACGACCGCCGCGGCCAGGCTTGCTTCGAGGCGATCCTCCGGTCCCCCGCCCGATATCTTTCCTAAAAAGGTCTTTCTGGACGCTCCCAAGAGCACCGGGCGTCCCATGGACCTGAACTCATCCAATCTAGACATGATCTCCAGGTTCCCGTCGACATCCTTGGCGAATCCCAGCCCGGGGTCGATGGCCAGTCTTTCCCCGGGGATCCCAGAGGCGACGGCCTTTCTCACCCTCCGCTCAAGGTGAGCGTAAACATCCCCCGCCACGTCCACGTAGCGCGTGTCCTCCTGCATGTTGGACGGCTCCCCTCGCATATGCATGATGAACGCAGCGGCCCCTTCCGTCCGGACGACATCGATCATCTCGTCCTTGAGGCCAGAGATATCGTTGACCATGACCGCCCCGGCCCGGAGCGCCTTCCTCGCGACCTCGGGACGGCGAGTGTCCACCGAGATCGGCAGGCCTACCTCCTCGCACACCCGTCTGACCACATCGGAGATCCTGGACCACTCCTGGTCCGGGGATACGGGAGCTGAGCCAGGTCGTGTTGATTCCCCTCCGATATCGATGATGTCCGCGCCCTCCTCCTTCATGGTCAAGGCCCTATGCACAGCGGTATCCACATCCAGGTTCTGTCCACCATCGGAAAATGAATCCGGTGTCACGTTCAGAATGCCCATCACTCTCGGTCTGGACAGGTCCACCGAACCGCCGGACCACTCGAAGATCGGTGGTTCGACCTCGTTCCTGAAGCGTAGCGCCTCGCCCATTTCCAGCACCCTCGGCGAAGCCCCGCTCATGAGCAGGTTCTCCAGGGTCAGTGGGGTTATGGCCACTAAAGCCCGGTCACCCCGGCACGGCAGGACCGTCACGCCCTTGGGTGCCAGCTCCTCCTGGAGGGCGCTGACCTCCTCCGGATCGACAGAATCAATGAAGATGAACTGCCTGGAGGCCAGGTCGAACCTGGTGAACGCCCGGTCCGGTATTCCCAGCCGGCGCCATTCCCCCCAGGCCTCCTGATGGTTGCGGTACACGCGCACTCGAGCCATTTCTCCTCACAGCAACTTATCGACCAGTTGCACCAGGTCGATTATCTCCGGGGACGGACGTCCGGATGCCCCGGCCTTCAGGTTGTTCACGCAGAACGGGCAGGTCGTCACCAGCATGTCAGCGAAGGACGCCTCGTCAACTCGCCTGGCGGCGATCTCCTTGGACAGTTCCGGATAGGCGGAGCGCACCCCGCCCCCGCCGCCGCAGCAGGCCGAGGTCTCTCGGTTGCGCGGCATTTCTTTGAAGACCGCCCCGGGGATCTTGGCCAGCACCTGCCTGGGCGCGTCATAGACATGACAATGCCTTCCCAGGTGGCAGGGGTCATGGTAGGTCATCGTTCCCTTGAACGGCTTGAGCTTCAGGTCCTTGGAGGCCAGATACTCTGTTATGTGGAGCACATCGAACCCCAGGTCCAGCTTCTTGGGGTACTCCTCCTTGAACATGCGGTAGCATCCGGCGCAGGAGAAGATGACCTTCTCGACCCCCAGGGAGCGAATGCTTTTCACGTTCCTCTCCCAGAGCTTCTCCACCTCCCCTTCGTCCACACCGATACGCTGCAGCACGGAGCCGCAGCAGTTCTCGTCGATGAGCGTGAAGTCCTCGCCGAGCTTGCGCAGGATCGATAAGGTGGCGTCGGCCAACGCTCTATCCCGGTAGGTGGCCGTACAGCCCACGAAGTAACCGACCCTGGCCTTTTTCGGATTAAGGCCAAGCGTCTCCGGGACGCTCTTCCGCTCGCCATAAGGATTGCCGGTCTCGGCGACCTTATCCGCCATGGCCTTGTGCCTGGGCAGCATGTGGCCGGCGGCGACAAGGTCCCGCCGGGCGCTCTCCACCACGTCGACCACGGATATCTTGGAGGGACATCTCCTCTCGCAGTCCTTGCAGGTGGTGCATTGGTAAAGGTACTCAAGTACCGACGGGTCTGCCGGTATCTCCTTCTGCAGCAACCCGTACGCGAGGACCATGCGTCCGCGGGCGACGGAAGGGTCCCAGCCCACTCTCTGGAAGGTGGGGCAGACGCTCTTGCAGAACCCGCAGTAGGTGCAGGTCATCAGCTCCTTCTTCATCTTGCGGAGGTTCTGGGCCTCGATGGTCTCACTCATCTTCACGCACCTTCGGCACGGTCACGCTGCCGTCCAGGAGAACCAGGATCTGGGCTTTTGGTTTTTCCCTAAGGAGCGAGTCCACCGCCTCCTGCAATGTGCCGAAGGGAACCATCCCCATCTCCCTCAACCTATCAGGACCGAGAGCGGTGATCGCCCAGAGATCGGCGGAACACATGACCTCGGCCACCTTGGCCGCTTTGTGATATCCGAGCTTATACTCCTTCTCCAGGTTCTTGAGGACCTTCCGCTTGTCCTTGGACACGGAGAGCTGCTTGGCGAAGGTCTCCTCGCCCATGCCCTCGCGGCACTTGGCGACCAAGATGAGCGTTCCCCCGTCCTTCAATGCCCACTTGGCATTATCGATGGCCTTCTGCGCCTGGTATAGATCGACGTCCATGGGGTACGGGGCCACGGTGATCACGGCATCATAGCGCTGCCTGATGGTGATGGAAAACACCTCATCGGCCCACTCCACCGCCTGCCGGAAAGCTCTATGCAGGTCGCCCGCCGCGGCCCTGTAGATGCGCTGGTGGCGGTCCAGGACCACCTGGATGGAGAATATCTCCTTCTTGACGACCGAAAGCGCATCCATCATGTCCTCGTGGACCGGGTTGCCGTCCAGAACCAATGTCTGCGCCTCCGGGCGCATGGCCAGCCGATGGTTCTGCTCGATGGTTTTGAAGGAAGCCACGCCAGGCAGGAAGGATTTCCGTCCTCCGGTGTAGCCGGCGAAGTAGTGCGGCTCCACGCTGGTGATGATGATCAGGCGGTCAGCGTTGACCGCTATCTCGTTCACCTCCATGTCGGTGCCGTTCTTTGACACGCCGAGATGAATGCACTCGGAACGCCTGGCGTCGTGGACGACGATACGATCGCGCAGCTCGTCCAGATGCTCTCCGAAAATGAACTTCAGCTCGCCCTCGGTCGGTCCCCGATGGGCGCCGGTGGCGATGAGGTATCTGGCTTTCTTAAGGTCCATCTGTTTGGCCAGGGCGTCCAGCACCAGAGGGGTGGGCGTCGGCCTCGTTCCGTCGTTCACCAGGACCACCACGTCCTCGGCGTCCTTCAGGAACGATTCGAGCGAACGGCCGAAGGGCTTGGACAATGCTCTTTCTATCTCGTCCGGCGCGCAATGGACCTCGTGCGGTCCGACGATCCCGGCCAGATTTTCGTCGGGAACCTTGGCCTTGAGCAATCCGCCTTCGCCATATGGCAACTTGAGGAGCATCCGGTCCACCGTTGGCGAACTGAGTATTAAAGAATTGCCATATCTCGCTGGGGGCGACCCCCCTACTTTTTTTAAGAACTGTATACAGTGGCGGAAGAACTCATGTCCAGTTGATTCAAGAACGGATAATTTGCGCCGAAAACATTAATTACCATCACTCCATAAAGGCCCATTTCATTCACGCGGGGGAAATAAATTGAACAAGGTGTTTGGCAGATTTGTGGTTCTAGGTTTTGCATTATTGATGGCTATGGTGTCCCTGTCCTCAGGAATGTCCGGTTCTGCAGAGGCGGTGACCTCGAACCCCATATCCATCGGCTCAGACTTCGACCTGGACCTCAAAGCCGCGTCCAATGGATGGTCAGGCAACGGGACCGAGGGCAATCCATACATCATCAGCAACCTGGAGATAGATGCCACCGGTTACAACTTCGCGATCTATCTGTTCGACATCCACAAACACCTGGTGATATCGAATTGCATCCTTCAGAACGCCAACCTGAACGGAATCGCTATGGTCCAAGTCAGCAACGTCCGGGTCGAGAATAATGCGATAAACAACAACGGTGACCAGGCGATATTGCTGTATTCCTCCAATAATGTCACCATATCGGGTAATTACTGCACGGTCAATGAGGATGGGGGTTTCCTCATACAGGATTCGTCCAATATCAGCGTGATCGGTAACGTCATTTCGAACAGCTACGACGGTCTAATCCTGGAACATGTGGACAATAGCACCGTCAATAATAACCTCCTGACCCTGATCGGCGCCTGTGGCATCTATATATATTATTCAGACAACAACACCTTCTCCGACAACTCGATAGATGATGCGCTCTATGTCGCGTATCTGCAATTCTCTAATCACAACACCATCAACGGAACTTGGTGCGGATACACGGACATGGATTCGATCTACCTTTACCAATCGAACTTCACCGCGATCACCAATAACACACTGGAGGGTTCGGAGATGTATGCTGGGATATACATCGGATATTCATCGAACAATCTGGTAGCGAACAATAAGGTCCTAGACACCACCCTCTTCTTGACCTATTTCGGGGTGTGTCTCGACGTCGCCGATGACAATTTGGTCCTAAACAACACCTTCACCGGGTCCTGGTACGGTATCAGCCTGTCCACCGCCAACGGCAACACGCTTGTCAATAACACCTGCACTAATCCAGCCACAGTTATCAAGGGTACTGGTATCAATCTGGACGGCTCCCATGAGAACACGGTCATCGGCAACAAGGTGAACAACAGTTATGCTGGAATCACTCTCTACTCCTCGAATTCCAATGACGTGCTCAACAATATCTGCGAACACATCGACGGTGACGGGATCCTGGTCAGCGATTCCCATCACAACGTGGTATCGGAGAACGTCTGTGCAAACAATTCGGTGAACGGTATCGCCATCAATTCAGCGGACTCCTCGAGCTTCAACAACACCATCACGAACAACGCCTGCTTCCAGAACGGCTACGTTCTCGATGGTGCTGGCATCTATGTGTCATCATCTTCAGCATACTCCTCTATCGGCAATACCATATCCTACAATGAATGCGATAGCAACAACTACTACGGTATTTGGGTCCTGAACTCCCCGAACAATCTCGTCTATTCCAATAACGTCGTCAACAGCAATGGGTCGGGAATACTGGTCCAGGGTTCATCGGGATCCCAGGTCTCGTTCAACATTCTCACGATGAACGGAGATTCCGGGCTGTGGATCGATACTTCCGAGGATTGTGTCGTTCAGTACAATATCGCTGAGTTAAACACCGACGGTATCTATCTATCCGGATCCAACGAAAGTATGCTCATCGAAAATACTCTGGTGAGCAACGATTATGGAATCATTTTGTATGACTCCAGGGGAAACTCGATCAACGGTAATAACGGCTCTGAAGGGGAGTACGGGATCTACATAATGTCCAACTGCAATGACAACTTCGTTGGCAACAACACCTTTTCGGGGAACAGCCTCGACGGCATCTTTATCCAGGGACCTAATCAGAACACTATATTCAACAACACCTGTACCCTGAACCAGAATGGTATCAGGCTCGAGGGCGTGGAATCAAGCACTATGGCGAACAACACCTGCTTCCAGAACACCGATACCGGGATGTATCTGTACTCTAGCAGCTACAACACTATCTCGGGCAACATCATCGATAGAAACCAGTATGGGTTGACCATAACCGAATCTAGTACTGGCAACGAAGTATTCGGTAACGGTTTCTTTGATAACATCAACACCGGCGTCTATCTCCTGTCGTGCGATGGTAACTATGTCTACGGGAACATACTGTCCGGGAACTATGGTTCCAATTCGGTCTATGGTACCCCGCAGGCATCAGATAGTGGAGTGAACTGGTGGAACACGACGACCTATGGCAATCTATGGCTGGATTGGACAGGTCCGGACACCAATTCCGATGGCATAGTTGATTCTCCATACATCTTGACCGGTCTGGGAAGTCAGGATTATTATCCCTTGTCTTTCGCTCTGGAGATAACCTCACCGGCCAACGGCAGCTATGTCGGAAGTCCGATCGTGGGCTTGCAGGGAACAGCCATAAGTCAACTGGATTCTAAGCTTACCTGGCGCAATTTCATCACCGGAGGGTCCGGAACATGCATCGGTATATCCGCCTGGAGCGCAGCGGTTCCCCTGATCGAAGGGGAGAATGAGATAGAGGTGACCTTGTCGATCCTATCCATGTACGAGGTTAATGCCACGATCACGGTGGTACTGGACAGTATTCCGCCATCGCTGGAGATAACCTCACCAGCCAACGGTTCGATCGTGAGCGATACGGTGACAGTGACATGGACCCCTGGAAACAACGGGTCCGATGTATCCTATTACACCGTGAGCACTAATGGGACTGTCTGGATAATAGTAGAGGGTGATCAGTACACCTTCACCGACCTCGAACAGGGGCCGCAAACCCTCTGGGTCAGGGCTTACGATGTTGCAGGTAACAATGTCACCAGGACGGTCAATGTCACCGTGGACACCGTCCCGCCAACCGTGGAGATCATCACTCCTGGAGATAGTTATGTGAACACCACAGGAAATGTGACAGTCACCTGGGCCGGAAGCGACGTTTCTTCCGGTGTGGACCATTATGAGGTAAGCTGGGAGGGGATTACCCCGGTCAACGTTACCAATTCTACGTTGACATACACCTTCACTGGCCTCAGCGACGGGTCTCACCTGTTCACCGTCGTGGTCTACGACAAGCGGGGGCTGTCCCACACTGACACGGTAATGGTCCTGGTGGATACGCAGGTGCCCTCTCTGACCATCACCTCGCCCGTTCAAGACGGGTTCGTGAACAGCGCCGATGTCACGGTCACCTGGTCCGGCAGCGACGCCGGGACGGGGATCGCATATTATATCGTAAGCATAGAGGGCTTGGGTTTCGTCAACACCACTGGTACCTCGCACACCTTCAATGACCTGGCCGACGGAACGTACACGGTGCTGGTCAGCGCCTACGATCACCTGGGCAATTACCTGGATGTGACAGCAACGTTCACCGTGGACACCGTGGTCCCGACCCTGGCGATCGATTCCCCCACAGATGGTCAGATGTTCAACGTGTCCTCGGTTTCCATAACCTGGAGCACCACTGACGACAATCCTGGAACGGTCCAGGTGAGGTTCGACGAGGAGGGATGGGTTTTGGCCACCGGGGAGGAATTCATAAGGACGGCATTGACCGAGGGTCATCATATCGCGTACGTCAAGGTGACCGATGCCGCCGGTAACTACCTGGAGAGGGCGGTCAACTTCACCGTGGACACCATTGCTCCCACAGTGGCATTTGTCTCCCCGGAGGATGGAGCTTTCGTCAACAGTTCGACCGGGACCGTGGAATGGGCAACGGATGAGGGGTCCTCCAGCGTAAGGGTGGACGGAGGCGAATGGACACAGCGCGGTTCATTCACCAACTGGACGTATTCCCTGGATGACGGGGAGCACACCATCGAGGTGATGGTGACCGATCAGGCCGGCAACTCCGCCTCTGCCACGCTCAACATCATCGTGGACACCGTGGCTCCGGAAGCTGAGGCATCTCCCATCGGCGACGACCTGGAACTGGACCTGGTAGTTCTGGTGGAATTCTCCGAGGAGATGAACCAGACCTCGGTATCAGTGGTCGTGACCGGTACCACTGGCACCCTGGCATGGGAGGGCAACGCGGTCATGTTCACGCCTTCCGCCCTATACTATAATCGCGAATACTTCGTGCAGGTCACCGGCAAGGACCTGGCCGGAAACTCTATGGAGATGAACTGGACCTTCGCCACCCGGTCGGTAGGGAACCTGACCGGTCTGATCCTGGACGAGAACGGCGATCCTGCCGTCAACGTCACGGTCACCGCCGGCGGGGAGTTCGTCGCCGTGACCGACGAGAACGGCCGTTTCCTCTTCACCAACCTCTCCGTTGGAACCTACCTGTTCGAGGTCGACGCCGAAGGCTACCAACCCTTCACCTTCAACGCCACGATCGAACAGGGCGTAACCGTCGACGAGGGCACGGTGGAGATGGTCCCGGATGAGGTCGAGGGAGAAGGGGATGGCGAAAACAGCTCGATCTGGCCGTATATCATCATCGCCATAGGGGTCCTGGCCGTGGTCGGTGTCGTGTTCTTCGTCCTCTTTAGGAAGAAGTAAGCACATCCCACCAAACCCTTTTCCTCATTCTTTTCTTCCATACCAACTGTCAGATGGAAAGGGTTATTCGTCTTGGCCGCTCTCTAAGGTACATGGCCCGCCTGAGCGATGTCGGCGAGAAGCGCATGGTCAGATCGATAGCGTCCATGCTGACCTCGTCCGCGCGTTTAGGCCCAGGTGACGACGCGGCGGCCATCGAGCTCGGAGAGCGCTATCTGGTGGTCAGCACCGACATGCTCTGGGAGACCACTCATTTTCATCCCCGGATGACCTGGTGGCAGAAGGGCTGGATGGCCGCGGCGGTCAACCTCAGTGACATCGCGGCCATGGGCGCTCAGCCCCTGGGACTGCTTCTGGCCATGGGACTGCCGGCGCATCTTGACGATAATGACGTCCGGGAGATGGTGCAGGGCGCCGCGGACTGCTGCGATACTTACGGAACAGAATATCTGGGCGGGGATACCAAGGAGTGCTCGGAGCTGGTGCTCACCGGCACCTCCCTCGGCCTCGTTCCGAAGAGCGGGCTTCTGACCAGGAAAGGTGCCCGTCCAGGCGATCTTCTATTGATGACCGGCACGGCGGGATTGGCCTACGCAGGACTTCTGGCTCTGGAGAACGATATACATTCAGAAAAGGCGCTCAAGTCCCTGTTCGAACCTCGGCCTCGGGTCAAGGAAGGGACCCTGATCTCCTCCTCCGGCAAGGTCACCGCCTGCATGGACACCTCCGATGGCCTGTCAATGTCGTTGCATGAACTTGGCGAGGCTGGCGCCGTCTCGTTCGAGGTGGACGCTGCCGCCGTTCCGTTAGATCCTGAAGTGTTGAGGCTGGCCAAGATCGCCGATAAGGACCCGCAGGAGATCGCGCTGCAGGGGGGAGGCGACTATCAGCTACTGTTCACCGTAAGACCGGAAGGACTGGACGAGGTCCTGAACGCTCTGGGCGACGAGGCCAAGGTCATCGGGCGCTGTATCGAGGGCAAGCGAAACATCCTGAAGCGGGGACGTTCCCGCAAGGAACTGGAGCCTATGGGATATGAGCACTTCCGACGCTGATCTGAAGGACGCCCTGTTCTGGCAGAGGGAGGGTGACGCCGTTCGCTGCTCCCTGTGTCCTCATTCCTGTCTGATCAAGGAGGGCAAGGTCGGTATCTGTCGGGTCCGCCAGAACGTTGGCGGCTCGTTGAAGGCCATAAGCTATGGTCTGGTCTCATCGGTACACCTGGACCCCCTGGAGAAGAAGCCGCTGTTCCATTTCCGTCCCGGGGAACCAGTTCTTTCTTTCGGCGGATTGAGCTGCAACCTCCGCTGCCAGCATTGCCAGAACTTCACCATCGCCCAGACCGGTCTGGTGAACGGCATGTCCAAGCACATCGCTCCTGAGGAGGTTCCCGAGATGTGCCATCAGGTCCGTTCCAACGGCGTGGCCTGGACCTACAACGAGCCGACCATCTGGTACGAATATATGCTGGATGCCAGTCGCCTATGCAAGGAGCGCGGTCTCTTCACCGTCTCGGTCACCAACGGCTTCATCCAGGAGGGACCGCTTCGTTCCCTCAAGGGCGTCATCGACGCCATGAACATCGACGTGAAAGGATTTACGGAAGACTTCTACGGCGAAGTGTGCAAGGGCAGCCTGGCTCCTGTGCTCAGGGCATGCGAGGTGGCCAGGGAGATCGGCGTCCACGTCGAGCTGACCTATCTCATCATCCCGGGAAGGAACGACCGTCAACAGGAGATATCAGATTTCTGCCAGTGGGTACGTGATAGCATGGGAACGCAGACCCCGGTGCACTTCTCCCGCTTCCATCCCGACTTCAAGATGGAGGATGTACCGCCAACTCCCCGTTCGACCATGGACATGGCCTTGAGGGAAGGAAAAGCGCACGGACTGGATTATGTGTATGTCGGCAACATCGTCACCGAGCGGGGAGAGAACACTTACTGTCCGAACTGCGGTTCGCTGCTGGTCCGCCGCACCGGTTTTTCCGCTGAGATAATGGCCATCAAGGAAAGGGCCTGCTCGAAATGCGGGCGCGTTGCCGATATCATCTGGTGACGTTCAGGCGCCCATCAGATAGAGCAGCAGATTTCCCAGGAGAAGGGAGAACGGTACGGCCAAGGTCAGCGGTATCAGGAAGGGGACCTTCGGCGTCACCCAGGGACGGTCCGCTCCTGCTTCCCGCAGGACGTCCCAGTCCACCTCGTCGTCCGAACGGGGGAACAGCACCCTGCGCACTTCACCGTCCACCACCCTTTCCATGGGCCAAACATGCTTCTTCTTTGCCTCCTCGATGCTCATCCGGGTACCGAACAGCATCAGTGGGAATCGAACGTCCCGGCGGACCAGGTTCAGGAGCAGCATCCCCAATGGCACCAGCAAGGTCAATATTGCACCGTTGAAGAGAACCAGCACCGGGAACGGTAATATTGTCAACGACGCCGGGTCGTTCAGCTCTAGCACCGGTAGGCCGGTCAGCTCCGGGTAGATCGGGAAGACCAGCGAGAGGGCGATCAACGCCTTGGCGTCCGCCCCGCCCTTGATCACGTCCAGTTGATACATGATAAAGAAGAACAGGATGAGCAGGGGAATGGTCAGCATCGTCCAGTAACGTCCTTCGCCAAAATGTTCCAGGCTCAGATAGCCAAAGGCCAGCAAGGTCAGGACGTAGAGCAGGAGCGGTGGCAAGTTCAAACCATCCTCGAACATGCCCCGGCGGTCGTGCAGGAGGTCCACGAACACCAGTGTTATCAACGCAAGGCAGACCAGAAAGATCCATGGCGCATCATCCTCGACCAGCTGGAAACCGTACAGAAAGGAGCCTCCCACGCCCATTATGTACCAGTTTAGGTCAGAGGCGGTACGGCTGCGCCAATCGGATATGGAAGCGGCGACCATCACCGCTACGGCCAGAACGATCCGGGCCCAGGTCAGCTCCTCCATGCCCGGTCATGGGACGAACGACGATTAATGGTTTGCCACCCGGGCGGGCGAGAAATCCTAAATAGGCGGTAAGTTTAACGCCCGCCAGGGAAAGTGCGATGAGGTCACGGACGGCTCTCTACCTCGCCGGGCTGTTTCTGCTCGGTCTGATGGTCTTCACGGCAGCGCTCGCTCCAGCCGTTTCCGCTGACCCGGTCAACTCCTTCATGGTCGGTGAGAACGAGCTCACCACCGAGGCCGGCACTCCCGCAAGCTTTGAATGGATACTGTACAACAACGATACCGTTCCCTACATAATCACCCCCATGTCCGATCCGGCCAGCAATGGCGAGTTCTCGGTAGGGTTCGATCAGAGCAATCTGCAGCTCTATCCCGGGGAATCGAGATCGATCATCATGACCGTGACCACGGTCCGGGAGATGTCCGAGTCCTCGATCGTTTTCGAGGTGAGCTTCAACGTCACTCAGATGAACTCGCTGGGAAACAGCTTCTTGATGAACGACACGGTTCGGTTGGATATCGTCCCGGTCTTCGGGGCAGGGGCCGGGGACAACAAGATATTGGGCATCTGGCCGAACGAACTTCCCTGGCCTTTGGACGGGAACGCCGGCGCTTTCGTGGTGAGCGTGGGGATATGGGCGCTGATAGCCCTGTTCGTCATCCTGGTGGCCGACCCTCTGCTGCACCGGCTAACCTCCAAGACCGCCACCGAGCTGGACGATATCATCCTCAGGATCATCCGCGGGCCTGTGCTGCTGCTCATGGTGCTCTTCGGCGCCGTGAACTCCTTGGAGATCCTCAACCTCGACCGCACCCTGATCGCCGACCTCGAACTAGCGTACAGCGTGGCGTTCATACTGGCCATGGCTTGGCTGTCCTACAAGATCTACGCTGGGGTCATCGTGTACTACGGGCACAAGCTGGCCGCCAAGACCGACTCCGAGGTGGACGATGTGCTGGTCCCGATAATGGAGAAGCTGGGCATGATCGTCATTCCCATAATCGCCCTGGCGGTCATACTCGGTCTTTTCGGTTACAACCTGACGGTCATACTGGCCGGCCTGGGGTTCATGGGTATCGTGATAGGTTACGCCGCCCAGGCCACCCTGGCCAACTTCTTCGCCGGCATGCAGATGATGTTCGACCGTCCCTTCAAGATCGGCGACCTTCTGCGTCTGGACAACGGTGACATCTGCGAAGTTCGACATATCGGCATGCGCGCCACCGACCTCTACAACACCTTCACCAACGAGATGGTGGTGGTACCTAACAACGACATAGCCAACAAGCGGATCATCAACATGGTCCTGCCCGACCGTCGTTTAAAGATCGCCGTCGGGGTCGGTGTGGCCTACGGCAGCGACGTGGACCTGGTCATGCGCCTGATGACCGAGGCCGCGCAGGCCATCCCGGAGATAATGGACGATCCAGATCACCCGCCGGTGATCCGATTCACCGATTTCGCCGACTCCTCGCTCAACTTCACCGCCTTCATGTGGGTCAAGGACCTGGACCTGCAGTTCAAGGCCGCGTCGGATTATCGCGCTGAACTGCTCCGCCGCTTCGACAACAATGGCATCGAGATACCCTTCCCCCAGTCCGTGGTCTGGCTGCGCGACCTGGGGAAGGCCGAGGAGAGCTGACCAGAAAAAAATATGCCTTTCCGGTCCCATATCATCAACGCAAAGGTGGGACTACCATGGACGTCACAGGCGCGATAAAGGCTCGGAGAAGCATCAGGAAGTTCAAACGAAAGGAGATACCGCAGGAACTGCTGGACCACGTTCTGGAGATGGCCCGCACCGCTCCCTCCGGAGCTAACCGGCAGCCCTGGCAGATGGTGGTCATCACCGACCGCCAGAAGCTGAAGGACCTGGTCCCGATATGCAAGGACCAGGCCTTCGTCGGGGACTGCTCGGCGTTCCTGATAGGCATCGATGACCCGCAGCAGAAATGGGCCAAGGTGGACCTGACCATCGCTCTGGACCACATCACCCTGGCGGCGGTGGAGGAGGGGCTGGGCTCCTGCTGGATCGGAGCTTTCGACCAGGCCCGGATGGCCGAGTACGTCGGACTGCCGGCCGATCGGACCGTGACGGTATGCTTGGCCCTGGGCTATCCTGACGAGACGCCCGCCGCCAGGGGTCGCAAGAAGGCCGAGGAGCTGTTCAGCTGGAACCGCTACGGCGAAACGGACCGGCAATGATCGATCGGGAGTTCCATCTCCAGGACCACGACCTCTATCTCGAGGCTTTCAAGCTGGCCGTTCAGATACCCCGGGGAAAGGTCAGCACCTACGGGGCGATCGCCAGAGCTCTGGGCGATATCTCCGCTTCCCGAACCGTCGGGCAGATCATGTCCGCCGACCGCCAACGGCCTTTCGAGGTTCCCTGCCACCGGGTGATATATTCAGACGGCCGCACCGGCTGGTACACCGGGATGGGCCAGGGCGCGGAAAGGAAGCGGGAGATGCTTCGCTCGGAAGGCGTGCCAATTCTGAACGACATGGTCCAGGACCTGGAAACGGCCGTTTTCGTCGATTTTTCCGGCGATGCCCCGCTCAGGAGGATGGCCGAGTCCCAGAGGGAGATCGCATCCTTGGTGTCGCAGGAAGGGGACGCCACCAGATTCCAACGATTGGCCGCGCTTGACGTCTCCTACCGAGGGGACGAGGCGTTCGCCGCCATGGTCGTGGTGGACCGCGAGGGCAGCGTCATCGAGGAGCGCACCGCCCGCTGCCCGGTGAACTTCCCCTACGTGCCTGGATATCTCGGCTTCCGGGAGATGAGGCCTTACACGGCGGCCATGGGAAAACCAAGAGAGGATACGCTTTACCTGATCGACGGGCACGGCAGGGCGCATCCCCGCCGGGCCGGCGTCGCTTGCCAGTTCGGGGTGGTGCACGGTGTAGCGGCGGCCGGAGTGGCCAAGACCATCCTGGCTGGGGCGATGAAAGGCGACTCGCTGATACTGGACGGCGAGGAGGCCGGCCGTCTGGTCCGCTCCTGCGACGGACGCACCTACTTCGCCTCGGTCGGGCACCGGGCCAGCCTGGGTACCGTATGCCGCGTCCTGACCGCCCTGCCGGTCAACCCTATGGCCCTGGCCCATCGTCTGGCGACCAAAAGGGGGCGGTCGGCGGTATGACCGGGTATGCCTGTGAAAAGGACTGCCTGACGCCCGAGGAGAGGAACAAGATACTATCTAGATTCCACTCGCTGCTGTTCTGGGTCGGGGAGAACGTACCGGACACCGAGGAGCTGGACGGCATGAAGGTCCCCCTGAAGGACGTGGTGTTCCGTTTCATCACCGAGCAGCAGCCGAGCGAGGACACGGTGCGCGCCGCCCACCAGCTGGCGCGGGAGCTGGAATCCAAGGCCCGTGCGCTGGAGAAGGACCTTCGCCTGATGCCGATGGAGAGGGAGACCGCCTACCAGGTGATGCACGAGGCGCTCGGTCTGCTGAGGGCGGTGGACGAGCTGCGCGACCTGAAGCTGGAGGACAGGAACGTCAAGGCCAGGGAGCTGGTTTCCAGGGTATCGGACGAGAAGAGGTGGCTGAGCTTCCTTCGTAAGATCAGATAAGCGCGTTTTTCACGAGCATATAATCATTATTTACGCGCTTTCTAGGAATATATTAATAATATTTTACTATTTACTGAGATTCGAATACGAAATTAGAAAAAAACACTAGGAGGATGCAGAGATGATCGATCACCTAGACGACAAGATAATCGAGATATTGAAGAAGGACTCCCGGCGCCCCTTCGTGGAGATAGCCAACGAGCTGGAGGTCTCCGAGGGGACCATCCGCTCCCGGGTCAAGAAGCTTTTCGAGGAAGGCGTCATTCAGGCCTTCACCATAAAGACCAGCAGCAAGAACGTCAAGGCGCTGGTGGAGGTCAAGATCGATGTGAACGTGAACACCTCGGAGATCGCCGACCAGATCGCCGGCTTCGATGGCGTTTCCGAGGTCTACGAGGTCACCGGCGAGGAGGACATCGTGGCCATCATCGACGTCACCTCATCCCCGCAGCTGAACGAGATAATCGAGCGCATCCGCCGCTATGACAACGTCGAGTCGACCCGAACGCGGCTGATCCTCAAGGAGCATTTCGGGGCTGATTGAGATGTTCAAGGGATGCGCCACCGCGCTCATAACCCCGTTCCGCGAGGATGGGGAGATAGACGAGGAGGGACTGAGGGAACTGGTGCGCATGCAGGAGAGGGCCGGCGTGGATGCCATCGTCCCCTGCGGCACCACCGGTGAATCCGCCACCCTGTCGCACAAGGAGCACCTCAAGGTCATCGGCATCGTGAGGGAGGAGGCCAAGAGGGCCAAGGTCATCGCCGGTGCGGGCAGCAACGCCACCCACGAGGCGATCCACCTATCCAAGGGGGCCAAGGACCTGGGCGTGGACGGGGTGTTGCTCATCTCGCCATATTACAACAAGCCCAACCAGAAGGGCATCTTCCGTCACTACGAAGCGATAGCCAAGGCGGTGGACGTTCCGATAGTCGTGTATAACGTGCCGTCACGCACCGGTTCCAACATCGCCGCCGGGACGATCAAGCGCCTTTCGGAGGTGCCCAACATCGTGGCGGTGAAGGAAGCCAGCGGGAACATGGCCCAGATCAACGCCATCCTGGCCAGCGTGCCCTCCGCCTTCAGCGTGCTGTCCGGGGACGATCTGTTGACCTATCCGATGATGGCCTTGGGCGCCAAGGGGGTCATCTCGGTCACCTCGAACGTGGTACCGGAAATGATGGTACAGATGACCCACGCCGCTCTGGACGGGGAATGGGCAAAAGCCCGCCAGTTGCATTTCCAGATGCTGCCGCTGTTCAACGACCTGTTCCTGGATACGAACCCTATCCCGGTGAAGACGGCCATGCGCATGCTGAAGAGGCCATCCGGCGTGTTCCGGCTGCCCCTGTGCGACATGGAGCCGGCGATCGCCGAAGTGCTGAGGAAGACGCTGGCAGACATGAAGCTGCTCTGAGCGTCAAGGAGGCTCCCAGACATGATAGACGTAACGGTAGCCGGAGCCACAGGCAAGCTGGGCTCCATGGTATGTTCCCTGATCAGGGAACAGAAGGACATGCGGTTGATCGGTGCCATAGTCTCCGCGGAAGGTGGTAAGGCGGGCACCGAACTATACCCGGGGGTGATCGCGGTGGGACCTGACGGTCTGGAGGAGCTCTGCAGGCGCAGCACGGTGCTTGTGGACGTGACCAACGCCGCCGCGGTGGAAAGGAACCTGCCGGTGGCCTTGCGCGCCGGGACCAACGTGGTGGTCGGTACCACCGGACTGTCGCCCGAGGTTCTTGGCCGCATAGGAGAGTTGGTCGGCCGCAGCGGCTCGTCCGCCTTGGTCACTCCTAACTTCTCCATCGGAGTTAACGTATTCTGGAAGGCCTGCCAGACCCTGGCCAGGGCGCTTCCGGAGTACCAGGTCGAGATCATCGAGATGCATCATGACAAGAAGAAGGACGCCCCCTCGGGAACGGCGGTGAAGGCCGCCCAGCTGATAGCGGCCGAGACCGGCGTCGACCGAATGGTCCACGGCAGGGAAGGCATGGTCGGCGCCCGGGGAAGGGAGATCGGCATCCACGCCGTGCGCGCCGGGGACATCGTCGGCGAGCACACGGTGATCTTCGCCGGCAACCGGGAGCGAATAGAGCTGACCCATCGGGCGCACTCCCGGATGGCCTTCGCCGAGGGATGCATAGCCGCCGTGCGTTGGATAGCGCCCTTGAGGGACGGCAAGGTCCACGGCATGGACGAGGTGCTCGGGATATGAGGAAGATCATGAAGTTCGGGGGCACCAGCGTGGGCTCCGGCGAGGCCATGTCCCGCACCGCCGACATCATCCGGTCCTACGATTGCCAGAGGGCGGTGGTCGTCTCCGCCATGTCCGGGGTCACCAACTCGCTCCTGGAGATGATGGACGACGGCGGGAAGGAAGTTCCGGAATACCTCAACTGGCTGAGGCAGAGGCACCTGGACGCCGCCCACGGGAACATTTCCCCGGAGCTCATGCCGGAGTACCTGGAGCAATTGGAGTATAGGCTCTCCGGGCTGGGCCATCTCATCCACCTCTACCGTCAGGACGAGGACCGCATCATGTACCAGGACGCCCTGGCCAGCTGGGGCGAGCGTCTGTCCTCCCTTACTCTATCGTTCATCCTGCGCAGCCGGGGGACCGACTCTTTGGCGATGACGTCCGAGGAGGTGGGCATAGTGGCCGCCGGTCCTCCCGGGAACGGCGGCGCCGTGCTTCCGGCCACCGAGGCCAATCTGCGCAGGACGCTGGCACCGTTGCTCAGCGAGGGCAAGGTGCCCATCATCACCGGTTATTACGGCGTTGACGGCAGAGGCCGTCCGCTCACGTTCGGAAGGGGAGGTTCCGATTACTCCGCCGCGGTGGTCGGCCACGGGGTGGACGCTGACGTGGTCGAGATATGGACGGACGTGGACGGCTTCATGTCCGCCGATCCTCGGGTGGTCAAGGGGGCGCGCACCATCTCCGAGATGGACTACGGCGAGGCGGCCGAGCTGGCCTATTTCGGGGCCAAGGTCCTGCACCCCCGGACCATCGAACCGGCCAAGCGCAAGGGCGTGGCGGTGCTGGTCAAGAACACCTTCAATCCTTCCGGACCAGGTACGCGCATACACGGGCTCAATCGCAACAGCCAGGACCTGCTGAGGAGCGTGGCGCTGAAGACCGGGCTGAGCATAGTCAAGATATACTCCTCCGAACTGGTATACCAGCCCGACCTGGTGGCCAGGATACTGGAGGCCATCAGCTCCGATGGGACGACCATCTACGCGGTATCCACATCCCTGTCCACCCTGGCGGTGGTGCTGCCCTCCGATTCGGTGCAGGAGGCGTGCGCCCGGCTGAAGGGCTTCCGCGATCAAGTGGAGGCAGTGAAGATAAAGGAGGACGCCGCCCTGATCTGTGCGGTCGGGGACGGCATGCTGGAGAGCTGCGGTGTGTCCGCCAAGATATTCGCTGCCGTGGCCGACGTGGGGGCCAACGTGGAACTCATATCCGAGGGCGCATCGGACATCGCGCTCAATTTCATGGTCGGCGGCTCCAAGGCCGCGGACGTGGTAAGAAGACTTCATGAACTCTACATAGGTGCTTGAATGAAGGAATTCCAGAAGAGAAAGGACAACATGCTCATCGGCGGCGTCTCGGCCGCCAAGCTCGCCCAGCGGTTCGGGACCCCCCTGATGGTCACCGACGAGAACGCTCTCCGCGAGAACTATCGCGCGATATCCGGGGCGTTCAATGCCGTGTTCCCGACCCGGGTGAACTACGCCTGCAAGGCCAACACCAATCTGGCCTTGCTTAGAATACTGGAGCAGGAAGGCTCCTGCATAGACGCCGTTTCGATCGGCGAGGTGGAATCCTGTCTGAAGGCCGGTTTCTCGCCCGACCGCATACTCTACACCGGGGTAAGCGTCTCGGACGAGGAGATGCGCATGCTGGTGGAGAGGAAGGTCCCTATCAACGTGGACTCCGTAGGCCAGCTCAAGCGCCTGGCCGCCATCGATAACAAGCATCCCATCTCGCTGCGGGTGAACCCGGACGTAGGTTCCGGACACTCCCAGAAGGTGGTCACCGGGACCAAGGGCGCGAAGTTCGGCATACCCAAGGAGGAGATCGTCCAGGCCTTCGCGGAAGCGGCAAGGTTGGGTTTCGCTCCGAAAGGGTTGCACGCCCATACCGGCTCCGGTGGAAGCGATCCCACCGTCTTCGGCCGAGTGACCGAGGTCCTGGTCGGTATTTTTGAGAAGGTGCGGACCGAACTGGGCCTAGACCTGGAGTTCCTGGACATCGGCGGAGGGATCAGCATACCCTACCGGCCGGAGGAGCTGCGGGCGGACCTGGATGCCATCGCCGCCGAGGTGGCCGGGAAGCTGCAGGGCAGCGGGGTCAAGCAATTGGTGATCGAGCCGGGAAGGTACATCGTGGCCGACACCACCGTCCTGCTGACCAGGGTGAACGACGTGAAGTCCACGCCGGTCAAGGAATACCTGCTGGTGGACGCCGGTTTCAACACCCTGATCCGCCCGGCGTTCTACGATTCGTATCACCATGTGGCGGTCGCCAACAAGTTCGGGCAGCAGGCCCAGATAAAATACGACGTGGCCGGGCCGCTGTGCGAGACCGGGGACTACCTGGCCAAGGAGCGCTACCTGCCCAAGGTGGATGTCGGTGACCTGCTCTGCGTTTACGATGTCGGAGCGTACGGCTTCTCCATGTCCTCCAACTACAATACGAGACCGCGCTGCGCGGAGGTGCTGGTGGCCGACAGGAAATCCTTCCTCATCCGGGAGAGGGAGGAGATAAAGGACCTCTTCCGGCATCAGAAGATACCTTCGAGGCTGGGCCAATGAGGTTCTGGAAGTACCACGGGCTGGGCAACGATTTCGTGCTGGTGGAGAACTTCGATGGAAGCGTTCCCAAGGACCCAGATTACGTACGTGCCGTTTGCCACCGGCGCTTCGGCGTAGGGGCGGACGGGATAATATATCTGGAGAACAGCGCCAAGGCCGATTATACCATGAGGGTCATGAACTCCGACGGCTCGGAGGCGGAGATGTGCGGCAACGGCATCAGATGCCTGGCCAAGCACGTCTACGATTTCGGTCATAAGAAAGAGGATGAACTGACCATCGAGACCCTGGCCGGCATCATGAACATAAGGCTGGACGTGGAGAACGGCAAGGCGGTGGCGGCCACCGTGGAGATGGGCGCCCCGCGCCTGGAATGCCAGGACATCCCGGTGAAAGCCGAGGGGAGGTTCATCGACCGGCCGATCGAGGTGGAAGGGATGGTGCTGCACGGAACCGCGGTATCCATGGGCAACCCCCATCTGATGATATTCGACGAGCTGAGCGATCAGGAGGTCGAGCGCCTGGGGCCGGTCGTTCACGCCCATCCGCTCTTCCCTCGTCGGACCAACGTAGAATTCGTTAAATCGATGGATGGGATATTGGAGGTCAGGGTGTACGAGAGAGGGGCCGGGTGGACCATGGCCTGCGGTACCGGCGCCTGCGCCACGGCCGTGGCGGCCGGGCTGCTGGGCAAGGTCCCGCTGGGAGAGGAGGTGCAGGTGCGCCTTCCCGGTGGGAGCCTGTGGATCAAGGTCTCCAAGGACCTGTCCATGGTGACCATGCGCGGCCCGGCGGCACTGGTGTTCGAAGGGCGGATGTGAGGATATGGGGTTCGATTACGCTAACAGGCTGAAGATGCTGCCTCCCTATCTTTTCGCGGAGATAGAGGAGAAGGTGGAGAAGAAAAGGAAAGAGGGAATGGACATCATCGACTTCGGTATAGGCGACCCGGACCTTCCCACGCCGAAACCGATAGTGGAGTTCATCAAGGGCGAGCTGGAGAATCCTGACAACCACCGCTACCCGTCCAGCGCCGGCGAGGCCGACACCCGCAGGGCGATCGCCCGCTGGTACAAGGAACGCTTCAACGTGGAGGTCGATCCCAACGGCGAGGTGGCCATCCTCATCGGTTCCAAGGAAGGGCTGGCCAACATCTGCCGGGCCTTCGTAAACCCAGGCGAGAAGGTGCTGGCGCCCGATCCGGCCTATCCCGTCTACGCTCAGGGCGCCGCATTGCTGACGGACGCCGTTCCACTGCGTTTCCCGCTGCTTCCCGAGAAGGGTTTCCTGCCGGACATGGAGTCGCTGCCCACGGACGCCCGAATGATATACCTGAACTATCCCAACAACCCCACCGGGGCGGTGTGCGACGAGGAGTTTTTGCTCGGAGCATCAAGATGGTGCATCGAGACCGATACCATCCTCTGTTATGACAACGCCTACTCGGAGATGACCTTCGATGATTACGTAGCACCGTCGGCATTGCAGGTGGCGCAGGGCGACGGGACCATCGAGTTCGGTTCGCTATCAAAGACGTTCAACATGACCGGCTACCGCATCGGCTACGCGGTCGGCGACGCGGACCTGATATCCGGTCTGAAGAAGGTCAAGTCCCAGATCGACTCCGGCGCCCCGAAGTTCCTGCAGAGGGCGGTGACCATGTCCCTGGGCGAGTACAAGAACGGGCAGAGGCCGCAGATGGTGCAGGACAACATCGCCGTATATCAGGAGCGCAGGAACGTCCTGGTGAACGGTTTGCGCAAATTGGGCTTCAAGGTGAATCCTCCGAAGGGGACCTTCTATCTCTGGCTGAAGGTCGATGGGCCGTCGCTGAAGTTCGCCGATGCCATGCTGAGCGCCGGTATCGTGGTGACCCCGGGCATCGGTTTCGGTAAGAACGGCGAGGGATATGTGCGCATGGCCACCACCCAGCCGGTGAAGCGCATCGAGGAAGCCTTGGAACGGATGTCCAAGGTCCTCTGAGAAACTACTTCCCCTTTTCCCTTTTATACGCGGCCTTGAGCGCCTCGACCACCGGCAGCGGCTTTCCCATAATATAGTTCTCCAGCGCACCGCCGCCAGTGCTTACGTACGAGAAGCGGTCGCAGCAATGGTATCTCTGGGCCGCGCTGACCGTATGCCCTCCGCCAATGACCGAGAAGGCGTCCGAGGAGACCGTGGCCTCCATGAGCGCCTTCGTTCCGAAGGAGAACTCCTCCTTCTCGATGACCCCGGCCGGGCCGGAGATGAATACGGTGCAGGCCTTGGAAATGATGTCCGAGAACCTTGCCGCCGTTTCCTTGCCGATGTCGGATATGGGCAGCTCCGACGGCAGCGCGGTGATGGGAACGTCCTTCCTCAGGCCTCCGTCGTCCAAGGCCACGTCCACCGGGGTCTCGATGCGCTCGCCGTACTTATCCAGCAGGTCCTTGGCCGACCTTAGGTTCTCCTCGGTGAACTCCTCCATGAGGATCTGTTCGCTCTTGTCCCCGAGGGTGATTCCCTTGGCCTTCAGGAAGGCGTTCCCGGCCAATCCCACCAGCAACACCTTGTCGGCGATGTTCTCCCTCAGAACACGATCGACCACCTTGATGGCGTCGGTGAACTTGGACCCCCCAAGAACGAACACGCAGGGGTGGGACGGGGAATCTATGACCTGGCGGAGCGCCTCCAGTTCCTTCTCCATCAGCCGTCCCGCGGCCGAGGGGAGCACCGCCTGGAAACCGACCAGGGAGCACTGGGAACGGTGGGCGGCGGCGAAGGCGTCCGAAATGTACAGATCGGCCAGGGCGGCCAGCTCCCGGACCATCGGGGACTGGGAATGCTGCTCCATGCTGGCCTTGTCCATCTCCCCCTTCTCGTCCCGGGCGTTCCTGAGCATGACCGCCTCGCCGGGCATCATGCGCTGGATGGCCTTCTTGGCCTTTTCACCGTGGATATCATCGATGTACGTAACTTCCACGCCGAGCAGCTCGGAGGTGCGTTTGGCGTGCCTCTCCAATGAGATGTAGTCCCACTCCCCTGGACGGCTCTGGTGGGCGAGGATGACCACCTTGGCCTGACGGTTCAGAAGTTCCCGCAAGGTGGGCAATATCTCCCGGATGCGGTTGTCATTGGCCAGCTCCAGGGTGTCCTTCTTCAGCGGGCAGTTGATGTCCACGCGGTAGATGACGGTCTTCCCCTTGATGTCCAGGTCGTCGATGGTGAAGTGGTCCTTCATGGCAAATTCCCCTGGCGGCCTTAACCGCTTCAGTGGCATCTATACAGCACACGGATGGCGATGAGATAAAAAATGATTTGCCCGGCCTCCATCTGGAAGCGCGGGACTTTCCGACCGGAAGGATCACTCCAGTCCGATGGCCGTGTTGGTCTTCCGGATGGAGGCGAGGTTGTCCTTCTTCAGCTTCATCATGGCCCGGATGCAGTCCACGTTCTCCGGGACCACGTCGCTCTCCTGGTGCACGGCCTGGTAATAGTACAGGGTGGAGCCGATGGTCTTGATGCCGTCCTTCCAGACGGCGATGGCCATCATGTCCCCACGAACCCGGTGCAGGTCCTTGGCCAGCTCCATGATCTGGCCGGTGTTCTTGATCCCGTCCTTTCCGGAGACCAGCTGCAGGCGGGGGGATCTGGACCACACCTCGAGCACCTCCTTCTCGCTGACCTCCTTCTTCAGGTCGACCACGATGCAGTGCAGGTGCATGAGCGTGGTCGGCGTCACCACCGCCATGGTCTGTATGTCCAGCCCATGCATGACCGTCTTCACGTCAGGACCGTGGTGGGTCGGCAATTTGAGGGAGGGTTCGATGGCGTTGAGGGCGGCGCCCTTCTTGTCCGCCGGGTCGGCCCCGCGGCGGATCAGGGAAGCGAAGACCTTCTGGATCCCGAAGGCCTGCTGCAGCGGATATAGCGTGCGGACCAGTCCGGTGGTGTTGCAGGAGACCACCCTTGCCGAGGACGCCCCCCAGGCCTCCTGGTAGTTGGCCAGAGCATTGAAGGATATGCCGGCCAGGTCGTGGTCCTCTCCTCCCTGGAAGATGGACCTGACGCCGGCCTTGTCATACAGCTCCTTGTTCTTGGCCCCCGTACCGCCGGGGGTGCAGTCCACGATGACATCGACCTTCTTCAGCAGGTCGTCCAAAGTTCCCTGGACCTCGATCCCGGCCTTCTCGAAGTTGTCCACGTCCTCGGCGTGCGCCGCGTAGAGCGGGCAGCCCTCGCGCAAAGCTGTGGACGCCTCATACGAGGGACGGGTCTTGGTGACCCCCACGACCTCCATGTCGTCCTGCCTGTTCACGGCCCAAGCCACTCTCTTACCGATGGTCCCGTATCCGT
Organism: Methanomassiliicoccales archaeon; assembly: GCA_040768245.1. Lineage (GTDB taxonomy): Archaea > Thermoplasmatota > Thermoplasmata > Methanomassiliicoccales > UBA472 > UBA472. Next base: position 77,783 of record JAXGNA010000008.1, on the reverse strand, counting down.
TGATCCCGACCTTGACCTTCATGTGAAGCCTCCTGTACGATTTCAGGATAGCCAACGGCGGTTATCATCGTTTTGGTGCGACGAATAGAATAGTGGAAACAACCTCGGAAAAAGGAAGAGATTAAAGGGTTTGGCCAAAAGAATTACTTCTTCTCCTTGGCCTCTTCCTTGGCCTTGATCTTGCCGTACACCCTGGATATCAGGACGATGGCGATAACGGCCACAGCGGTTACGATGACCGCGTATATTATCAGACCCAGGGTCTGGTCCCCGCCGGTGCCAAGCCAGTCTTCCATCAATTGCGAGATGGCCCCGTTCCAGGCCAACGCGGCGACGAAACCGAAGGCCGCGGTCATCAAGGCCACGATCTTGTCCATGATCTCTAGTTTCAAACTTGCCATTAGATCCCTCCTTGGAATTGGTTTATGTCCCATCTCATTGGTCATTATTTAATGATTATCAAAATTACGAACAACATGAAAAAACATCTGGATACAACTTCAGGATAACTAGCCAGATCAAGCCAGTATCCTACGGTCGATGGTTCGCTCGGCGATCCCGGTCCCGGCGCGGGCACATTTGAAATATCGGGGCGGGGATGAGGTGGGCATGGGCGTCACGAGGAGCATAGGCCAGACCGCCTACTACGGTATCTGGTTCCTCAAGGAGCTGTTGGGATTCAAGAAGCCTTTGGCCACAACGATGATCATCACCTATCAGTGCAATCTCCGATGCCAGCATTGCCAGATAGCAGAGGGCCTTCCATCCATCCCGCAGCCGCATAAGATCTCCTACGCTGACGCGGTGGAGGAGATGAAGGCCTCGTACGAGCGTGGCGCCAGGGTACTGTTCTTCGAGGGCGGCGAACCGACCCACTGGAGCGATGGCGAACGCACCCTCCTGGACCTCATCAAGGCCGGGAAGGAGATCGGTTTCTTCGTTACCGGTTATACCACCAACGGGACGAACGTCATCTATCTGGAGAGCGATGTCATCTCCGTTTCCCTGGACGGTCCGCGGGAGGTGCACGACACCATCCGCTGCGAGGGCGTCTTCGACAAGATGATGGAGAACCTCTCCAAGGTGGACCATCCCAACGTCTTCGCCAACATGGTGGTCATGCCCGACAACAGGCACCTCATCAGGGAGACGGCGCAGCTCGTCAGGGACAACCCGCGCATCAACGGCCTGATGATAAACTTCCTGACACCTCCGCCGGAGGCCAAGCTGTTAAGCATCGAGGAGAAGCGCAAGGTGGTCGAGGAGATCGTGGCCCTCAAGAAGGAAGGCTATCCCATCCTCAATTCCAGGAAGGCCCTCAAGGAACTGCTGATCGAGGACTACTCGTGCAGATGCCCGTTCTGGGCCTCGGAGTTCGTTTTGCCGGACCGCAGCAAGCTCTACGGCTGCCCGATGAAGGGGGAGTCGTGCAAGCACTGCGGCTTCAACGCTGTTCGTGAGTACTCGCTCATCACCAGGGGCAGCATCACTACCATATTGTCCATGGCAGGGCGTTTTGGACTGTCAACGAAATGATGATCAGCAGTTCGCTGAATATCACCATCTTGACTATCTGAGGCGCCGGCCTGATGAAGCGCAGGTCATCGTTCTTGTCATGAAGCCCTTTCATGATCTTCCTGCCCATGGGCACGGTCAGCAGTAATATCAGGAACACCGGGTGGTAGTAGACCAGGCCCAGGTGCATTATGTGAATCACTAGCAAAATGATACCCACCGCCGAGACCGCTCTCTCCAATCCCAGCCGCACGCACCAGTCCTTCTCCCCGCCTTTGACATGAGCATCATAACCGGACATCTGGTCGATGAAGCGCATCAGCATGACCGAGGTCCCGATTATCAAGCCGATAAGGAACATCTGCCAGGACCACTCCGGCCTTATGACGTAGTAAGTGAAGAAGGACATCATGAAGAACGAGACGCCCACGTCCAGCTCCCCCAGTCCCCTGGCCCCGAGGTTCAGCGGGGGAGCGGTGTAGAAGTAGGCCAGGAACAGACCGATGGCACCGAGGATGATGACCAGCCAGCCACCGTACACGATGATGGGTATGGCGGTCAGAGCGGCCAAGCCCAGGATCAAGGCCAGAACGATCTTGCCGGTTCGTTCGCTCACATCCCCCTTGTCGAAGATGTTGCCGTCCCAGTAGACCCTCTCGTCATAAAGTTCCTTGATGGCCTCCTTTCGCTCCGCGGTCATGAAATCGAAGCGGGTGGAGTCCGTTCCGCTCTTGTGGTCGAAGTAATCGTTGCTCAGGTTGGCGAACAGCGCGAAGAAGAAGACGTCCAACGGGATCAGCACGGCCATAAGCCATTCGTTGCACACGGTCAGAGCGAACACCGCCCCGGTTACCGAGGCCATCACGAACGGCAGGGTGTAGCTGATCCTCAGCAGGTTCAGTAGGGTGCGGTACAGCGTCTTCTCCATCCATTCACCGGGACGGTAAAAACGGAAAGCGGATATAACGGTTGCCTAAAGGTAGCCGTTCTCCCGGTACCAGGCCACCGTCTCCGCCATGCCTTCTGGAAGGTCGTATATGGGTTCGTAACCAAGGTCCCTCCTGGCCCGGTCGATCTTGAACGCCCTGTCGCTGGTGACGCTGTTCACCGTCTCCCTCCGGTACAGGAAGTTCTCCCGGCCGATGAGAAGGTTGATCCCTTCGATGGGCAGCATCATCAGCTTGGCCAACGACCTGGGCACACGCCAGCGGGGCTCCTTCTGCTGAAAAATCTTCGCCAGCACTCGGTACACCTCCTCGTAGGTGTACGGCCTGGCCTGAGTGATGATGTACGTCCCGCCGATGGAGGCTCGGGCGTCCAAGGCCTTAACGAAGCCCTGTACCACGTCCTTGACGTGAACGAACTGGATGTAGTTCTTCCCGGACCCGATGATGAACTTGGAGGCGAAGCCCTGGAAGGAGGTTATGAAGTAAAAGGCCACATCGTCCAGGTTGCTGGGCCCGTATATGCCGGACGGCCGCAGGATGGTCCAATCAAGTCCGGAAGCCTTAACCAGCCCCTCCGCCCGGGCCTTGGATCGTCCGTACTCGTACTGGGGGTTCAGCGGGGTGCCCTCATCCCCTGGCGGGGCCGCGATGGGACCCATGGCCTCGGTGCTGCTGCAATAAAGGAATCGTTTCACGCCGACCTCCTTACAGGATTGAAGCAGGTCCGCCGTTCCCTTGACGTTCACCCTGTCGTAAAGCTCCTTCTTACCGGTGAAGGTGTAGTAGGCGGCCAGGTGCACCACGGCATCCACGTTCCTCAGCGCCGATAGCATCGAACCGCGGTCGGTCAGGTCGAAGGTCACCTTCTCCAGGCCCAGCCGGTCGATGTTCCTGGTGTCGCTTCCCTTCCGGTAAGCGCAGATGGGAACATGCGGGCCTTTGGCCAGCTCCTCGATGAGATGCCCTCCCAGGAAACCGGTGGCTCCGGTCACCAGCACTCTCAAAACTGCCCCTCCAGGGCGGCGTTCGCCTTGCGCCAGTACACTATGCGGGTGAATAGCGAGGACATCGTCACGCCGTCATACGGTTCCACCGCCCCGCGCATGAACATGTCCCCCAACGGGAGGATCCGGTGCACCCCGGCGCCGATCAGCATTTGAACGAGGGCATCGCGGGAGCCCTCAGAGACCGCGAGCCCAACGCTCTGCACCCCGTCGATGCCCTTGAAGGCCGGGTGCTCCGGTAATGAGCGCAGCAAGCGCACCGCGCTCTCCGTGTCCGGGACCACCACGATCTCCAGGAAGCGCCTTCGGGCGAACAGGTTGAAGGTCGGGAACTGTGCCGCGAGACCGGTCAGGGAGCTGTGGCCCTTGGAAAGCACCAGGGTCCAGGGGTTCTCCGGGTTCTTGGACGACAGCACCATGCCCCCGTCCATCTGGATGAATCGTCGTGCTCCCTGCAGAACGAACAGACGGTCCTGGTCCGGTGCGACGGGGAACTCGTTCCCCGCCTCGTCCAGCCGCTCCCCGGCGGCCCGCAGGAACTCCTTGGCCTTTTCGTAGCTCCCGATGAACACGGCGGTGGTGGGCGAGGAGCACAGCTGCTGATCGTAAAGCACCACCTCCAAAGCCAGGTCGTCCGCGGCCTGGAGAGGTTCAACGCCCTCCTCGATGAGCGCCATCCCGGTGAACGGCCCGTTGACGAAGAAGCGGGGGTGAGCGCGATTCTTCCCGACCATGTTGGCCACGATGGTCCTGGCCGGTTCGGCGCCCCAGAAGTTCACCATTCCCAGGGGCAGCTCCTCCAAGGCCAGTTTAAGGGATGGCGAGTCATGCCCGAAGTACGAAACCACCAGAGCGGAGCGCATGGCCCGGGCGGCCCTGGAATCGGGAGCCTCCTCCAGAAGCTTGAACACCTCGCATACCCCGCGGTAGTTGGCGATGGACGGCTTGAGGATGGTGAGGTTCCCGGTGACCAGGGATACCACGGTCGGTATCAGCGTGGGCACGATGGAGTTTCCGGAGCTTATGATCAGGACCGGCCCGACTGGCACGTGGCGGAACATCTCGGTCTCGGCCACCTCTGTGAACTTGTAGAGAGCCTCAGCTCCTCCCTGCACCGAGGCGTCCAGGTTCTTGCGGATGTTCGCCGCCCCCAGCACCGCCGGGACGAAGGACAGCTCCGTCTCCATCAGGGCCGGCGAGTAGCCGGTGGAGGCGGACATGTCCTTTTTCAATTGCTCAAATTCCCCTTTGTCCAGCTTCTGCTTCCACTGGCGAGCGATATGGTCGATCACCTGCAAACGCTCGTCGATGGGGACCGAGGACAGCTCGGCCTGCACCTTTCCCGCGGACGAGACCAGTTCCCGCAGGGCGGAAGGCGAGAGCTCCAGGACCTCGGGGTCGCCGGCAGAGCGAACCGTCTCTAGAGCACGATCGAACAGCAGCGGGGCCAGGGCGGGGCACATGGCCCCCTGGATGCCCTTACACGAAAATAAACATGCGCCTACTGCTTGGTCATCATCTCTTCCAGGGTACCGCCGCAGGCCCTCTGCAGGTCCCAGCCCTCCTTCACGCTCAACCGGCGCTTGTACACGAACTCCTTGCCGTAGAATCCCTTGGAAGGGTGCCAGGTCATGATGTCCCCGGGATAGAACACCTCGAGCCAGGAGGTGGTGAAGGGATTGAAGATGCCCAGTATCCCCTCCCTTCCCTCCTCCTCGATGGGCTCGAAGGTCAGGGGGTCCAGCAGGAACGCCTCCGCCAGCGGGTGGGGCACCTTGTCCATGACCCCGTACCGGTCGATGAGGGCGGTCAGCGTTTCCGTCATACCCAGCACGTCCATGAACGGGGTGTCGATCTGCTTTCCCTCGACGTTCTTGCTGACGAAATGCTTCTGGGCGTTGGAGACCAGCTGCGGGTACGGGGGCAGGTCGGCGAAGCCCTTGCTGCCGCCGCCGGTGACGATGATGCCGCCCTTACCCAGCTTGATCGGCGGCGCTCCCGAGGCCAGCTTGTAGGCCAGCTTCTTGCCGAAGCCCATGCCCTCGAACTTCTGGCCGAGTATGTGCACGCCGGCCGGGGCGGTGAAGAACAGCTTGGGCTCCTTCTTGGACTTCAGGAACTTCAAAAGGTTCTCCTTGTTGGTGGTCAGCTTCTGCCAGGGGGTCCCGGCCTGCGCCTTGTCCTCCAGGTCCATGCCGTACAGCAGCTCGATGCCCTTCTTGTCCAAGGTCAGTTCGACAAAGGCCACGAAGCTCAGCTTGTAGCGAAGCTCGGGGGCGGCCATGAACAGGGCCACGCCCTCTCCCTGCTTTAGGACATCCCCATACACATGCTCGAACAGGTCGGTGTTGGCCTTGAGCATGATGGCCAGGTCCACCGGGGAACGGTAGACGCGAACCGGGTCCTTGCCGGTGGTGCCGCTGGAAGAGAAGGTCTCTCCTCCCTCCTCCAGGTCCTGGATCAGGAAGCGCTTCTGACCGTCCCCGCGCAGCATGTCCGAGGGTATGGCCAGTTTCGCGATGTCATGCAGGGTGGCCTTGGCCGGGTCTATTTCCAGCCGCTCGAAGAGGTCGACATAGTAAGGGCTGTGGCGAGTGAAGTACTGCAGGCATTCTCTGCGCAAGGACTCCCTCAGGGAGGCCAGCTCCTCCGGGCTCCTCTTGAAGAGCGATTCGCCCATTATCAGGTCCCAGACCCTTTTAACGTAGGGATCTTCCAGAAGCTTGCTGCGGGAACCCCCCTCCATGATCTCCTTGGCGTTGGTCATGATATTCACCGGACCAGGGATGGAACGCATACTGGCAATAAATGATTATTGCGTCCTCCCCGCTTCTTCGGACGAGGGCCGTCCCTCCCTCCCCGCCCTTTCCAGCATCGACCTGATGAAGCGGTCCTTGCCCTCCGTGTAGGCCTCCCGGTCCTCCCGATATCTCCGGGCCAGTTCCTCCTTCAGCCGCTGGTAATCGGCAGCCTCCTCCGGGTGGGCGATCAACCGGTCCCTGAAAAGTAGGTGCTTCCGATGCTCCTCCCCTCCATGGAGGACCACGTGGACATGGTGGGTTCGGGGCATCCCTTTGCGGAAGAACAGCCTCCCGGGATCATCGATCGGGACGTGGATATAGTGGAGCGTGACCAATCCTCCCTCGACATCCTCCAGACGGAGGTTCTCGACCGTGACCAGGATGTCGATGACCGGTTTGGCCCGTAGACCGGGCACCGCCGTGCTGCCCACATGCTCGATCGTCACGACCCAAGGTCCCAGGGCATCGGAAAGGAAAGCCTTCTCCTCATCGAAGATGACCTTCCAAGATGGGTCGTGGTCCCTCAGCTCCACGATGTCCAGCGCGTTCCCCGGCCTATCCGTGATCACCATTCAGAAACGTCCTCCAGTGTTCCTCGGAAGGCAGGATGAATTGAGATATTCTTAAATATCATGGTCGGCATGAAGTCCATCCGTGTCATATAACAACACGGGTGAGAGGACATCATTGCTTTTGCCATCGCTCACTACGGTTGTTATTTTGTGAAAGAGGAGGTCTAGCGACCGTCCTCCTTGATCGGAAAATGAGGGATTAGTGTATGAAAGGTGCCAAGGCCGTATTGGAACTGCTTGAAGGACAGGGGGTCGACGTCATGTTCGGTTATCCGGGCGGGGTCACCATCCCGTTGTACGATGAGCTTCTCGATTCCAGCATCCATCACGTCCTGGTCCGCCACGAGCAATGCGCGGCGCACATGGCCGACGGCTACTCTCGCACCACCTCCAAGACCGGGGTGTGCCTGGCGACCTCCGGACCGGGTGCGACGAACCTGGTCACCGGGGTGGCCACGGCGTACGCCGATTCCTCACCGATGATGGTCCTCACCGGCCAGGTGGCCACCGCTGCCATCGGCAACAACGCCTTCCAGGAGGCGGACATCTTCAGCCTGATGATGCCTATCACCAAACATAACTACCGGGTGCTCAAGCCTGGCGATCTGCCTGAGGCGATCAAGCGCGGCATGGGCATCGCCAACAGCGGACGGAAGGGCCCGGTTCACATCGACCTTCCGGTGGACGTTCTCCGGGGAGAGATCGATCCGGCCAAGCTTCAGGAGAACTTCCCGGTGCCCTCTCCTTACGAGGACTTCTCGAGCGTGCTTGACGCGGTCAAGATGCTGAGGGACGCCGAGCGTCCGGTGCTGCTCGTCGGCGGAGGGGCCAGATGGTCCAACGCCTCCAGCGAGGTACAGAAACTGGCCGAGATGCTGTTCGCTCCGGTGGTCACCACCATCATGGCCAAGGCCATCATCCCCGAGGAGCATCCGCTCTCCTTCGGCATGCTAGGCATGCACGGAAGGGAATGCTCCCGCAAGGCGCTCCTGGAGGCGGACGTGATATTTGCCATCGGCGCCCGGTTCTCCGACCGCACCATCGGCTATGACAACGAAGTGCCCAAGGAGACCAAGGTCATCCACCTGGACATAGATCCGATGGAGGCTGGCAAGAACACCCGTACCAAAGTTCGGCTGGTGGGCGATGCCAAGAGAGGGCTGCAGATGGTCATCAAGGCCCTGGGCCGCATCAACAAAGGCGAAACGGCCTGGAGCCGCCGGGTGAAGGAGCTTTACGACAACTGCGCCTGCAACATAGACATAGACGAGGACCCGGTTAAGCCGCAGAAGGCCATATGGGAGCTGAGGAAGGCTCTGGCCTCCGACGCCTTCGTGGTCACCGAGGTCGGGCAGAACCAGATGTGGGCGGCCCACTTCATGCGCCTCAGGCACCCCAGCCAGTTCGTGACCTCCGGCGGGATGGGCACCATGGGCTTCGGTTTCCCGGCCTCGATAGGCGTCAAGTACGCCCACCGCGACAAGCAGGTGGTGGACATCGCCGGCGACGGCAGCTTCCAGATGGTGTTCCAGGAGCTGGCCACGGCCATGAGCGAGGACCTGCCGGTGGTGGTGTGCCTGCTCAACAACGGCTGGCTTGGTATGGTGAAGCAGTGGCAGAAGCTGATGTGGAACCGGCGCTATTGCGGGACCGAGCTGCGCAACAACCCCGATTTCGTGAAACTGGCGGAGGCGTTCGGCGCCGGCGGCATGACCGTCACCCGCTCCAGCGAGCTTGCCGAAGGGTTCAAGACCGCATTGGCCTCCGATGTGCCCTTCGTGCTGGACATCCGCACGGACCCCGAGGAGGACATGCTGCCGATGGTGCCCGGCGGGGTCAGCAGCGTGGACGGAACGATACGCAACCGCTGCCGCTGGAACCAATAGTCCCGATAGATTCGAACATTGTAAATAATCAGGAAAAAATGCGTGAAGATGTTGAATGGTGATCTCATGGCAAGGATATATCACGAGTCAGACGCCGACCTCAACGTCCTGAAGGGCAAGAAGGTCGCGGTCATCGGTTTCGGAAGCCAGGGAAAGGCGCAGGCCCTCTGCCTGCACGACAGCGGATTGGACGTGACCGTCGGTGTCCGCAAGGACGGTAAGTCCTGGGTCGAGGCCAAGAAGAACGGTCTTAAGGTCGATACCGTGGCCGGCGCCGTGAAGGGCGCTGACGTGGTCATGGTGCTCATCCCGGATGAGGTGCAGGGCGACGTGTACAAGGCCGAGATAGAGCCGAACCTTAAGGAAGGTGCCGCGTTGGAGTTCGCCCACGGCTTCGCTATAACCTTCGGCACCATCAAGCCCCCCAAGACGGTGGACGTCATCATGATGGCCCCCAAGGCGCCCGGCCCGATGGAGCGGAAGGTGTTCCTGGAAGGGTTCGGCGTACCGGCGCTGATCGCCGTGGAGCAGGACCACACCGGTAAGGCCAAGTCGATCGCCTTGGCCCTGGCCAAGGGGTTGGGCTCCACCAAGGCGGGGGTACTGGAGACCAACTTCCGTGAGGAGGCCACTTCGGACCTCTTCGGGGAGCAGGCCGTGCTCTGCGGCGGTGTCACCGCCCTCATCAACGCTGGTTTCCAAACGTTGGTCAAGAGGGGTTACCAGCCGGAGATAGCGTACTTCGAGTGCCTGCACGAGGTGAAGCTCATCGTGGACCTCATCTACTCCGGCGGCATGATGAACATGTGGAGGAGCGTCTCCAACACCGCGGAGTTCGGAGGTTTGACCACCAGGGACCTGGTCATCAACGAGGAGAGCAAGGCGGCCATGGAGAAGATGCTGGACCGCATCTGCTCCGGCGAGTTCGCCAAGGAGTGGCTGGACGATGCGAAGAAAGGAATGCCACGCATGAAGGCCCTGGAGAAGGCCGAGGGCGAGAGCCAGGTCGAGAAGGTGGGCACGGAGATCCGAGCCCTCTTCGAGAGCAAGAAGTAAGCAAAACATTTTCACCTTTCCACCCTTTCCCTCACCGGGGAAAGGGCATGGACCGTATTCTGTTACGTACTCGCTATGAGCGGTGGGAGATCGAGCTGAACGACACCCTGGCCGCCTACAAGTTGTTCGGAGCGTTACCTTTGGAGAGGGAGATCAACGTCTGGGGCGGGGAGCTTTACTTCCCCGTTCCCGTGGACTGCGAGCTGGAGAACGGAAGGAAGATCATGGAGGTGGGCGAGGTGGCCTTCTGGCCGGAGGGGAACGCCTTCTGCGTCTTCTTCGGCAAGACCCCGGTGTCCACCACTTCCAAGCCGGAGGCATATTCCAAGGTGACCCCGATCGGGAGGGTGCTGGGCGATGTCAGCACCATGTCCGATCTCTCGGACCGCACCCGGGTGACCCTGGAACCGCTCGATTGATCATTCGCTGCCCACGATCTCCAGCCCGTCGAACCTCACCGAGGGGATGATGCAGTTGCGGTGCACCGTGACGTCGTTCCCCACCGCACCAACGCGCTTCAGCGCCTGGTAGAAATTGCCCACCAGCAGGCATTGGTCAACATGCCCCACCACCGCACCGTCGCGCACCAGCTTGGCGCATCTGACCTCCAGGGCGAAGCCCCCGGTGACGCTGTTGACATCAGGCGCGGCCAGCTTCTCGATGACCACCCCTTCCTTGATGTCCGAGATCATATCATCCACGCTCTTGCTGCCGGGTCTCCAGGTCAGGTTCACCGGTAGCGTGACACCGCCCCGGCGGTAGAGGTTGAGGGCGTCCGAGGGGTCCCGGCGGAGATAGTTGCCGGTGGCCGATGCCTTGCCCATCTGGGCGTGGTAGCTGTCGTAGAGGAGCGTCTTCAACGTCCCCCGCTCCACCAGTGGTTTCTCCCTGGTGGGCGTGCCCTCGTCATCGTAGCGGCAGGACAGGGCGGAACGGGGGTCCCAGGGCTGGTCCCTCAGGTTCACCAGCTCATTCCCGACCTCCTTGTTCACCAGCTCTGCCCAGGGTGAACGGCGGCGCAGGGCGTTCTCCCCGTCGAGCGAATAACCGACCGAGGCGAGCAGCATCTCGGCCAGCTCGTCCGGGGGAAGTATGACCGAACCGGTCATCTTGCCCTTGAAATGCTCTGCGCCCTGGGCGTTCATGGCCTTCTGGCGCAGGCGGTCTCCCATGGCCTGGGTGTCCAGGGCGGAAAGTCCGGATGAGTAGTAACACTCGCAGCCCTCCCCGGGATCTGGCCCCTTGGTCATGGAGGTGAAGTGAGCGTAGGCCATGGTCCCAAGCTCTCTGAACGTGGCACCGTTGCTGTTGGCCAAGGCCCTTTCCACTAGAGCCACCCGCAAAAGCCCGCGGGGTATCTTCACCTCCTCACCGGCGGCCTTGACGATCTCCTCCACCTTCTCCTTCAGATAACCAGTGGTCGCCGTGGCCGCGTCCTCCTGGCGTACATCGACATGCCCGGAAGGCTGCTCGAATCCGGGGAAGCGCTTGAAGTAGGGGTCCGGCCGGGAGAGCTTGGCGAGGGCGACCGCCTTCGCCCCGCACTCCTCCAGGTCCCGGGTGGTGTGGAAGGTGGACGATGACTGTCCCAGCTTCCCGTTCAGCAGCACGCGGATGGAGATGCCCTGGTCCATCTTCTCCTCCAGGTTCTTGACCCGGTCATCGTCGATGTAGGCGGTCAGCGATCTCACCCGGACAAGGTAGGACTCCACTTCCTTCGCTCCTTCCTCCAGGACCTTGTGCACCGATTTCTTGGAAATCCGCTCGAGGTCCATTCAATCACCTCCCAGCACGATCTTGAAGCGGCAGTGCGGCCCTCCGGAGGATACCGGCACCCAGTCCTCGATCCCTTTCCCGCAGGATCCTCCGTCCAGCTCCACCTTGTTGCCCACAGCGTCCCCGGTCCTCAGTATCTCCAGTGCGTTTCCGGTCAGCGTGAAGGAGCGCAGCAGCCTGGTGACCCTTCCGTTCTCGATCAGGTAACCGCGCAGCGCCTTCGCCTCAAAGCCGCCGCCCACCGGGTCCTCCATGCCGCTTATCATGCGGTCGGTGAGGACGCCGAACTTGACGTCGGCGATCATCTCGTCCAGGTTCTGGTCGCCCTTCTCGAAGAAGGTATTGGTCATACGCACCCAGACCCGGCGGTCATAGCTCTGCGCCCGCCCATTGCCGGTCGGCCTCACGCCCATCTCCGCCGCGGTCTCCAGGGATTGCATGTAGCCCTGGTAGACCCCGTCCTTGATGATCAACGTCCGAGATGACGGCGTACCTTCATCGTCGAAGGGAACGCTCCCCCTGGCCAGTGGAACGGTGCCGTCGTCGACCATGGTGATGAGCGGCGACCCCACCTGCTTTCCCACCATGTTCGTCAGGAACGAGCGTCTCTTCACTATCTCGTCCGCTTCCGACGCATGCCCCATGACCTCATGGGCCAAAAGCCCGGAGATGGCCGGGTCGGTTATGCAGGTGAGCAGCCCGGAAGGGGCCTTCTCGGCGCTGAGCATCTTCAGCGATTCCTTGCCCACCTCCCGTCCGAACGCCTCGAGGTCGGTCTCCTTCACCACCTCGTAACCAAGACCGCCGCCTCTTATGTCGTAGAAGAACTCGGTTCGGCCGGCCTCGGAGGCCACGGCCTGGACCATGATCGTCGTACGAACCTCCTCCCAGCTGAGCTGCCGCCCGTGGCTGTTGACCAGGGAGTTCTGGCGGACCTCCTCCCTCAGCACGGAGTTGGTGTTGACTATGCGGGGATCGATCTTCTGCGCCCTGTCCATGTCGAGGACGGCCTGCACCTTCTCCTCCATGGGGACCTGGCTGGGATGGAGCTTGACCTGCGCTTTCAGTTCGACCTTGTCCTCGCCGGTGTCCGGTATCGGTTTTCCCAGCGCGTTGCCGGCCAGGGCGTTCCGGGCCGCCTTAACCGCCGCCTCCAGGACCATGTCCTTGGACGCGTCGACCGTGGTGGCGTAGCCCCAGGAGCCCTTCTTCCGGGCTCTCAGGCAGACCCCTCTGATCCGGTCCTCCGATATGCGTCGGACCGCTGCGTCCACCACCGCGATGCCGTTGGTCGTGATCGTCTGATACCGGGCGTCGCAGAAGTCCGCCCCTTCCGCCCGCATGCGCTCAACGGCAAACTGCAGATCGTCCATCACTGGACCACCCTCAGTTCCTTGTCCGCGTCGGTCAGCATCTCGTACCCGTCCTCGGTGATCAACACATCGTCCTCGATGCGCACCCCGCCCTGCCCGCGAATGTAGACGCCCGGTTCGACCGTCAGCACCATCCCCGCCTTCAGCAGGAAATCGTGGTTCGGCGCCATCCGGCCGCCGTCGTGGACCGAAAGACCGAGACCGTGCCCGGTGGAATGGACCATGAGCCCCTTGAACTCGCTGGCGTCGATGACCGCGCGCGCCGCGGCGTCCACGGCCATTCCGTTGACCCCCGCTCTAATGACCTTCAGAGCGGCCTGCTGCGCCTCGGTGACCACCTGGTACATCCTCCTCTGCCAGTCCTTCGGCTCCCCGAAGAAGAAGGTACGGGTGATGTCCGAGCAATATCCCTCCACCTTGCATCCGAAATCGAAGAGGGTGGTATCGCCGGCGCTGAGGGAGATGTCCTCCGCCCCGTGATGCGGTTCGGCGGAGCTCGCCCCGAACGAGGCGTTGGTGCCGAAGGCCGCCCCGGAGGCGCCCATCTTGGTCATGCGATAATCGAGCTCGGCCGCCGCCTCGTACTCCTTCATGCCCTTGCGGAGCATCGAGGGGATCTCGTCAGCCACCCGGGAAGCTATGGCGCAGGCCTTGCGTATCCTGCGGACCTCCTCAGCGTCCTTGATCAGTCGGGATGCCTCAAGTCCCTTGCTGACATCCACCAGCTCGGCGTTGGCGGCCAGCTTCTGGACCTCCAGATAGTTGGAGTGCACGATGCCCTGCCCGTTCACCCCGATCTTGCGGAACCCCTTCATCAGTCCAGTGGCGAGGTCCTTGCGGTCCTGCGCCGTCCGGTAGGTCAGCACCTCGGCCTTGCCGCCGCGGGCGGAGGTCTCCTCCAGTGCGGAGGTTATGATGGTCGAGCGTCCATCAGGCGTGATGACGCCCAGGCATCCCTCGAAAAGTCCGGCCCGGGTGCCGGTGACGTACGGGAACGCGACGTCCAGGAGCGGTTCCTCGCCGTTCATTATCACGATGGCATCCAGGTCGTCCGGGCAATTGGAGAATATCCACTTCACTCGCTCCTTCATCCCTATCACGAGGCCCGGAAGGGAATTGGCGGTATTTAGGAAATCCCTAGATGCCTATCCAAACGTTGCCGGCGATGCGCCTTATGGCGGCGATGGCCGAGAGCGCGGCGAGATAGCTGGTGGCCGGATTGGACGGGAACGGCAGGTTGTCCGTCTCGCAGACTATGTGCCCGAACTCCCCCTTGACCTCCAGGCGGTGGGTGTTGCAGTCGCACATGGGGTCGCAGACCAGCTTGACCATGGTCTTGTCCAGGCCCATGCCGATGAGGGATATGGTGGCGGAGACGTTCACGTTCTTCGGGAAGTGCTGAACGGCCTCCCGGGCCGGCCCCTCGAAGAGCACGGTCTTCTTCTTGAGCGCGTTGACGTCGATGCCCTTGGACCTCAGATATTCGTTGTCATGGAAGCTCTTGGGCCCCTTGGTGGAGGTCAGCTCGACGCTGTGGATCACGTCGGCGGAGGCGGAATGCAGCCCGTCCGTGCCGCAGATGGCGCCGGAGGGAACGTAAAGGCGACCGCCCTTGCGCTTGGCCACGTTGAAGCACCTCTCCCTGGTGTCATCGTCAGCGAAGGCGCCGACGCTCATGACCAGGACGTCCACGCCCATGCCCAGAACTATCGGCACGTAATGTTGAACGGCCTCCTGCGAGGCGGCCTCCACCACCAGGTCGACGTTCTTCAGGTGGGCCTTGATGCTCTCGTCGGTGGGGGAGATGAACTTGGCCTTCTTGCACCGGGCGGCGATCTTCCTCGCCCGGTCCTCGTTCTTGTCGGTTATGTAGAATATATCGAACTCTTCCATTTCCTGGATGGCCTCGGCCAGAGTGGTCCCGATGGCCCCGCTACCGATGATGAGGAGTCGCATCGGCGCTTAATCGCCAAACCCTGATATAACCTTGTCCCCCGGTCCCAGCATATGGTCGGACCCGGGTGGCAGGCGTGCTATTTTAAACAACGCCCACCATCACGAAGCCATGAAGTACCGCACCCTGGACCACACCGCGGACGTGATGGTGGAGGCCTTCGGCGACTCCCTGGAGGAATGCTTCGCCAACGCCGCCTACGCCCTGACGGACCAGATGGTGGACGCCTCGAAGGTGCGGGCGAGGGAGGAGCGGCAGATCGTGGTGGAGGGGCACGACCACGAGTCGATGCTCTACAACTTCCTGTCGGAGATGCTCTTCGTGTTCGATGTCACGGGCATGGTCTTCTCCAAGTTCTCGGTGACCTTCTTCGGCGGCGAGGTGCATTGCCAGGCCTGGGGCGAGAAGTACGATGCGCAGAGGCATGACCCCAAGAAGGAGATCAAGGCCATAACCTACCACATGATGTCGGTCGATCCGGTGCGGCCCCTGGTCCGGGTGGTTTTCGATATCTGAGGAGGAATCGTTACCTAGATAAGGGGACCCTCCTTTACGCACGCTGATGGAGGTGAGCTGAACGGAGTTCGACATAATGGACGAGGCCTTCCCTTTCGAAGGGAAGATCCTGGTCTCCGACCTGCAGGGACCTATAACCGCCAACGACAACGCCCGCGAGCTCATCGCGGCCGTGGTGGAGAACGGCGACCGTCTCTTCCAGGCCGTCCGGAGGTACGAGAAGGTCCTTTCCAACGTGTCTCGCAAGGAAGGGGTCAAGCCCGGGGACTCCCTGCGCCTGATACTGCCTTTCCTCAAGGCCTACGGGGCCACGGATTCCTCGCTTCTCCGTTTTTCCAGGGAGAGCATGCGCATCGTTCCCGGGGCGGACAAGGCCATGCGCTTCTCGCAGGAGCTGATGTCCAGCTTCATCGTCAGCACCAGCTACGAGCATTACGTGGGTGCGGCCTGCGATCAGATAGGTTTCCCATTCGAGAACACCTTCTGCACCCGTCTGAGCATGGACATGCTGGACATGGAGGACTGGGAGACGGAGACGCTGCGCAACCTGGCCAGGGAGATCGTGCGCTTGCCGCTCCTGGAGGTCCCGGAGAGGGTCAGCAACGTCAGGGACCTGGGCCCGGACGACCGGCTGGTGCTCCGCCGGCTGGATGAGATATTCTGGACCGAGATGACCGACCTGTCCTCGTACCAGCTGGTCAGCCAGGTGAACCCCGTGGGCGGGGATGAGAAAGCGACATCGGTGGTGGAGATATGCAAGCGGATGAGCGTCCCCCTGGAGGACTGCATGTACGTCGGCGACGGGGAGACGGACGCCCGGGTGCTGCAGGTGGTCAAGAGGAGCGGCGGTCTGTCCGTGGCCTTCAACGGCAACCTTCCCGCTCTAAGGGAGGCGGAGGTCGGCGTGGTCTCCGAGAACGCCATCGTGACCTCCATACTGGCCGAGCTGTTCTACCGCGGCGGCCGGGACGGGGTGCTGGAAGCCCTGGAGGACTGGTCCCTGGAAGGGCTTCGAGGTAACGGGGGGGTGCACGAGTACCTGCTACGGGAGTTCGCCCGCACCTTCCCCTCGGGCATGCCGACGGTCCGCCGCCTGGACAAGGGTTCTTTACCCTCCATCCATCAGGAGAGCCTTGGCGTGCGCGAGGTGGTCCGCGGCTACCCGGACCTGTGATCGTCATTGACCGCTTCTGTCGCAACAGGGACGATACGTTAAAATACGCTCGGCATTGTCCCTAGGGACATGTCTTCTCTGCTGGTCAGATTATTGCGGCCCCGCCATCCCCGTGTCGGCCAGGCCATAATCCCCGACCCTGAGATGCTGGACTACTTCTTCGAGGAGTATCAGCTGGGCAGCGTCACCCGCTCCCTGATACGTTCGGACATCCCGATAAACGGGGTCAGCCAGAGGCTTCCGCTTGGTACGGAAGGCCCCAAGAAGCAGGACGGCCTGGTCGGTCCGATGGACGTCTGGCTGGTGCACGACCTTCTCAACGACCTGATGAGATGAGAGGGCATCCTTCATCATGTCGGCCGTTGATCATTGCTCATGTACTCCTCGGTGCTGGTGACCGCACCCGACCTTAGGGCGGCGAACGAGATCGGCCAGTTGATGGTCGAGCGGGGTTTGGCGGCCTGCGTGAACATCTGGGAGGTCCTCTCGATCTACCGCTGGCAGGGAAATGTCAAGCGTGAGCCGGAGGCGGCCATGCTCTTCAAGGTGCCTACCGAGGGGTTCGAGGCCCTGCGGTCGGAGATCCTCAAGGTCCATCCCTACGAGGTCCCGTGCATGGTCCGCTACGATATCGCCGAAGGCCACCAACCCTATCTGGATTGGATATCGGAAAGCGTCCTCTCTGTTCCTAGTGAATATCAAAAGCCTAAATGAACATGTAACGATTTTATAGCCTGAAGGGATAGTTGGACCAGCTTATCATGAACGATAATCAAGACCTCGACCGCAGCCGCTCGCAGTTACTGGACCTCATGCACACCTTGCAGGGATGCGAGGACCGCGAATCGGCCCTAAGGGCGGTCATGGACATGGTGGCCGGGGTTTTCCAGCCGGTCTCTATCTGCTATCTTCCCGAGGACGGGGGGCGCCCCATGGGCGACTGCGGCCAGTGGACCGCCGGAATGCACCTTCTGCCCAATCAGATAGTAAAGCTGCTCCCGTCCAAGAAAGGCTTCGCCCTGGCCATAAAGGAGAAGGGGGTTCGGGTCGGGATACTGGGCGCCGACGGCGTGGACAACCCCCGCTCCCTGGATGAGAAGCTCTCCGTGCTGCTGATCATACCGGACGCCCTGGAGATAGCCTTCTCCAGCATCCGCCTGCTGCAGGAGCTGCGAGACTCCCAGGACAGGCTGGCCAGGCTCTCGGAGTCCCTGGGCGTGGCCAACAAGATACTGCGGCACGATATAGCGAACGAGCTGCTGGTGATCAGCTCCTCCCTGGACCTCTACAAGCTGAACAGCCGGGAGAAGGACCTGCTCCGTGCCCAGGCATCCTTGCAGCGCATGCAGAACATCATCACCCAGATGAGAGAGCTGGACCACTTCCTGTTCTCCCGGACGGAGATGGCCTCCACCGATCTCCATGAGTCCATCGACAAGGTGATGGGAGGTCTGGACATGCCTTACTCCGTGGCCGGGGAGGGAAAGGTACTGGCCGATCCCACGCTGGCCGCGATAATCGAGAATCTGGCCAGGAACGCCAAGCGCCACGGGAGGGCGGAAAGGATGGAGTTCACGATAGCGCCATCCGGGGACCGGACCGTGCTCACGGTCCGCGACGATGGCACCGGCATCAAGGAAGAGTATCTTTCCAGGGTGTTCATGGAAGGGGTGGCCTTCGGCGAATCCCGCGGCACCGGTCTGGGACTTTACCTGGTCATGAGGACCATGCAACGGTACGGTGGAAGCATCGACGCCAGGAACGACCCCCGGGGCGGGGCGCGCTTCGAGCTGACCTTCCGGTCGGCCTGAGGCGGGTCATCTGAACTTACCATGGACCGTTTCGTTGATCCAGCCGACCAGTTTTCGATATGAGTCCCTGCCCTCTTCGGTGAGCAGGACCTTCTGGTGCCCATCGTTCTCCACGAAGACCACCAATCCCCTCTCCTGCATCCAATGGAGATATTTGGTGAGAACGTCGAAGTTGGTGCCCACCGCCACCTGCAGACGGGTCCTGAGCATCGGTTCCGTCTCCCGCCAGAGGCGCTCGAGGATCCTGGCCACCACGTAGAGGTCCGGCCGGTCCATGGGGTTCAGTCCCTCCCCTCGGGTTCCAGGAGAGAGCCCATCTCCTTCATCCGTTCATCCCATTGGCGCCTTAGGTCCCGCGTTTCCCTCCAGGATGCGATGGCCATCCAGGAGAACAAGGAAGCTCCCAGGGCCAGGAAGGCGATCGACAACAGTAGGTAGCCCCACCAGATTGAATCGTGTTGCATCAGTCCGTTCGATCCGGCCACCAGCAGGACGAAGGTCAGAAAGGTCTTCCCCGGCTCCCTGGTCCAGATTCCTTTCCTATGTAGGGTGAGCCACCTCGGCACCTCCAGGCAGGCGTCCAGGAGGACCTCGATCGAGGAGGTCGTACCCGTCCCGCCCATGGCCGAATAGAGCCTTCTGGCCCATTCCTCCTCCTGGGCCTCCTTCTCCCTGCTCCGCCTTCGGAGGACCAGAAGGCCGGAGACGGTCGCGACGACGATGACCACGGTCCCCAGGGTGAACCACCCGAGCCAACCATCCTCCGTGATGGTGGGGGCGTTTAGCATTACCAGGACCGCCCAAGCCAGCAAGGAAAGGGCGGCCAGGATGAGGGCCTGGTCCTGAAAGGACGACCTCCGGATGTCCGCGGCCTCCCTGGCCAGCACATAGGTCCTCAACAGGCTGTCCTGGACCAGTTCGTCGGTACCTATCTCGGCTTCCGCCGGGGCCTCCTTCTCCTTCAAGGCCAGTTCGTTCACCGATCTCCAGCATCTGTCGTTTATGTAGAGAAGGAAGGGAAAGGCGAACATCACGAACTGTGGCCCCAGGGACAGCAGGGCGATCCCCCAAAATCCGGTAGATGTGGGCAGGCATCGGAACTTCCCGTCCTCCGGGTATACCCTGACCAGGGAGTACTTGGCCACCCTGATATCGTACGAGCCCTTCCCGACTTTGACCTCCCGGCCCTCTCTGGCCAGGGCATCCGGTCCTGGGAATCCCTTACCGACCATCGCATGTCGGGGAGCCACGGTCAGCAGCGAGCAGATGAACAGGACCAGGTAGCCGCTCAGGGAGAGGTAGAGAAATGCGGCCATCAATGGGCTGGTGGAGATCATCTCCCCGTCCAGGTTCACCATTTCCCGGAAAACGACATCAAAGGCCAGATAGGCCGATCCCATCCCTATGGCCAAGGAGATCAGGGCGATGAACCACCACTTGGACAGAAGCTTCCCCACTTCCATGAGCTGGGATATGAACAGAACGACCAGTAAAGCTTACTCCTTGGCGGTGAGTCAGCTCATTCGTGGAACACTATGTTGCAGTGGTCCATCACCACCGAGCCGTTGTGGACCTTGTGCTTACCTTTCCTCTTCTCCTTCTCGCACTCCGCCTTGAGCTGCATTATCTCGCCCGACGGGAAGTTCACCACTCCCTTGGCGAAGGTACCCAGACGAACGACGTCGCCCTCCTTGAAGCGTCCTTCCACGGAGGTGATGCCGCACGGAAGAAGGCTCCCCCCGTCGCGCAGGGCCTCCTCAGCTCCCGCGTCCACCATAATCTTGCCTCTCGGGCTTGCGTAAAGGATCCAGCGCTCCCGGTTGCTGTACAGCGCCTTGGCCGAGAAGAACGTGCCCACGCTCTCCCCTCTAACGATGCGGACGATGACGTCCTTCACGCGTCCGTTGGCGATGACAGTGTTGCACCCGGCGCCCATAGCTATGCGGGCGGCGTTTATCTTGGTCTTCATCCCGCCCCTGGAACGGCCGCTGGTCCCTCCCCCGGCCATCATCTCGATGTCCTTGGTTATCTCGTCGACCGTGTCGATGAAACGGGCGTCCTGGTCCGTCTCCGGGTTGCGGTCGTAGAGGCCATCTACGTCCGTCAGCAATATGAGCAGGTCGGCGTCCACCTTGCTGGCGACGAGGGCGGACAACTTGTCGTTGTCGCCGAAGGTGGCCCCGATCTCGTCGGTGGATATGACGTCGTTCTCGTTGACGATGGGGATCACCCCAAGCTCGAACAGGGCGTCCACCGTCTTCCGGAGGTTCAGATACACCTTGCGGTCCGAGAAGGCGTCATAGGTAAGCAGCAGCTGCCCCACCGACTTGTTGTGGCGGGCGAAGACCTCCCTGTAGGTGAGCATGAGGGCCGCCTGCCCGACCGCGGCGCAGGCCTGCTTGTGCGGGATGTCCTTCTGCACATCGTCGAGACCGAGCTCGCTGCTCCCGGAACCAATGGCCCCGGAGGTGACGATGATGGACTGTATGCCCATCCTTTCCAGTTCGAGCACCTGGCGGGCGATGCCGTCCAGATAGACCGAGTCTACATTGCCCTCCTCGTCGCAGATGGTGTTGGTGCCGATCTTGATGACCGCCCGGGTGACGCTGAGATCCCTCATAGCAACTTCCTGTGGGTGAACCGTCTGGCGTTCTCGCCCACATATTCGGAGACGATATGGCCTGAGCCCCTCAGCCGGTATTTGTAGATTGTCAGGCCTTCCAGTCCCACCGGTCCGCGGGCGTGGGTCTTGTTGGTGCTTATCCCCACCTCCGCCCCCAGGCCGTAGCGGAAGCCGTCCGCGAAGCGGGTGGAGCAGTTCCACATCACCGAGGAGGAGTCCACCTCGTCCATGAAGCGCTGCGCCGCCCTCTCGTCGGAAGCGATTATCGCGTCGCTGTGATGCGACCCGTACCGGTTGACGTGGGCCACCGCCTCCTCCAAAGAGGAGACGATCTTGACCGACAGGACCAGATCGTTGTACTCGGTGCTCCAGTCCTCCTCGCTGGCCGGGTTCATCTCGGCCAAGGAGCAGGCGCCCTCGTCGCCGCGGAGCTCGACGCCCGCCTGATGGAACCGCTCGGCCATGGCCGGAATGAACGTCAGGGCGACATTCTCATGGACCAGCAGCGTCTCCATGGCGTTGCACACCGCGGGATACTGGACCTTGGCGTCGAAGCAGATCCGCAGGGCCATCTCCAGGTCGGCCGACTCGTCCACGTAGGTATGGCAAATGCCATCGGCATGCCCCAGCACCGGTATCTTGGTGTGCTCCTTGATGAAACGCACCAGCTGATTTGAGCCGCGGGGAATTATGAGATCGACGAACTGGTCCATGGCCAGAAGCCGGTTGATCTCCTCCCTGGTGGATAGCAGCTGGACCGCGGAGGCGAACCTCTCGTCCAGGTCGGTCACGGCCTTCACGATGACCTGGGCCAAAATCTCGTTCGTCCGATGCGCTTCCGATCCGCCTTTGAGGATGACGGCGTTGCCGGACTTCAGGCATAAGGACGATATCTGCACCAACGCCTCCGGCCGCGCCTCGAAGATCACCCCGATCACGCCTATGGGGCAGGTGACCCTTTCTAGGACGAGCCCGGAATCCAGCTCGGTGCTGGACACCAGTTTTCCGATGGGGTCCTCCTGCTTGATCAGGGAGCGCAGCGACTCCACGGACTCCAGTATCTTGGAGCGATCGTAACCCAGGCGTTTGATGAGCACCTTGGGCAATCCGGCCTTCTCCGCCTCCCTGACATCGGCCTGGTTGGCCCTGGTTATTTCATCAGCATGCTCCTGCAGGGCCGCGGCGATCTCCTGCAGAGCCTCGTTCCTGACCGCCTGGGTCAGGCTCTGCAAGCAGTATGAGGCGTCCTTGGCGTTCCTTGCGGCATTCTCCACAGCGTCCATGACGGAGCATGGCATGGCAGGTGGATTTGATGAACCTTTCGACAACTCATGCTGAGATTGGTCTAGAACAGACAGGTGATGAAGAGGTTTGATCGGGGGCATCCCGAGGGATGCCAGGCATCCCCGGGCATGCTCACAGCGAAGTTTTCACCAGATAATAGTATACGGAATTGTTGTTCTTCTTGTCCTTGAGCGCGCCAAGCTTCTTCAGTTCCTGAATGGCGTTCATGCACTGCGCCTTGGGCAGCTTGGACAGGGAGGTGGCCTTCTCGGCGCTGATTGCCTTGTCCTCGGCGGTCGCTCCGGCCTTCACCATGGCGGTGAACAGCTTCTCTACTTGTGGGGATACCATGAGAAGCGGGAGAATTTTTTTTATTTATTATAGATTGCGGTCCCTCGCTCAATAATTATAATCCTTGAAAATTAATATCATGGCCAAAGGTCTCAGAGATTTTGTCTAAAGAATAATAATACTTGTGCGCAAACGTCTCGCGGAATGAGGAAAGAAAGCTCAAATGCTCTGCGCGGCGGAACAAAGCTCCCGCTGTTCAGCCTCTAGGTACATAGGGTTCTCACACCTTGCCGTGCCCGGACTCCACCCTGACCTTGTTGACGTCCAGCAGCTCATGCCTGGTCAGCAGCGACAAGCCGGTGTTCTTTCCCAGGATCTCCACGGCCAGTATCCGGTCCGGATCGGAGAGGTCCACATGGCCGCGGTTCAGCGGCTCCGTGAGGTAGGAGATCAGGTCGTCGTAATGCTCCGCCATGTGGCGCTTATGCAGGTGCATCATCCAGCTCTCCTCGGCACCGATGCCCTTGCCGATCTCCACCGCGTTCTTCCTGATCTCATCCTTGTTCGAGGGGACCCATCTCTCGATCGGGACCCAATGGTGGGTGTACTGGAAACCCACCGGGTCCTCGTGGCACAGCCGTTTGAGCTGGGAGACCAGAACCTTGGCGTCCCCTCCGACCAGGATCAGGAACACCCCTTCCACCTCGCAGGTCTCCAGCCGCTCCACGTATGCCCCCAGTTCCTTCATCCGCTCCCGCACTTCCAGCTCGGAGTGGCCTTTCTGGTTGCCGTGAAAGGTCACCAGGAGGTTGTAGGCGAACATGTTGCACACCTAGTTATCACTTTAGCGTGCGCGCACAAATAACTTGCCCTCAACCGCCCAGGGCGACGATCATCACCAGCATCAGCATGCCCAGGCCGACCATCACCAGTCCGGTGCGGCCGCTACCATCCCCCAGGCGCCGGTCGAGGAAACGGCCCAGGAAGAACAGCATGATCGCCCCGGCGATGTTGGATAGAAGGGTGACCAGGTTGAGGTCGAGGAGTGGCGTGAGTTGGTAGATGGCTATGAGGGGAAGGGCGGCGGCGACGTTCAGCACGATGCACCACATCGCGGCCATCCATTGCGAGCGGCCCAGCGTGGGCTGGGGGATCTCCTTGCGCTTTATCGCCTGGATGGCCACATCGGCCATCCGACGGCGGGTCTCCTCATCCAGAATGTCCTCGTGGATCTCGGTCAGCGCCTCTGACAGGATATCGGAGGCCATCTCCCTGGCCGCCTCTTGGTCGGTCCCGTCCTTGATCTCCTTGATCCGGCGGTAATAGTAAATGTTCTGGAAATGCGAGGTGAGCATGCTGACCGCGCCATCGGCAATGCCCCAGGCGGTGTTGCAGCCGATGATGGCCACGGAGACGATGAACACCACATCAACCGTGGGACTGCCCAGCAAGGCCAAGCGCAGGGTGTTGCTGAGGGTCATGGCCATCAGCAGCCCGTAGAAGAACTCCACCGCCGCCTGCGTGGGGCTGAGGTGCTCGAAAAGCAGCCGGTCCAGCGGTCCTTCGTCAGGGCTCAGATTATCCCCAGCTCCCTGCCTATCAGCTCGAACTTGCTGACGGCGAAGTCCAGGTCCTCCTCGGTCAGGGCGGCGTTCATTATGGTGCGTATCCTCGCCTTGTCCTTGGCCACCATGGGGAAGACTATCGGCAGGGCGAATATGCCCTCCTGGTACAGCCTCTCGCTCAGGCGTTTCGCTTTGGCGCTGTCCCCCACCATCACCGGGATGATCGGCGTTACCGAACGTCCAGTGTCAAAGCCCAGGTCCCTCATGGCCTTGCGGAAGCGGTCCGTTCTTTTCCAAAGGTTCCGCACATGCTGCGGTTCATTTTCCAGCACGTCGATCGCTCCGATGCAGGCGGCGGCCACCGCCGGAGGGTGCGAACCGCTGAGCAGCCAGGTCCGCGACCTGTTCAGAGCGAAGTTCTTGAGGTCCTGCGACCCGGAGACGTGACCGCCGACGACGCCGAAGGCCTTGGAGAAGGTGCCCATCTCCACCTGCACGTCGTTATGGTCCAGGCCGAAGTGCGAGACTATTCCCCGTCCACCTTCTCCCAGCACCCCCTCCCCGTGCGCATCGTCCACGTAAAGCATCGCCCCGTGGTCCTTGGCCAATCTGGCGATCCGGTCCAGAGGGGCCATGTCCCCGTCCATGGAGAACACCCCGTCGGTGATGATCAGCATCCGGCGATAGGCCGGGTCACGCTTCTCGGCCTCTTCCAGCTTGGATGCCAGGTCGTCCGTGTCGCAGTGCTTGTAGATGGCCCGTTCGGCCGAGGTGAGCCTAACCCCGTCTATTATGCTGCCATGGTTCAGCTCGTCGGAGATTATCAGGTCACCCTTGCCGGCCAGCTGAGGGATGAGGCCGGAATTGGCGGCGAACCCGGTCTGGTAGACCAGGGAGGCGGGTCGCCCCTTGAACCTGGCCAAACGTTCCTCCAGCTCCAGGTGCAGGTCCATCGTTCCGGCTATCGGCCGTACCGAACCGGAACCGACCCCATGCGTGTCCACCGCTCGCTTGGCCAGCTCCTTCATGTGCGGGTGGTTGCTCAAGCTCAGGTAATTGTTGGAGCAGAACATGAGCACCCTTTTACCATCGACGTTGCACCAGGGGGTGCTCGCCCCCTGCAGTTTGGCGATACGCCAATCCAATGACTGGTCGACAAGGTCCTGATACTCCTTCCTGAGGAACGAGGTAGGGTCTCTCATGTTATCCCGGTCCAGGAGCGCGTAGCTGAGGGATTAACTTATCCTCAGAGCTTTCCCTCGGCCTTGCGCTTGCGCAGCTTGGCGATCATGTCGTCGGCCAGGCGTTCCAGGCTCCACTCCGCCTTCCAGCCCCAGTCTTGTGCGGCACGGGAGTCGTCCATGGAGTCCGGCCAGGAATCGGCGATCGCCTGGCGGAAGTCCGGTTCGTAGCTGATGGCGAATCCAGGACTGCGTGCCCTCACGATATCGGCAAGTTCGGCCGCCGAGAAGTTCAGCCCGTTCAGGTTGTACCCCAGTCTGGTGGTGAGCTTTTCCGCGGGGGCTTCCATGATCCCGATGGCGGCATTTATGCAATCAGGCATGTACATCATCGGGAGCACCGTGCGCTGGTTGACGAAGCAGGTGTAGCGGTTGCTGCGCACCGCCTCGTAGAATATGGCCACGGCGTAATCGGTGGTCCCCCCGCCGGGCAACGTCTCCGCGCTGATGATGCCCGCGTAGCGTACGCTCCTCACGTCCACCCCGTACTTGCGGTGATAGTAATCGCACAGCAGCTCGCCGGAGACCTTGGTCACCCCGTACATGGTGGTCGGCTGCAGCACGGTGTCCTGCGGCGTGTTCAGACGGGGGCAGTTGTTGCCGAAGACGGCGATGGAGGAGGGCCAGAACACCTTGATCTTGTTCTTCCTGGCCACCTCCAGCACGTTGATCAGCCCGTTCATGTTGAGGTCCCAGGCGAACTGGGGGTCCTTTTCCCCAACGCCGGAAAGGACCGCCGCCAGGTGATATATCGTCCCCACCTCATGCTTCTCGCAAAGCTCCTCCACGCGCTTTGCGTCCAGGACGTTCCCGGTCTCGTAAGGGCCGGACTCCAGGATGTCCTTGGAAGGCGTCCGGCTATGCCCGACGCCGATGACGTTCTTACCGCCGAACCGCTTCCTTAGCTCCAGAATAAGCTCCGAGCCTATCTGGCCAGTTGCGCCCAGGACCATGATCTTCTTGCTCAAGGGAACACCTTTGTTGACGAACGCTCCGGGAACGCCTGCTGAGAATATAAATCATGGAATGACAAGGCTTGGCACACAAAAAAGGGAAAGGGCGGCCAGTGCGGCCGCCCTTGATGGCGTTTATTCCTTCTTCTCGTTCTTCTTGCGCATCTTCTCCTCGCGCCCCTCCCGCTGGAGGCGGCCAGGGGCCCACCAGGCCTTCTTGCCCATCACGGTAAGGCCGGCGGGCACGATGTAGGTTCGCACGACCATGGCGTCCAGTAGGATGGCCACGGTGAGAGCGAACCCGAACTCCTGCAGCATGGCGTTACTGGAGAGCATCATGGCGCCGAACGCGCCGGCCATGATCAAGGCCAAGGCGGTAATGATGCCCCCGGTCCAATCCACCGCGTCGACCACCGCCTCCTTGGTCTCCTTGCCCTTGTGGATCTCCTCTCGTATCCTGGTCAGGATGAAGATGTTGTAGTCGATCCCTATGCCCATCAGCATGACGAACAATATGAGCGGGATCAACCACAGCACCGGCAGGCTGAGTATGGTTCCGAAAACCAGGTAGGTGAGGGCGAAGGCCCAGCTGATGCTCATGGCGATGGTGATCACCGCGAACACCGGGAGCAGCACCGAGCCGAGGACGACCATCAGCACGATGAATATGCCGATGATCACCAGGATCTCGACGTTCCTGAACTCGGCGTCGGTGAACTCCGCGGTGTCGTAGAGCGCGGCGGTGACCCCGCCCACATATATCTCAGAGCTTTCTAGCTGGGGATCCTGGGCCTTGATGTCCGCGAGGTCTCCGCGCAGGTCGTTTATGAACGAGACCGAACCTGCGCTCTGCGGCTGGTCCGAGAGGATCACGGTCAGCAGCACGCTGCGGTTGTCCGTTCCCAGGCCGGAGAGCATTGCAGACATGACCTGATTGCGTTCCTCGTCGTTAAGGGCGTCCAGGTTCCGGTAATCTATGGGTTCGCCGTAGGGACGGGTTATCCCAGTGACCTTTTGCACCTCTGATTGCGACGCCACCGCAGCGGTGATGTTGTCGATGGCATCCAGATAGGCGTAGTTGAAGCCCGTCTCGTTATAAACGTCGATGCCTGCGGTGATGACGATCTGCGTGGGCTGGATGCTGCCGGCGCCGAAGTCATCGGTCATGGCCTTGATCCCATCGATGCTCTCCGAATCACCCATGGCCCCGATGAAATCGAAGCTGGTCTCGGCGGTCAGGAACATGTAGGTGGTGGGCACGGTGACCAGCACCGCCACGACCAGAACGACCTTGGCGTGGTTGACCGAGAAGGTGGCCGCCTGATGGAAGTAACCATGGTTGCCGGCGGCCTTCTTGGCCATGAACTTGTCACGATAGTTCTCCCAGCGCTTGCCAGTGGTGGGCCAGAATATCCTGTTCCCGACCAGCATCAGGATGGAGGGGATGAGCGTCAGGGCCACCATCAGAGCGATGATTATGGCGATGGCGATGATGATCCCCAGGGACTTCACGAACGAGAAGTCGGCGGTGGCCATGGCCAGGAAGGCGATGATCACCGTCGAGGCGCTGGTAGCGACGGACTCGCCAGCCCAGGTCAAGGCGGTATGCACGGCCTTCTCGCGGTCCGCTCCCCGCATCCTCTCCTCCCGGTAGCGGGTGACGATGAAGATGGAGTAGTCCGTACCGACCCCCATAAGCAGGGCGAACAACAGGGTGGAGATCATGTAGTTGACGTCCATGATCGTGGACGCTAGCACGAACACCATGGCCTGGCTTATGCCGATGGCCACCCCGACCGCGCCTAGGGGAAGGAACTGGCCGATCAGGGTGCGGAAGAGATAGCCCATCAACACCAGGATGACGATGATGGTTATGGGCTCGATGAGCATCATATCGGTGGCGGACTGCTCCTCCATGTCCTTGGAGATGGCCGCCGCGCCGGTGACGTAGGTCTTGACCTCGAAGCCGGTGTCGTCCTTGACGTCCGCGACGATCTCCCGGATGTCGTCCACCATGGCGGTCATGGGCGTCACGCCCTCATCGGTCATGTAGCCGGCGCTGACCGAGAACGAGATGGTCATCATCATGGTGTTATTGTCCGGCGAGATGAAGCCGGTGATGAGCTGGTCCGGCAGAGGTATGGGATAGGTGTCCAGGGTGTTGGTGGTTATGATCTCGGCGATCAGCGAGGCGATCCCGATCTGGGTGGTGAGATTGGAATAGTTCGGCCCCAGGTCGTAGACGTCCTGCAGGAAGGTGACGTTGGAGATCCCGGCCATGCTGGAGATCATGTTCAAAGTGAACGCATGCACCGCCGGCTGGCTGTTGAAGGTGGTCATGTTGAACCCACCGACCACGGCCAGCATCACCTGCTGGTAGGCGACGCCCAGATGAAGGTTGGAGATGAAGGTGGGAGCGACCGCACCCACGCAGGAGTTCCCCCGCAACACGGAGTTGTTGACCAGGTCCGGGTTCACTGAGCTGGCGTTCCAAGCGTTGACGAACGCCCCGTAGTACCCGAACACCATGGCGCTCATGTTGGCGTCCATCTGTGATGTGTAGGTGTTCAGGGCGGCCATGGTCGCCGAGTAGGCGTAAGCCGAGGCGTTGGTCTCGTTAGCGTCCGAGGCGAAGTAGCCCGCCCAGGCCTGAACATGCATGGCCGGCACGCCCCAGAACAGGAAGGCGCTCTGGTTGACCTGCTCCTCGGCCATGTACATCTGGGGGCCAAGCTCGTTGACCGCCATGTACAGGACGCTTCCGGAGTAGGCATAGATGGATCCGATGCTCTCCATATAGGCAAGGTCAGCGGATTTCAGGTCGTTCTGCAATTTCAGAACGAAATCCCTGGCTTCCGCAGTGGTCATATCATCTGACTGCAGAACGATTATCAGGGTGCTGTTGGCCACCGAACCTTGGAAGTTTTCGGCAATGATCTCAGCAGCGATGGTCGACTCGTTCTCATCCTCGGAGGTCATCTCCGAATCGTAGCTGACCACGCTGTCCAGGCTCATCATGGCCGGAACACTGAGCAGCAGTAGTGCCAGCCATATGACTATGATGAGCTTGTAATGCTTTGTGACTGTGTTCGCTAACCTATCGAATACCATGGACACGCCTCTTAAATTGGTTGGGTCGGGCAACATTGAAGATATTTATAGAGTTGTTGTCACTACGAGAGTGACATGTCCGGCATCACCGAGCACCTGATGAGCCTAGGGATGAGCGAGTACGAGGCCAAGGCGTACATCGCCACCGTGGTATTGGGTGAAGGGACCATAAAGGAGATCAGCGACGAGAGCAAGGTGCCGCGGTCCCGGGCGTACGATGTCATGGAACGACTTCTGGAGAAAGGCTTCGTGGAGGTCGGGAACACCAATCCCCGCTGTTACCGGGCGAACGACCCGGCCGAGGTGTTCGGGCATCTCATCGAGGACCTGGAGAAGGCCAGGGATGAGGTGGTCAAGGCGCTTGAGGAGATAGGGAGCACCGCCGAGCGCAAGAACAACCCCATCTGGACGATAAAGGGGGAGTGGGCCATCGACCACAAGGTGGCGGAGATGATCGATTCCGCCAAAAGAGAAGTGGTCATGATCAGCATCCATAACGACTATCTACGGAGGTACGCCAGGATAGTGGCTTCCGCCTCCGAGAAGAAGACGGTTACCGTGGTCATGCTCGAGGGGTCCAGGGACTTCATCGGGTCGCTCGGCAAGACCAGGTTATTGAGCATCACCAAGGGTAAGCTCAGTCCACCTGAGCCCTTCATCACCAACGCCATGGAGGATGTGGACAAGAGCATGGAGTACGATGTCGAGCTGATAATGGTCTGCGATCGGGAGGTGTCTGTTATTTTGTCCAAGGAAGGGAGCGGCCACCGGGCGATCATTAGCAGCGGTACCGTGGTGGACTACTTCATAAACCGGATGATGGACCTCACGATAATGGAGGCCAAGGAGTGCGATTGAACCTCGTCGGTACGGAATGGACAAAAATGGTGCTCCCGCCGGGATTCGAACCCGGGTCTTCGCCTACCTTCCACCGCCTTTCAGCGATGTCGAAAGGGCGGAATGATTGGCCGGACTACACTACGGGAGCGGGTGGCGCTTGATATTTGACTAATTACTTAAAGATTGGCGAAGTGGGGTAAACCAGCCATCAACGGTCATATCCACTGAACGTCATCATCCCATCAAAGATATTTTGTGGTCATCTTGGGAATTTAGATAGTCTTTAATAATCACCATATCGCTTTCCGGAGTCCGTGGCAGCAAACAAGGGTAAAAGCTCCTGCTCCAAGTGCGGAAAGCCGTTCGTCGGTCTTATGACCACCAAGGCCTTCGCGGCCTTTTTCGCGATCTATTTCTTCGCCATGTTCTTCTTCAACCTCCTGGTCACGGGCGACGATTGGTTAAGGGAACAGCTGTCCTTCATGAAGCCTATCATGCCCTTCAGCTGGGAGTACATACCCCTCGCCTTCATCGCCCTGATCATCGGCATGCCCATCATAATGGCCGGGATCGTTCCCGCTATCGAGAAGAGGCACCGGACCGGCAACGGACTGGCATGCAAGGAATGCCAAGGCATCATCGCCCGAGAGCAGGCCGACGCGGCCGAAATGGCCCGGGCCAAGCAGGAGGCGCAGGCATACGCCTACCAGGCCAAGATCGAGGGCCTGGAGAAGAACGATCCCTGGCTCGGTAAGCTCATACGGTCCTGGAAGCAGGACAACCCCAACCAGCTGCCCGAGGAGTCCATGATCGACGAGCTGATCATGGCCCGCAACATGGAGAAAGCGGGCAACTACGAGAAGGCCGCGGTCCTCCTGGAGAAGTACCGTTTCTGGGAAGAGGCGGGACGCATGCGCCGCCTGGATGACCAGCAGGTGATAAAGCACATCACCGTGGACATGAACACCCTGATAGACCAGGTGGGCACCAAAGGTCTGGCCATCCCCTACAAGTGCTCCTCCTGCGGGGCCAGCATCACCATAGACAAGGACTCCAAGAAGGAAGGTCTCAAGTTCTGCTCCTACTGCGGAACGGCCTACAACATCGACGACATGACCAAGATAATCCAGCACGCCCTGGAGTGAACCGGCCGTATCATTCCAGCAAGGCCAAGGCCTTGACCCCGTTACACCAATGTTATATAGAGGAACGGGTTTAAAGGAAACTTACCATTGGAGGCTTCCATTGAGCAACGAACCTTACACCCAGGGGGACCAAGGCGCTGAGAGCGAGGAGATACTTCGCCTCCCGTACCCGAACAAGAAGGAGGGCGAGATGTTCGGGATAGCGGACCAGCTGCTGGGCGCATCCCGCATCAAGATCATGTGCGCCGATGGAAAGTCCCGCATGGGCCGTATTCCCGGGAAGATCAAGAAGAGGATGTGGATACGCGAGGGTGACCTCGTCATAGTCCGCCCCTGGGACTTCCAGGAGGACAAGTGCGACGTCCTCTACCGTTATACCAAAACCCAAGCGAGCCATCTGAGCCGCAAGAAGGTTCTGCCGAAGAACTTGGACATATTCTGAGGGAGATATGCCAAAAGAGGACAAGCAAATCCTCAAGCTGGACCGGAAGGTGGAGGAGCTCCGTCTCACCCGTTCGTTCGAAAGCTCGCAGGAGGGCCGCAAGGTCATGGAGGAGGTCTTCGACAACCTCACCCTTGGCGTTATTTTCAAGCTCACCTGCGAGAAGCGCATAGCCAGCGTGGATTTCCCGGTCTCTACCGGCAAGGAAGGCAACGTCTTCAGGGCCACGGCCCCGGACGGGACGTTCGTAGCGCTAAAGATATACCGAACCTCTAACGCCACCTTCAAGAACATCGCCAAGTACATCGAGGGCGACACCCGGTTCAAGGGCCTCACCGGCAACCCGCGCAAGCTGATCTATGCCTGGTGCACCAAGGAGTTCAAGAACCTCAACCGGCTGGAGCAGGCTGGCGTCCGGGTACCTCATCCCAAACGGTTCATGAAGAACGTCATCGTCATGGATTATCTCGGGGACCAGGTAATGGCCGCCCCGCAGCTGCGCTCGGTGCGATTGGACGAACCGCAGAAGGTCTACCGGGAGATCATCCGGTTCATGAAGAGGGCGTTCCAGAAGGCCAAGCTGGTGCACGGCGACCTCAGCGAGTACAACATCCTGATGCACGATGGCATGCCCTACATCATCGACTGCGGCCAGGCCATGCTCACCGACCATCCCAACGCCATCGAGTTCCTGAAGAGGGACGTCAAGAACATCAACCGCTACTTCCGCAACCTCGACATAAAGGTGTGGAGCGACGAGACCGTCCTGAAATACGTACAGGGGGTCAGAGAGAAATGAAGATCGTTAAAGTTCCCAAGGAGCGCGTGGGCGTGCTCATCGGCCAGGGCGGAGAGACCAAGAGATTCCTGGAGGAGAAGACCGGCCTCAAGATCACCATCGACACCGAGGAGGGCGAGGTGTCATTCGACGAGACGAAGACCGAGGATCCGCTGCTTCCGTTGAAGGTCATGGACATCGTGAAGGCCATCGGCCGGGGGTTCGCGCCGCACAAAGCGTTTCGGCTGCTGGATGACGATGAATATCTGGAGATAATGAACATCGACGACTATGTCGGCAAGGGAACCAACCAGCTGGTGCGCATGCGCGCCCGGGTCATCGGCGCGGGAGGCAAGACCCGCCGCATCATCGAGGACCTGGTCGGCGTTCACCTCTCCGTGTACGGCGACACCGTGGGCATCATCGGGAATTCCGTTCAAATGCCGGTGGCGCGGAACGCCGTCGATATGCTGCTCAGCGGAAGCGAGCACGCCACGGTCTACAAGTTCCTGGAGCGCAAGCGGGCCGAGCTGCACATCGCCGAGATGGGCTTCGAGCTCTGATCATTTCCCGTTGTTGAGCAACGCCAGCAAGTTCCGGGGGAAGAGCTGCAGCTCCAGGCCCAGCGGCTCCAAACGTTCGGTAAGCTTCTTGGCCCGGGGTCCGGAGAAATCGCCCTTTAGAAGATATGAGGTATCGTCCTCATCGAACTCGGTGCAGTGGACCATCCAATTGCGAACTTGAGCGTTCACCGGGCACACCTTCTGGCAGATCATGCAGCCGACGACGGCGTTATGTACTCCTTCCAGAACGTAATCGGGGAAGGCCTTCTCGTTGGGCATCTCGTTGTGGAAGGTGAGGCATCTTTCAGCATGGAGAAGGAAGCGGTCGTCATCTATCGCCTTCGTCGGACAGGCTCTGACGCAGGCACCGCACTCCGCGCAGCGGTCCATGACCTTCTTCTCCTGCCAATCGTCCGGCAGCTCCCGGTTCGTGAAGAAGCTGGTCAAGCGGTGGAACGAGCCGTATCCAGGAACGTAGGTTATGTTGTTCCGGCCATACTCCGCCAGGCCAGTTCGTGCCGCGAGGGTCTTGTGCGGGAGTATGGCCCTCATCAGCTGAACGCCGTTGCCATCGCCCTTCTCCAGCAGGTCCACTATCTCCATGTCCACGTCCACCGCCTTGGCGTAGGTTGGCGGCACTATGGTGCGGACCTTGCGTCCCTTTACATTGAAGCTGATCTCGCAGGTCGGCTGAGGCACCGAGACCACAATCAGGCTCTTCGCTTCCGGGAATGACACGGGAACGAAGTACTTGAAACGGAAGAGGTATTCCTTGTAGAGCTCCTCGGCCAACATCCCTTTCCTGTACAGGCCCTCCACATCCTCCCGCACCTGGTCCAGATGAGAGACGGACATGGACCTGGCGCCGTATCCCTGCTCCCTGAGGAGCCCGAGCATGTCACCTTTCTCGGCCATGAGCTTCGTTCGCAACGGCATGCCTCGCATGGGATTAAGCACTTTGCCCTGTTAACACGCGATAATTTAATTAGGGGAAAACGGTAGGCCGGACGACCATGAAGGAAGTTCTCGAGCAGGCCCTGAAAGCACAGGACCACGACCTCTGCGACCACTGCCTGGGGCGGTTGTTCGCACACGTGGGCACCGGCACCACCAATCTGAAAAGAGGAGAGGAGCTGAGGGCGCTCATCGACCAGGACCGGGCGTCCCGCGGACTTGATAAGATGAAGCACGAGAGGTGCTGGCTCTGCGATGAGATATTCGACCAGGTCCCCCGCTTCGCGGAGGCCGTGGAGCTTAAGCTGCAGGAGGTCCAGTACGACAACTTCTTGGTCGGGACCAGGGTTGACCCGGTCGTGCAGGCGAGGGAGGAGGAGCTCTGGTCCTTGGTAGGGCAGGAGCACGCCGAGCCCATCAAGTCCGAGCTGAACCGGGAGATCGGAAAGGCGGTCTTTTCGCTCAACGGCAAGGACGTGGAGTTCAAGAACCCGCAGGTGGTGGCCCTGGTCGACACCCGCTTCGCCCATGTGGAGCTGGACGTGGCGCCGCTGTTCATATATGGACGGTATCGCAAGCTGTCCCGGGAGATCCCGCAGACCAAGTGGCCCTGCCGGGTCTGCCAGGGCAAGGGATGCCCTCGCTGTGGGAACACCGGCAAGATGTACCAGACCAGCGTGCAGGAGCAGATCGGGGATGTCATCCTGCCCTACGCCAAGGCCAAGGAGCACTTCTTCCACGGGATGGGCAGGGAGGACATCGACGCGCTGATGCTGGGCACTGGACGCCCTTTCGTCATCGAGATATCTTCGCCAGTGGTGCGCGGTCTGGACCTCACCGCCATCCAGCAGGAGATCAACGAGAGGGCGAAAGGACTGGTGGAGGTGGAACAGCTTCGTCCCTCGGACCGGGAGGAGGTGCGCCTGGTCAAGGATTCAGCGCACGACAAGGAGTATCGCGTGCAGGTGTCCATTCACGGCAAAGTTAATAAGGAGAGAGTCAATGAGGTCCTTCGCACGTTCAACAGAACCCGTATAGTCCAGCGGACGCCCGTTAGGGTGTCCCACCGACGCGCGGACCTGAAACGCGAGCGGTACATCGTCTACGTGGTCCTGGAGGATTTCCAGGAGGAACGAATGACGCTGCGCCTGCGCACCGAGTCAGGCACCTACGTGAAGGAGTTCGTGCACGGCGACCAGGGAAGAACGCAACCCAATCTCTCGGAGATGCTGGGAGCGCCCTGCACCGTGGACGCCCTGGACGTCATCGGGGTCATCGACAGCAACGAGGTATAGATATGGTCAAAGCATCGCACGGTTTGAGGCGGAAAGGCAGGAACATCCTCAAGAAGAGCCCCAGGGCCCGCGGACTTTCCCCCATCACTCACGAGTTCGTTCAGTTCGACGTAGGGGAGCAGGCCCACATACACCTGGACCCTAGCATTGTAAAGGGCGCGCCGCACATCCGCTTCCACGGCAAGACCGGGACGGTCAAGGCCGCCCAGGGACGCGCCTACGTGCTGTCCGTAAGGGACGGCGACAAATACAAGACCGTCGTGTCCCGGCCTGAGCACATGCGCAAGGTCAAGAACTGACGGTGATGATAATGTCCAAGGATCGCTACGTCACCCTGGCCGAGGTAAAGGAGATGCTGGAGGCCGAAGCCGGGTCCCGGGAGTTCACCCCCGAGCAGAGGCTGGCCTTGGAGCACGCCAAAGGCGCCAAGATGAGCGCCGAGCAGGCCAGGGAGCTGAAGGGAAAGCTGCTCGAACTGGAGTTCGTGGCCGACCTTAACAACGCTGAGGCTGTGGCGGTCAAGATCACCGATCTGTTGCCCACCCACTTCGACGATGTCCGCCTGATTTTCCAGAAGGAGCGGCGGGTGCTCGACAAGAAGCAGGGCGAGCAGATTATTAAATTGGTGAACGAATACCTTTAGGCTGGTGTTGCTTTGGAGGACTTCGCCCACATTCTAGATTATCTACCGCAGGGACTGCCTACGGAGAGAGGCTTCAGGAAGGAACCAGTAGCGTACGCCCTTGGCAGCACCGAGCTGAAGCTGTTCGAGCTTGTGCCCAAGCCCGGGGTCATCATCTCGCCCGGCGAGGTCGTCTACATCGGCAAGGACATGGACAAGCGCGACAAGATCCTGCACGTCAAGCGTCGCGTGGGCTTCGAGGAGCTGAACGCCGGTTCCCAGAACGAGCTCCCCTTCGTCATTTTGGAGGTGGTCAGGGAGAACGAGGAACACTACGTCAAGTTCTTCAACGAGTCGGAGGCGATAACCACTCGCTACCACGTGCTCGAGCTCCTGCCCGGCCTGGGCAAGAAGACCATGCTGGCCATTCTGGACGAGCGGAAGAAGGGCCCCTTCAAGTCCTTCGCCGACATCGCCACCCGGTTGCCTACCTTCAAGCATCCCGAGAAGGTCGTGGCCAAGCGCATAGAGGTCGAGCTGGCCGATCCCACCCAGAAGTACCGGGTCTTCGTCTCCCGCTGAGATGATAAGCATCGGGGAGCTGCGCTCCCTCCTGGAACGATATGGCGTGCGTCCCTCCAAGTCCAAGGGGCAGAACTATCTCATCGACCGACGGGTGGCCGAGCGCGAGGTGGAATATCTAGGCATAACCGATAAGGACCGTGTCCTGGAGGTGGGTCCTGGCTTCGGCATACTCACCTCGGCGCTACTGGATAGGACGTCCAAGGTCACCGCCATCGAGATTGAGGAGGGGGCGGTGCGCTACCTCCGCGACTCATACCCGCAGATGGAGGTGGTCCAGGGGGACTTCCTGGAGATCGATCCACCCAAGTTCGACCTGTTCATCTCCAACGTTCCGTACAGCATCTCCTCCCCGCTCCTCTTCCACCTTCTGGAGATGGATTTCAAGCGGGCGGTGATCATGGTCCAGAGGGAGTTCGCCGAGCGCATGGCCGCCCCGGCCGGTGATAGCGAGTACTCCCGCCTTTCCGTGAACGTCTTCTACCGGGCCGAGTGCAAGCTGCTGGAGAACGTCCCCCGGTCCAGGTTCTGGCCGGAACCGGAGGTGGACTCCACCGTGGTCCTGCTCACCCCCCGACCGGCCCCGTTCCCCCTGAGGGACGAAAAGCATTTCCTGAGACTGGTGGACGTCCTCTTCCAGCAGAGGAGGAAGAAGATCGGAACGGTGCTCAAGCAGAAGCGGATGGTTCCCGAGGACCGGGAGGGAATTCCCTACCTGGACGAGAGGGTGGAGCGGCTGACCCCGGCCCAGATAGCCGAGCTCTCCGATGCCCTGGTGGACCGATATAACGATTGATGCCCTGCCATCCTCGTATGCATGGCTGACCGCGCGCGGGTGTCTGTGGTCGATATAGGTCAGAGGTTGAAAGAGACAGCTTGTCTCGATACCCGCCCCTTGTATGTCCTTAAAAGCGTCTCGGTCCCTTCGGCAAGCCAACCCTTCGGCCAGGTCGATCGTTGCCTGGCCTCGGTGGCCTTCCCCGAGCGCTGAGCTCAAAGTTTCCAGTTACCCGAAGGGACAGAGATCTCGAACCTTACCCCCTTCCCCGCCTCTCCCCTCTCGGCTATCCGCATCCCGGTGGCCTTCAGCACCTCGCTGATCAGGAACAGTCCGAGGCCGCGGGTGCTCCCCTCCCGCTTGGTGAAGAGGCTGGCGCGCACATCGTCCGGTATCCCCGGGCCGTCGTCGGTGTAGATGATAAGACCATCGCCACCCCTGTCCTCACAGGTCACCCCGATCCTCTTCAGTCCCGGGGCGTGCTCCAGGGAGTTGGCGAAAAGATTATCGAAGACCTTGGGGAACATGGAATCGGCCAGTACCTTCACCCTCGGCAGGTCCATCTCCACTTCGATAGGGCCTCCTCCGTATCCTCCCCAGGATCCCTTGACCACCTCGGTCAGGTCCTGCCATTCCGGTGATACGCTGCCGGTCCTCTCGAAGGCCGCGGTGAACTCCAGGTACACCTCGATCTTCCGGGCGGCGCTCCTCATGGTGGCCACCCTCCTCTCCTCGTTCCCGGACACCTTCCCCCTCATGAGGTCAAGGTTGCCCAGCAGCACGGTTATCTGGTTCATTATGTCGTGCCTGGTCAGGGCGCCGAGCACCTTCGCCTTCTCGTTCAGGCGCCGCAGGTCGGCCTCCATCCGCCGCCGGTAGGTGATGTCTATGATGATCGCCAAAAAGCGTTTTTCCTCGTTGGGGCCCACCACCTGAAGGTGCACCTCGACCGGATACCGGGTACCGTCCTTCCGGCGGTGCTCGGTCTCGAACTGCACCAGCTCCCCTCCCGACCTCAGCTTTTCCAGCAAAGCATCGAAGGCCTCGCGGGGCATGGCGTCCTTCAGGTCCAGCGGGGTCATCTCACGCATCTCTGCCATGCTGTATCCCAGGTTCCGCAGGGCGGAACGGTTGACATAGATGAACTTGAGGGTGTGGTAATCGAACGAGTAGATCTCGTTGGTGGCCATGGTCACCATGTCCGAGAGGGAGGTGTTCAGCTCGGCCAGGGCCTTGGCCTTGGTGATGTCCTCCTTGACCGCCACGAACTTCACTATCTCGCCGTCATCGTCAGCGATGGGGGAGATGGACGCGGACTCCCAGTACAGCTCACCGTTCTTCTTGCGGTTGGAGAACTCTCCCCTCCAGGTCCGCCCAGAGGTGATGGTGCTCCACAGCTCAGCATAAAGCTCCCGAGGGTTCTGCCCGGAAGAGAGGATGCTGGGGTTCTTACCTATCACCTCTTCCCTGGTATACCCGGTCAGGGAGGTGAACTTCGGATTGACGTACTCTATCCTTCCCTGGGTGTCGGTTATGACTATGGTCACCGGGCTGTTCTCCACCGCTTTGGAAAGGGAACGGAGCGTGGACTCGCTGGTGATATCAAGCATCGTCCCCTCGCCATCGGTAGATTCGTCCCTGGCGGTTTCTTCGGGCATGGTCGACCGGGATACCTCGTTAAGGGTATCCCGAAATTTCGTCCTTAATGATTATGGTAGGTCTATCGAAACGTAATAATGGGAAACGCTATTGTCCAAGGAACTGCATGGAGTAGGGAATACAATGTTGATCGGAATCGTCGGCAAGCCCAATGTCGGGAAGTCAACCTTCTTCTCCGCGGCCACCATGGCCACCGCGGAGATAGCGAACTACCCGTTCACCACCATAAAGCCGAACAAGGGCATGGGTTACGTCCGCTCCAAGTGCCCGCACCTGGACTTCAATGTCAAGTGCAACCCCCGAAACTCGGCCTGCGAGAACGGGGTGCGGCTGGTGCCCATCGAGCTTCTGGACGTGGCCGGGCTGGTGCCGGACGCCTGCCAGGGCAAGGGTCTGGGAAACCAGTTCCTGGACGACCTGCGCCAGGCGGACGCGTTCATCCACGTCGTGGACGCCAGCGGCTCCACCGACGCCGAGGGGAACGCCGTCAAACCGGGAAGCCACGACCCGGCGGAGGACCTGAGGTTCCTGGAGAGGGAGATCAACCAGTGGATCAAAGGCATCATGATGAAGGGGTTCGACAAGCTGGCCCGGGGAGCGCACCTGGAGGGGCAGAAGATCGAGCTGGTCATCCATGACCGGCTCACCGGGCTTGGAGTGACCGAGGCCCAGGTGTCCGCCGCCCTCCGTTCATCGGAGATGCCGCACAAGATCATAGACTGGAAGGACGAGGACCTCTACCGTCTGGCGGCGAACATCCGGATGCTCAGCAAGCCCATGATCATCGCCCTCAACAAGGCGGACGCGGCGGACCCCGGGATCATGAAAAGGTTAAGTGAGCTGGAGGGATACCTGACCGTACCGACCTGCGCGGAGACGGAACTGGCGTTGCGCCGGGCGGCCAAGGCCGGACTGGTGACCTACGTGCCGGGCGACAAGGACTTCAAGGTCAACGACCCCGGCAAGCTGAACCCCAATCAGAGGAAGGCCCTGGACTTCATGGCCCAGATCATGGCCAGGTACGACGGTACCGGGGTCCAGAAGTGCCTGGAGACGGTGACCTATCGTC
The DNA here is from genome assembly GCA_040768245.1 of Methanomassiliicoccales archaeon. Taxonomy (GTDB): domain Archaea; phylum Thermoplasmatota; class Thermoplasmata; order Methanomassiliicoccales; family UBA472; genus UBA472. The sequence goes on along the minus strand of JAXGNA010000008.1, from coordinate 37,603 downwards.
TGCTCGACCAGATCGTGGTCTATCCGGTGGAGGATGAGACCCACCTCACCGATCATGACGGCCGGGTGCTCCCGGATGCCTTCCTCCTGAAAAAGGGGAGCAACGCCAAGGACCTGGCCTACAAGGTGCATACCGACCTGGGCGACAATTTCATCCGGGCCATCAACGCCCGCACCCACCGCGTGGTCGGCCACGACCACCTGCTGGAGAACGAGGACGTGATGACCATAGTGGCGAAGAGGTAGACATGGGTGAATGGGACGTTCGGCTTCTGACCGCCTCCTATTCGAGGGGAGATAATGATGGCATAGTGGTCGAGCTGTTCGGCAAGACCCGTGACGGCAGATCGATCACCCTGCGCAAGACCGGCTTCCGTCCATATTTCCACGTGGCCGCCCCTCCGGAGGACGTGCTGCCTTACGTCCAGGGCAAGGATGATTTCCTGGGCATCGAGCCGGTGGACCTCTTCCTGATCAACAAGGGCCGGGTCCAGAAATGCTCCAAGGTCATCATCAAGTTCCCCTGGGCCGTGCCGCAGTACCGCAGCGAGCTCAAGCGCCAGGGGATGGAGGTCTTCGCCGCCGACATACCGTTCCACCACCGCTTCATTTACGACAACGACCTGCCGGCCTGCTTCACCGCCCGCGGTGAGGAGATAAAGGGCGACTACACCACCGATCTGGTCGTGAACCTTCGTGGCTTCACCGAGATACCTCCTTTCACCCCCAAGCTCAAGATCCTGAGCTTCGACATCGAGAACTCCATCACCGACGAGACGATCTACACCATCTGCTACGTGATCAAGGACGAATCGGGGGTGAGGGCCGGCGAGCCCGTGGTCGGTACGGAGAAGGAGATGATCGAAAGGTTCACCGAGGTCATCCAGATGGAGGACCCCGACGTCATCACCGGCTACAACATCGACGGTTACGACATCCCGTTCATCATGGAGCGTGCCAAAAAGTACGGCATCGACGAGCTGAAGTGGGGCCGCGACCGCTCCAATCCCCGCCGGGTCATGAACAAGTTCTGGCGCTGCACCGGTCGATTGATAGCGGACGCCTGGTGGGCGGTCAAGATCGAGATCAAGCCAAAACAGGAAACGTTGAACGCCGTCTCCAAATCGCTCCTGGGCGAGGAGAAGCTGGACGTGGACATGAAGATGAAGGTCGGGGAGGATTACGATCCCCGGGCCATAGACAAGGAATGGCTCAACAACCGCGACAAGGTGCTGGCCTACTGCACGCGCGACGCCGAGCTGGCACTAAAGATACTGGGCAAGGTCGGTCGCATCCGGAAGGGGATGGACCTGGCCGCGGTGTCCCGCATGCCGGTGGACGATGTGCTGAACTCCGGTTCCTCTCAGCTAATTGACGCCATCATGATCCGCGCCGCCGATCGCCACGCGCCGCAGGTCGCCGTTCCGCTCACCGGCAACTATGACGATGATGAGGAGAACGCCATCGAGGGTGGTTACGTCCACGAGATATCCCCGGGCGTGTACCACTGGGTCTGCGTCCTGGACTTCAAGTCCATGTACCCCAGCCTGATCATATCCAGGAACATCTGCTTCACCACCCGCGATGATCGCGGCACCATCGTGTCCCCGCTGGGGGTGCACTTCCTGAGCAAGGAACAGCAGCCTGGAATACTGCCCTCCATCCTGTCCGACCTGATGCGTCGGAGGGATGAGACCAAGGCCTTGGCCAAGAAGGCCAAGGACCCCGAGGAGGCGCACTATTACGACGGATTGCAGGGGGCCATCAAGATCCTCATGAACTCCTTCTACGGGGTGTTCGCCTCCTCCTTCTACCGCTTCACCGACCGCTCCATCGGGGGAAGCATAACCGCCTTCGCCAGGGAGACCACCAAGGGCATCATCAAATCGCTGTCGGACGAAGGGGTGAACGTGATCTATTCGGACACCGACTCGGTCTTCGTCCAATCGCCCCATGAGAACCTGGAGGGTTCCCTGAGCTTCGGAAAGGAGCTGGCCACACGCTTCTCCAAGGAGGGCGGCTCCCTGGAGTTCGAGAAGATCATGGAGCCACTGTTCTCGCACGGCAAGAAGAAGCGTTACGTGGGCCGAATGGTCTGGCCCAAGGAGGAGCTGATCATCCGCGGCTACGAGGTGCGCCGCACCGATTCCTTCGACCTGCAGTCCGAGTCGCTCATGACCGTCTTCGAGTTCATCATGGACGGCAAGACCGACGAGGCGGTGAAGGCCGCCCGCAGCTACGTCCAGGACACCCTGGCCGGCAAGGTCCCATTGGAAAAGCTGGTAATCTCCAAGGGCTGCCGCAAGTTCAACGAATACGCCAACCCGGACGCCCAGGCCACGGTGCAGACGGCCAAGAAGCTGATGGAGATGGGCTACGAGTTCGTGCCGGGGATGAAGGTTTCTTGGATAGTCACCAACTTCCGTAGGAAGCCGCAGGAGGTTCAGCCGTACATCTCCGGGCAGGAGTTCACCTATGCTCCCGATTACCGATATTACGCGGAGCGCCTGGCGCAGACGCTCTCCCGGGCCACGGAGGTCTTCGGCTGGGGGGAGAAGGACCTGCTGAACGGCAACCAGCAGGCCAACCTGTTCGATTATGGTCCTGAGGAGGATAGGCCGAAGATCAATCTGGAGCAGGTCAGGAAGACCGACAAGAAGCTGTCACTTGATGACTTCATGTGAGCCCCGATTAATTCTATGAGATGAAATAATATATCTTGATGTGCATCAAAACGCCATGAAGGTAGTGGCCTTCGATGCCAAGGACTTCAACAGGTCCAGAGTTGAACAAAGGGTCGATCGGTCAGATCCTAGCTCGGTCGAGAAGAGATACAGGGGTTTCTTCTCTCCATTAGGTGTCGGGGTGACCTTCAAGGACGCTGATGGGTTCCAGGAGGAATTTTTATCCACCAATGGGGTGTTGAAAAAAGAGTTCGAAATCTCGAACGAACTACGATTCCTATCCTCTAATCAATTAAAGAAAGATCTGAACATGAGTAAAGCGATCGCTTATTCTAATAAGCTGATCGATGCGATCCAAGATCAGATCGAATCCATCCATGTCTCCTATGTCGTTCTTCCTCCAAAAGATAGGCCTGAGGTCAAGGTCGGCGGTTCCAGATGTCCGCTCGTCAATCTGAGGACGGAGGAATTCGTGCGATCTCTAGGACCGATGTTCTCGTACATCTCCGCTTGGAACTATATGAGGAGAAAGGACGGAGAGGAATATGAGCTCATGATAGATGGTTTCAGGTCCAAGAACACCATCGCCTGGGATGAGCTTTCATCAAAATGCTCGCCCACCATTTTTTCTCATGGTGATGAGTGCAATCCATTCATATCCATCTCCGACATGATCGCCTTCCTTACCGATACAAGGCTCTATCATAGGAAACCAGGGCCGGCCACAGATCCAATGCTCTACAGAGGATTGCGACCAGACAATGTTCACGAGGTGTGGGAGGACTGTAGCTTCAAGACCGATTGTCGATTCTTGGACCACAAGGTCCTTACAAAATTCACATGGTATGATGACCAGTTGATTGATACCACGTCCTTCATGGCAAGGCCGATCGTCTTCTTCCTGGTTGATCAGCTTGAAAAGATCCCCATCGCTGAACCTCATGTCATGGACGGACCGTCGCCAGCCCCTTCCGTGCCAATATCGAAAAAGTTTTCCAAAACGGTCCAATACCAAGATCCGTTCCATGCGGCTCTAATATACGCTGAGAGGCTGGGAGGTTGCGTTCAGTTCTACGATCGTTTCTCGGACAGTGATAAGGTGCGAGATGGAGACGTGTTGGTCTATATGGGTGACAATTCCAAGAAGGTCGCTCAGACCTTGGCCGATGGTTTCGATATCGAAATGATCAAGGCTAAAGATCTAAGGAAGAAAATAAAAAGTTTACAAGACAAATAAACCATAGTGCGATACATGCGGAAACGATGCCTGGTGAGGGACCGAATCCAATTCTTCAAAACATTACAAAGAATATATATCTATCGGATGGCCGTAATCGAAACTCATTAATTAAATCATCATCCATCCCATTCGTAAATCATATCGTTTAAATAGGGCTACATTATCTGTGGGCTTCGTAGCGAGACAAGTCTCGCCGGAGTTGTACCCCGCAAGGGGCGAATCCCGAAGCGCCGCCAACGGCGGCACTGGTGATACAAATGGTAGACAAAAAGGTCGACGATAACGAGGAAGGGCCCAGGCCAGTGAACGGAAAGAGCATGTACTCCTACATCTCCGACGCCTGGGACCGGCCCGATGCTTCTTACGTTAAGGGACTGATGTGGGAGAGGCTCATACTCTGGAGGCGGGAGCCCAACTTCTGCCGCCTGGAGAGGCCCACCCGTCTGGACCGCGCCCGCGCTCTGGGCTACAAGGCCAAGCAGGGGATCATCGTGGTCCGCGGCCACGTCCGCAAGGGCGGACTGCAGAAGCGCATGGGATACAAGGGACGCCGTGCCAAGCGCGAGGGTATGAAGAAGATCACCATGGGCAAGAGCCTGAAGCGGATCGCCGAGGAGAGGGCCGCCAAGCGCTACCCCAACCTCGAGGTGCTCAACTCCTACTGGGTCGGCGAGGACGGCAAGAACGTCTGGTACGAGGTCATCCTGGTGGACAAGCACCACCCCTCCATCAAGGCGGACAAGAACCTGAACTGGCTGTGCGACAACGCCAACAAGAACAGGGTCTTCCGCGGCAAGACCTCCGCCGGGCGCAAGGGACGCGGGCTGCACTGGAAGGGCAAGGGTGCGGAGAAGGCGCGCCCGTCCGTCAAGGCCCACGACAGGCAGATAAAGTAGGCGCAACGCCTACCCTTTGATCTCTTTCAAACGCCTTTCCACTTCTTCATTTCCCATCCCGACCAGCGGATGGTACACCGGGACATCGGTGTTCAACGTTATGTTATCCTGAAGCTCATCCAGGGACCAGCCCACCACCAGGCCGAAGGCCTTGTTGGCCTGCACGGCCTTGCCCGCCGGGCCGCTGACCTTGCGGGGTTCGGGGTCCCAGCGCTCCAGGATACGCATGGTCTCCTCGTTCTCCACCACGAACAGGGCTCGGCAGCCCCTCTTCATCATCATCCAGGCGGCCAGGGCGTCCCTCTCGTCGCGGATCAAGGCCACCACCTTCCCCTGGCTGCCCATGGGAAGCCCTCCAGGGCCATCCAGGTACTCGCTGAAAACGTACGCCCGGCGGTCGCGAACCTCCACGTAGACGACCAGGTCGGGATGATGCAGGTCCACCCGCACCCCGCGATGCTTATGGGCCTCGTAGATCTCCTCGCCAGCCTGGGCGGCCAGCTGCATGCTGGTGTACGGATGCACACCGTTACGGCGGGCCTCCACCCTGAATGTCGAGCCGTCCTTCAGCAGTGGGGTGGCCACCTCAAGCGCCAACCTCCTGATGTCCTTGACCTCCGAAGAGCATTCCCGGACATGGCTCAGGGACGATATGCCGAAGACCCGCCTGAGCGTCGCGGCGGTCTCTTCCGGCCGGTCGGTGGTCACAAATAGACGACCGTACTGGCTCTCCACGAAGGCTTCCAACCTCTCCCGGGCCAGGGCGGCCATCATGTTATGGGTGAGCACCTTCTCGAAGTAACGGCGCACCCCCGGGCTCTTGAGACCCATCTCCGCGTACCTGACCAGCAGCAGGCCCATGCCCCTTTCATGTCCCGCGGGGTTATAAACCATTCTCCCGCTAGCATTATGTCCTCGTCAGGTCATCGCCGCACGATGGACCCCCTGGTGCTGCTGCTCATCGCCCTACTGTGCATGAGCGCTGGCACCATCGGGGCGCTGATGGGCATCGGCGGCGGACTTATCATCATCCCGCTGCTGACCCTCGGCTTCGGCGTACCGATGCAGGAGGCCATAGGCGCCAGCCTGATCGGGGTGATCGCCACCTCCACCGGGGCGGCCAGCAAGTACGTGAAGCAAGGACTGACCAACGTACGTCTGGCCCTTTTCCTGGAGATGTCCACCACCGTCGGTTCGATCGTCGGGGCGCTCATCGCCGTATATACCAACCAGACCCTGCTTTTCCTTCTCTTCTCCATGCTCCTGGTGTACGCTGGATTCACCATGCTCCGCCGCACCGAGGTCCTGTTCACCCCGGAGCAGGCGGCGGCGGAGGGGCAGATGGTGGACCTGTCCTGCCAGTACGTGGATCCCAAGAGCAGCTGCCAGGTAAGCTATGGGGTCAAGGGGCTCAGGAAGGGGCTGGCCTACAGCAGCGTGGCCGGGATGCTCTCCGGTCTGCTGGGGGTGGGCGGCGGGCTGGTCAAGGTACCAGTGATGAACGTGTGCATGTGCGTGCCGTTGAAGGCGGCCACGGCCACCAGCAATTTCATGATCGGGGTGACCGCCCTCACCGGGGCGATAATCTTCTACGGCCATGGACTTCTGGACGCCTACCTCTGCGCGGCGGTGGCCCTAGGAACGTTCGGGGGCGCGTACATAGGAACAATGCTCATGGCCAGGTACTCCTCGAGCGATCTGCGCAGGTGGTTCTCCGGACTGCTCTTCATCGTGGCCATCACCATGGTCCTGAAGGCCTTCGGCCTGTGGGGGGGTGCCTGATGCCTTCCCAGTCCGCCCTGTGCGGCGTGGTACAGCCGATCCTTCGCTGGGGGATGGTCCTGAGCCTGGCGCTAATGCTCTTCGGCCTGGCGCTGGGAATCGTCACCGGGATCCAGGAAGCCTCGGTGGTCGCCCTGGAGAAGGTCCCGTCCCGCATTTTGGAGCTGGACCCGGCGGCGTTCCTGACCCTGGGCATAGTCCTGCTGATCGCCACCCCCCTGGCCCGGGTCATCGGGGCGCTCTGTGTGTTCATCAGGGAAGGCGACCGCAGGTTCGTCCTGGTCTCCCTGGCGGTATTGCTCTCCGTGGCGTCAGCCGTTCTGCTGGGAGCGGCCTGAGCATCGTCATTTGTGGAACCGCATAGTTTATCCACCTGGGCCAACAATCCCCTGTGGACATGGTCAAGGACGGGCTCAAGGACGACCGCTGGTACTATTCGTTCCTTCCCTACAACATTTCGGGAGGAAGCACCAACGCCCTTATCCCCCTCTTCATAACTGAGGGGCTGAAGGGCACGGTGGCCCAGGTGGGCATAGTCAGCGCAGCTACCTCCTTGGCCTCGGTACCTGCCGGGATCCTCTGGGGCAACCTCTCGGACACCTCCAAGCGTCGCGTGCCGTTCGTACTGGCCGGCTTCTTAGGGGTGGCCTTCTCCCTCATCCTTATGGGTCTGTCACAGAGCATCTCCGAATATTACATCGCCAACTTCATCTTCGGCTTCCTGGGGGCGGCCATCGCTCCCGTCGGAACGGTGATGGTGCTGGAATGCTTCCGAAAGGACGAATGGCCGAAGAGGCTGGGCGATTTCAGCAAGGTGGGAGGTATAGGCTGGGTCATCGGCTTGTTGCTGGGGACGCTCTGGCTGATGGCCTTCCCCTCCGACGGGGACGCCAACCCGATGCGGGGGCTGTTCATATTGGCCGGCGCACTGGGGTTCCTCTCGGTGTTCCTGGGCTGGCGCTACATGAAGGAGCCTCTGGAGAAGCTCAGCCGCCAACAGCTGCCCCCGATGGAGCTTCTGAAGATCCCTTCCTACCTGATGGAAAAGCTGCGGTTCATGCCGCAGCGCCTGCTCTACGTGGTGGAGATGTCCCAGAAGAACCTCCGCCTCCGCAACTTCCCCTCCAATCTCAAGCGGTACTACGCGGTGGTGTTCCTGGCCTTCACCGGTTTCCTGTGCTTTTACGTGGCATTGCCGACCTACCTCGCCCGCCAGGTCGGGATGAGCAGCGCCGAGGTCTTCACGGTCTACCTGTCCAGCTCCTTCGTCTCCGCGCTTCTGTACTCCAAGGCCGGCAAGCTGGTGGAGAGGTACGGCGGAAGAAAGGTCCAGGCCCTGGCGTTCGGGCTGCGCGTGCTGATATTCCCCTCCTTCTTCCTGGTGACCCTTCTGCCCCTGGGGCTGGGCGGCGTCTTCGTCCTGATGTGCGTCCTGAGCGGTCTGGCCGGTATGTGCTGGGCCCTGCTGGCCGTGGCCGGCGACTCCCTGGTGGCCAGGATGTCCTACCGGTCGTTCCGAAGCCAGTCCATGGGCATGTACTCCTCCGTCCGCGGGATATCCACGATAATCGGCTCGCTGTTCGGCGGTCTGGTGGCCCAATACTTCGGCTACGAGGCGCTCTTCCTGATAGCCTCGCTGTTCATAATCTGCGCTATCCTCCTGCTGCTCTCCACTAACGTGGAAGGGATGATGGAGGATACATCTTCGGAAGGGACCTCAGAGCAGTGAGGCGATGGTGCGCCCTAGATCACGCGCCTTCTCCTCTTCTCCCTTACGCAGCTCGCTCCCTTCCACCACAAAGAATTGAGGCCCCATCAAAGGTCGCAGTCCTTCTTTGACCAGCAAGCGGTGAACCCGGTCGGCGGCCCCCGAATGCACCTTCTCGTATCGCGTATCGAAGGTAACAAAATCATGGTCCTTCCCGGCGTCCTTCAAGGCGTTGCGAAGGAGCGTGCTGAAACGGAACCGTGCCCGGCCCCAGTGGGTCGGCGAGCCGATCACCCATAGTGGAACTCCGACGAAATCCTCCTCCCCGGAAACGGACTGCATTCGGCAGGAGACCTCGTTACCGGACGCCGCCAGCTCCTCGGCGATCAGCTGGGCGATCCTCTCCGTGTTCCCGGAGACGGTGTCATAGATGACCAGTACGCGCATTCTATCCCATGGGTCATGCACCCCCTCCATTACATTACTTGCTGTTCATGCCCTGGACAATGGAACACTTACCAAAATTTCATATAAGCCCATCCTAGTCATCAACCAGCCAACGGGTCCGATCGTCACGGAGACAGACAGGTCCGTTCTGGTCGGGGAAGGGGATGGACCACGGGAAGAATGAGCCTTGGTACCAAGGTCAGGTTGGGCATTTCCTTTGCCCTCATTATACTGGTAGTGCTAGCCTCGAACCCGGAGGAGGTCTGGATAGCCCTCAAGGGCATCAGGTATGAGCTGATCTCCCTGGTGGTCGTCCTCTATCTGATAAACCTGGTCTTCAAGGCCTACCGATGGGGTGTGCTGATGAGCCACGCCGGGTACGAGATATCCTTCCGTACCATCTTCGCTGCCTTCTCGCTTTCCCAGGCCATCAACAACCTCATCCCGGGAAGGGTGGTCGGCGAGACCTCCCGGATCATCGAGATGAACACCCGGAAAGGGGTGGCGGTCGGAAAGGGGCTGGCCTCGGTGGTTACCGAGCGCATAATGGACTTCGCCTTCCTGACCATCCTCACCGTCACCAGTCTTTTCCTGCTGCTTGCGCACATCGTGGAGGAGTTCCGCGGTTACCTGATGTTCCTGGTCGCCCTGATGGTGTTGGCCAACCTGCTCTTCATCTACGTCCTGGCGCGGCCCAAGCTGCTGCTGAGGATGGGGGGCTGGGGCGCCCGGATGGCCTCCAAGGTCCTTAAGGGGGAAAGAGGCGCCAAGCTCTCCGGCAAGCTGATGGGCACCGTGGTTTCATTCAACGAGGCCCTGAACTTCAAGGGCAACTGGAAGCGGCTGGTCTGGCCATCCTTTCTGACCGCGGTCATCTGGGCCAATGAGATCGTGCGGCTCTACCTGATCATCGAGGCCCTGGGGGTGGACGTTTCGTTAGTGGCGGTCATAGCCTCGGCCAGCCTGGCGTCCCTGAGCGCCGTGGTGCTCACCGCGGGAAGCGGCAACGTGTTGATGTCCTCCGCGGTCTTCACCGCTAGCGGGCTAGATCCCCACGTGGCGGCGACCGCAGGGCTTTTAAGTGCGATAACCTCTATCTGGCTGTCCGTGCCGGTCAGCCTGTTAGCCATGGTCATAGATCAGCGCGCCCGGTCCTCCTCTGCCAAGGAGGCCGACAATAACCAGAGGGGATTAAACTGAAGTGCACCACCGTCTTGATGCTCAAGAACGAGGAAGGGAACGTGGGACCGCTCACCGAGGACATCCTGGCGGTCTATGCTGAGAAGAACATCGACGGGGAGGTCCTACTGATCGACGATGGCAGCACCGACCGCTCGGGAGAGATATGCGACCAGCTGGCCAAGGACCATCCCAACGTACGGGCGGTCCATCACGAGAAGAACCTGGGTCGGTCGTACGCCATCCGTACCGGTTTCCAGCAGGCCAAGGGCGAGGTCGTCATCATCATGGACGCCGACCGGCAGTACGAGCCCAAGCAGATACCGCTCTTCCTCTCGAAGATGGACGAAGGGTTCGACGTGGTCACCGGCTGGAGGCGGGAGCGTACCGATACCTTCATCCGCCGTTTCATCTCCCGGACGTATAACCGTTTCATCATCCGCCGCAAGTTCAAGCTGCAGATCAAGGACCAGAACAGCGGGTTCAAGGCCTTCCGGAGGGAGAAGGCGGTGGCCATGGGATTCGATCCAGAGGGCTACCAGGGACTGCACCGTTTCATCCTGCCGCTGGCCGCGCTCAAGGGCATGAAGATCGCCGAGGTGCCCATCGTTCACTACGACCGTCCGTCCGGAAAATCATACATCAAGTTCTACACCGTCCCCTTCATAACCCTGCGGGATTTCTCCAAGTTCAAGAAGGACCATAAGGAGGAGATCGCCGCCCTCCGCCAGAAGGGTTAGGGGTTACGCATGTACAGCCTGGCGAAGAGATTTGATGCGGTCCTCACCAGGATCGCCGCCCTGTCGCCCGGGCGCAAGCTTTTCCTTTACGCGGCGATCGCCCTGCTGGTCTACGGCACGATGATCGTGGCCGACAACGCCTTCCTGATGGCGGCCATCGACCCCGACCTGAGCCATCCGGACATGGACGTCTACCGGGCGAGGACCCAGACCATCCTGGACGGCGGGCTTCTCTATCGTGATGTGCACACCGAGACCCCGCCGATCATCAATTACCTGCTGGTCCCCGCGCAGCTTCTGGGCGGGGCGGAGCACGACTGGGTCTGGAGCGCTTACTTCTCGCTGTTCGCCTTCCTGCTCTCGGCCATGCTCTACCTGGGCCTTCGCCATCTGGATGAGAACAAGGCCTACTTCGCCGGCATGCTGGTGCTGCTGTCGCCTTACACCATCGTGGAATCCGGCACCGGCGAGGACGAGTCGATCGTGGCCTTCATCTTCATGCTGGCCGTGGTGCTCATGCTGTTGAAGCGTCATAATTCCGCCTCCGCCGCCATCGGCGTGGGTATCTGGACCAAGATGTTCCCCATTCTCCTGTTCCCGGTCCATTTCCTCCAGCAGCGGGATTGGAAAGGGCGGATGACCTCCCTCCTATTCCTGGGGTTGGCCACTGGCCTCATTGCGCTGCCTTTCGTGATCATGTGCTGGGACGACTTCTCCTTCTTCCTGAACTTCTACTTCCTGGGGGAGGAGGGAAGACCGACCGGCGGACACTCCATCTGGCACTTCCTGTACATGGGCGGATGGAACCCGCCCAGCGTCGTACAGCTGGCCATCCTGGGCGGGGCCATGGCCTTCGCCTATCTCTACCCGTACCACAAGAAATGGCCGGTATGGCAGAGCGTCACCCTGATGCTCATGGCCTTCTTCACCTTCTATCCCAAGGTGCACGGGGGCTACTGGATAATGCTGGTCGCTATGCTGTCGGTCTGGGCGGTGCAGGACAAACGGATCTGGGCCAGAACCTTCTTCGCCTTCGTGCCGATGATTCTGGCCACCATGTTCGCCCAAGGCGAGACGAAAGCCCCCCCGGTGGAGTTCTACGGCAGCTGGCTCCTGGGCTTCTTCCTGGCCCTGATCGGCCTCATCATGTTCATTGACGCGGTACGTCTGGCCATGAAGCAGCCGGCCTTCACCGACAAGGCTTGATTCAGAGCAGGCGCTTTCCCGCCTCCGCCCCGGAACGGCAATCGAAGACCTCGGTGATCTTCATGATGACCAGGCCCTTGCACTCCAGGTTCGGCTTTCTCTCCTTGACCATGTTGTACATCTTGTTATAGTCCGGACCTTTTTCCACTATCTGAACATCGCCCTTGATCTTCAAACAGCCAGGAACGCCGAAGGTCCAGACCTGCAAGGCCACCCGGGGGTTCTCCTTCAGGTTCGCCAAGGTCTGGCGAAAGAACTGGTTTCCGATCCAGATGGTCTCCGGGTCCATCAGTATGGCCATTCCGATCGGCGCCACGTTCGGCTCGCCGTCCTTGGAGGCGGTGGCCATGGCGAAGTACTTGGTTCCCTTGAAAAGATCCTGCATCTCGGGAGTGAGCGCGACCATGCCTGACCATGGCCGTGAATGATATTAACGGTGTCGGACCGTTCAGACGGACCGGAACTTCTCGACGTTCCTGGCCTTGGTCAGGATCTGGAACTTGGAGACCCCCTTCGACAGGACCAGGGTCTCCACGTTCTCGATGGACCTGATCCGCTCGTTGACCAGCGGCCAGTCCAGATCGTCCTCCAAGGTGAGGCGCTCGATGTTCTGGAGTATCACCACCCCATCCAGCGACTCCAGGTCCTTACGGTTTATGGAGATGTCCTCCAGGTTACCTATCCGGTATATCTTCCCCTGGTCCTTCTCCAGGTACTCGTTCATGGCTCTGGTGGTGAGCTCGCCGACGGCCACGCCTTCCAGGGTGGCCCGCGCCGAGAACTTGAGGTAGGTCTGGTCGTCGATCCCCCTGATGGTAACGTTGGTCATCTCACTTGTCTCCCGTTGAACGCTCTCCCTTATGGCCCAGGGAGGAAATAAAAATGACCTCTCCGCTGATGAGCGCGGCCAGGGGCAGCAGCGTGAGCAGCTGCCCGTCAATGGCCAGAAGGCCAAGGAGGACCGCCCCCAGTCCCTGGAGGGCCAATCCGGTCATCGAGGGGCGACCGATCCCTTGTAGTATCTTTCTCCGCGCCTCCTTGCGGACCTTGACCTTGGGCTCGAACTGCCATGCCCGTACCCCTTCCTCGTTCCGCAGCCACGCGTACTCCGCGTCCCACTTCGCTGGTGTTATTCTCACCTATGTCACCATAATCACCATATGAATACATGTAGTATTTGTATTTATTTGAGGAGACGAACGGAGTGCGAACTGCTTAAATCCCTGGCAAGGGCGTAATCATTCTCAGGACAAGGTGGCTGGTCGTTATGGACGCGCATCCGAAGAAGGTGGTATTGCCGATGGTGATCGTGCTCGCACTGCTGATGTCCGCCTTCGTGCTGGTCCCGCAGGAGGCCACTGCCCTGGTGGACGGGGACTACGAATATGAGCTGACCGGCGATCCCCAGGTGGCCATGATAACCGCTTACACCGGGGCCGGAGGCGACATCAGCATCCCCTCCACACTGGGCGGGTACCCGACCGCCATCATCCGCTACGAGGCGTTCAACAGGGCGGCCGGTTATCATGTCACCTCGGTTTTGGTCCCCAACAGCGTGCACACCATCCAGAACTACGCCTTCGCCAACTGCGACCAGCTGGTCACGGCATACATCGGCAGCGGCGTCTCGTCACTAGGGGACGCGGTGTTCTACAACTGCTATCACCTGGAGGCCATATCGGTACACATCAACAACCCGTACTATACCAGCATGGGCGGGGTGCTGTACGATGAGGCTTTCACCGCTCTGATCAAATGCCCTTCAGCCCTGGCCGGGGACGTGACCATACCGGATACTGTGAGCTCTCTCCGTGATGGCTGCTTTGACGATTGCCGGTTCTTGGAGAACCTGGTCATCGGTCGCGGAATCACCGAGATCGGCGATTACATGTTCGAGAGCGTTGACGAGCTCAAGACCGTGACCTTCGCCCAGGACAGCCATCTGGACACCATCGGCAGGAGGGCGTTCGCCGATTGCGAAAAGCTGGAGTCGTTCGAAGTTCCGACCGGTTTGAGGACCATCGGCGATGGCGCCTTCCAGAGCTGTGTATCCATGACCGCGTTCGACCTTCCTTCTGGGCTCGAGAGAATAGGTAATGGTGCTTTCGCCGGCTGCACCTCCCTGGCCAACCTGACCGTCCCGGCCAGCGTGGAGGAGATCGGCCCATACGCCTTCGCCCAATGCGAAAGCCTGTCCTGGATCGACGTGGATCCCGATAACGGGTTCTTCCGCAGCATCGACGGGGTGCTGTACAACAAGACGGTCACAGTCCTCATGCAATGCCCGGCCGGAAAGACGGGAAACCTGACCATACCGGACAGCGTGACCGAGATCGCCATGCTCTCGGTGGCCGGATGCAGCATCACCGGCGTGAAGATCGGTGACGGTGTGGAGATAATAGGGATCTTGTCCTTCTTCAGCTGCACCATGTTGAGGACGGTGGAGATGGGTGACAGCGTGGAGGTGATTGGCATGTCCGCCTTCACCGGATGCAAGCTCCTTAGCTCGATCGAGATCCCCGCCAGTGTCAGGGTGATCCAGCTCAACGCCTTCGCCGACTGCCTGACGCTGGAGAACATAACCTTCTTAGGCTCCTCGGCCCAGATCGAGGTGGGAACGGATTGGATACTTCACACCCCGTCCGACCTGCGCGGCCACGCCCCGGCCGGGTCGGAGTTCCCCGGTCCCGGTACGACCTACTATGGTCTGCTGATGGGTGCGAACGTCGGTGTGGCGCCGCAGAAGGAGGACCGGACGGAAACGTATCTGCTGGTTATCATCGCCCTACTGGTGGCGGTGATCGCTCTGCTGGTCGTTCTGTTGGTGCTCAGGATGAAAAGAGGGTGATGGGACCACGATGTCAAGAAGGGGAAAAAGTGCAGGGGAAGGGATTTGAACCCTCGGACCACTAAGGACTAGACCCTGAATCTAGCGCCGTTGGCCAGGCTTGGCTACCCCTGCCTAGGATTAAGGCGAATGATATTTTGCTACTAATACCTTATGCCCCTCCCCTGGGTGGATGCATGGCGAACCAATCGGTGGCCAGTATGGCCATCATCAGGTCGTCGATGATGCGTCCGTTCTTGGTCCGGTACTGTCGCATCAGCCCTTCGACCCGGAAGCCGCATCTCTTGTACGCCCGCTGCGCCCTATGGTTCTCGGAATCGGTGATGAGGTCCACCCGCCGCATGCCAAGCTCCTCGAAGAGGTATCGCAGCAGAGTGGTGATGGCATCGCTGCCATAGCCTTTCCCCCAGTGGTCCTTCTCGCCGATCATGATGCCGATGGTGACCCGCCGGTATCTCCAGACCACCTCCTCCATGCCGATGTTGCCTATCGGTCTGCCATCCTTGGTGAGGATGGTGAAGGTCATCTTCCCCTCGCGTCGAAGCCGGTCCACCCAGCCGTGCTCCATCTCCACGCTGAACGGGGGGTCGGCCTTCAGCCATTGCGTCACCTCGGGGTCGTTGATCCACTTGATGTACATGGGGACATACGCGCGTTCCGCCGCCACCAGATCGACCTTCTCTCCGCTCAGCATGGCCGCGCCTCCGCTGAGAGCAAGGAGAGCAGCACCGAGTCCTGCCAACTGCCATCTCCGAAATGATCCTCCCTGAGGACGCCCTCCTCCTTGAACCCCACCTTGCGGAACAGGGCGAGGCCTTGCTCTTCTCGGGCGGGGACCCTGGTCCACAGTCGATGCAGTCCCTGCGAGTTGAAGGCATACCCGGCGGCCAATATCAGGGCCTCCGTCATCAGTTCCTGGTCACCCTTCTCCCCCCAGATCAAGGATATCTGCGCGGAATCGCTCATCGGCTGGATGTGGGCCAGTTCGATCAATCCCAAAGGCGTCTCGGTACGCAGGTCCACCACCATCAGGTCGAAGCGGGACGGCTGGGCCAGCTTCTCCTTGATCAGGTCCTGCACCTGCTCCAGGCTGTAGGCCGGTCTCCAGGTGGGTCGGCCGGCGGCCCGACGGACCCGCGGGTCGTTCAGCCATTTATAGAGAGCCAGCTCGTCGGTTGTCTGCAGGGGCACCAGCCCGACCAAATCCCCACCTAGCATGCGAATTTGATTGCCAGACTAGCACATAATCCTATTGTCCCGGGGACGGAAAAATCGCAAAGATGATTTATGGGGAGTGGCATGGCCGAGCATGGACCTGAAGATCGTGCTTTTGGGGCCTCCGGGATCGGGCAAGGGAACGCAGACCGAGAGGCTGGTAGCTGAGTTCGGTTTCACCAAGATATCCACCGGGGACCTGCTGCGCGAGGCCGTCCGCAACGGGACGGAACTGGGAGTCAAGGCGAAGAGTTTCATGGACGCCGGAAAGCTGGTGCCCGACGACCTGGTGGTCGGGCTGATCAGGGAAAAGCTGAAAGGGCTCAAGGGCGGCGTGCTGCTGGACGGGTTCCCCCGTTCCCTGGAGCAGGCCCAGGCGCTCGACCAGTTCTTCAAGGTGGAGATGGCGGTGGACCTGGAGGTGGACCAGGAAGCTCTGATCAAACGCCTCACCGAGAGGAGGTCCTGCCGGGCGTGCAACGCCGTCTTCCATCTGGAGTTCAACCCTCCGAAGAAGAGCGGGGTCTGCGACAAGTGCGGCGGCGAGCTCTACCAGAGGAGCGACGATACCGAGAAGGTGGTAAGGGAACGCTTCAACACCTATACCGAGCGCACCGCGCCTCTGACCGAGTATTACCGAAAGAAAGGCGTGCTCCGGTCCGTGGACGGCATGGGCGCGATAGACGACGTGTACAAGCGGATATCGGCGGTCATCAAGGCCGCCTGAACCATCTTCCTGCGAAAAGGTTAAGACCAGGGAGCATTTACCACCGTTCCGCACAGCCCCGTAGTGTAGCGGTCAATCATGCGGGACTCTGGATCCTGCGACGGCAGTTCGAATCTGCCCGGGGCTACTCCTTATCCTACGGCTCTTCCAGATGTTCCTCGCCTGAGCACAGTTCGTGGAAGTACTTCTCGGCGTCCGGAGGCCCGCGGGCAATTATCACGTCGCCAACCTCCAGAACGGCGTTCTTGTCCGGGCCGTAGAGGTACTTGCGGTCCCTCTTGATGGCCACGATCCACATCCCGCTCTGGCTGGCCAGTCTCATCTTCCCCAGGCTCTTTCCGACCAGGTCGGATCCTTGCTTGACCTCAGCCAGGGTGATGGTGGTGTCGGCGTCCTTAATGCTCAGGCGGATGACCGGGTGCGGCTCATCGTCATGGATGGTGACCATGGCGATCTGCATCGCGGCGTCGGAGATCTCCTCCACCGCCGCGGCAAGCTTGATGGCGGTGAAGGCCTTGCCCTCGTCCCGGTCCTGCATGACCCGGGCGATGGCCTGACGTTGTATGTCGTTGGCCAGCTCGTCGAGCATCTCCTCCATGAGCACGACCTCCTCGGCGATCTCCTTGTTGTTGTAGAGCAGCGAGGAATAGGCCAGGTCGATCATCAGCTCGGAAGAGTCCTTGAGCTCCAGAAGCATCTCGTCCAGCTGGTCCATCAGTCTTCCTCCTCCTCTTCTTCCGGGTACACCGGCCACTTCTCCTCGCCATTGGCGAAGGAGCGCAGGATCTCGCAGCCGTCATCGGTACCGCGCACGATCAGGGTGTCCCCGGCCTTGAGCTTGGTCTCCTCCTCAGGGTCGTAGATCCAACGCTTGCCGCGCTTGATGGCGATGATGCGCATTCCGGTCTCCGATTCCACGCCCAGGTCGCCTATCTGACGGCCGACCATGTCCGAGGAGTCGGCCAACACCAGGCGCTTGATCTTCTCCTCGGCCTCCCTCAGGATGAAGGTCAGGAACGGCCGCTTGTCCACCTCGCACTCCATGAGCTTGACGATGTCCCCGGCGGCGTTGGATATGCGTCTGGAGGCGGCTGCCACCTCCAGCAAGGACGAGAGCTTGGTCGCGTCCTTGTGGGTTCGCGCGGACAGCATGGCCTTGATGCGGATGTTCTTGCTGAGCTCCTCCATGTCCTCCTCGAGGTTCTTGACCTCCTCGGCGATCTCCTCGCTGTCGAACATTATGGACGCGTAGGCCAGGTCGACCATGATCTCCGAGATGTCCTTCATCTCGGTGAGGATCTCCCTGACCGTGGCGTGAGCCAGGTCGTACTTGTCCAGACGTTGCTCCCTTCCAAGGTCATACATAAAAAGAACACCTGCGCCGGGTCACAGCGATGAGCCTCCAGCTGTTGCGGGGGTTATACAAGGATATCGCTCGTGACATCTCAGTTGGCCTCACGGGACCACCAGCCCGTCATGGCCTGGCGAACCCGCCGTTCCTTCCTTATGAGGTTAGCCATATATCATCGTTGCGAAGTCTAGGGGGCATAGGGCTCCAGATGCCCTCGTCGCGACCAGCTGGTTGGGCAGATGGCTTATTATTAATAGGGTCAAATCCTACCTCTAGCGGGTGCTAGGATGAGCGGGACAGTGAAGACTTTCTTCTCCAACAATAAAACGGTCTTCACCCTGGGGTTCACCGCCCTGCTGATCTCATCCCTGGGTGACATCATGGCCGGCGTGACGCTAGGCTTCATGACCGATACCCTGGAGCTACTCCCCGGCCTGATGATCCTGATCCCGGCGGCCATAGGGATGAGGGGGAACATATTCGGGGCGTTGGGAAGCCGCCTGGGAACGTCCATGCACGTTGGTACGTTCGAGCTCTCCCTACGCAAGGGAAGCATACTCCGGCAGAACATGGAGGCCTCTCTCATCCTCACCATGGTGGTCTCGTTCCTCATGGGCTTCCTGGCCAAGGTGGTCTCCACCGCTCTGGGCGTGGACAGCATCAGCATGCAGCAGTTCATCTTCATCTCCGTGTTCGGCGGGGTCATGGCCGGCCTGGTACTGTTGGTCGTCAACGTCGTCGTGGCCGATCTGGGCTTCCGCCGGAACTGGGACATAGACAACATCAGCGCGCCGCTGCTCACCGCGGCCGGAGATATCGTCACCCTGCCGATGCTCTTCCTGGCCGGCATATTGGTGCTGAACTGGAACGGGGACGTGGCCGCGATTTTCTACGACCTGATGATGGTACTTTTCTTCGTTATCACGGTGTACCTGGTCTACGAGGCGTTGTACCGGAGGGACGAGGAGGCCAAGCGCATCTTCGTTCAGAGCTCCCCTGTGCTCATCATCTGCATCCTGCTGGACCTGGGCGCCGGTCTGACCATCGAGGACCAGATAAGCCACCTGGTGGCGTACCCGGCGCTCCTGGTGCTGATACCGTTGTTCCTGCAGAACTGCAACGCCCTTGGGGGCATACTCACCTCCCGCATGTCCTCCCTCCTGCACATGGGTATCATGCTCCCGGGAAAGGTGCCTGGTAAGGTCAGCTATGAGAACTTCGCCATAATCTACATCTTCGCCCTGTGGGTCTTCACCTTCGTCAGCATCGCCACCCACTTCGTCTGTCTCGCCCTCGGGCTGGCCTCCCCCGGTCTGCTGGCCATGATCACCCTGGGTCTGGTTGCCGGTTTGGTGACGGTCACCGTGCTCAACTTCCTGGCCTATTATGTGGCGGTCACCACCTTCATGTTCTCCCTCGACCCGGACGACCACAGCATCCCGGTCACGTCCTCGGCCATCGATTTCATAGGCTCGCTGGCGCTGATGGGGATCATCGTGGTCCTCGGCCTCTCGCTCTGATTTGGCACAACTTAATATGCTATGGGACGTTCCCTAACCATTCCTGAGGGAGCTGAATGATCGACAGGGACATCATCCTGGGCAAACTGGAGGCTTACGATCCGGAAAAGATCAAGATAGGGGTGCTCGCCTCGCACTCCGCGCTCGACGTCTGCGATGGCGCGGTGGAGGAGGGCTTCCGCACCCTGGCCGTGTGCCAGGAAGGACGCGATTCCGCCTATACCAAATACTTCAAGGCCTACCGCGAGAAGGACGGGAAGCTGAGAAGGGGCATAGTAGACGAGGCGCTTATGCTCAAGAAGTTCAAGGACGCCACCGGAGGGCCGGTCGTGGACCGTCTGCTCAAGGAGAACGTCCTTTTCGTGCCCAACCGTTCGTTCACCTCCTATTGCGGCATAGACTCGGTGGAGAACGATTTCGCGGTTCCCCTGGTCGGTTCCCGCAACCTGCTCCGCTGCGAGGACCGCGGCGGGGAGAAGGACTATTACTGGGTGCTGGAACAGGCCGGTATGCCCTCCCCGCGCAAGGTTAAAAAACCGGAGGACATCAGCGCCCTGACCATAGTGAAGCTTCACCACAAGCAGAAGAAGCTGGAGCGGGGATTCTTCACCGCCTCCACTCCGGAGGAGTACTGGGAGAAGGCCAAGAAGCTGATCAACGACGGCGTGATCGAGGAGGACTCCCTGGCCGACGCCCGCATGGAGGAGTACATCATCGGTCCGGTCTTCAATCTGGACTTTTTCTATTCTCCCTTGGAGGAGAGAGGCTCCAAGATCGAGCTTCTAGGCATAGACTGGCGCTTCGAGTCCTCCCTGGACGGCTTCGTTCGCCTGCCGGCGGAGCAGCAGCTTGCCCTGAACGACAAGCAGCGCATCCCCGAGTACACCGTATGCGGTCACAACTCGTCCACCATGCGGGAGTCTCTTCTGGACGGGGCGTTCGAGCTGGCCGAGAAGTTCGTCAAGGCCGCGGAGAAGCACTTCGCCCCGGGCATGATCGGACCGTTCTGCCTGCAGACCTGCGTGGACAAGGACCTCAAGTTCTTCATATACGACGTGGCGCCGCGCATCGGCGGCGGGACGAACGTCCACATGTCCGTCGGTCACCCCTACGCGAACTCCCTGTGGCGCCGCAGCGTGAGCACCGGCAGGCGCCTAGCCATGGAGGTCCGGCGGGCCATCGAGCAGGACCGGGTGGCGGAGATCGTCACCTGAGCGATACTTCGCAAACCTCTTTTCCATCCTCATATTGGCGGTGGCCAGTATGGTTTTTTCCTTTGGATAACCTTTATTAAGAGCAACACTATTCCGAGATAACCCGAGACTCAGTCAGCACTATAGGTGCGCCTATCGTGAGGGAGGGAAATAATGCAATTGAACAAAACCTGGAAGCTAGCGACCGGATTGATGGTCCTGATGCTCTTGGCCGTTCCGCTTTTGGCGGTCGTGCCTGGCAACGTCAGTGCCGCCACTACCGGTAACAATCTATCGATACTCGTCAATGACAATGGCTATCCCGTTATCGGTGCTAAGGTAACCCTGATAGGCGTCCACC
The DNA here is from genome assembly GCA_040768245.1 of Methanomassiliicoccales archaeon. GTDB lineage: Archaea > Thermoplasmatota > Thermoplasmata > Methanomassiliicoccales > UBA472 > UBA472. Next base: position 16,507 of record JAXGNA010000008.1, on the reverse strand, counting down.
AGCAGAGCGCCATCCCCTCTAAGGATACGGGGGATAACGGTCTGGCTGTGTTCACCCCTTCCGATGGATATTTCAAAGTGGTCGTGACCAAGTCCGGATACTATACCTATGAGAGCGATGGAGTGTACCGCTTCACCGACCTTGCAGCAGAGACGATAGCTGTGACCATGGTAAAGATGTCCGACGTCAAATATCCCCTGACCGTCAACGTGAACGGCACCAGCGGGGCTTTGACCGGCGCTTCGGTTATCGTGAAGACCGTCGGTGCGAACAATGTCACCACTTCCATGCCGATCACCACCTCCGCGGGAACGGCAACCCTGCCGCTCCCGAATGGAACTTACACCATAGTGTGTTCGAACCCCGATCACACCACCAATGTCACCAACAATGTGGTCATAAACGGTGCGGCCGTGATCAAGAACATCACCCTGTCCGCTTCCGTTAAGTATAATGGGTATGTGACCGTGGACGGTTCCCCCGCCCTTAACGTCGTCGCTTACCTTATCGGTGCTGACCCTAAGGTCGACACCGAGAAGAAGATCATAAAGACCTCTGGGGTCTCGCCGTTCTTCAGCTTCGATGCGTATGAAGGGAACTTCACCCTGCTGGTCGACGCCGATGGGGCGCTTGCATCAGTGCAGACCGTGAACATCGGAGCGACCAACGATGTCAAGCCAGTTCCCCTGTCCAAGCAGAACGTGCAGACCGAGGAGAACGCCTTCGAGTTTTCCGCTGGCGATTGGAACGTCGCGACCCTGACCAAGACCCTGGTCCTGGACCACGACAACACCGTTCCGGGCCTGGACTACGCCTACCTGCCTAGCGCCAAGATGCAGATCGACCTGGTGTTCGGGGACGGCGATGGCAACGTGTCCGCTGCCGAGCTCGCCGACTTCGTGGCCGAGATGGAGAACTTCGGTGCCATCGACGTCACCACCGTGGGCATGCTCTCCGTTGCCGGCAAGATAATGGTGTCCGAGGCGGTCAACCCGGATTACACCATCACTGGCCTGCTGGGACTGGTCAATGATACCAGCGGGTTCCAGGTTGAGATGGTCGCTGAGTATTCCACCATCGTCACCGAAGCGGTCACCAACGGACTGGCCTCTTATAGCGTAGTGGTCACCTCCCAGAAGACCCTGGCCGACATGAGCTACACCTATAAGGTGGCCTTCCCCGCCCTCTACGAGAAGGTAGGGAGCGCCACCATCAGCCCGTCCAGCTCTGGAGTCACCGTCACTGGATACACTGAGATAACCGTAACTTCCGGCACCGTACAGGCCACCGCCACCGTGACCGTGCAGAAGTCCGTGGCCCCCTCGGCCGCGGCCGCCATAGTCACCGGCGCGGACGCCTATAAGGTGATGAACGGCTCGACCGTCCTGTACTACATAGTGGCTCAGGATGTCAACGTGACCTTCACCGCCTCCGGTTCCAGCGACCCCAACGGCAACCCGCTGAGATACATTTGGGACTTTGGCGATGGCAACAACAGCGGTGAGATCTCCAATCTGACCTACGTATACGCTTACGCTGGCGCGGAGCAGTACACCGTGAACCTGACCGTGAAGGACCAGGCCGGGCTTGTCGCCTACAAATCCTTCGACGTGAAGGTGGACGGCGTCGCCCCCACCGTGGTCGCCAAGGAGAACGTGACCTCGCTCGGGTCCACCCTGACCGTCGATCAGAACAAGGCCTACACCTTCAACAGCGTCGGGTCCGCCGACATGATGAACGAGACCGAGGCCGGTCTGATCTACAGCTACAACTGGGTCTGGGGCGATGGCAACACCACCAAGGTGCTCATGAGCCAGAACCAGAACGTGACCCACACCTGGACCAAGGCCGGCGTCTTCAACATGTACCTGAACGTCACCGACGTGGCCAACCACACCACCAGCAAGCCGGTCACCGTCACCGTGAAGGACACCGTGAAGCCCACCGTGAAGTTCTCGGTGAAGCTGAACGGCACCGTGGTCACCAGCGCCAAGGAGAACCAGACCCTGACCTTCGACGCTCTGGCTTCTAGCGACGCCAGCGGTATCGCTAACTACACCTGGGACTTCGGCGACGGCTCGGTCGGCTATGGGAACGTCACCACCCACAAATACACCGGGATCAAGACCTACACCGTCAAGCTGACCCTTACCGACAACGCCGGGAACGCGGCCAACACCACCTACAGCCTGAAGATCGAGTCCTCGGCCCGCCCTGACCTCAGGGTCGGCGCCGTGACCTTCGATCCCACCAAGTTCATCGAGGGCGAGGATGGCTACATCTACGTCAACGTGACCAACGTGGGAACCGCGACCGCTGACGGTGTCACCGGTGAGCTGTACAAGGTCAACCTGGACGGTTCCAGGAAGCTGCTCGCCAAGACCACCATCCTGCTGGTCAACGACACCCAGGACGACGAGCTTCTGGTCGGAGAGACCGGTCAGCTGCGGTTCAAGGTCTCCTTTGACTCCAAGGGCGACTACACCCTGCAGGTGAACGTGAGCACCTCCCAAGAGGTCGCCTCCAAGATGACCGACAACTCCGCCACCAAGTCCCTGACCGTGGAGGAGGCTGCCTGGAAGTCCTGGTTGCTGTACGGCGGCATCTTCGCCGTGATCATCGTGGTGGTCGTGCTCTTCCTGTTCAGGAAGAAGCTGCCCATGATGTCCGGCAAGAAGAAGGAGCCCGCCCCGCCGGCCAAGAAGAAGTAGGCAAAACCTTTTACCATCCCTTTTCTTTTTATTTTTGAATGCTGCGCCTTGTCGACTCCGGTCTCTGCCATCCGCTTTATTCAGTCGCCCTTGAGGAGGCGATACTGGAATCGTGCTCCAAAGGTCTGATGCCCCCTACGTTACATCTGTACGTCAGGGACCGGCCCACCGTCTCCTTGGGCTACTTCGAGAAGGTGGAGGTCGCGGTCGATCCGCAGGCGCTTCTGGACGAGCAGGTCTTCCTGGTGCGACGAATGTCGGGAGGAAGCACGATATTCACCGATCAAGGCCAGTTGATATTCTCCCTCACCGTGGACCAGGGGGCGATCCCGCGACCGGAGGACGCTTACGCCCTGACCTGCGGGGTCATCGTGAAAATGCTGCGATCCCTGGGCGTGGAGGCCGAGCACAAGCCCCCGAACGACATCGTGGTCAAGGGCAGGAAGATATCCGGGAGCGCCCAGACCCGGAAGAAGGGCATGCTCATGGTGCACGGGACGCTCCTGGTCGACACCGACCTTGACCGTATGATGAGGGTCCTTCGTCCCAGGCAGGACAAGCACTCCCGGACCAGGGAACAGATGACCTGCCTGCGCGATGAATTGGGGCGTTCGCCAGACATGGACCAGGTCAAGGACGCCCTGGTCCGAGCGTTCTCGGAGGAGCTGGAGCAGAGGGCGGTGTGCATACCAGTAAATGAAAGGGAGAAAGGGAGGGTCAGTGCCCTCATCGAGGAAAAGTACGGAAAGGAGGAATTCATCCTCCAGTTCTGATCACTGGAAGTTTTCCAGGTCCAGGAAGGCGAACTTCCGTCCGTCGATGAAGAAGCCCACCTTCTTATGCAGCATGACCGCGTCCTTGGCGTCGGGCATCACCACGCTCTGCACGGCCTTGGCGCCCTTCTTCTTGGCGTCCAGAGAGGCACGGCGAAGCAGCTTCAGGCCCACGCCCTTGCGGCGGTGGTCGGGATGAACTCCAAGGTTCTCGATCCACAGCACCCTCTCGATGTTATTGACGTGCTGGATGATCTGAGAGAACAGGAAGCCGACCACCTGTCCCTTCTCCACGGCAACATAGCTCATGCCCCCGTCGCGGTAGAACTCGTAGGAATCCTTGGTGGAGGCGCCCAACTGCTCCATGAGCTCGGCCGGCAGGTCGTCCCAGCTCTTCTGCAGCGAGCCTTCCAGATATTCGCGGATGCAGAATAGCTCCAGCGTCCTCACTTGCGGTTTGTCGTCGTCCTTGAGCTTCCTTATGTCCACCATCACATCTCCTCCGGGGCCGCTATTCCCATGGTCACCAAGGTGTTTCGCAATGCCCACCTGGCCGCTTCCACCAGGCACAGTCGGGCATCCTGGTGCTCCGACCGGAGCACCGGCACCGCGCCGTAGAACTGGTTCAGGGCCGAGGCCAGCTCGTGACCGTAGGTGGGGAGCATGTTTATGCGGCGTTTGTCCCCCGCCTGCCGAACCACTTCCGGGAACTGCGCCAGTATCCACACGAGCTTCCGCTCGTACGGGTCTGTCAGAACCGATACGTCGGCGCTTTTATTAAAATCTCCTGTCTTACGAAGTATGGAGCAGCAGCGCGCGTGCGCGTACTGCACGAAGGGAGCGCTGTTCCCCTCGAAGTTCAGCGCCTCCTCCCACTTGAATATGAGCTGCTTCTCAGCTTGAACGCGAATGATGTTGTAGCGCACGGCACCAACGCCGATTTCCCTGGCGATGCTGCGCTTCTTCTCCTCGTCCAGGTCTGGGCGGCGCGAGCACACCTCCTGGTACGCTCGTTCCACGGCCTCTTCCAGCAGGTCGTCCAGATAGACGACCACGCCCTTCCGGGTGGACATTCGTCCTTCGGGAAGGGAGACGAAAGAATAGTAGATGCATTCCGGGGACCTCTCCGAGCCCAGGATCTTGAGGGCGGAAGCCAGCTGCTTCTGTCCCAGCTTCTGGTCCTCTCCCAGGATGTTCAGCAGCTCATCGGCCCGCCGGAACTTGTCCATGTGGTAGGCCAGGTCCCGAGTGGTGTATAGCGTGGTGCCGTCCTTCCGGGTGAAGAAGAAACGTGTATCGCGTCCATGCACCCCGAACTCCTCCAGGTTGAGGAAGTAGGCGCCATCGTCCATCTCGGCGTAGCTGGAGGCCTTCAACCGCTCCACGATGGCCCGGGCGGAACCGTCCAGAATGAACTGCGACTCGTAGGTGTAGCGGTCCAGGAAGACGTTCACCCCTCCCAGGCTCTCCTTTATGCCGTCGAGCATGAGGTCCACGGTCCGGCGCACCTGGGCGATCACCTCCGGGTCGCCCGCCTCGAACCTCTGGGTCATGACCGCGATGTCGTTGGCGACGTCCGTTGACGATTCCATCATCTTGTTGGCCGCCTGATAGTAGCCGACCAGCCGGTGGTCGTCCTTCTGGCGCTCCGAGGGCGGAACGTCCTTCTCCGTAAGGTTCGACAGGGCCCAGGTCAGCAGCACCACCTGCTTGCCGACGTCATTAACGTAATACTCGGTGCTGACATCGTGCCCGCACATGCGCAGGCACCTGGCCAGGGTGTCCCCGATCAAAGGGTTCCTGGCCCGGCCGACGTGTATCGGGCCGGTGGGGTTGACCGAGGTATGCTCCAGGAGCACCTTCCCCGGTCTCGGGTCGCCTTTGCCGAACTCCTCGCGGCGCTGCAAGGCATCCCTGATGACCAGCTCGCTCAGCAACGACTCGTTCACCCGGAAGTTGATGTATCCCTTGTCCGCCCAGACCCTGCCGATGTGGTCGTCCGCAGATATGCGAGCGGAAAGTTCCTGAGCGATCATCGGCGGCGCCTTGCGCAGCTGTTTGGCGAACTGGAAGCACGGCAGCGCCAGATCGGCCATCTCATGGTCCGGCCTTTCCAGGACCACCTCGCCTGAGAATCCCAAAACGCCAAGTTCGGCGGTCAACTTGGACCTGATATGTTCCTCGAAATGACCTAGGGCGTCCATTTACACACCTATGCTGAATCTGAGTAGTCCGGCCATGCCCCCGAAGGCCTTCAGGAGCATCTCCCCCTCTTCCGACTCCGGGGAGATGAGCTCGACCTTGGTGCCCATCAGGCCGGCCTGGTCGAACAGGTCGTCCACCAGGTCCACGTCCTTGGTGACGGTTCCGGTCGTCCCGCACTTGGGGCAGGTCATGTTGGTTCCATCCGGCCCCTTGTCGACAGTGAGCTCCAGCGTCCCGCACTGCGGGCAGTCCAAGGTGAGCCTTCGCTTGCGAAGGCCTTCCGATACCAGCAGAACGTCCACCGCCCCGATCATTATGGCGTGGCGGATCTGGTCCTCGCCGTAAACGGAGAGGCCGCCCTCGGACTTCCGGACCTCATTGAGGAACTGCTGTATGTAGCGCTTCTCCTTCATCAGGTCCAGGTCGTAGAGCTTGTCCTTGGCCTTCTCCACCAGCTCCTTCAGCCCGTACTCGTCCGTGTACCCGGTATCGAAGGTCTCGATGACCCTCTTGGCCAGCTCATGGTGCAGGTAACCCTCCTTGACAAAGAACTCCTTGGACGGTCCAGGACCGCCGACCAGTACGCCCTGCAGCCCCTCCAGGTTGAGGAAAGACTCGGTCATGATGTCGCTGACCTTCTTGTAATACTCATTGGCGGATATCTCGATAAGCCGCTCGAAACGCTGGGCGGACTGTCCGCCCATTCGGTGCTTGGACGGCACCAGGGAAGGCAGGTTCCGTATCACGGAGATACGCTTTCCGCGCAGGATGCCGATGGTCGCCTCGCTTCGATCTATGACCACCAGTCCATAGACCTTCTTGTCCACCAGCATGTCGAGCAGGGGCTCGAGATAGAAATCGGAATCGCAGCGGTAAAGGAAAGTGGTGATGGGGTCCGGAGGCTCCAGGACGTACTGCACCATCTTGGTCTGGTCGCCGGTGGACGAGACCTCGCCGACGAAGAAGATCACCCCGTTGGCCGGTGGTGCCTTGAAATACTTCAGGCGGGCCAGGATGGATTGGATCGCGCCCTGCACGTTCTTCCTGGTGCCCTGGGACTTGATGTTGGAGGACTGGGAGAACTCCTCGCGGAGGTAGGCGGCGACATCGGAGATCTGCTTGTTCGGGGGCACGTAAACTGAGATGAGCTCGGTGCCCCGACCCTTCAGGTCCTTGATCTCCTCCAGAGACCTCTTGAAATCGTACTTCTGACGATCGGAGAGGGTCTCGCCGGTTATTCCTTCCATTATCCAACGACCTATCCTTTTTTTAGGTGAAAACGGTTCTCACTTATATCTGTTGGTATGCAAATGGACAAGGTAGTGGTCTCTCTCGGTGGATCGGTCATCGTGCCAGATGACAACGACGACGTGTTCCTGAAGCGATTCTCTGAGATGATCTCAACCCTCTGCGACCGATACCAGATATACCTGGTCTGCGGCGGCGGGAAGATCGCCCGCTACTACATCAAGGTCGGAAGGAACCTAAGGATCCCGGAGCCGGACCTGGACGAGATGGGGATCCTATCGACCCGCATCAACGCCACCCTGGTGGCGTACTCCCTAGGCGACAAAACCATCGGGAAGGTGCCCACCGACATCCTGGAGGCGCACCGGCTGGAGAGGAAGGGCAAGGTGGTGGTCATGGGCGGGACGGTACCAGGGCACACCACCGACGCGGTATCCGCCATGCTGGCCAAGGAGGTCAGGGCAGCCCGGATCATCAACGGGACCTCGGTGGACGCGGCCTACACCGCCGACCCTCGCAAAGACCCCAAGGCGGAACGCCTGTCAAAGATAACCCATCAGCAGCTGTACGAGCTGGTGAACGTCGGTCTGCACGGGGCCGGGCCTTCCAATGTCTTCGATCGGCTGGGGGCGCAGATCGCTAGGGACAGCCACATCGACATATGCATCGTGGACGGTCGTGACCTGGACGAGATGAGGGCGGCCATCGAGGGCAAGCCCATCAAAGGGACGGTGGTTTCAGATTAGCCTGTTCTCCCGGGGAGAGGTCAGGGAAGGGAAGGAGAAGCGTGCTCCTAGAAAGGCCGATAGGAAGGCTCCTCCTGCGCCTCCCCGGACCAAGCCTCAGGCCCAGATGCCCCAGGTCCAGCACGACGCCATCCTGGCCGGCGGGGTCTTCGCCATCATCGGCGGGATGCTCATGGTGGTCTCCTCCCTGCTTCCTTGGGTCGTCTCCGGGGCAGAGCAGCTCAACTTCCTGGACCTTCTCAGCTCTGATGTGGTCTACTCAACGCTCCCGGCGGCCTCGGCGGTCGGGGGCCTGCTGGTGTTCCTGACCTCCCTCATCCTGCTCAAGGTCTTCATTTCCCGGAAGCCGTTGAACCGGCTGCCCCTGCTGCAGGCGCTCATCTCCATGGCCGGGGCTCTGCTGGTCATAGCGACGTTCCTGCTGGTCCGCCGGGACTACCAGGGATCGGACGCCCTCTACGGGGCCGGGGCCTTCACCGATGTGATCGGCGCCATACTGCTCATGTCCGGGTCCCTGCTGATACACCTGATGTCCGGGCACCGCCGGAAACCGGCCAGCACCGGGTTCAGCGCCCTGTCGGAAAGGAGCGGCCAGCCTTCGGGAAGAAAGGAATGGAAGCCTCCCGAGAGCTCGGTAAAGGCACCGACCTGCCCTTCCTGCGGGGAGGAGCTCAGGCCAGGCTGGAAGGCCTGCCCCAACTGCGGTTACGCGGTGCTCTCCGACGAAAGGGAGCGCGGCAGGCTCTGAAGGTCCTCCAGGTCACTACCCTCCAGCACTTGGTACCCTGCCGCTGTCAGCAGGTCGCTGAGGCGTCTTGCCTCCGGTCGCGAGAACGATTTCTTATGAACGTACGCGGACCTGGTCCCCGAGGCCATCATGGCCTTCTGCACGATATCCAGGACCTCCTGGTCCGTTCTTCCGTCCAGAACGTGCTTGGCCACCATATGGCCGAAACAAACTCTCTTGGCCAAGGTGACCTCGGTGAAGCGAGGGGCGTAATGCCCTCCACCGATGCCGACCACCGTGGGCCCATCGGCCGGAGCCCAGCTCAGCAGGGCCTCCGCCATCGCCTTGGCCGCCTCCAGGTTCCCCCACTTGGTCTCGTCGCTGCCTATCTCCACGTAAGTGGTCGGGACCTCCAGGTAAGGTCCATGGTGGGTCACCTCGTAAGAGACCTCGAACGGCAATCCTCTGGCGGTTGATGCAAGCGTCCTGAGCAACCCGCTCAGGAATGATGGGGAGGCAGGAACGAGCGCTCCTTCCCGGCCGCCGTAATCGGCCTTTCCGAAGTTGCCGATAGGATGTACGGTCAAGGTAGGTTTCCCGGATGCGGCACGGTGCTTGGAGAGGAAGACGACCTCATCGATCTGGACACCGAGCGTCTCCCCTATCGTCCGGTCGACATGATCTAGATGCAGGTGAAGCTGGTCCTCGGAGATCATCAGCATGTCGCGCAACCAGAAACACCTTCGTCCTTGGTATTCCCCTTCCTCGGACCACCCGGCCGCCTCCAGAAGGCGATCGCGAAGGTTCACGCTCGCTGGGTCAGGGAGGCTCGCCACAAGCAGACGCATGGGACCGCCAACCGGTTCAGGGGATATTACGGTTGCGGAAAATGCATGGACGGCGATCCCTGATTATCAAAAACGCTACATGTAACCGTATGCAGTTTAATGTCCCCACCCCTTCGATGTCCGGATTGACATGGCTACGCCCATCACGGTAGGGGAAAGGATCGTGCTGCATCTGGCCCAGTACTCTAAGCACCTGAACGATTTTGACGCTCCCTTCGAGGTGAGCCAAGATGGGATCGGGGAGGCTCTGCGCATCTCCCGCGCCCACGCCGCCATAGAGCTCAAGAAGCTGAAGGAGGTCGGAACGGTCAGCGAGCGCATAGCTCACATCCGGGCCGGCCCGGTCAAACGCAAGGTGTACTTCCTGACCGAGGCCGGCGAGACCAAGGCCAGGAACCTCAAGGACTTCGCCAGCCGCCAAGGCATCGAGATCTCGCCTCTGCTGGACCTCAAGAAATGCAAGGCCGAGGACCTTTGGGCGCAGCTAAATCCCGACTCCAGGTCATTGATGGCCAAGGCCGCGGTGTTCCGCCGGCCTTTCAAAAGGGCCGCTCTTCCGCAGACCACGGTGAGCCTGCTCCCGGAGGACAAGGAGGGGATGACCGAAATGCCAGGATCGCTAAGAACATCCATCCCCGCCCTGCTGGACAAGAACGCTTTGCGGGAGGCGCACAGCTTCGCCGCCGACTACTGGCTGAAAGAAGGGGATTATGTGGAGCGACTTCACCATCTGCTGCTCGCCAATCGAACGTTGGAGGCCCAGATGCTTCTGTCCAACCGGGGATGGCAGTTGGCCCGGGTCGCCGGACCCGACCTGTTGACCTCATTGAAGGAAATGGGCGAGGTGCTGCCCCGTTACGCCCGGGAGGTCCGCCGGATAAAGGGGCAGGCCGCGTTGCTTAACGCGGACATCAAGTTCGGTAACCTGGTGGCGCAGGAGATGATGCTTTCCGGCGATGCGGACGAGGCCATGGACGGTCTGGAGCTCAAAGGCCGAATGCTCCTTCTAGAAGGCAAGGCCCAGGCGGCACTGGACGATCTGGCCGAGGTCAAGCGGACCAAGCCCTCCCCGCTCCTGGACTGCGATATCGCCCAATGCTACGGGATGCTGGGGAAAAAGGACGAAGCCCTGCATCTGGTCGAGTCGATCGGCCGTCGGGGCGGTATAGAGGACCCGGACGTGCTGGAAGAGGTGTACCACCGCAAAGGGCAGGTGCTGGCCTCCATCGGCCGCTCCCAGGAGGCCATTGCCAACTTCAGCAAGGCACTTGGTCTAGCGAGACCGGGCGATAAGCGTGAGATCTATAAGGCCATGTCAGCCTGCTACGAGAAACTGGGAATGGAGGACAAGGCCCGCGAGTACTCCCGCAAGGCGCTCAGAAGATAGGGTTCTGCCTGAGCATGTCCAGGTCGGTGACGTAAAGCTCTCTGACGTCCCTAAGGTTCCATTTCAGCATCGCCAGTCTCTCGAAGCCCAATCCCCAGGCCAGCACGGGGTGCTTTATGCCCAGCGGACCGGTCACCTCCGGCCTGAAGACGCCCGCTCCTCCCAGCTCCATCCAGGAGCCGTTGTAGAAGACGTCCACCTCCAATGACGGTTCGGTATATGGGAAGGGCCCCGGCCTCACGCGCACCTTATCGAAGCCCATGCGGTGATAGAAGTCCTTCAGGGTGCAGACCAGCATATCGAAGTTCGCCCCCTCCTCCATGATGATCCCCTCTATCTGCTGGAACTCCGGGAGGTGGGTCATGTCGATGCTCTCGTTGCGGAATACGCGGGAAATGCAGAACACCTTGGCCGGCGGGTCGGGGTGCTTGGCCAGGTACTTTATGGTATTGACCGTGGTGTGCGTTCGCAGCAACGCCCTCTCCGCCTCCTCGCGGCACCAGGCGTAGCGCCATCCTAGGGAACCAGTATCACCGCCGTTCTCATGGACCGCCTTCACCTTCTGAACGATCTCCTCGTCCTCCAGGGGCAGCCTGCTCGGGCTCTTCAGATAGAAGGTGTCCTGCAGCTCCCGGGCGGGATGGTCCTGTGGAGTGAAAAGCGCATCCATGTTCCAGAACGCCGATTGAACGTACTCGTCATCGATCTCGTTGAAACCCATCTCGATGAATATGCGTCGCACTTCATCCGCAATCCTGGTGATGGGATGCTTCTTCGCCGGATATTGGCAGGGGGCGAAGGTACGGATGTCGTACTTGCGGAAGGAAGCCCCCTTCCACTTACCGGTCTGCAGAAGCTCGGGCGTAAGCTGGGCCACCTCGTCGGTGATCTCTACGCCCAGGGCCACGATCTCATTGCCCAGGCGGTTCAGGCGGAGGACCCTGGACACGATCAGCTTGTCCTGCAGGACACCCTTCCTCGCCTTCAACAGGTCCAGGGCGGCCCTGTCCGCCTGGTCCTCGAAGATGTCGCCTTCTCCGAACTTCTTCAACAACGTCTCGTCCGGCATCTCTCTGCTAAGGTTCGCTCGCCCATCGTCGCTGAGGTGCAGCATCGGCTCCGCCCCGGACTTGTCAAGGCGGGCCAATCGCTTCTTCATCAGCCAGCCGATGGCCATGGAGGATTCCTCCTTGCCCATGGACGCCTCCAGGTCCTTGACGCCCAGCGAGCCGCCCTTCTCCCCGATCAGGACGATGGCCCGTCTCTCCGGCACGCCCTTCTCCAAAAGCGAGCGGTCCCTCAGCGCGTAGGCCTTGCGAGCGCTCTCCTCGATCTCCACCGCCCCCTTGGACTGCAGCCATGAAGCGGCGTTCATCACTTCCACCAGCTGCTGGAAGTCCCCCGCCTCGAAGACCTTCTCCGGCGACGCCCTGCCCTCAAGCTTCTGCAGGGCCACCAGGACCTTCTTCTCGGAATGGCTGAGACCTTCCAACACCTCGGTGGCGTTCATGTCCTGGGAGATTTGGTCATCGATATAAGTTACTTATGGGCTCGTTGAACGGACCTTCGACGGGCCATCCTCCTCATCTCCTCTGGGTCCCAGGAGAAGCCTTTCCCCATGACCCCCTTGATGTCCGCCACCGGGGTGTCCACAAATGCGTCCAGTCCCTTGACCTTCAGAAGGTTGTCCTTCCTTTCCAGCAGCTTCACCCGGGTGAGCCCGATGGGACTGGGGCGTCGCGGGCTGCGCGTTCCGAAGAGGCCGGTCAAAGGTATCGCTGGATCACCTTTTGGATGGACCTTGAGGTCATATCCCTCGCTGCGGTCGAAGATGAAAAGGATGTCCAGCTCGGACAGCAGCTCAATGCGATGCAGTCCTTCGGAGTATTCTGGGAACACCTCGATCTCCGAGACGTCCCCCTCGACCGAGATCACTTTGCCGATGGGGGTCAGCAGGTATCGGGGATCAGGAACTCGTGGAGGCGCTCCTTGGCCTCCTCCCTCTTCCTCTGGTGCTCCTCGAGGAACTCGTTTATCCTCTTGGTCAGCAACTGCTTGCACTCTCCGCATAGAATCTCTCCCTTGCGACATCTTTCGGTCAGATCGTCCAAGGCCTTGTCGTCCTTCTCGAAGAGGTAGTACTGGTACTTGAAGACCGAGCAGACCTCCGGACGGCCACCGAGCTTGCGCTGCTCCTCGACCGACACCTGGCCGCCGGTGAAGGCGTTGCCGATCTTCTTCTTGACATCCTTGGGCTTGTCGGTGGTGAAGATGGTGGTCTGCGGCTGGGAGGAGGACATCTTGTCATTGCCGGTCAGGCCTGGGAACATCTTGTTGTAGATGAGAGCTGGTTTGGGATATCCCAGCAAAGGCGCCACGTCCCGAGCGACGCGGAAATGGGCGTCCTGATCTATGCCACACGGGATGAGGCAGGGGGTCTTCCTTCCGTACAGCGCGTCCTCGATGAAGCACGGCGCGGCCTGGATGCTGGTATAGAATATCTGCCCGATGTTATGGCTGTTCTCGAAGCCGAAGACGGCCTTGGCCGTGGAGAACGTGACCCGCTTGGCCACCCTCAAAGCGAGCGGGTATAGCAGTTTGATGTTATCGGTGTCTAGGATGACCTTGGTGTTCTCCGGCTCGAAACCAAGGGCGATGAAGTCCAGGACGTTCTCGTAGGCGGCCTTCTTCGTATCCTCCAGGCTGAGGTTCTCGTTGAACAGGTACTTCTCGTCGTCGGTGAGCTGGAAGTACATGTTGACCTTGAACAGGTCCTGCAGGTAGCGGTTGAACATCCAAGGCATCAGATGGCCTAGATGCGTTCCCCCGGACGGTCCCCGTCCGGTGTAGAGGAAGAAGCGGTTGCCCTTATCGTACTGATCGAGGAGCCAATCGAAGTCCCGGTGGGAATAGACCACGCCGCGGCGGAGCATCGGATGCAGCTCGCCGTAACCTGCCAGGCGGTCTATGAGCTCCTGGTCCATCTTCTTGGTCCCGAAGCGGGTTATGAGCTGGTCGTAATCGATCTCCCCGGTTACCTCCCAGGGGGTGACCTTGAAGTCATCGTTCATCGTTTCCAGTGGCCAGGAAGGGCTTACTGGTTCAAAAGGATTATTGAGCCTTTTCCGCCCTGGTCCGGGCTAGCTCCCTGGCCCGGTTCAGGAATCTGGACAGGTTGTTCGTTCCGCATGGCCGGTTCTCGTGACGCAGTCCGAGCTCGTCCGCGAACTTGCGGCTCAGGTCCTCGTAATGCTCGGAATCCCCCACGTTCGTGTCCACGTAAACGCACAGCTCGTAGTTCTCGAACAGCATGTCCAGGAAGTATTTCGGTTCGTAGCCCTGGTCCACCAAGGCGTCCAGATGAAGTTCTTTGACCGCTCCGTCGATGCCGCGCAACGCCCAGCCAGGAGTGTTGAACCAGGTCCCCCCGCACAGGCTCTTCTGCCGGGCGTACTCGACCGGACCGAGTATGGCAGCGATGCAGTCGTCCCCTTCCAGCATCACCGTCGGCACTTTGAGATGATTGGTGATCCCGGACAAGGACTGGCAGATGGCGTACCCCAGGAACACCGCGTCGACCCGCCCCTCCAGGGCGTTGACCTTGTCCTGGACCGTAGCCTTCAGCTTCTCGGCGTCGATGTGCAGGGCGAACTCCAGGTAGTCCTTGTGCACCACGTCGTCCCAGCCCTCGGTGAGCTTCTCCAGTTCCGGTTTCAGTATCTCGCAGGCGATTATGGCCAGTCTTCCATTGCCGTTATCCATGCGCGATCAGCCCCTCCTGGGTAACGAAAAGAGCTTCCTCAGGTATTCCAGGACCGTATCCCAGTCCTTGCAGTCGATTATCGAGTCTCCCACCGGGTTCTCATCGTCCAGGGTCCACATGTGCTCCGGGGCCGGCGAATCGTAATAGATGAGCATCATGCGGTAGCCTCCCTTGTTCCTCACGTCATTCTTGGGGCTGGAGACCACCGATGCCCCGTAATCGTTCGGGAACCGGTAGATGTTGTGAAAGCGATCGCCCTCCATGCAGCCGCAAGGGCAGTTTGCGTTAAGGTCGATCACGTACTCGTCGAACTCCAATTCGCACCCCGTACCCTATTTAATTTTAATCTTCAACGAGCGGGGGTTCCCCGCGCACATCGAAGTATTGTTCACCTAACGCGAAGCTTAGTGATATTATTTCCTAGCGAGAGCGAAGCGTTTAATATCTCCATAAAGTAGTAATGATTACTATTATGAATTCGTACCCTACCCGCTGGACACGGCAGATGAAGGTCATCCTGGACATCATCTACGACGGCAAGTCCCCCATCTCCGCGGACCAGGTGTACGAACTGGCCAGAAAGCAGCTTCCCCGGATAAGCCTGGGCACGGTGTACCGCAATCTCAACCGGCTGGTCACTGCCGGGCTGATCTCCGAATCCAAGGTAGGGGCGGTGCAATGCTTCTTCCCTCATCCATATTCGAACACCCACCTGGAGTGCCGGGTCTGCGGTCGCCTGTACAGCGTGGTGTTCGACCTGTCCCTGCACCAAGTGGCCAAGGAGACCGGTCTGACCCTGGACGGTTACGAGCTCCGTTTGAAGGGGATCTGCAAGGAGTGTGCCAGCAGATGCACGTGATGGAAGGTTTCCTCAGCTGGGAATGGGCGCTGTTCTGGACCCTGGTGTCCGCTCCGTTCGTCGTCTACGGCTTCCTGAGCATACGAAAGATATTGCAGGACGATCCTGCCCAGAGGACCATGCTCGCCCTGTCCGGGGCGTTCATCTTCGTCATGTCCTCCTTCAAGCTGCCCTCGGTGACCGGCTCATCGTCCCATCCCACGGGCACCGGGTTCTCCACCATGTTCTTCGGGGTCGGGGTGACATCGGTGATGTCGCTCATCGTCCTCATCTTCCAAGCGCTTCTGCTGGCGCACGGAGGATTCACCACCATGGGGGCCAACGTGTTCTCCATGGGGGTGGCCGGGCCTTTCGTCGCCTACCTCGCCTTCAAGGCCATGACCAAGGGTGGGGTCCGCACGCCCATCAAGGTTTTCATCACCGTCTTTTTGGCGGGCATGGTCACCTACATCACCACCGCCGTGCAGCTGGCCCTCGCTTACGGGTCGTTCACGGACTCGCTGATCAGCTTCCTGGCGGTTTTCGCGGTCACCCAGATCCCCCTGGGGATCGTGGAGGGCATACTGTTCACCATCTTCATCGATTATCTGGAAAGGGCCAGGCCGGACCTCACCGAGAAGGCGTTCCCCCGGAGGGTGAAGGATGAGGCGTAGCCACTACTATGCATTGGGGTTGCTGGCCGTGGCGGTCATCCTGGTCTCGGCGATATTGCTGAATCCCAATTCCGATTTCTCCGGCACCGACGACGGAGGAGGCGAGGTCATCGGCGAGGTCGATCCGGACTACCAACCTTGGTTCCAGAGCGTCTGGGAACCGTCCGGCGAGCTGCAGACGCTGTTCTTCACCCTGCAGGCGGCCATCGGCGCCCTGGTCATCGGGTACTTCCTAGGCTCCAACAAGGTCCGCAGGGAAAGGGGGGAGGGCTGAGATGTTCGAGGTGGACGAGCTGGCCTACCGTTCAGCGGCCCTTAGATGGTCCCCGGCCGGAAAGTTCCTGTTCGCCCTCTCACTTTTGATCGCTTCGCTATTGGCCAACACCCTGCTGGTCCCATTGCTGGTCCTGATCATCGGGATCGCGCTGTTGGGATACTCGGTCCGCTTCCGCTTCCCCAGGGTCATCGGACTGCTGGTCCTGGAGGGCGTAGGTATAATCATCCTAGGCGGGCTGGTGATAGCCATGGTCACACCGGGAGAGGTCGTCTGGGCATTGGACCTTCGTCTGTTCGAGCTGACCTTCTCC
>JAXGNA010000007.1:0-115635 GCA_040768245.1 Methanomassiliicoccales archaeon | reverse complement strand
GAATATCTCTCCTTCGCTCATGGGGCTCACTGGCATTGAAAGGTAGGTGAGGGGCTTAATACTTGACGGTTCGGCAATCGAAAGGCCATTATCCCGGGAGAGCGTTCCAGGGACGTGGTGGATTCTAGGTTGGGGCTGCATCGTACCGCAGCGGGCATACCGGTGATCGTGGAGGAGGTCCCCCGTTCGAGGACGGCCGCGCTCTCGGTCAATTTCAGCGTGGGCTGCCGCGATGAGGACAGGGACAACTGCGGCACCGCGCATTTCCTGGAGCACATAATGTTCAAGGGGACCCGTAAGCGCAACGCTAGGCAGTTCTCGGAACTGGTGGAAGGTGCCGGAGGCGAAATGAACGCCTACACCACCAAGGAGTCCACCTCGTTCCACGTGTTCTCCCTGGACGAGACCTTCGACGTCATGAAGGGGCTGATGGCGGACATGATGACCGCCCCGCTCATCGACGAGGAGCATGTGGAGCTAGAAAGAGGGGTCGTCCTGCAGGAGATAAGCATGCTGGAGGATGACCCGGAGGACTACTCCCGGGTGCTCCTGGACCGATCGATCTGGGAAGGGCATCCCATGTCCAACACCGAGACCGGGGGGCCGGACTGCGTGGCGAACTTGAAGGCCAACGACCTGCGTCGCTTCTTCGAAGGGCATTATCGTCCGCCGAACATGTGCGTGGTGGCCTGCGGTAACGTCTCCGCGGAGGACGTGGTGTCCTGGACCGAGCGCACCTTCGATTCCTTGCCTCAGGCGCAGAGAATCAATGGCCGCACCCCCCCGTCGCCGAAGGCCTGCACCAAGGTCTTCCCGAAGGAGGGTGACCAGGCCTACGTGGAGCTGGGCTTCCCGGGGCTTCCGGGCAAGCACCCGGACCGCAAGGCGCTGACCGTGGCCTGCATCATCTTGGGCGGTGGCACATCGTCCCGCCTGTACCAGACGGTTCGCGAGGACCAGGGTCTGGTCTACCACATAAGCACCTTTCCGCAATCGTACACCGACTGCGGGATCGTGGACACCTTCTTCTCCGCCTCCATCGGCAAGCTGGACCAGGTCATGCGGACCCTGGCCAAGGAGATGTCCTCGTTCAAGGACCAGGGACCGACGGAGGACGAGGTGCGCAGGGCCAAGCGCTGGATAAAGGGAATGCTGGTGCGAAAGCTGGAGGGGACGGACAGCCGGCTGTACTGGCAGGGGGAGCATTACATGCTGAACGGGGAACTGGCCGACGCCGAGCGTTCGATAACCGAGTTCGAGAAGGTCAGCCGTGAGGACGTGATGCGGGTCATCAACGAGATATTCCAGAGAAAGAGGATGTGCGCGGCGCTCCTAGCTCCTCAGAAAGAGGGGGAGGCGGCCGCCAGGCGCATGCAGTCCCTGGACTTCTAGTCGTTCAGGACCTTGAGGACCGCTTGAACGGCCGCGGGAACGGCCTTCTCCACGTCCTCGGTCATGACGTCCGTCACGGTCCACACGTCATTGACCTCCACCGCGATGAACTGGATGTCCGTGGGCATGCGACCGGGGGATAGTCTCTTACCGAGCTCGATGGCCATGTGGATGTTCGTCTCGTGCGGGTTCGTCCCATGCAGAGCGTTCTTGAAATCCTCCGGCTCCAGCATCATGACCGTGCCGGCCGGGTACTTCTCGGTGACGATGGCGTCCACCACTACCACCTTCTTGTAGTCCATCATTATCTCGATCAGGTCCAGACCGCTCACTGACTGCTGGTCCACGTCCAGGTCCGGCAGGTTCATGGCCTTGATCTCTTCCACGACCCGGAAGCCAAGTCCATCATCGCAGACGATGGGGCTGCCGATGCCCAGCAACAAACGGGACGCTTTCATGGTCCCGCCGAAGAAGGGCGGCGGTTATTAACTTTGCCTTTTCCGGCGCGGGTCGGCGGATTAATCTAATCCCTCGGTCATCGGTGGAACATGGCCAAAGTGCAGGCGTCGCTGACCGTGCAGGTGAACGGTCACGCCTTGACCGACAAGCAGGCCAAGGCCGTTCTGGCGCTTTATCTGAACGGGACCCAGAGGGCGGCAGCGCGTTCCCTGGGGA
Source organism: Methanomassiliicoccales archaeon (assembly GCA_040768245.1). Lineage (GTDB taxonomy): Archaea > Thermoplasmatota > Thermoplasmata > Methanomassiliicoccales > UBA472 > UBA472. The sequence goes on along the minus strand of JAXGNA010000007.1, from coordinate 113,568 downwards.
TATCCGCCCCGGTGCTCTGCCGCCATCTCCGTCAGGTGGAGGTGAAGGCCGGCGCTCGGATCATGGATTGCGGCGCCCGGGGTACCATACTGAACGAGCTTGGGGAGACCATCGCCAAGGAGCAGCTCGCCCTGCAGGGGAAGCTCAAAGAGCGAAGACAACTGGCGGTGGCCTGCACGCCTCTGAGCGAAGAGCTGCTGATGCAGGCGTTGAACCTGGCCGACCCCCAGGGCGAGGCGGACGTGGTGATCTCCGACGACCGCCACAACATCACGGACTTCCGGGCCGGGCTGCTGGACCTGCTGCTGCTGGACGATCCGATCTATGCGTACGAGTCGGAGGGGTACAGCTGGGAGGAGGTGGGCAGCGACCGACTGCTCCATGTGCGCAAGGGAGAGGACTACGCTTCCTTCCGCTACGGGCCGCAGCGGCTCGGCTTCCTGTCGTTGGACGCCGAGAGGAGGCCGTACCGGGTGGTCCGGACCTATTCGTCATTGGGGGCTTTGATCCGCAGCGGGCACAGCCATTTCGTCAGCGAGGGGCTTCTGGTGCGTAAAGGTTACCGTCCAAGGGGAGACGAGCCTTCGATACCGTACGCCATCCTATGCCTGTACCGACCGACGCCCGGAGCGGAGGAAGTGCTCAGGGCGCTCCGTCCGAACACCGTGATCTAGTGTAACCTATTTAGGCAACACTCGTACGAATTTTCGTTCAATTTTATATAGGATATCTCCGCTCCCCGGAGCAAGAGGAAGACTTTCATGTCTAACGTCAAGATACCAGACCCGGACTTCGCCCAGAGCGTCATCGACGCCGGCGGCAAGACCTTGGACCTGTGCTACCAGTGCGGAACCTGCACTGGCAGCTGCCCCTCCGGCCGCACCACCGCGTTCCGCACCAGGCAGCTGATCAGGAAGGCCCAGCTCGGATTGAAGGACGACATACTCCCCTCGGAGGACCTGTGGATGTGCACCACCTGCTACTCCTGCGTGGAGAGATGCCCCAGGGACGTTGATATCGTCGATATCATCATCCTGATGAGGAACATGGCCGTCCAGAAGGGCTACATGGCCGAGGACCACAAGAAGGTCGGGCGCTCCCTGCTCAAGATCGGGCACACCGTCCCCGCCTCCGACAAGCTGAAGGCCCTGCGCGTCAGCATGGGCCTCTCCGAGAACCCGCCGACCACCATCGCCGACCCCCAGGCCATGGCCGACTTCAAGAAGATCATGGCCAAGACCGGATTCGACAAGCTGATCGGAGGTGCCTGAAATGGCCGCTGACAAGTTCGCACTGTTCTTGGGCTGCGTCGCCCCGCTGAGGTACCCCGGAATCGAGAAGGCCACCAGGGAGCTGTTCAAGGCCCTGGGATACGACCTGAAGGAGATGACCGGGGCCGGCTGCTGTCCCGCCCCGGGCGTCATACGCTCCTTCGACCAGGCCACCTGGTTGGCTCTAGCTGCCCGCAACCTGTGCATCGCCGAGAAGCAGGGCTGCGACATCCTGACCATCTGCAACGGCTGCTACGGCTCTCTCTACGAAGCTAACCACATGCTGCAGGAGGACCCCGAGCTGCTGAAGAAGGTCAACATGATCCTGGCCGAGGTCGGCATGAAGTACGAGGGCAAGGTCCGCGTGCGCCACTTCGCCGACGTCCTGTTCAAGGACATCGGCATCGAGAAGATGAAGCAGAAGTTCACCAAGCCGCTGTCCTACAACGTCGCGGTGCACTACGGATGCCACTTCTCCAGGCCCACCAAGATAAAGCACATCGACGACCCCGAGAGGCCCCACGTGCTCGATGAACTGGTCGAGTGGACCGGCGCGAAGAGCGTTCCGTACGCGGACAAGAACATGTGCTGCGGCGCCGGCGGCGGTGTCAGGAGCAGGGACGCCAAGTTCGCCCTGAGCTTCACCGAGGCCAAGCTGAAGAACATGAAGGCGGTCAACGCCCAGTTCATCATCGACGTCTGCCCGTTCTGCCACCTGCAGTTCGACCGCGGCCAGAAGGACCTGCCCGGATACGACATACCGGTCATCCACCTGGCGCAGCTCTACGGCCTCGCTCTGGGCCTGCCCGAGTCCTCCCTGGGACTTGAGGCCCACGAGATCAAGGTCAACCTGTGAGGCGTCAGATTGGAGCAAGCGCACCTGGTCGGGATATACACCCCGGAGGAGATGCCTGAGGAGCTGGAAGGCTTCGTCAGGTATCAGGCCGCCCGTGACGGCCACCAGATGAGACCGGGGGAGAGGATAGCCGTGCTGAACGTCACCGGCACCTCCTCCTACGTCCCGGTGTTCCTGGGCGACCTCAAGGGCTGCGACGATCTGGATTCCCGGCTCTCGCAGCACGGGGTCCAGGCGGACCAGGTGAGCATGGTCTCCCTGCGGCGGGTGCTGCAGGAGATGGGCCACAGCTAAACCACTTCCCTGCAATTTTTATTATCCAGCAAAAAGGTAAAGAATGTTTTTGCGAGGAAAAACCTTTTAATAGGTTTACTTGTTTCCGAGTTCATCTCGCGATTGGAGGCTATTAATTGGCTGCTACTAAAAAAGCGTCTACGAAGGCCGCCTCAAGGAAGGTCAAGGACCGGTGGAAGGCCAAGGAGTGGTACAAGATCTACGCTCCCCGCATGTTCAACCAGGCCCAGCTGGGCGAAACCCCCAGCGCCGATGCTACTAACCTTATCGGCAGGACCACCGAGGCAACCGTCCACGACATAAACGGCGACTTCTCGAAGATGCACGTCAAGCTCAAGTTCAGGGTTCAGGACATCAACGGGTTCGACGCGCACACCGTGTTCGTCGGCCAGGACCTGACCAGTGATTACATCAGGCGGCTCACTCGCCGCAAGCGGACCAAGACCGACCACGTCATCGACGTCCGCACCAAGGACGGATACCTGATCCGGGTGAAGCCCATGAGCATCACCGAGAAACGCATCCAGTCCTCCCAGGAGACCGCTCTGCGCACCATGATGGATGCCGAGATGGCGAAGATGGGCGAGGAGAAGACCATCTCCGAGATCGTCAAGGCCATCATCGACGGCGAGATGGCGCACAGGCTGGGCACCGTCTGCAAGGTCATCGTCCCCATCAAGAGGGTCGAGATCCGCAAGACCGAAGTGCTGGAGATGGGCGCCGGTCCGCAGGACCAGCCGGTCTTTGCTCCCGAGGCTCCCGCCGAGCCCGAGGTCGCTGCAGAAGCTCCGGCCGAGGAAGCCATCGAGGCCCCGGCCGAGGCCGAACAGTAAACCACTTCCCCGAATGCCGGGGTGGCTCAGCCTGGTGGAGCGTCGGACTCATAGGGATTAGGAACAAGACCCTCTCCAGGGAAATCCGAAGGTCAGGGGTTCGAACCCCCTCCCCGGCACTCCCCTGCCACTCTCTTATTCTTATCAATACCGATCGGCAAAGCAATCATTCAAGTAGGTCCGTTGGTCTTGCATCTTCCCGGTGAGAGAACGAGGGTAATAATCTATACTGGCAAGGGCGGCGTCGGCAAGACCTCCGTCTCCGCGGCCACCGCCTTGCGCTGCGCCAAGCTCGGTTACCGCACCATCGCCATAAGCACCGATTCCGCTCATTCGCTGGCCGATTCCCTGGACGTACCGCTGACCGGGGAGATCAAGAAGATCAGCAAGAACCTGGACGCCATCGAGGTTGACGTCATCCACGAGATGGAGACGCGATGGCAGGAGATCGGTCAGTACCTCAGCGACTTCATGGTGTCCCAAGGGCTCGATCCGATCTCCTCCAAGGAGATGACGGTCTGGCCGGGCATGGAGCTGATGTCCGCGCTGTTCTACATAGAGGAGTTCCAGAAGGGCGGGGTGTACGACGTGGTGGTCATGGACACCGCCCCCACGGCGGAAACGCTCCGGCTGCTGAGCTTCCCGGACACTGCCGACTGGTACTTCGACAAGATGTACAAGATCTTCAAGAACACCGTCCGTCTGGCCCGGGCGACGGTCGGGAAGGTCATGAGCATGCCCATGCCCAGCGACGCCTTCCTCAACGACCTGGACCACCTCAAGGACCGCATGAAGACCGTCCGGCAGATCCTTCTGGACTCCGAAACGACGTCCGTCCGCCTGGTCCTCAACCCGGAGAAGATGGTGATCAACGAGACCAAGCGCGCCTACACCTACCTATCGCTCTACAACCTCACCGTGGAGTGCATCGTGGTGAACCGGCTGTTGCCCGAGAACGCCCGCGAGCACTATCCGGAGGCAAAGTACGAAGAGCAGTCCCGCTACATGCAGATGATCGAGGAGTCCTTCTCACCTCTGAAAATGCTCAAGGCCTATCAGTCCTCCACCGAGGTGGTGGGGAAGAGATCCCTGGAGGTTCTCGCCGAACAGCTGTTCGGGGATACCGACCCTTCGCAGGTGTATACTACCGAGAAGAGCATGGAGATATTCAGCAAGGACGGGGTGGACCAGCTCTCTTTGAAACTACCCTTCTCCAGCAAGGACCAGGTAGAGTTATATAAATCGAACGATGTTTTAATCGTGACCGTTGGCTGGTACAAGCGCTCGGTATCCCTTCCCTACTCATTGGTAAAGAAGGAGGCGCACAAGGCGGAGTTCAAGGACGGCCGTCTGGTCATCAGCTTCAAGTGAGGTAACAAAATGGCAAGCAAGAAGGAAAGTTCCGAGGATAGGCAGGAAGGACCATCCCAGTCCTTCAAGGGCGGGCCGCTGCCCCAGGACACCGTGGTCCATCTCATGAAGTCGGGCACGGAGTTCCTGGCCGCCATGGACACCCTGATGCCCCGCAACGTCATGCCCCCGGAGGTCAAGGAGCATTACAACAACATCCGCAAGGAGACGCTATTGCTCTTCCGCTCCTTCATCGATTCCCAGCTGAAGGAGCTCGACAAGAAGAAGGAGGCTCCCGCCCCCCGTCTTCGCAAGATCGACCTCGATTGACCTATTCCTCGCGGCAGTCCGGGCAGAGCAGGGACCCGTTCTCCAGCCTCAGGTCTATGGAGTAGGTGTCGCAGCTCTCGCAGTACCCGGCCAGGTTCCCGAAGTTGTTGGTCTTGGGGTCCGGTTTTCCGCCGATCTTCCCCCACTCCCTGGTCAGCTCTATCAGCGAGGGGGACAGCTTCAGGATGTCCTTCTCGGTGAGCATGCCTATCAGCTTGCCGTTCTCCACCACCGGCAGCCGCCTCAGATGCAGGTCGGACATGCGCTTGGCGGCGATGGAAATGTTGGAACCGGGGGAGATGGTTATCACTGGCGAGGACATCACCCTCTCCACCTTGGTCTTGGATGGCACCTTGCCCACGGCCACCACCTTGTAGAGGAGGTCCCTCTCGGTCAATATCCCGACCGGTTCGCCGTCCTCCAGTACGATCAGGCTGCCCACGCCCTCCCGGAGCATCAGGGCCGCTGCCTCCTTCACGGTCATGTCCGGTCTTCCGGTGCGGGGTCGGCTGGACATCACCTCCCGGACCAGTATCTCCCTTACCTCCTTGGCCTGCATGCTTATCATATTCCCGAGGGCAGTAGATATCTTTGCCGTCAGAATTCGTTGAACAGATGAATGCGAGCGAGGTAAATATCCACAGTTTTATTATGGCCCAGGTCAACATCCACCGGGGTCAGGCATGAAGGACCAGGAAGGAGCGATGGCGGTAAAGCTGGCCCGCAGGGCCATCGACGCGGAGACCAGGGACCTGGACATCGACCGTTTCGACGTCCCGGACAGCTTCAGGAAGAACAGCGGGGCGTTCGTGACCTTGAAAACCTTCCCTGGCGACGAGCTGCGCGGCTGCATCGGTTATCCGGAGCCAGTGTTCCCGTTGGCCGAGGCCATCCTGAGGGCGGCTCAGGGGGCCTGCCACGATCCTCGCTTTCCTCCGCTGAGGCCGGAGGAGCTCGACCAGGTGGTGGTGGAGGTCAGCATTCTGACGCCGCCGGAGGAGCTTAGGCTGACCGACCGGAAGGACGTTCCTGGCGCAATATCCATCGGCCGGGACGGGCTGATCATGGAGCGCGGGATGTTCCGGGGGCTGCTGCTTCCCCAGGTCCCGGTGGAATGGGGTTGGGACCCCGTCACCTTCCTGGAGCAGGCCTGTATCAAGGCTGGACTAACTCAGGACATGTGGCTTGACCGGCGTACCAAGATATTCACCTTCCAGGCCGAGATATTCCACGAGGAGTCGCCATACGGTCAAATACTCCGGGGACGTACCCAGTGATGGCATGGACGTCGTAGAGGGGAAGCTGTTCTTCCAGGGAAGGCTGCAGAAGGCCTGCGTGGGAATAGAGGAAGGGCGAATCGTCAGCGTGAGGAAGGTGCTCAAGGGGGACGAGCACTTCGACTTCGGAGACCGCCTGGTGCTCCCGGGGGCGATCGACCCGCATGTTCATTTCCGGGATCCCGGGCTCACCGGCAAGGAGGACTTCTCTACCGGCTCGCTCTCCGCTCTGCACGGTGGGGTGACCTGCGTTCTGGACATGCCGAACACCGTTCCGCCGGTCATCGACGCTTCCTCTTTGAGGGAAAAGCGCGAGGCGATATCCGGCCGTTCCTGGATCGATTACGGGTTGTTCGCCGGCATCGCCCCCGGCACGGACGTTCAGTCTATGGGCAAGTGCGTAGGGTACAAGATCTTCCTGGGCTCGTCCACGCAGAGCGTGCTGCTGAAGGAGGAGAAGGACCTGGTCAGGGGATTGGAGGCCGTAGGAAAGGCCGGGCGTCCCGTCAGCGTGCATGCCGAGGAGGACGCCATGCTGTTCCGGGGTGAGGAGCGTTCCTTGCGCGACCACGAGGAATGCCGTCCACGCCAGGCGGAGCTGGCGGCCATCGAGAGACTGAAACGATATCATCGCCTGGCCCGGATCAACGTGTGCCACGTGAGCTGCCTGGAATCACTGTCATCATTGAAGGGAAGCGGGATGACCTTCGAGGTCACCCCGCACCATATGCTGCTCGACGCGAGCATGGACCTGGGGGCCTGGGGGAAGGTCAATCCTCCGTTGAGGCGAAAGGCCGATCGCGAGGCGCTCTTCCAATCCTTCTGTCGGGGAGAGGTGCCCATGTTGGCCACGGACCATGCCCCTCACGCCCATGAGGAAAAGGAACGGGACTTCGGCGAGGCCCCCTCCGGGCTTCCCGGCGTGGAGACGGGATTCGCCATGATGCTAGCCTTGGTAAAAAAAGGCTTCCTGTCCCTGGACGTTCTGCTCAGGTCGGCCTGCTATAACCCAGCCATGACCTTCGGGTTGAACAAGGGGGAGATCGCGGAAGGACGGGAGGCCGACCTGGTGGTGATCGACCCCCGGGATGTGACCGCGATCAAGGGGAGGGAGATGCACAGCAAGTGCGGCTGGACGCCTTACGAAGGTAGGGAAGCGCTGTTTCCCCAGGCGGTGTTCCTCAGGGGGAGGCTGGTCCTCAGGGACGGCTCGACCCTGGCCGAGTGCAAGGGAAGGGAGGTATCGCATGCTTAATGGACCGCTGCCTTTGGACCTCAGTGAGCTGGAAGGAAGACGATTCGTTTGCCAGGACCCTTGCAAGCTCTGCTGCCTGTGCCAGCCGGAGTGCCTGCCCGGGGAGGTGGACTTCTTCAAGAAGAACTACCCGAGCCGCCTGGTGCTGAAGAAGGACCCCCACCGGCATTACGCCCTCGCCCTGAAGAAAGGGCAAGGATCATGTTCGTTCCTGCAAGCTGGAAGGTGCGAGGTCTACCCTCACCGCCCTCATTTCTGCCGACAGTTCCCCTTCCACATCCACGTGGGATCGAGAGCGCAGGTGGAGCTGGACCTCAGCTGCCGCGGGGTCTGGCTCGACAAGGGCGATGACGCCATGGCCGAAGGCCTGAAGCTGGTCCAGGATAACGAGGCGGAGATAAGGCGGACCCTGAAGGAATCCGTCCCGGTGTACCGGGAGTTCACCCTCAACTGCCTGGAGGCCGGGCTGGACGTGGACGTGGGCAAGGCCCGCTCCCAGGTGGCCGCCCGTTTGGACGAGCTTACCGACCTTCGGCTCATCGCCTCGCTTTTGGAGGGGAGCGTGGAGGAGGACGAGCTCTCCATCGCCGGTCTCAAGGCGAAGCCAACGCTGGACGGGAAGACGATGAACGAGCTCTCGCACTCCGCCTTGGAGATGGTAACCGATTCCATGGCCGCGGACGAACTGTTCCAGGCCCCGGTGTACTGCGCCCCGGACGGCAGCTGGAACCTCTTCCGGGTTCTGGGCCAGAAGGTCGAGTGGCACGTCATGGACACCGAGGGGGATGTTCGTAAAAAGGACGAGCTCACGATCAAGGACATCCGGCTGAAGCAGCCCGAAGGCCATGACCGCCAGGTACTGCGTGATTATCTCAAGATACTCAACAACCGGGACAGCTTCATGGGCTACGCGTTCTACCTGATTGACGATTACGATTACGAGGACCCTTGGCCGAACGTGTACGGCGGCGTGCTCTCCACCTCCGTCCTGGACCTGCTCTGGAGAACGTCCCTGATCGCGGCCTTCTTCCCCGGGATGAAGGACGGGGAGCGCATGAAGGAAGGGATAATATTCTACGACATGGACCGCTTGGACGCGCCGACGTTGGGGGCATTCATATGACTGGCTGTCACGGACGGAATACTGGAGCACAAAAACTTCATATAGTGAACGCTCATTCGCACGGTAAGGTGAAGTGAGCATGCAGAAACCTCTGAATGTCCTCAACCAGGCGATAAACAACCAGGTCATCGTCACGTTGAAGGGCAACCGCGAGTACCGTGGGGTGCTGGACGGGTACGATCCCCACATGAACCTGGTGCTCAAGAACGCGGAGGAGCTGATCAACAGCGAGGTCGTCCGCAAGCTCACCGTAGCCATTGTCCGCGGAGACAACGTAATTTACATCTCACCCTGAGGTTACTCTTATGACGAAAGGTACGGCATCACACGGAAAGATGGGAGACAAGAAGACGCACGTCCCCTGCCGCAGGTGCGGAAGGCGGGCCTACAACATACGCGCTTCCTTCTGCGCCTCCTGTGGCTATGGCAAGACCGCCACCATGAGAACGTATAATTGGGCCAAGACCCATTGACGTTCGAGGTAGCTCCCTTGGAGGATGACCGTCCGAAGCATTTTTGCGGAGTCGTCGGCATGGCCCTGGAGGGCGATGCCGTTCCCCAACTGAAGAAGGCGTTGCGGATCATCCAGCACCGTGGCCAGGAGGCCGCGGGCATAGCCGTCTACAACGGCAAGACCATTTCGTATCATAGGGGAATGGGACTGGTCCATGAGGTTTTGGCCGGCCGGCAGTACAACAGCCTGGTAGGCAACCTGGGCATCGGTCATGTCCGTTACTCCACCTCCGGCTCGTCCTGCGCGGAGAACTGCCAACCCATCACCGTTACCACTAAAGAAGGCGATCTGGCCCTCGCTCACAACGGCGACATAGTCAATGCCGCCTCCATACGCACCAAACTGCAATCGGAGGGCTGGGCGTTCCTGACCTCCACCGATTCCGAGATAATCGTCCGCATAATGGCCACTGAGCTGTCCATCAGTCCCGATCCGATACGGGCCATCAAGACGGTCATGAAGACGCTTGAGGGCGCATACTCCATCGTCATGATGCTGGGCGGACGCATCTTCGGTTTCCGCGATCCGTTCGGCTTCCGGCCATTGTGCCTGGGCAAGCTCCCCGGCGGCTATGTTCTGGCCTCCGAGAGTTCCGTCTTCGATGTCCTCCGCGGGGAGTTCATCCGGGACATCCTTCCGGGCGAGATAGTGGAGATCACTCCCAATGGGATCACCTCCACCCGGACCCCGGCCGCGCCGCACCGGGCGCACTGCATGTTCGAGTGGGTTTACTTCGCCCGCCCGGACGCGGTCATCGACGGACAGGAAGTATACCGCGTCCGCACCAGCATCGGGCACATCCTGGCCAAGGAGCAGCCGGTGGAAGCGGACGTCGTGGTTCCAGTTCCCGACTCCGGTCGTGCGCACGCCCTGGGATACGCGGAAGGCTCCGGCATCCCCTACGCCGAGGGGTTCATGAAGAACCGCTACATCGAGCGGACCTTCATCCTTCCCGATCAATCCCAGAGGGACGAGGGTGTGCTGCTGAAGCTCAATCCCATCCGTTCCACGGTGGCCGGCAAGAGGGTCGTGATCGTGGACGATTCCATCGTCCGTGGAACTACCATGCTCAAGATCGTGCAGATGACCAGGAGGGCCGGCGCCAAGGAGGTCCATGTGCGCATTGGATGTCCGCCAGTGATCGCCCCCTGCTTCTATGGCGTGGACATGAAGACCAGGGAGCAGTTCGCCGCTTTGAACCGCACCCCGCAGCAGATCGCCGAACTGATCACCGCCGACTCGGTCGGTTACATCAGCCAGGCCGGTTTGGTCGAGGCCTTGCAGATCCCGGAGTCCGAGCTCTGTCTGGCCTGCGTGAACGGCGAGTACCCGACGCGCATAGTCGGGGAGAAGATGCGTTTCCAGAAGACCCTAGAGGTCTGATGCGTTCGGCTGCAATAATCAGCCGGTAAGCATTATTATCTCCTGGAAATATTGCTGAGCATGGGTAACAAGGTGCGTAGGGACCGCCCGCTCGGCGTGACCATCATCGGCGTGCTGCTGTTTCTTTTCGGATTGTTCATGATATTGGGGGGCATCACCGTGGGCGCCCTGGGGGACCTTGAGGGTCTAGACCTGGCCGTCGAAATGGTCGCCCTGGTCATGGGCATCATCTACCTGATAGCGGCCTTCGGCTTCTTCAAGGGCTGGGTTTTCGTCTGGCTGCTGACCATGATCGTGGTCATCATCGGCATCATCTGGAACATCCTGTCCTGGGTCATCGGCGGGCTGGAGATGGGAGAGGTGGGAAGCCTTCTGATAGGCCTGATAATCCCGATAATCATCGTGCTGTACATGAATAGCAGCAACGTGAAGGCCTTCTTCCGCCGCAGCTGAAACCATTTCCTTCATTCCCTTTTTTATCCTGAACGGGAAAGGCCAGCCCGGGAGACTAAGATAAGATTAAATAGAGAAAATCGCTTTGCCAATTCCACTGGGCAGGTAGATCAGCTGGAAGATCGCTACCTTGGCATGGTAGAGGCCGGGGGTTCAAATCCCCCCCTGTCCACTTCTCTCTAACTTTTATCACACCGAGAACAGGTTCGTGCTCAGATACTTCTCGCCCCGGTCGGCGAATATGGTCACGATGGTGCCCGAGTCTATCCGTTTGGCTATCTCCGCCGCCGCGTACATGGCCGCCCCGCTGCTCATTCCCACGAAGATACCCTCCTGCTTGACGATCTGGCGAGTCATCTCGTAAGCTGCTTCCGTCTCTACCATTATGGTGATGTCTATCTTGCTCTCATCATAGATGGCCGGCACGATGGCCTCCTCCATGTTCTTGAGGCCCTGGATGTAATGCCCTTTGACCGGGTGGGCGCTCACGATCTTGATGTTGGGATTGTGTTCCTTCAGAGCCTTGCCGACGCCCATGATGGTGCCCGATGTTCCCAGTGCGGACACGATATAGTCCACCTTGCCCCCGGTCTGCCTCCAGATCTCATCGCCGGTGGTCTTGTAATGGGCCATCTTGTTATACTTATTGGAGAACTGGTCGGGCATGAAGTATTTGTCTGGATTTTCTTTCACCAGTTTCTTCGCTAAACGAATAGCTCCGTCCGTTCCGTCCTTGGCCGGGCTGAGAGTGACCGTTCCGCCGAAGGCCTTGATCATCTGTCTCCTCTCTACGGAAACGGCCTCACACATCACGATCTCCACGCCGTATCCCTTGATCGCGCCGATCATGGCCAGGGCCACGCCGGTGTTACCGGAGGTCGGCTCGATGATGGTCTTCCCCTTGCTCAACTTCCCTTCCTGCTCGGCCTGCTCGATCATGGCCAGGGCGATGCGGTCCTTGATGCTGCCAGTAGGGTTGAACCCCTCCACCTTGGCCAATATGGTGACGTTAGGATTGGGGTTGAGCTTGTTGATCTTGACCAAAGGTGTATTACCGATCGACTGGAGTATGTGTTCCTTGTAATCGGGGGTAGGGGGTTTCATAATCAGCTCTCCGGATGTGAACGGTGAGATTAATAATAACTATATCTCAGATGGTGAGCTAATCGAGTTATCGTTTACATGAAGTGAGAAGGGATTTTGACCCATCCTTCACTTGCTCTATCCGTCCTCAGTATGAACGGTTCCGCGGTTCCCATGAAAAATATATTGATCGAACGGGTTGATGAGAGCCAGCCCATTCGACCTCTCTCACACTAATGGCTGACGACCTTGGGAAGCTTCTTGGCCTGGGCGATCCACTTCTCCACCATCTTCTCGGTGGGAGTGCGCCTTACCAGCTTCTTTTTGGCGTTCACCTCTTCCATCTTCGCCACCAGATTGGCCGCCTTCCTAGTGGCCAGCTCGGGAACGGTATCCACTCCCGACTCCTCGAGCAGTTCTGAGTATTCCGAACCGATGCCCTTCACCCGGAACAGGTCAGCGTGGTTGGTCCAGGTAAGAAGGTCCTCCTTCTTTAGCCCGGTCTTCTTGGAGACCTCCTCGCGCCCCTTAGATCCGGCGCATTCCACCAGGAGCTTCTCCACGGTCAATATCCCTGCCTTGGCCAGCTTCTCGCTTATGGCCGGCCCGATCCCCTCGATCTCGGATATCTTGGTCATTGCCTTCCTCTAACCTTTTCACCCCATCCCAACTTGTAACAATTGAATAGACCTAAAGACTATATATTATCAATTTAGAGAATAACGTTCTTGAAGGGAACCGATCTGCGATAAGTGACAAATAGTCCAGATATCCCTTTCACCGCAGAACCCGATGATCATCGACAGTCACGTCCATCTCTGGCTACGGGACCACCTCCCTGACGCCATGGTCCGCATGTACCTTGAACCGCTGGCAGCCTTGGAAGGGCTGATGGACTGGGACGTGCAGACGGAGACGGTCTGGCCGGAATACACCGTGGACGCCGGGAAGATACTGGAAACGCTAGACGCCGGAGGCGTGGATAAAGCGGTCGTATTGCCAATAGATTTCAATCTGGTGGAGAAGGCTAGACTAGACGTGAACGAGTACAACACCTGGGCCTTCGAGACCTGCGCGCAGGCCGCCGACCGTCTCATCCCTTTCATAGGAGTGGACCCTCAGAGGGGCGAGCAAGCGCTACAGATCCTGGACCACTACGTCAAGAGGTATGATGCCAGAGGCGTGAAGCTCTATCCCTCCACCGGATGGTATCCCAACGAGGATAGGGTCAAACGATTCCTAGACCGGGTGGACGAGCTGGGATTGGTCATCATTACCCATGCCGGGGCGGCCTGGGGCTCGCTGGAGGAAAAGTACAGCGAGCCCGCCTTCTGGACGGAGGTCCTAAGGCGATACCCGGACACCAACATCGTCCTGGCCCATCTGGGCGGAAGGTGGAGGCAGCAGGCCTACCAGATGTGCAGGGAGTTCCCGAACTGCTATACCGATTGCTCGGCCCTGCAGGGGTGGCTTCCATCCAATCCAGGGACGGCGATCTCCCGGCTGAAGGAGCTTGCCTCCACCATTCCTGACAAGGTGTCCTTCGGTTCCGACTTCCCGCTCTTCGAGCTGAGCTACACCACCCCGCTCTGGGCCCACTTCGTGAAGACCCAGCCCTGGGCTGATGAGGATACTAAAGAGAAACTTCTGGGCAGGAACATGCGGAAGGTCCTTGGCCTCTAAGGGCAGCAAAACGTATTCAAGCCCGAACTCGATGCATCCCAGCGATGATGATCGACGGCCACGTCCACATGTGGCTCCGGCCCATGTACCCTGACGTCATAATCAATGCCTATCTCGAACCATGGCTGGCCATGTCCGAGTTCCTGGACATGACCAAGGAGATCGAGGAGAGCTTCCCCACCTCCGAGGTGCGGCCTGAGCTCCTGGTCGAGTCAATGAAGCAGTCGGGAGTGGACCGTTCGGTCGTCCTTCCCTTGGATTTCGGTCTGGTGCAGGAGCCGAAGGTCGGAGTGGAGGAGTTCAACGACTGGATATTCGAGTCATCGGCGAACTACCCGGACAAACTGATCCCGTTCATGGGCATCGATCCCGGCCGGGGCGAGCAAGCCATCCGCCTGATGCGCAAATATTATGCCAAATACGAGCCGAAGGGCATCAAGATCTACCCACCGAACGGCTTTTACCCTTACGAGGAGAGGCTGGAACCTTTCTGGAGGGAGGTCCAGGACATGGGTCTGGTGGTGGTCAGTCATGCTGGTGCCAGTTGGGGTCCCCTGGATGAGGAGAAGAGCCGACCTATACACTTCCGAAGGGTTCTTGACAAGTATCCCGATCTCAAACTGGTAATCGCCCATCTGGGCGGCAAGTACCGGGCGGACACCTACGAGCTGGCCAGGGAGTACGATAACCTATACACCGACTGCTCGGCGCTGCAGGGCTGGCTCCCGGCCGAGCCTCAGACGGTAAAGGACCGTCTGAACGAGGCCTTCTCGGTCATGGGCGACCGGATCATCTTCGGCACTGACTGGCCGCTTTTCGACCTCGCCTATCCCTACGAATCGTGGTGCTCCTTCGTCAGAGAGCAGGACATCTGTTCGGATGAGAGAAAGGAGAAGCTGCTCGGCGGGACCATGAGCAGGCTGCTAGGCCTCTGATCACTTCCACGGTTCTCCCCATCGGCCGTCGAAGAAGTTCTCGCCGACCGGTCTCCGGGGCGGCCTTTCAACCTCGGCCAGTAGTTGTTTCTCAGACAACAATGAAACATCAGTTCCAGGATAACCGCAAAAGATCAGGGTGATCAGGACATGGTCGGCCGGTATGGACAGCTTATCCTTGATCGCCAGAGCGTCGTATCCGCCGATGGGGTGGGCGATGAGGCCCAGCTCGGTGGCCCGGAGCAGCATCTCGCCCACGGCGATCCCGGTGCTGAACAGATAGTAATCGCGGCGGTCGGCGAGCTTGCAGTCGTCGTCCAGGCGTGAGCATATCACGAATATCAGTGGCGCCCTGGTCGCCCATATATTGCCTCTGGTCAGAGATGTTCGAACCGCTTCCAGGGACGCTTGGTCCCTGGCCACGATCACCCGCCAGGGTTGATTGTTGTTGCAGGAGGGAGAAAGCCGCATGGCCTCGATGAGTTCGGATATCAACCCGTCCGAGACCGGCCTCGAGTCGAACGCCCTGGTCGCCCTGCGCCTGTCCACCGCTTCCTTCACGTCCATGTTATCTGATAATGAACGTTCGGCCAGTTAATAGCATTTGCCGGAAGGTATTGGCCTTCCGGACCCGATTCGGTGCGCTCAGGCCTCTGGGGCCGCCTTCGTCCAACCATAAACCTTTAAATCGGGTGACGGTAATTGCGGAGCGTTCGGGCCCGTGGCTTAGCTGGATATAGCACTGGCCTTCTATTCCCTGGTAACGGGGGAGAGGCAAGTCAGTGGTCCCGGGTTCGAATCCCGGCGGGCCCGCCAATGAATATTCTAAAGAAAAATAAAAAAATAGCGAGGAGGGCTCTCAGAGCTCCTCCAGAGCCTCCTTTCGCTCCTTCTCGTACTCCTCCTGGCTGATAACGCCCCTCTTGCGCAGGTCCTCGATCTTATCGAGCTTCTCCGCGGCGCTCATCTTGGTGGGTTCGTTCATCACCACCACTGGCGTGGCATCCAGATGGATGACCGCGCTGGCGATCTTGGTGACCTCGAACGGCTTACCGACGTTCTCCCAGGAGACCGCCCCACCGCTCATCAGCTTGATGCCCGGTGATTCGTAATCGATACCCCCCTTCTCCCCGGCAGTGGCGAAGAACACGTCACCGTATCCGAATATCCTCTCGTACCAAGGCTGAATGGTGGTCACGCTCTGCACCTTCTCGATCCCGGTGTCAGCGTACCGGAGGGTGAATATGCCGTAGCGGGTGATTATCCTCTGGTCAGTGACCACGAAGAGCACCCGGCTCAGATAGATGTAGTTGATGGTCAGGAGCAGAAGGGCGAAGACCAGAGGTATCAGGTACCAATACCAGGTCAACCGCTGGTCGATGATGACGGTCCAGGTCAGTATGGCAATGCCAGCCAGCCCGCCAACCAGACCCAGCCTCTTGCGGTCGGTGACGATCATCAGAAGACAGGCCACGGCCGCTATGGCCAAAACCAGGATGTCATCGTTGCTGCTGTAGAACAGCTCCATCAGCACCAGGTAGATCAGGGCGAAGGCGGTCAGCAGCAACCCCTTGCCCATGATGATTATGGCGGCCGGCTTACCCTGCCACTTGATCTTCTCTCCTGAGATCAGATAGTCCGAGGCCGGCGAACCGCTCGCCGCTCGGGATAACAGCGATCCTCCCTTGCTCTTCCCCATGTTTCTACCCCTCGCTCAGGTCCTGGTCAGTCAGGTCCCTAGGTCCTTTCTGGCCGGGATCACGGGGGAATCATGTGCGTGCTGATTATTATAATGATTTGTAATACAGTGCCAGTTCCGGTCATGTTCTCCGGGCCGGGTGATCCGAGGAGACTCGATCCCTGTGATTTCGGACCAATGGCAAACTTGGTTCCATACATGAACTCTCCGGACCGCATGCGGGCAAAAGGTTATTAAAGACCCATTGAATCAGGGCAGCTAGTCTGGTGTGTACTGATGAAGAGAAGTTCACGCGCCTGGAAGAAGAAAGGCAAGCAGCGCTGGAAGTGGCGCAAGAAAAAGATGAGAAGGCGAAAGCACGCCCAGAAGATGCGCAAGCGTTAAAGCTGAACCAGTGGGGGTATGGGGTAACACGGTATCCTCGCGGGCTCCAGTTAATATGGAGTGATTGCTAACGGGTTTGCTGATCCGGTGATGACTAACTGGAGCGATGACCTGTTAATTCGCGTGGGGTCGCTCCCCACGTGGTGGAAACCCGCTGATCTGGGTTCAAATCCCAGTGCCCCCACCTAACCGTCTTCTAATCTCTTACTCCGGTCCTCTGGCCGGCGCCTTCTCTTTTTTTATTCCTTTACTCAGATTATCAATTAACGAACCTGTCTATAATACCTTTATAAAAAGCCCTCTTCATCGGACCTCGATTCAATCATGTTCACGGGATCGCCAGAACGGATGGGGCGTGACGGTCTCCGATGATGCGATGCATCTACGTTGACGACGAGGAGGCTCTCCTCGATATAGCCAAAGAGTTCCTGGAATTGGAGGGTGACATATCGGTCGATACGGTATCCTCCGTCGAGACCGCCCTCAAACTGATCTCCGGGACCACCTACGACGCCATCATCTCCGATTACCAGATGCCGGAGATGGACGGCATCAGGTTCCTGAAGCGAATTCGCTCCGAAGGGATAGAGATCCCTTTCATTCTGTTCACTGGCCGAGGGCGCGAAGAGGTGGTCATCGAGGCCCTTAAGAACGGCGCCGACCACTACATCAAGAAGGGTGGAGACCCGATGGCGCAATACGCCGAACTGGCCAATCTGGTCCGCCAGACCGTCCGTCGCAAGGAGGCCGAGGAGGCCATACGCTACAATGCTATTCGGTTTAGGGCGCTAATCGAGAACACCCGCGACCTGGTGACCATAATCGACTGGTCCGGGTTCATCATCTATTCCAGCCCCTCTACCAAGAACGCCCTCGGTTACACCATGGAAGAGGTCCGGGGACGCAGCGTTTTCGATTACCTGCACCCAGACGACCGGTACATCGAGGACATCATGATGTACAGTGCCCAGAGGGATAAATGCGGTCTGCCCGCCGAGTTCCGCCTCCGGGCCAAGGACGGTAATTATCGCTGGTTCCGCGGCAGCGCCTCTGGGTACCTCGACGAGAAGGACCGGCGGCAGGTCATCCTCTACGCCTGGTACATAGACGACCGCAAGAGCATCGAGGACGAGCTGGTGGCCAGAGACCAAGCGTATCAGGGGATCATGGAGCATCTAGAGGAGATGGTCTTCATGCTCGATGAGGTGGGCCGGTTCCTCATGGTCAATAACACCCTATGCAATTTCTTCGGCCGATCGCGGGACGAAATGCTGGGGACACCGGCCACCGACATCGCCGCCCCCTCCAGCCAGGAGCTCATGTTCTCGGTGGTGATGGGCAAGCTCAACGGGCATCATGCCAAGACCCGACACAGATATAAGGTCCTGGATGCCGGTGGCGATGAGGTGGAGATCGAGGTCACCTCCTCGGTCATCGTGGCCAACGGTCTCAAGCGGATCCTGGGTGTAGCGGTACCCAGGGGCCTATGTCATCAGAACGATAGCGCATAGAACGAATGGCAAAAAGACCCGGTCGGTCCGTGACCATTGCCGTTCGAGCGCCGCCCTGGAAAGAAGTGCTACTTATGCGTATCGATGTCCGGGGCTCACGCCGTCTGTAACTCGGATTCGAAGACCGAACCGGGTGGACCAGCATAGCTGTTAATTTCACAATAACGATACAACTAAGGCGTAAGCTTTATATTCAGCAACTAATCCGGAATATGGGAGTTCCCCGCGGACCTTCTCCAACTTCCCCACCATTAACGTTTTGCGGGGGCTCCTTTACTTTTACTTTTATTTGATATCTCTCCAGGGGAACCTGCCCTTGATCGCCGAGATCACCCGCAGGTCCCTGGCCAGTCTTTCGCTCAGCACGGAGCCGTCCGGCACGCTCACCCGCACCCTCTCGTTCTTGTAATCATCCACGTTCTTGCCCATCCATTCCCCCTTCACCCGTATCCCGGTGCCCTTGAGGGTCAACGAGGTATGCAGGATGCTCAGGTCGTACAGCAGCTCGGTCATCAGCCAAGGGTCGTAAGCCATCGTCGAGGGCACCTCGTAAGGATAGCTGATCAGGAGCGAAGGCACCTTGTGGGCGTTGGCGTGCGCCCTGGTCTTGTCGTCATTGGTCAGGAACAGCACGTCCACCCGCTGTTCGAACATCTCCGACGCCACGGAACGGAGCATCTCATCGTCCCGGGCCTCCCGGTCCTCCACGAACGCGCCGCCCTGGGCCGACCAGCAGTTGTAGCTCTGCTTCATCGCCACCACCTCCGCCTGCCCGTTCAGCGCCTTCCGCCCGTTCTTGTTGAGGCAATTGAAAAGATCGTCGGCCACGCTCCGGTCGCGCACCGCCCGGCGGAGCTCCTCCACGTCCCTCCGATCATACTTCCTCCCTACGCGGCGGGAGAGCTCCTCCTCGACCATGGACGGTATCAGCACCTGCACCTTCTGGGGATCGAACGACCTCACGTTGCAGCCTCTTCCCGCTAGCAGCAGACGGGAGAACAACCGGCGGTAAAGGAGGTTGGTGTCCACCCCGAAGCACATCTGGCGCGGGAAGCGGTACGGATCTCCGCGCCTCTCGTTCAGACGGTAGATCTCGGTCATCAGGGCGTCCAGGTTGGTCGGGGGCATGAAGAGCGAGGATTGCAGCGCCTCGCGCAGGTCCAGAAAGGTCGGCAGGTCCCTGACCAACTGCTCCCCCAGGGAGGCCGCGACCTTGGCGTACGCCTCGTCGTAATCCCTCTCCCTGGCCACCCACTGCACCGCCTGTCGGTCCAGGTCCAGTGCCAGAAGGTCAACGTCGAGCAGGTCCGAGCGCACGATGAGGTTGCCCTTCCCGGCCATCATGGCCTCGTTGAGCACGACGGTGATGAACTCTTTGTCCACCTCCATCAGCGCACCTCCTTCAAAAGGTCGTGAGAGCTCTGCAGGTCCAGCGGTATCTCCAGATAGGGCCGGGAGGCGTTCTGCAGGGATTCGATGTACAGATAGAAGATGTGGTCGACCTTGACCTTCCCCGCCCCGATGACCGTGCCCAGTACGGTGGCCTTGGTGCCCGGGGTGACGTCGACAGCGACCTCGCTGCCCCTGTTATTCTCCTCTCCAATGATCTCGTTGACCTTCCTACCGATCTCCTTGACATCATTCGCCGGGACGTCGACCAGTACCACCTCGGCCGGAGAACCATGCTCCTTCAGCAGCACAACGAGCATCTCCCTGGCCATCTGTCCCCGGGCGGCCTCGCAACCGACGGTCAACACGTAGACCTTGTCCGGCAGGTAATCGAACTGGCGGATGTTGGACCAGACGGAGTTGAACAGCCCCCAGACGCTCCGTCCCATCATGGTCAGCAGGACCTTGCCCATGGCTAAGCCATGGGGATGCGTAATTTATTAGCCTTTCCTTTATTTAATCAGCGCAGCTATGGCCGCCTGGGTCTCCTGCGGGCTGGCGGTGGTGTTCACCAGGTGCACCCGGGATTGAGAAAGGAATTGCCGGAAGAACCGTTCCCGGACCTCAGCCTTACGCTCGTCCCGCACCATCTGGTGAGGATTGCACAGATCGTTGGCCTTAAGGTACTGCCAAGCCTCCTCCGGGTCCAGCTCCCGGACCAGGGTGGGGTCCTGACGGTCGCGCTTCAGCAATACCACCTCGTGTATGGTGGTCAGGGGGACGACGGAACCCTTTCCGGTGACCCAGCGCACGTTGACCACCGCCCTCTGGCGATTGTCGAACTTGGCCTTCTCCACCAATCCACGGTATTCATCCCAGATGTTGCCGATGTCCGCATCTATGTAGCAGTTCTTCTCCGAGCCGTAGGCCACCGGGCGTCTTTCCGAAAGGCGTACGAAATACCAGTCGTCCGTCACCAGCCGGGCGTCCTTGGAGCGCAGCAGCCCCCAGGAATGGGTGGTCTTGCCGGTCTTGGACGGGGCGATCAGGGTCATGCCTTTCCCATTGATGTCCAGGGCGGCGCCGTGCACCGAGTGGACCTGGTGCTCATCCTCCAGGATGTCCCCGGCCAGCGCCAAGGCCACGCTCTTGATCCACCCGTAATAGTCGAAGTTGAAGAGGAAGGCGGTCTTCGTGTTCGGTTCGAACAGCACCTCCAGGGAACGGTCCGAATCCTCCAGGCAGATCAACCGTCCGTGCGAGCGGACCGTCTCGGACATGGAGTAGAAGTTGTCCTCCCACATGTCCTTGACCGAGCTGCTCAGGGTGTATAGCTTGATGCAGCAGCCGCTGATGTCGGCCTTGGCGGTGTGGAACGGATACGAGGAGTATTGCTCGTAAAGCAGGTCCTTCTCCTCGTACGATATCAGCTTGACCGGGTAGCTCATGAGCGGGGGAACGTGTTACTGGCAATTCAAGCTAACGCCGTTCCCGTTCGATCCGGCCCTCATCAGCTTGTATTCGATGCTGTCGGTGAGGGCCATCAGTGACGCCTCGATGATATTGCCGGACACGCCTATGGTCGTCCAGGTCTGCACGCCGTCGGTGGAGGTTATGAGCACCCGGACCTTGGCCGCCGTTGCCTCCTTACCATCGATGACCCGCACCTTGTAATCTATCAGGCGCACTTCCTTCAGTACCGGGTAGAACCGTTCCAACGCTTTACGCAGAGCCCGGTCCAAAGCGTTCACCGGCCCGTTGCCGTCGGCGGCGGTATGCTCCAGGGTGCCGTCCGAATCCACGACGCGAACGGACGCTTCCGAGGTCATGACATCCCCGGTCACGTCCATGAAGGTGCGGAACCCCTCCAGCCGGAACGGTGAGGTGTTCTCCCCCTTCAGCTTGCGTATGAGCAGCTCCAGGCTGGCCTCGGCCGCCTCATACTGGAAACCCTCCGCTTCCCGGTGTTTCATCAGTTCCAGGATGGAACGCCCGCCGTCCTTCTCGGTGTCGATGCCCATCTCCCCGGCCTTGGCCATGATGTTGGAGACGCCAGAAAGCTCGGAGACCAGTATGCGGCGCTGATTGCCCACCAGCTTCGGCTCCACGTGCTCGTACGTACGAGAGTCCTTCAGCACCGCGCTGACGTGGATGCCGCCCTTGTGGGCGAAGGCGCTCTTCCCCACGTAAGGTGCCCTGGGGTCCGGGGACACGTTGGCCATCTCGGC
The DNA here is from genome assembly GCA_040768245.1 of Methanomassiliicoccales archaeon. Taxonomy (GTDB): domain Archaea; phylum Thermoplasmatota; class Thermoplasmata; order Methanomassiliicoccales; family UBA472; genus UBA472. The sequence goes on along the minus strand of JAXGNA010000007.1, from coordinate 91,717 downwards.
CACGAAGTGAGAGAGCTTGGAGAGCTGCTCCAGGTTCTTGACGCCGGTGTCCACCTTCATCTTGAGGACGAGGTTGGGGATTATCGAGCAGAGGTTGGCGTTGCCGCAGCGTTCGCCCAACCCGTTTATGGTCCCCTGTACCATGGATGCCCCGGCCTCCACCGCCGCCAGGGAGTTGCCTACGGCAAGCTCTCCGTCATTATGGACATGCACGCCTATCGGCACCTTCATCTCCTTGCGCACTTTGGAGACCACCTCACCGACCAAGCTGGGGAACGCCCCCCCGTTGGTGTCGCACAGGCACAGCCATTCCGCACCGGCGTTCTCCGCTTCATGGAGCACTTTCATCGCGTAATCTGGATTGTTCCGGTGCCCGTCGAAGAAGTGCTCGGCGTCGAAGATCACCCGCCGCCCCTTCTTCTTGAGGTACGCGACGGTGTCGTGCACGATGCGCAGGTTCTCCTCCAGGGACACCTGCAGGGCCTTCTCGACATGCAGGTCCCAGGACTTGCCGAACACGCTGACCCATTCGGTCTTGGTGTCCAGCAGCGCTTCCATGCCCTTGTCCTGTTCCGGCCGGACCCCGGGGCGATGCGTGGAACCGAAGGCCACCAGCTTCCCGTTCTTCAGCTTGACCTTCTGGGCCGCTTTGAAGAAGGCCTTGTCCTTGGGATTGGAGGCCGGATATCCGCCCTCGATGAAATCGATCCCGAAGGCGTCCAGGCGTTCCAGGATCTCCAGCTTGTCCTCGGTGGAGAATGATACTCCCTCGGTCTGCGCGCCGTCACGCAATGTGGTGTCGAAGATACTAGCCCTGGCGGGCAATAAATAAATCCCACCCGTTGTTTGATTTCGGCATTGAGATACCTCAGGTAAGGTGTGCTTTATCATGGCACGACCTATTTAACCTTGCCGTTCAGGAGACAGGCGTTCCTCTTCAGCAGGCCGACCAGGTCGCTCATGATCGCGCTGGCCGTCTCCTTCCTTCCCGCGCCCCGCCCGGTCACGGTGATCGCCCCGGCCAGGTCGGTGTGCATGTGCAGCACGTTGAGCGTTCCGGAGATGGATAACGGGTGACCCAGGGGCACCATCCGCGGCGAGACCTCCACGCCTCCGCCGTTGACCTCCCCGATGAGGCGGATGACCTTTTTCTCCTTAGCGGCCAGCTCCACCGCTTCCTGGGTGATGCGGCGGATACCGGTTCGCCGGACATCGTGATAGGTCACGTCCAAGCCCATGATGGCGTTGGCCAGGATGGCCAGCTTGCTGGCGCTGTCGATACCGTCGATGTCATAGCTGGGGTCCGTCTCTGCGTAGCCCATCTCCTGTGCCTCCTTGAGCACGTATTCGAAGGGGAGTCCCTCCTCGCCCATGCGGGAGAGTATGAAGTTGCAGGTGCCGTTGAGAATGCCCTTCATCGACTCCACCTTCTCGGCCATGAGCAGTTCCCGGGAAAGGTTGATTATCGGGGTGGCGCCACCGACGGTGGCCTCGAAGCGCAGCTCCACACCGTTCTTCCTGGACAGCTCGTCCAGGGTCCGGTACTTCAGGGCCAGCGGGCCCTTGTTGGAGGTGACCACGTCCCGGCAGCATTCCAGGGCGGTACGGATGTTGGTGTAGCCCGGCTCAGCGTTCTCGATGTTGGTGGGCGTCATCTCCACCAGCACATCAAAGTCCAGTTCGCGCAGCATCTCCGCCACGCTCTTCGGCCTGGTCTTCCCCAGTCCCTTGCCAGATTGTTTCCTGGCCACCAGCTCCAGGGGCTTCAGGCCCTTGGGGTCCATGGCGTAGGTCATGGAATCGAAGGCGGCCACGATCTTGAGGTCGGTGCCGAACCGGTCAAAGATGAAATCCTTCTTCATGGCCACCGCTTCGGCCACACCTTGGCCGACGGTGCCGAATCCCACGAGGGCGAGGCGCATGTCACACCCCCATCCCGCGGATGAGAAGGAAGTCGTTCCGTTTGCTCCTCGCCTTCAGGTAGTCATCGATATCTCTTACCCGGTCCTTGTTGCGGACGTTGACCAGCAGCAGCACGGATTTATTGGCCGTGCTGGTAGAGAGCGAGTACTGGAGGTCGATGGTCTCCACTCCCTCCATCTTCTCGATGCCTTCGGTGATGGACCGCAGGGTGGAATGTGCCAGATCGCCAACCATAAGGTACTCGGCGGCGAAGGTGCGGAGTATCTCGCCCATCTTGACCACCTCCACGCCCCTCTCCTTCCAGGCGGAGAAGATGGCGTCAAGGGACCTCTGGTCCTTGTACTCGAAAGTTAGGTTGACGGATATGCGCCCTCCGGTGACCAGGTCGTGGTTGTGCACCACTCCCACTATGTTCCCCTCGTTGACCGATATCGGTTCCAGGGCTTTGATCAACTGCCCCGGCACATCCTTCAAGCGCAGATCCACGTTGACCCTCATCTGGTCATCTCCTCAATATATGGGCAAATTGCCAATCAGCGGTGCCCGGCCACATATAAGGGTTCGATTATGTAATGCTTTCAATCCACAGTGTCCGGGGGCAGGAGAAGGAACGGAAAATGGCGCCGAGGGGGAGATTTGAACTCCCGAGGCGTTGCCGCCACGAGCTAGCTGGCGGAAAGTTTCCAGGCTCGCGCCTTACCGGTCTGGGCCACCTCGGCACTCCAGCGGCGATAACCGTGGGCTCATTTAAAACTATTTGCCTCGAGGTTCAGCGCAAACTGCCCAGGGAGTCCCGGATGGTCGGCCTGGCCCTCCTGGCCGGTTCGGTCTGGAGCATATCGACGTCAACCACTTCCACCGACTCCCGCAGGTAAGGCAGCTTGGCCAACAGCCGTCCGCGGGCGTCGTAAGCCTGGCTTCCGCCGAAGAACACCATGTTGCGCTGGTTCCCCACGTTGTTTACGTACGCTATCGGACAAGTGTTCTCCACCGCTCTTGCCGGGATCATCCTCTCGAAGGGCATCCTCGAGGTGACCGGCGAGGCGGCCAGGCATAGAAGGAGGTCCGCTCCCTGCATGGCATAGGCCTTGGTGATCTCCGGGAAGAACAGGTCGTAGCAGATGCACACCCCGACCCCCCGGCCGCGGAAATTGAACATGGCCGGGGATTGTCCCGGGGTGAAGTACAGCCCCTCCTCGAAGGGACCGAAGTTGGCCGGGTGCAGCTTGTCGTAGCGCTGCGCTCGCCCGTCCGGTGTCACCAGCACCGCGCTGTTGGTGATGAGCCCATGGCTGCAGGGATCGTTCAAAGGCATCCCGAAGACCACCGCCTTGCCGGTGCGGTCAGCCAGTTCCATCACGTAGTTGACGGAATCCCCGTCGATGTCCTCGGCCAGGTTGACGAAGCGGTCCCTCACCATGTACCCGGTGACATACGTTTCGGGGAAAACGAAGAGGTCGGCGTCCGCCCCCTCGACCGCGTCGGTCATGTTCTTGAGGTTCCTCACCTTGTCGCCGACAGCGCTTCTTAGCTGGCAAAGGGCCAATCGCATGAGGTGTAGGATTGAGGCGAACGGTATTCAACCTTTGCCAGAAAGACAATTATTAAACGGGAGGGCATTATCCTATCCGATGCCGCAGTTGAAGGAGCTCACCGTAGAGGTCATCCAGGAGTTCATAAGGACCCAGTTCATCGAGTCTGGGGCCTCCGGGGTGGTGGTCGGCCTTTCCGGCGGCATCGATTCCGCAGTGGTCACCAAGCTCTGCGTGGATGCCATAGGGGCGGATAAGGTGCTCAACGTGTTCCTGCCTTCTCCAAGCACGCCCAAGCAGGACCTGCAGGACGTTCAGGAGATGTCCAAGGCCTGGGGGACCACGCTGTTGGTCTATGACATAGGGCAGCTGCTGAAGGCCTATCACAAGATGATGCCCGGTTCCGATAGGAAGGAGGTGTCCGGGAACCTTATGGCCCGGATCAGGATGACCGTTCTGTACGCCCATGCCAATCTGGACGGGCGATTGGTCATGGGCACCGGGAACAAGTCCGAACTTCTCATGGGCTACTTCACCAAGTACGGGGACGGCGGGGCGGACCTGCTGCCGATCGGCGACCTCTATAAGACCGAGGTAAGGGAGCTGGCCCGAGCGATCGGAGTTCCGGAGAAGATAATCGAGAAGGAACCCTCGGCCGGGCTCTGGGAGGGCCAGACGGACGAATCGGAGATGGGCATAGCCTACGACGACCTGGACATGGTCCTTTCCGGGATAGAGGACCAGCAGTCCCTGGATGTGATCTCGAAGAGGACCGGCGTACCCATGGCTCTGGTGGAGATGGTGGCGTCGAAGCACGTAGCTTCCAGGCACAAGAGGCGCCTGGCCCTTATACCAAAACTAGGCAACCGGACCATCGGCTGCGATTGGCGCGAGTGATCAGAGCGATCGGGTAACTTCCGCGACGAAACGGTCCGGGTCGGTCACGTCGAAGATGACCACGTCCACCTTCTTCCAGAATACGGCTGGAACGCGCTGGGCCTCCCTCATCTCCAGGCGTATGCCGTTGGCCTTGCTGTCGGTCATGACCAGGGTCCGGTTGAAGGCGTCAAGAAGCACTCCTTCCTTGGCCTCTATCCTGTCCAGACGTTGCAGGCGCTTGACCTGGTCCATGGGCACGACCAGCTTGGAATGCCAGCCCTGTCTGATGACGATCTTTCCGTCATAGACCTCGTGGCTGGTCAGCAGCGGGGACACTCCGATGACCAGGACGGTGATCGCCAGAATGAGTCCCATGACCACGATGAACAGCAACCGCTCTTCGGGAAGAAAGGCTAGCAGCACCATCAGCCATACCGCTGCGATCATCCAAATGACCAGGTTGACGATGGCCGGTTTGCGGTCGTGCTCGAACTGCATGGCGGAAATGATAGGTGGCGGGGGGATTATTATTGCTTCCCTCCGGTGGCCATCCGTAAGGTTTAATTACGGCCATTTAATTGGGGAGCCTACACGCTCCCGTAGTGTAGTCCGGCCAATCATGAAGCCCTCTCGAGGCTTCGACTCGGGTTCAAATCCCGACGGGAGCACCAATCTTCATTCTTCTGTTGGCTCAAATATTATAAGGGACATTTTCAATTCCAATTACCCTGTTTCAAACCTATCCGTACAATCCCCCAACTAGCATGTTTTAATATTCTACGCACTGTAGGAATATCTGGGACCAATACCTGAATCAACACCACGGGTCCACTTCAAAGGCTATATTCCAGATTTAAAAAAAGCCTAAGATATTAATAAAAATGGAGGGAAAAATCATGCCGCCGCATTGCGACACTCGAGATGGGCCAGTTGTAAAAGCAGCCATGAAGGCCCTGGACACTGAAAACGTGAACCTCGTTCTGATATGGGTCCAAAAAGCAGCCGAAAAGGAACTGAAGGAATCATTTGATAAAACGCTCCAGGCCAGAAAATGTGGGAAGCAAGCGAAGCAGGTCGCTGATGATTGGTTCTTTGAGACTGCCATACGTTTACATCGGGCCGGGGAGGGGGCGCCATATACCGGACTTAAACCCGCCGGGCTTGATGAAGGTCCGGTGGTCCCTCGGGCTGAGAAAGCCATCGAATCCGGAGACCCTAAGGAGGCGATTGGTTTCGTTCTTCGAACGATCGAAGAGGAGCTGCAACGGAGATTCAACCAGGTCAATGCAAAGAAAAAGTACGATGAGAACGACGTTGTCGCGGGAAGGGAATATGTCCACGCATTCATAAATTTCGTTGTCTACTCCCATCACCTTTATGCTATGGTTAAAGGCGACGGGACGAACGATGAGGAGAAGGGTGGGCACGGTCATTGAACAAGGTGATGGAACGGTGTGTTGTTGGAAATAAGGGTGAAGGCGAATCCGTTCATTCTTTTTGATGTGTGAACGCCTCTCAGTAGTAAGCAGCAAAGTCCCAGCTATCACCAGTTGCACTGTGACCTATTCTCCCAGCAACGGTATGACGGCTTAGCCACGGCGTAGGGGCCCACTGAAAAGAAGGTACCGTTCCTGCTGGCGCCGAGATGTCTCAGGCCAATGGGTGGCACCACGCCTTAGCCCGATCCAAGTTCCGGTGAACGAGGTCGCCCTGGCGTAGAGGGGGCCAGCTATCAGAATCGGGTCGTTATCGCCGATGAAGGCCTTGGAGAACGGCACACAGAGGCCGAACAGCGTGCCCGCGGTGATCACGAGCAGCACTGGACCTCCTTTCATGCGGGGGTGTGGCGGAAATTAATCGGCTTTTACATCCCTAGACCAATTTACGAAGGTCGCTTCGTGACGCTATAACTATATGGCATGCATCGGACCGGGGCGGCGATCATCCTACGAACGGCACATAAAAAGGTATCAGGGCATAACTAATCGTTAACGAACTCGATGGTGAGCGGTATGCCCTTCCTGGCGTTGGACCGGGCGATCATTCCCGCCTCCACCCAGGCGGCAGTAAGCACCGCTGAGGGCGTAAGGCAGTTGGCGCTCATGTCGGACCCTAGAAACTCACGGAAGACCTTGCTCTCCGCCTTGTCGGTCAGGTCGGTCATGGACAATGGGCTGAGCCCATTCAGGAACTTTTCGACCTTGGGACATGTGCTGGTGGCCTTCACCTCGAAATCGCCGTCATCGGTCATGCTAACTTCGATGTTCGACCGGTTGTCGCAGGGGAACATGTGATATCGGACCTTCGATGTCATCTGGCAATGCTCCTATCGTCAACTGTGCAGCGCTGAGAACGGATATAAACAATTTCGAATAATTTTTAAAAGGTAAAAAATTAGCTTTTTCCAGCATCCAAATCTTAGATCTCCGCGTTCCTATCGATCGCCGGGCCGAGGTTCGGCGCTTTGAGCACGGGCTCCCCTCGCTCATCTCTCAGATGGCCATGGGAAAGGACCACCCGCCCTTCGGTAAGCATCTTTATGGTTTCCATCAGCAACGGGACCTCCCGGCTGCGCTGCCTTTCCCGGAGCGCCGCTGCCAGTTCGTCGATGGAAGTGAATTTGCCTCTCAGCTCGTTTATCTTAAACTCATCATAGGCCACGGTCGCTCCGCGGTCCAGCTCCGGGGTGCAGACGTGCACCATGGAACCATAGGTGGGATCGTCGCTCTCCGCCACCCTGCGCACTATCTCCTCCCAGGTCCCCTGATAGGTGTTGGGAAGCGCAGGGTGCAGATTTATGATATCATACTTCGAACAGGTCTCGGGGTCCAGGATCAGCATGTATCCCGCCAGTACGCCGAAGTCCATGGGGTGCTCGGAGATCTTTTCGCGCATGGCCTTGCCGTAGGCGGCTCTCCAGGCAGCGAGGTCCTTTCCCTTCAGGTCGTTGCGGAAACCGTCCGAAGGCAGAATGATGACCGGCACGCCGTCCTCTTCGGCCATCGCGATCAGCTTCGCGCGGTTGGAATTGCCTTTGACCTCCCGGTTGATAAAGACAAAGGAGAGCTTGGCGTCGATCTCACCGCTCTTTATCAATGACCTCACGGTGCTGAAGAGGCCCAGAGAACCAGGTCCCCGCCCGGTGGTGAACCAGCCTATGCGCTTCATTTCCAAACCTCAATCCATTGCTAGGACATATTTATTCGGGCCTGAGAGCTCAGAACCGGTCCAGGGTCCCCTTGCTCCGGGCCAGGTACTCGAACCAGCGGAACATCATGTATCCGGCGATCATCACCACGAATCCGACCAGCGCCTCGATCCCCAGCAATCCGGAGAGCTCTCCCAGGGAGGCGCCCTCCACGGCCATCCTGGCCGCCTCAGTGCCATAGGTCATGGGGATGGCATAGGAGAACGGCTGCATCCATCCCGGGAGATACGAGACAGGGAAGTTGACCCCGCACAGCAGCAGCCCGATGAACAGGAAGATGTTGGCGATGATCATCGAGGTCCGCAGGAACAGGCCGAGCGAGCTGAGCATGAGCCCGAAGCCGGTCATGGCGAAGGTGGTGACCAGTATGACCACGGCCAGTCCAACGTAGTTGGCCTGGGAGAAGTCCACGTTGAATATCAGCGCCGCGTACATGAACGCTATGGTCACCGTGGCCAGACCATTGGCGATCTGGAACACCGCCCTACCGACGAACACGGAGAAGCGGTTGGCCGGGGACACCAGCAGGTTCTCGATGGTCCCCTGGTTCTTTTCCTCCCCGGTGATGTTGCATACCGCGAACACGCTGACATATGCTAACGATTGCAGGGCATTGCCGATCGCCACGTACTCCATGGTGACCTCCGAGTTGTTGACGAACTTGGCCACGTACACGAAGAAGGCGATCTGGAACAATGACATGCCGAAGAGCTGCATTATCCACATGGCCGGGTTAAGCCAGGAGAACAGGGCGCGTTTCGCCAGCACTGCCGAGCTCCAGAACACCCGCAAGGGATTGTTGACGTTATCGGACATGTCAGTACCTCATGAGGTTGGCGGTCTTCCGCGCCCGGTGGTCTACGGCCTTGTAGAGCCAGATGGAGATGGTAACATAGAAGATGGCCAGGACCGACATGTACAGTATGTCTCCCCAGTATCCGACGGCGAAGCCGTCCGCGTAAGCGGGAAGGGCGGCGTACCTTATGGCGTCGATGCCCCAGGTAGGCGCCAGGCTGTAGGACAGGGGATGCGTCCAGTAGGGCAGCAGGAATATCGGGAACATGCTGCCCGTGCCGACGTAGATGGGGAACTCCAGGCCGTTGGTCAGGACCTGCGCCGAACGGGTGAGCACGAAGGCGGCGCTGAAGAGCATGCCCAGGGCGGCCAGCGATAGCAAGGTCAGAACGAAGGCCAGCATGAACAGTCCGAAGTTGGCCACCTCCAATGGGGTCTGGAATATGACCATGGCGGCCACCAGCACGAACAGGCCGTTGACGATGCCGACGAAGGCGTTCCAGATGGTCCTGCCTCCGATTATCCAGATGAGCGGGCTTGGCGCCGAGAAGACGGCGTCCACCGTGCCCCACCAGCGGTCGGACTGGATGGAGAAACCGGAAGCGTACAGGGTGTTCCCCCACATCCCCATCATCCCACCGCCCAGCACTGCGTAGAGCACCGCCTCCGGGCTCGGCTCTCGGTACAACATGAGCACGACCATGGCCAGAACGAACGGGGCGATCACGTTGGGGATGAGCCATTGCGGCTCGGCCAGGAACATCGCCGCCTGATGACGGAACGAGGCGGCCGTCGCCCGGAGCCTAGGCATCTTCCCTCACCAGCCAGAGGTAGGCGTCCTCCAACGTTGGTTCCTTCACCTTCATCCCGATGACCTTGCGGTCCTCCAAGAGATGGGTGACCTTCGGTAGCAGTGATACGGGATCCCCGACCTGCACCCGCATGGTCTGCTTGTCCTCGCACATGTTGGCGGTGACGGTCCGAACGCCGTCCAGGGCCTTCAGGGAGTCCAGGTCCTTCTCGGTGATGCCGAACCCCTCAACCTCGATCACCGAGGTGTCCTTGACCAGGGACTTCAATCCCTTGGGGGTGTCCAGGGCGACTATCTTGCCCCGGGTGATCACCCCGATCCGGTCGCAGAGCTCGTCCGCCTCGTACATGTAGTGAGTGGTCAACAGAATGGTCTTTCCCTCCGCCACCAGCTCCTTGGTCATGTCCCGGGCGTCCCTGGCCGCCTCCGGGTCGAGGCCGATGGTCAGCTCGTCCATGAATATCAGCTCCGGGTCGTGGATGATCCCCTTGGCTATGTGCAGCCGCTGCTTCATCCCCCGGGAGTAGTCCTCCACCCGGGTGTCCGCCTTGTCCAGAAGATTGACCCTTTTCAGGACCTCCTCGATGCGCTTGTCGCGTATGGACATTGGAACACCATAGATGTCCGCGAAGTAGCGCAGGTTCTGCCTGGCCGTGACTCGGTAGTAAAGACCGCGCTCGCCTCCCAGGATGAGCCCGATGCGCTTGCGAACCTCCATGGACTCCTTCACCACATCGTAGCCCAGGATCTTCACGCTGCCCGAGGTCGGAAGGAGCAGGGTGGTCAGGACCTTGATGGTGGTGGTCTTTCCTGCCCCGTTCGGGCCCAACAGTCCGAACAGCTCACCGCGGCGTACCTGGAAGTCGATGCTGTTGACCGCCACGGTCTCCTTCTTCTTCTGATGAAGGATGCCAGTGGTGCTATGGTATTTCCTGACCAGCCCCTCCACGTCGATTACGACCTCATCGCCATCTACCATATGACTTCCCCTTTTTCGGCATTCCCTGTTCAGTAATAATCTTTACCTCGGGTGATCGAAAGTGATCGCCCGCATGCAAAAAAGAAAAAGAAATGAAGAGGCCGAAGGTCGATTCGAAAGGCTCATAAGGTGGCAAGGGCAAGCTCTACCAGGTGTTAAAATGACAGCCAAGAGGAGGCCCGCCCGGCAGGGCGAGAGACCGTGCCGCATGGCGGTCACGTCCAAGGGCGCCGGCCTGGACGAGGAGGTCGCCCCCATGGCCAGAAGCAACTTCTTCATCATCTTCGAGGGAAGCCCGGAGAACAGCATGGTCATGGAGAACCTGGTGAGGAAGGGGGGAAGCGAATCTGCCATCAGGAGCGCCGCCGAGCTGGCCAAACAAAAGGTCGACATAGTCATCACCGGGACCATCGGTCCGCGGGCGTTCAAGCAGCTCGAGTCTTCCGGGGTCAAGGTCCATGCCGGTTGCGAGGGCAGGGTCTCGGAGATCCTGGAGAAGTGCCTGAAAGGCAAGCTTCCGGTATGCAAGAAGGCCACCTACGGCGGGTATCTAGGAACCTGAGTCAGCGCAGAGGGGCGCCGCAGAACCGACACTGGAGGTCGCCCTCGGCGTTCATCCCGCCGCAGTAATCGCAGAGCAGCCTTTCCTTCTCCTCCTTCTCCCGTTCCTCGTGGCGGACCCTGGTCTTCCTCCAGATGTTCCAGGCGACCAGCATCATTATGGCCGCCACCGCGCACACCGCCAGGGCGGGGATGGTAAAACCGCTGACGCCCATTCCGGCCACCAGCAAGAAGAACAGTCCCATGAACAATAGCATTCCGCCGACCGAAGCTAGAACGATGGCCGATACCGGGACCTGGGGCGGCTTTGGTGTCTGTGGGGTGTTCTCGTCAATCCGGTGAAGGTCCGGTGCCACCTTTTCATCTCGCCCACCTCCGAACATCTGTCCCTGCACCTTCGGCCGACATGGGCTCCTGACGATTTAGTCGTTGCGAGACCGGCCCATAATTTCGGCGGAAGGTTCTCCATCATGCTTATGAATCAGTAAGTTAGTTCAATTGACCAGATACCATGATGTCCAAGATACCCGTAGAACTGGAAGCTCTGAAGGCCGATCATCTTGACCGCGAGATACTGAGGGCGGCCATCATCGCCGAGCTGGACGCCGTCAGCCTCTACGAGCAGCTGGCCGCCATGACCGGGGACCACAAGATCCGCCGCATACTCCTGGACGTGGCCAGGGAGGAGAAGACCCATGTCGGGGAGTTCCAAGCGCTGCTCTTGTTGATCGACCCGGAGCAGAACGAGGAACTGGAGGAAGGGCGAAAAGAAGTGGAGGAAGAGCTGGGCTGAATGACCGGCTCCTATGGGAAAGGGTTTCCGTCTCACTTGTAGCCGAACTTGTTGCGGAACATGGTGAGGGAGTCGGCGACGATCTCCGTGGCTCGTGCGCGGCCTTGCCATCCGATGACGTTGGTACCCTTCTTCTCTTCCAGCCTCTTATAGGTCTTGAAGAACTCGGAGATCTCGTCCAGCAGATGCTGGGGAATATCCTCCAGCTCCAGGTACTCGTTGTTGCGGGGATCTCCGCAGGCCACGGTCAGGATCTTATCGTCCTGACCTTTCTCATCGCTCATCTCCAGCACGCCTATGGGCCGGGCCTCGACCACGCAGCCGGGGAAGGTGGGCTCGCTGATCAGCACCATGGCGTCCAGCGGGTCGCCGTCCTCGTAGAACGTGCGCGGTATCAGCCCGTAGGCCAACGGGAACACCACGCTGGAGTGCAATACGCGGTCCAGCAACATGCAGTCGAACTCCTTGGACACCTCGTACTTGTTCTTGCTGTCCTTGGGGGTCTCGATGATGACATTGATGATCTCAGGGGGGTTTCGTCCGGAAGGAAGGTTCTTCCATAATGACATCTTGTTTCCTCTCGGCCGCTTCGATTGTCTTTAGTTACTTATCTTTTTTCCCCTGACACCGCATCTGGTTTTTCCTTCCCCGCACCAGGGAGAAAGAATGGCGCGAGGATCGGTCCCTCGCTCATCTGGTAGCCTGCTCAGAATTTAATATATCACTTAAAGCATACAGTACCCCGATGGGAGAGGACTTCATACAGACGGTGCTGTTCCAGCTTTTCGTCATAATCGTACTGGTCGAAATCGCCAGGATGATCTGTAACAAGGCCAAGATCCCCACGGTCATCGGGGAGATAATGGTCGGCATAATCATCGCCAACACCTTCCTGTATAACTTTATCAACCTGGGTTCCGACCGGGAGGTCTTCGAGGTCCTCAAGGAACTGGGTGTCATATTCCTGCTCTTCACCGTCGGCCTGGAGACCCCGTTCAGCGCCATACGCAAGGTCGGCAAGACCGCCATGTTCGTGGCGATCTTCGGGGTGATCATTCCATTCATCGTCGGCTACGCCTTCATGGTGCTCACCCTGGGGCCTGAGAAGCAGCTCGAGGCGCTGTTCGTAGGCGCGGCCATGGTGGCCACCAGTGTAGGGATCACCGCCCGCGTAATCAAGGACATGAACCTTATGCAGGCGGTGGAGTCCAGGGTCATAATCGGGGCCGCGGTCATCGATGACGTTCTGGGCATGATCGTCCTGGCCGTCGTGGTCGGCATCGCCAGCGGAGGCAGCCTGGACATCATACAGGTGGCGGCCGTTTCCATACAAGCGGTACTGTTCGTCCTGGCCATCATCTTCATTGGTTCCTTGCTCTTACCAAGGATGGTCAAGCAGAGGGACGAGAAGAAGGCGAAGGAGGTTTGCACCGCGGAACGCAAGCGCAGGGGCATCGGACCGCTGCCGCTGGCGCTCATAATCTGTTTTGCCCTATCGTCAATATCCGCATTCCTGGACCTGGCGGCCATAATCGGCGCCTTCCTGGCCGGAATGGCCTTCGGTGAGTTCAAGGACAAGTGGCCTTGCGAGGAGAAGATCGAGCCGATCGCCGAGTTCCTCACTCCGTTCTTCTTCGTGTTCGTGGGAATCGAGGTCTCGCTCTCCGCTTTCGGGGAGTACAGCGTGCTCATAATGGCGGGGATCATAACCGTGCTGGCGATCATCACCAAGTTCGTCGGCTGCGGTCTCGGGGCGAAGAGCCTGGGCGGCAAGTCGGCGGCCATAATCGGCGTGGGAATGGTCCCGAGGGGCGAAGTGGGATTGATAGTCGCCAGCATCGGTCTGGGAATGAAGGACCCGGTCACCGGCCTGGGGATAATCGAGCCCGGGCTTTACAATGCCATCGTGTTCATGTCCCTGGTGACGACGCTGGTCGCGCCTCCGCTTCTGACCTATACCTTCCGCCGGAAGCTGGGAAAGAAGTGCGAGCTGGTGCCGCCTGACGCTGAATAAGAAACTAAACCTCTAACCTTTTGACCATCTATGTCGGGTAGAGGGAACTGGCCACCACCACGATGGCGATGGTTATGACGCACAGGGCGATGACCACGTAGGGGCTGAGCTTCAGGGCCTTCTCGTCCTCGTTGTCAAAATACCTGATGAGGCCCGCCGCGGACTGGAATCCCCCGGTCTTGCTTTCCTTTGCCATATCGATCGGACCTGCTACCTCCAAAAGGATATAAAAGAATTATGCACCCGGGCCCATGTTCCGCCCTAGGTACCCAAACGCGACAAACCTTATAACCGGCAGGGGACTTCACGGCTTGATAGCATGCATTGGGCAGACGTGATAGCTAACACCCTCATCGAAAGGGGCGGTAAGCATCTGATATCCACCGGCATCACCCCCTCCGGCTACATCCATGTCGGCAGCCTCAGGGAGTCCATAACCGCCAACGCGGTGTACAAGGCCCTCAAGGACAAGAAGGCCGATGTAGACTTCATCTACCTGGTCGATTCCTACGACCCGCTGCGCAAGCGCTACCCGTTCCTTCCAGAGTGCTTCGAGAAGGAGGTCGGCAAGCCGATATGTTATATCCCCTGCCCGGACGGCTGCCACGCCACCTACGCGGAGCATTTCATAACCCCGTTCCTGGAGGCGATAGGCGAGCTGGGCATCAAGCCCCGCATCATCTGGACCCACAAGCTCTACGAGGAGGGCAAGTTCACCGATATAGTCGACCTGGTGCTCCGGGAGAGGTCCAAGGTGGCCGCTATCCTGGGGGAGGTCACTGGCCGCAAGATGCCCGAGGACTTCTGGCCCTTCAGTGCGGAATGCCCAAAGTGCGGCATGTTCAGTGACAAGATAACCGGTTACGAGTTCCCGTTCGTCCACTTCAAGTGCCACTGCGGCTATGAGGGCGACGCTGACATTCGGAAGGGCCAAGGCAAGATGCCCTGGCGCGTGGAATGGCCGGCCAAGTGGAAGCTTTTCGGCGTAACCTGCGAACCGTTCGGCAAGGACCACGCCGCCGCCGGCGGTTCCTACGACAGCGGCGTACGGCTATGCCGGGAGATATACGGCGTGGAGCCGCCGCACCCGGTGCCCTACGAGTTCATCCAGTTCAAAGGCAAAGGTCAAATGCACAAGTCCACCGGGAACGTGGTCACCGGGACCGACGCCCTGCTGATCACTCCCGCACCCGTGCTGGCCTTCAGCGTCCTGCGCTACAACCCGGAGCGGCACATAGACTACGACCCGGGAATGGGCATCCTGGACATCGTCGACGAGTTCGACAAGGTCGAGGCGCTCTACTTCAACGGCGGGGCGGACGAGAAGGAGATAGACCTGCTGCGAGCGTACGAGATGGCCCAGCCTTCCGGGGTGCGCTCCAAGCTGCCCCTTCAGGTTCCGTACCGCCACCTGGTCAGCGTGGCCCAGATATCCGATTCCTTTGAAGGGGTGGTAAAGGTCCTCAAGCGTTCCATGGACATTCCCGAGATATCCGAGGAGGACATGGAGGTGCTGAAGCAGAGGCTGGACTGCGTTCGCCACTGGCTGAACGCCTTCGCCTCCGAGGAGGTGCTGTTCACCGTCAGCCAGGAGAGGCCGGACGTGGAGATCAGTGAGGAGGAGAGGGCGTACATAGCCGTGCTCAGGGAACGGTTGGCAGCAACGGAATGGACCGGGGACAAGATACACGACGCCATCTACAACACCGCCAAGGAGCGGGGGATGCAGCCCAAGGTGTGCTTCGCCGCCCTCTACCGCTTGTTCATCGCCAGGCGCTCCGGACCGCGGCTGGGCTTCTTCCTGTCCACCCTGGACCGGGACTTCGTGCTGAAGAGGCTGTCCGAAGCTTGAACTATCGGATCACTTCTTCTTCAGGGTGAAGAGGATCACGGCCAGGCCAAGCCAGACCAGGAAGCCGACCACCAGGAAGAGTACGTTGTCCGGGTAGACGTAGTTGATCGCCCAGATCACCCCGAAGGCTATGAGCAGCGTTCCCCAGAACATCAGGAAGTTGCCGTCGTTGCTCCGCCTCCGGTCGAGGGTGCCGGAGCGCTGCCTCATGCCTATGAACGTAGCGAACATACCTCCCAGTAGAAGCATGGAGGGGATGAACAGCGTCCAATCCTCCGCGATCCAGGCGATCAGGATGGCCGCCGCGGTGGCGATTATCAGGTAGGATACAGTCAGACTGGTCAGGGTGACCGAGGCGCGATCGTTCATTTCACTTCGGATGAAAAAGGAAGACTGGCCTTATCAAACTTATCCTCGCTCATTCGCGCAGCTTCTTTTCCGTTCCGTTCCGGCAGTAGAAGGAGTACCTCAATCCCAGAACGTCGGTCACCTTGCATACCGGGCAATCGCAGGTCCTGGCCGGCATATCGCACCCTTCGCTCTTGCCCAGATAACAGTACAGCAGCTCCTGGTATCTGGCGTTACATTCCGTGTAGGTGGCGCAGCCCGGGCAGCGGCACAGGGCCTTCATCTCATCGATCCAACCTTCCAGCTCCTCCGGCCGCAGGGCGTCCAGCCGTCTTATCTCCGATTCGAAGCGGTCCACATGCTCACCGCTCTAACAACGTAGCGCGGGGCATATAATCGTTGGCGAGGGCTACCGCAGCACTCCCATGTTGGTCAGCTTCTCCGGCAGGTACTTGTCGGTGACGAAGTCCAGGCCGTATTTGGCCAGGGCCTGCTGTTCCGCCTTTTTATTGAGCTTGAGCATGGTCTCGATCTCCCCGCGCCAATACTCGTCGGCGAACCTGGGGTCCTTCAGCTCGGCGTTCAGAGCCCGTACGTCCATGTCCGTCAGCTTGTCCGTCGGCAGCTGGTAGTTGGTGATGTCCGAGGCGGTTATTCCCACGAACTCCGCGGTGGGCGTGGCCAGATACTCCGATATATGCGCGGTCTTGATGGCCCCGTACGCTACCGAGGCAAAGATTCGGAAGGACCAGGGGTCGCCGTCGGTGAACACCACCACCGGCAGGTTCAGCTCCTCGTTCAGGCGCTTGATTATACGGCGCGTGGCCCGGGCGGGCTGCCCCTTCAGGTGAACCAGGATGGCGTTGAAGTCCTCGTCGAAACCGTTCTCCACCAGACGGTCGAACATACCACCGGTTTCGATGGCAATGACGAACTTGGCGTTCGTGCTGAGCAATTGGACCTTCTCCTTCTCCACGTTGTTGGGGATTCCGTAACCGGAATCGCCCACGTCATCACGGCAGTTTATCTTCTTCAGCCGCCCCTTGCGGTCCATCTCTGTTATGTCGATATCGCCGATGATGCTGGCCCCGTTCTCCTCCGCCCTCAGCTTGAGGTCCTCGCGCATGCAGGCGGTGACGATCTCCAGGTCCTCCGCCAACAGGTTGCTCTCGTCCTGGGAGGAGAACTTGGCCTTCTCCCAACCCTCGGAGATGTAGTACATCTCCCTGAGCGTGGAGGACTTGCTGGTGGCGATCATGTCCTCGATGAACTCCAAAACGTACATGGTCCGCAGGAGCATCAGCGCCCCGTTGACCTTTTTTGCGGAACGAGCACCGGTGGCCTTGCCGTACTTGAAGACCCCGTGCTTCGGGTCGAACCTGATGTTCCCTTTGGTCCTCAGGGGGAGGGTCATCTTCGGTATCCTTCCGGAATCTATCTGGTCGTAGATGGATTGCGCTATGTCCGTGAGGGAGCGCACCGCCTTGTTCTCGTCCTCAGTCATCGTTGAGCGCCTCCTTGGATTCGTCGTAATCGACCTCTTCATCCTCTTCCTCGACCACCGGTGCTTCCTCGCTCTCGGTTATCTGCAGCCCCTTCAGGTCCCAATCGCCTGGCAACGGCTCGGCGCCGATTATGAAGACCGGGTTGATGCCCGAGGCGTAGATCTCGTTCTCGTCATAGTCATCCTTGTTCAGGCCGTTCAGGGAGAAGTTGATGTCCAGACGTTCCGTGGAGGTTATCTTCGGCAGCTCCCAGGAGACCTTGCCGTCCTCCCGGACCTCGGTCGGGAAGAATTGCAATCCCTTATAGTCGAACGATCCCGGCGGGAGCACCATGTGCAGATTGAACTTCTGCGATTGCGGTGTATAGTTGTAGATGGAGACCCGCACCCGGTGACGCCCTTTCTCGAACGTCACCGCGTCATCTATCCAGACCACGTTCATGATCTTGGTTATGCTCCCGCTCAGCTTCGGAACCGGCTTCCCCACGATCTTGGCGCTCTTCTGAGCGATGAGCGGCAGTATCTCCTGCACGATCTCGAACTTGACCCGGGTCTTGCTCTTGGTCTCCCGCTTGTTGAGGTGCGTCTTCAGCGAGCGGCCGCATATCTTCAGCGCCAGCTCTATCTCCGCCTGCAGCTCAGGGAGATTGGCTATGGCCTCCTTGGCCTCGGAGGTGAAGGGGACCTTGGTGGAGGCCACGTGCACGAGTATGATGGCCGGGCCGAACGGTATGCCGGAGCCGCCGCGCTGCTCCAGCCCGTAGCGCCGCCAGTCGGTGCTCTCTATCGCCTTCGTCACCACGCACGCTCCCTGCTGATAGAGCAGCGGAACACGGTTGGCGAAACGTAATATCTGCACTTGCGAGTCCTTCGGCAGATCGCCGCCATAGACGATGCCGACCTCGATGAGGAATGGATTGCCGGAATGCACCTTGGGGTCCCTGGTCACCGGCGGGGCGTAGAACTCCGGCCTGACCTCGTCCAGCACGTTGCGCAGCCCCTTCTTGATCAGGTTGGCCCCGATCGGGGAAAGGCAATCCGTGGGCGGGGCCATTATCTTCACCGCGGCTATGGCCGCCAGGAGCCTTTTCTGCTCCTCCAGGCTGAGCTTGGCCGGGTTTACCTCCATGCTCAGGCCGGCCTTCTCACAGATCTCCTTGGCCAATCGGTCGCTAATGCGCGAAAAGTCCAACTGCAGGAACTTGCCCAGGGTCTTGTTCTTGGTGTCCTTGGACATGTTCATCAGCGTACCGAGCTCCAGCCCGGACGGGTGCGGCTTGATCTCCTTGGTGGTCGGAGGCATCTTGTCCGTTGCTCTCTCGAAGGTGGTCCTTTTCCCCTCCGGGTCCACGAAGGTTATCCGGGAGTGCGGGTTAACGATGGCGGTCTGCTTCAGATACTCCATCACCGACTGCTTGCCCCCGACGTAACGGCCGTTCATGTGATAGGTGATCTTGGTCCCATGCTCCTTGCCGTCCCAGATGAAAGGGTCTTCCTTCAGCACGTCGGGCATGTTCTTCTTGGTGTTGACCATGATCTCCATGCGCCAGGCCACGTCCTCCGTGCCTGTTTTGGACACCACCACCGCCGGTTTCCCGGTGGTTATCTGGCCGTACATGACCGTGGCCGATATACCGATACCTTGCTGGCCCCGGGACTGGCGAACGGCGTGAAAACGTGAACCGTAAAGCAATCGCCCGAAAACGTTGGGGATGGCCTTCTTGACGATCCCGGGGCCGTTGTCCTCCACGGTCACCCGGAACTCGTCCTTGTCCACCCGCTCCACCATGACCATTATCTCAGGAAGGATTCCAGCCTCCTCACAGGCGTCCAGGGAGTTGTCCACCGCTTCCTTGATGCCCATGATGAGGGACTTTATCTGGGAGTCGAAGCCCAATATGTGCCGGTTGCGTTCGAAGAACTCGGAGACCGAGATCTCCTTCTGCTTTTTTGCCAGTTCGTCAGCTATCGAAGCCATTGGACCATCCCTCCCTAGAAAAGACTGATTGCATCCCGGGGTGCATATCCCCGGGAGCGGTAAAAAGGTTTTCCTTGAGATTATTATCTGGATATAAAATTCAGAACAGGATAAATGGTGGAAATGTGGTTGTTGATCCGACCACTTGGTCGCATATTCAATAATATTATGATATATTATTAATAACACGAGGTAAATTAATTTTCGTGGGAAGATCTGAAATCAATGGATTCGACGAGACTGGCACTATCGGTAACAATTTAAAATTCGTCAGAGTGGGAATGGATGAATCATTGCTTTTACGACCATTTGTTTACAACATACTTCATTTTGGTTCTATTACGGTCACAAAAACTATGCTACGGGGAGTATCTGACGATGTGAAAAGGGATTACGTTAGAAAAGCGATGGCGGATCAGTCCATCGATATTGCGCAATATCTTTTTACTCCTGACCACCAGCTTGATGTTTTGCGAAAATTTACGATGTTAGAGGGTAAGTCTCTGTTCTCACTAAGGGCTGAACTAATAGGGTCTTTCGAAAGTAAAGATTTTGAGCAACCAATGTCAAAAATTTCTAATTATCTAAAAAGATATGAAAAATCTCCCTTTTGGATGGAATCCTATGTTAAAGCATACGGGTTCCGGATGATAGTGGCCGATCTTTGTAAAACGTCAAGGGTACTAAAGGCATTTAAAAGGGAAGATGTCAAAATTTTCACCCAAGTAGATGGCGGGTTCCCTTTCGTATTTTGGAAGCATTCCTTTCTAGATAATGAATCCAACAACAATATTGGATTCTGTACTGAAAGAACTAAAATATGTGGTATAACGAAAGGGGACGAGTATTATCCAGCAGTGTCAATGGCAGGGAATATCGCTTACATATCAAACAACGTTAACGGCATGACATATCCTCATTCAATAAGGGATGTTCCAAAGATGGATGATGATGAAGTCAATATTTTTTACGAGGAATTTCAGAAAAAAGCCTGTAAGCCAGTATACAACAACAGAATCCTATTCATAGGGAAAATTCCTACCGACATCCAATATTCGATACCATTCATCCTTCACCACTATAACAGTTACAAAACTGTCTATGAACCCTATCGGCTCGAGTATCATCCTGGGAGATCCTATAAATCGTTCATCAGTTCATTTGGACGCCACCCGCGTGAAACCATCATCTCTGGAATCATTGATAATGACCAAGACAGAGAGATTGTAGAAGAGATCGAGAGTTATGGCAAGTTAGTAAAACCGATAACCGAATATGTTGATAATTATGAAAAATTTCAGGACGAAATAATACTCGAAGCCGAATCCTCGAATCTACGAACTGACCAGATATCCAAAGTTAAAAAGAAAATTGAACGATCAAAGAAGGAGTTCAACAATTTCAATGAAAGGTTTGTTTCGCAATGACGGAGACGGACAAGACAAACGAGGTCTTGCCCGCCTTCACCGTCTCTAGTATTACTGTACAGTTCTCACATATTTTAATGTTGACCTGTCAATCAACTTTTTCAATATCAAACACGCACTTAATAATTAAATAAAAATGATGATGGCAATCATCTCGTGGATTTTTTTTCCTTCTGACGATACATCTATGTTAAAAAAAGGAAGAGGTTTATAATCGCCCTCAGAGCTTCTTGCCACAGTTCCAGCACTTGGTGTCGGACTTAAGCAGCTTGGCGGAGCACTGCGGACATTTCAGCTCTTCCTCCTCGAAGGAAGCACCGCAGGAGGGACACTTGTTCGCCTCCCCGGGAACCTCCGCGCCGCAGTCGGAGCAGACGAACTTCTCGTCCTTGGCGTCCTTGACCTTTTTGTCCTTGGCCTGGGCCCGCTTCTGCTCCATCTCGAAGATCTTCTTCTTGGAGCGGTCCATCCACCAGGTCAGCAATATCAGGATGTAGAACAGCACGGCCATGCTGTAGAACGAGTACACCGTCCCGGACACCAGGTAGTTGCTGAGCACCTTGTTCAGGTCGGCATTGACCGGCCCGAACGATTGGTCCGTCTCTGACCAGGCAGTGCCGTTCAGCACCCCGAACTGGAAGTAATAAATGCCCTCATCGAGCCCGGTCGTGTTATACGTGTAGACGGTTCCCAGCGAGACGTTCTGTCCCCGGACCATCGAGTAGTTCAGATCGTCATCCGCATCCGCCCAGTTGTTGAAAAGGATTAGATATACATGGGAGGTCGAGTTGCCGGATGTAAGCACCACGCTGAACTGGAGCATGTCCCCCGGCTCCACATGCGAGGGGGAGACCGTACCCTGCAAGAGCAAATTGTCATCGGAGGATACCTCCTGGACCTCGTAGTTCTTCACGGTGCTATACAGCGCGCCCCCTAGGGAAAGACCGATCACCAGGAACAGCACCAGGCCGAACACCGCCAACCGCTTGCGGTCCTTCAGCCCGAAATAGGTGGGAATGTAATAGGCTAGCAGCGCCACCAGTATCGGTAGCAGGCAGACCACTTGGGCCAGCCAGAGCTGCACCGTCAGGGTAAGAGAAACGGTGACCAGGAGAGCCAATCCCATGCCCACCCAGATGGACATCTTGGATTGCCGCACCCCCTTCATCATCTCATTGATATCGCCGATTAAAGACATCGGTCGGCCATAATTATAGTATCTTTAAACCCTTTCGTTAGGACCATGGCAGGAGCGAGGCCGGGCGAGGGCAGGTTAGCCGTTCTGGCCTTGGGCGGCAATGCCATCCTCAAGGCTGGCCAGGAGGCCCGGGACGACGTGCAGATCGGGAACCTGCAGGAGGCCTTCCGCATGATGTTGCCTTTGCTGGCACGATACCCGAGGATGGTGATCACCCATGGCAACGGCCCGCAGGTGGGCAACATACTGCTGAGGAACGAGCTATGCCATTCGGAGGTCATTCCCATGCCCCTGGACGTCTGCGTGGCCGAATCGCAGGGGCAGATCGCCTACCTGGCTCTCCAGGCCTGGGACCGGGCCTGCCGCTCCGCCCGCATGGAGGTTCCCATGGTCCCGGTGATCACCCGCACCGTGGTGTCGTCGGACGATCCGGCCTTCCGGGACCCGGCGAAACCGATAGGGCCATATTACTCAAGGGAGAGGGCGGCAATCCTGGCCAAGGAGAAGGGCTGGGTGTTCCGGGAGGACCTCAAGAGGGGTGGCACGCGAAGGGTGGTCCCCTCCCCGGACGTGGTGAAGGTGGCCAAGGAGGAGCACCTTAGGACGTTGGCAGAGTCTCTCACCCCGCCGTTCGCTGTGCTATGCGGCGGCGGGGGAGGCGTCCCGGTGGTCCAGAGCGCATCCGGATTCTTGGGGGTGGAGGCGGTGGTGGACAAGGACCTCGCCTCGGCCAGATTGGCCGAGGTGTTGCATGCCGATATTTTAATAATGGTGACCGATGTTGAGGCGGTCTATCTGGATTTCACGAGCGATCGGCCACGCCCCCTACATAAGGCGAAGGCCGATGAACTGGGCCGCCACGCCGCCGAGGGCCAGTTCCCCCCGGGGTCCATGGGGCCCAAGGTCGAGGCGGCGACCAGGTTCGTGAAGGCCACCGGTCGGAAGGCGGTGATCACCTCGGCCGACCGGTTGATGGATGCCCTGGAAGGAAAGGCGGGCACCACAGTGGAGTGAGGACAAGCGAAGATGGCCTCGACGATCGAAGAACAGATTAAGGCGATCCAGGAAGAGATCGACAAGACCCAGAAGAACAAGGCCACTGAATACCACATCGGAAAGCTGAAGGCCAAGATGGCCAAGCTGCGTGACGACGTGGAGAAGAGAAGGGCCTCCAGCGGAGGCCCTGCCAAGGGTTATAATGTAAAAAAGAGCGGCAATGCCACGGTGGCGCTGGTCGGCTTTCCAAGCGTGGGTAAGTCCACCTTGTTGAACACCCTGACCGGGGCGAGGAGCGAGGTGGGAGCCTATGACTTCACCACCTTGGACGTGGTGCCTGGCGCCTACGAGTACAACGGGGCCAAGATCCAGGTGCTGGATATGCCCGGGCTCATCCGCGACGCCTCCAAAGGCAAGGGCCGCGGCCGGGAGGTCATCTCCGTCGTCCGTTCGTCGGACCTCATCCTCTTCGTCCTGGATTTCTACGATACCAACCTTCAGGTGCTGATGAGGGAGCTGGAGAACGCCGGCATGCGCATCAACACCCACCCGCCGGACGTGGTCATCTCCAAGAAGGAGATCGGCGGCATCGACATCAAGACCACCATCAAGCTGACCAAGCTGGACCTGGACCTGGCCAAGGCCATGATCATGGAGTTCGGGCTGGTGAACGCCGACGTGGTCATCCGGGAGGACATCGACCAGGACCAGCTGGTGGACGTACTGGCCGGCAACCGCATCTACCTGAACGCGGTGCTGGCCATCAACAAGATCGATATCTCCGACGCGGAATACCTCAAGGAGGTCCGCAAGAAGTTCAAGCACTGGGACCCGGTGTTCATCTCCGCCGTCAAGAACATCGGCATCGACGAGCTCAAGGCCAGGATATTCGAGAGGTTGGAGCTCATCCGGGTCTACATGAAGAAGCAGGGGGAGGAGGCGGACATGGAGGTTCCGCTGATCACCAAGCACGGGGCGACCGTGGGGGACGTATGCGATTCCCTGCACCGCATCTTCCGGCAGAACTTCCGTTACGCGCTCATCTGGGGCAAGAGCGCCAGGTTCCCGGGCCAGATGGTCGGTCTGGAGCACCGGCTGGCGGATGGGGACGTCCTTTCGGTCATCATTCGCCGCACCGGCGAGTGAAGGGAGAACGATTATACGCATCCATGGGAATTCCCGGACGATGCCGAAGAAAGGAATGTCCACCCGCTCCGTTCACGACGGAGACAAGTCCCTGCGTTACGAGGGCGCCATCAACACCCCGATATTCCAGAGCAGCACCTTCGCCTTCCCTACCGACGAACCGCGCACCTGGGCCGGAGAGGTTCCCGAGGGAACCTACATCTATTCCCGCTACAGCAACCCCACGGTAAGGGCCGTCGAGGACAAACTGGCCTCACTGGAGGGAGCGGAGTCCGCCCTGGCCTTCTCTTCCGGGATGGCGGCGATTACCTCCGCGTTGCTGACCTTCCTGCAGAAGGGCGACCGGATGGTGGCCATGCAGGACCTGTACGGCGGAACCTACGGATTCCTGAGGAACGAGATGCCCCGCCTGGGCGTTGACGTGGGTTTCGTCCCCACCACCGACCCGGCGGAACTGTGCGCGGCCATCGACCCTAGGACAAAGGTGGTATACCTGGAGAGCCCGACCAATCCCCTTCTCAAGCTCATTGACATCCGCGAGACGTGCAGGCTCGCCCACGAGAAGGGATGCCTGGTCATGATCGACAACACCTTCGCCTCCCCCATTTTGCAGAGGCCGCTGGAGCTAGGCGTGGACGTGGTCCTGCACAGCGCCACCAAGTATCTCAACGGTCACTCGGACGTCATCGCCGGCTTCGTGGCCGGTTCAGAAAAGCACATGGAGCAGGTGCACCTGAAGCGGAAGCTGTACGGTGGGATCCTGGACCCGCTGCCAGCCTACCTGCTGGGCCGGGGCATGAGGACCCTGGACCTGAGGGTCCGCAAGCACGACTCCAATGCCATGGCCGTGGCGAAGTTCCTGGAATCGCACCCCAAGGTTTCCAAGTGCATCTATCCCGGCCTACCTTCCCATCCAGACCACGAGCTGGCCAAGCGCCAGATGGAGGGCTTTGGCGGAATGGTGACCTTCGAGGTCAAGGGTGGCCGGCAGGCGGCCGAACGTGCGCTGAGGCGCTTCGAGATCATCGCTAAAGCAGCGAGCCTGGGCGGGGTAGAATCGCTGGCCAGCATGCCGGTGAACACCTCCCACATCGCTTACGGTCCCGAGGAAAGACAGAAGCTGGGCATCGGGGATGGGATGATCCGGCTGTCGGTGGGCATAGAGGACCCCGAGGACCTCTGCCGGGACCTGGACCAGGCGCTCAACTAATCAAGGATGGCCTGGACGAATATCTCCGCGGAGAGGCCCCACTCCCGCACCAGGTCCTCCGCGGCATCCAAGCAGTCGAAAGGTACCAGGAGCATGACCACATCCCCGCGGTAGGCGTAGCTCATGGCCCGGGAGAACATGCGGTCGTCCTCATCCAACGATTCGCATAGCCATATCTCCCCGACCAGCCGGCGGCCGTCCTTGCGGGTGGCGACAATATCGGGAACATGCTGGCCAAAGCCCTGCGGTCTTACCGGAAAGGAATCCAGGTTCACCTGGAGATCGGAGAATCCTTTGCGGTCCAGGTCGTCCACCCAGGCTTGCGGCAGGCGTTCCTTGCGTCTTTGGTCCTCCTCATCCAACATGGCGTACTGGCTATGGCCTAGACCGTTAATCAGGTTTACGCTGGGTCCCCGCTCGCAATATTTATTATCGTCCGTTCCTTCTCACGCCACATGATCCAAAGGCCCCGGGGGACCAGGGATTTCGGCCCGGAGGAGATGGAAGTCCGCCGACACTTCGAGGACATGATGCGCCAGGAGGCCGTGCTGCACGGCTTCAGGGAGATATCCACGCCCATCTTCGAGCATACCGAGCTGTTCTCCCTCAAGTCCGGTCCGGGGGTGGTCGAGGAGATATACGCCTTCCAGGACAAGGGAGGGCGCGAGATCTGTCTGCGTCCCGAGCTCACCGCGTCCGTGATGCGCTTCTTCGTCAGCGACCTGGCCACCCTTCCCCGCCCATTGAAGATGTTCTACTTCGGGCAGTGCTTCCGCTACGAGAGGCCGCAGGCCGGCCGTTACCGGGAGTTCTTCCAGTTCGGGGCGGAGATCGTTGGAAATCCAACTCCGGAGACGGACGCCGAGGCCATCGGGCTGGCGGCGGCCATCTTGGAACGCACGGGGCTCAAGGACTACCGCATCCGGGTCGGACACATCGGCATCCTGAGGGAGATGTTGGCCAATGCCGGTGTGACCGGTGACAAGGCTTTACCGATACTGCAGAAGCTGGACAAGAAGATCTATCCGGAGGCGGAGGAGCTGATGGCCCAGGCCGGCATCGACGCCAAGGCCGCCCAGGAGATCATCGATACCACCAAGGTCACCGGGCCGATCTCGGTCCTGAACGCGCGGGAGGGACCGGCGAGCGATTATATCCGCCAGGTGTGCGACATACTTCTGGCCATGGGGTTCGACAATGTCAGCGTGGACCTGGGGGTAGTGAGGGGGCTGGCCTATTACACAGGCATGGTGTTCGAGGTGGACGCGCCCAAGCTGGGGGCGGAGAAGCAGATCTGCGGGGGCGGCTCCTATTCACTATCGGAGCTGTTCGGCGGTGAGAAGGTTTTCTCCACTGGCTTCGCCATAGGGTTCGACCGCACCTTGCTGGCGTTGCAGACCGAGGGCGTGCCCTTCGAAAAGCGGGGCATGATCGCTTTCGTGGTCCCAGTGAACGACGGCGTCAGGTCCAAGGCTTTCGAGATAGTGTCCACACTGCGCCGCTCGGGCATATCCGCCGACGTGGACCTGATGAGGAGAGGGGTGGGCAAGAGCCTGAAGTATGCGGCGACCGTACCGAGCAAATTTGCGGTCATAGTCGGGGAGAAGGAGCTAGAGAGCGGTTCCGTCACTTTAAGGGACATGGTCAGCGGGGAACAGTCCCTGGTCAGCATCGATGACCTGGTCAAAAGGCTCAAGGTTTGAGGGGCTGCAGGGCCGGAAGATATGGGGGATCACAAGGGAGATTGAATTTAGGAGGAAAATCGCCTCCGGCCCCTGACGCCTCAAACCGTGCATTAAGCATCTTGTATATAATGATTTGCTTGCTGCAATGAGAATATATAGATGCTTTACCGCCTGAGCTGCCTCGCTAGGCTGTGCTGGTCCAAGGTCCAGTTGACCAATGCGTCGGCTTTAATTATTACTTCGTTTTCCCGGCGGACGTGAGTGACCTTGGCCGACCTCATTCTCGTCAGGATGTCCACCGCCTCCCGGTTAAGGGGTATCAGGTTGGCCGCCTTGACCCGGTACTGACCCTTGAGCTGCTTGATCACCAGCTCGGAGTCCATGAACACCTCGACCTCGGTGCCTCCTCTGCTCAGGACCTCCTTGAGACCGGCCAGCAGGCCGTGGTATTCCGCCTCGTTATTGGTCATCGTCCCCAGATAGTTCGATCCGGAGACGACCTCCTGACCGTCCTGATCGCAGATGATGTAGGCGTAAGCGGAATCGCCAGGGTTTCCCCGGGACCCTCCGTCGGTGTACAGCAGGAACTTCATCGTTTCGGGTATATCATAGGTTATTAATCCCACCTGGTATGCGAAACCTTGACAATGTGCGAAAATATACCCTCCACCGCCGCACAGCGGCATGGATGTCGATAGCATGGACCGAGAGACCATAGCCCGGGTGGCCAAGGTGGCCAGGCTGAACCTCACCGAGGGGGAGATGGAGAGATACGCCAAGGACCTGGACGACATCCTGAATAGCTTCTCCGTTTTGGACGAGGCGCCGGCGGGCGATAGCTACAGCTTCAACCCCATCCCGGTGGTGGATGTCCTCCGGGAGGACGAGCCGGCCCAGGACCTGGACCCGCAGGTGCTGAGGAACCAGATGTCGACCTACCAGGACTACGTAAGGGGGCCCAGGCTGTCTTGAGCGCCACTTATCAGCTAATTCGCTACGCCCAGCAGAGGCACCGGGCGTTCACCGAGGTGGTCGATCACCTCGACGAGAGCAAGTTCCATTTCTCGGCCAAGGACAACCTGTGCGCGGACGGCTTCCAGGCCCGAGCGGGCTCGGCGGTCCTGGATGGTTATAATCCCCCCTTCGACGCCACTTCCGTCCGTAAGATGAAGGAGGCTGGAGGCCAGTTAGTCGGTAAGACCACCATGGACGAGTTCGGTTTCGGGACGTTCAGCACCAACTCGGCGCACGGCGTGCCCCTCAACCCTTTCGACCTGGAACGGAGCTGCGGAGGTTCATCGGGCGGCGCGGGTGCTGCCGCCTGCCTCATCCCCGGGCATATCGCCCTGGGCGTGTCCACCGGCGGTTCGATATCCGGCCCCGCCTCCTTCTGCGGGGTGGTCGGCCTGACGCCCACGTACGGTCGCGTCTCCCGTTACGGCCTGATCGATTACGGCAACTCCCTGGACAAGGTCGGCCTCCTCGCAAGGTCCGCCGCCCTGATCGCCAAGCACTTCAGGACCATCGCCGGTCCGGACCCCAAGGACCCCACCTCCTGCGCTCAGCCTTCCCTGCCCAGTAAAGGAAAGGTCCCACGATCTCTGGCGGTGCCCAAGGAGGCCCTGCAGAACCTGGACCCCGCGGTCCGCTCGTCCTTCCAGGGCGCGATGACCATGTTCCGGGAACTGGGCATGGAGGTCCGCGAGGTCTCCATGCCCTCGCTTCGTTACTCCCTGCCAGCCTATTATATTCTGGCCACCTCCGAGGCGTCCACGAACCTTGCCCGCTACTGCGGCCTGCGCTTCGGACGCCGGGAGGAGGAACTTAACCAGCACTTCAACGACTTCTTCACCGGGGTCCGCTCGGTAAGCTTCGGGGACGAGGCGAAGAGAAGGATACTGCTGGGCACGTTCTGCCGGATGGTCGGCTTCCGCTCCCGTTACTATCTCAAATCGCTGGCGGTACGCCAGCTGCTCATCGATGAATACCGGAAGGTCTTCCGGGACCACGACGCCGTGGTCACCCCGACCATGCCTTTCGTCGCTCCCCGCTTCGAGGAGATCGGCCGGATGAAACCGTTGGAGATGTACGGGGCGGACGTTCTCACCGTGCCACCGAACCTTACCGGCATGCCGCATGTATCCCTCCCCTGTGCTTACGTGAACGGACTGCCGGTCGGAATGCAGCTGGTGGCCGACCATTGGAAGGAACTGGACCTGCTGGAGGCAGCCACTGCCTGGGAGCACGCGTTCGTCTACAGGTTCCCGGAGGTGTCGCCATGAAGATAGGCCTGGAGATGCACTTTCAGCTACCCACGAGGTCCAAGCTTTTCTGCTCCTGCCCGACGACGTCAGCTGAACCTAACCACAACGTCTGCCCGGTCTGCCTGGGATATCCCGGATCACGTCCCTCGCTGAACCGAAAGGCCCTGGAGGCCGGTCTGGGCATAGCCCGTTTCCTAGATTGCGCGATCGAGGAAAGGGTATGGTTCAGCCGGAAGACCTATTTCTATCCCGATCTCCCGAAGAACTTCCAGATCACCCAGTACGAATCACCGTTGGGTACCAACGGCCACTTCGACCTCAACGGCAGGCGGATTGGCATCTGGAGGGTGCACTTGGAGGAGGACCCCGGACGGATCAAGAGGGTCGGCCGCTCCGGCGAGGAGATCGCCTTCGTCGACTACAACCGTTCCGGAATTCCTCTGGTGGAGATCGTCACCGCACCGGACCTGACCTCCCCTGAGGAGGCCCGGGCCTTCATCGACCAGCTGGTGATCGAGCTTCGTTCGCTCTGCGGCCTGGAGGCCCAGGACGAGCAGACCGTGCGCGTGGACGCTAACATCTCGGTTGGCGAGGAACGCGTGGAGGTCAAGAACGTCCAGGGGCTGCGGAACCTGGAAAAGGCCTTGAAGTTCGAGGCCAGCCGTCAGACGAAGCTGCTTGCCGCCGGAAAAAAGGTGATCAGGGAGACCCGCCGCTTTGACGAGGAGCGCAAGGTCACTTCGTCGGCCAGAGAAAAGGAGACCGAGGAGGATTACGGCTATATCGGCGAACCGGACCTGGGCGAGTTCCGCATCGGGGAGATGGCTCGCAACCTGGACCTCAAGGAGACCCCTCTGGCCAGGGCGAAACGCCTGGTGTCGTCGTTCGGCATCGGGGAGGCCACCGCAAAGCAGCTCGTCCTCACGTCCGTTTCGCTCACCGACCTGTTCGAGGAACTGTGCCGCCATGTCCCGCCGGAGAGGGCGGTCAGCTGGACCACTGGACCCATCTCGGGGAACTGGGCGGTCCTGCAGGACCAGGCCAAGTGGCCCGATCTGGTCCAGATCGTCAAGGACGATGCCGAGGGCCGCATAACCGACAACGAGGCCAAGCGAAGGATCCTGTCATTGGCGGGGGTAAGGCAGGAGACGGCCGCCGAGGGAGGGGACGACCTGGCAAAGCTGATCTCGGACTTCGTGGACGCTCATCCCGAGGTCCTGGCCGATTATCGCAAGAACCCCAAGGCGGCCAACACGGTCATCGGCCACGTGATGAAGGAGAGCAAAGGCCGATACTCATCAAAAGAGGTCGTGGAAGAGGTAATAAAGGAAATGGAGAAAAGGGTTTAGTTATCCTCGTCCTCGTCGGCCAGACAGAGCAGCTGCAGCTCGGAGAGCTTCGCCTCCTCAACTTTAGTGGGTGCGCCGTCCACCAGGGACTGGAACTTCTTGTTCTTCGGGAACGCTATGACGTCGCGGATGCTCTCGCAGCCCAGGAGCATGGAGCACAGGCGGTCCATGCCCATGCCGATGCCGCCGTGCGGGGGAGCGCCGAACTCCAAGGCCTCCAGGAAGAAGTCGAACTCCCTCTGGATGGTGGCCTCGTCCATGCCCAGGATCCCGAAGACCTTGCGCTGCATCTCCGGGTCATGGTTCCTCAGCGAGCCGGAGCCGATCTCGCTCCCATCGAACACCAGGTCGTACGAATGGCCCATGCCCTTGGCGCATTCCTTTCCTTCCGGGATGACGTCCCCCACCGGCCGCACGAAGGGATGGTGGAAGGAGGTCAGTCCGCCGGTGGCGGGGTCCTTCTGGAACAGCGGGCACGATACCAGCCAGACGAACTGATGACCCTTGCCTTCCAGCAGTCCAAGGTCCTTGGCCAGCTTCAGGCGCAGCTGTCCGCCTGCCTTGAGCACGCTCTCCCGCGGGCCAGCCAGGAACAGCAACAGGTCCCCCAGCTGGGCGTCGGTGCGTTCGGCGATGGACCGGCGCACCTCCTCAGGGAAGTACTTCACGATGTTGGAGCTCAGTCCCTCGGGGGTCATGCGCATCCAGGTCAGTCCGCCCATGCCCTGTGACTTGGCCCATTCGATCAAGCGGTCGACCTGCTTCCGTCCGACCGAGCCGTCGGTGTCCTGCTCCTTTATCAAGGTCGATTTGAGATTCACGCAGGTGACCATGCCGCCCTTGGCCAGGATCTTCTGGAATATCTCGTAGGGGGCGTCCCTCACCAGGTCGGTCACCTCCTCCATCTCCAGCCCGAAGCGTACGTCCGGAGCGTCCGTGCCATATTTGGCCAAGGCGTCCTTAAGCTCGATGCGGGGGAACGGCGTCTGAAGCGTCTCGTTGAACATCTCCTTCCATACGAAAGCGTACATGCCCTCCACCATGCCTAGGATGTCCTCCATCTCCACGAAGGACATCTCCATATCGAGCTGCGTGAACTCCGGCTGGCGGTCGGCACGGCTGTCCTCGTCGCGGAAGCAGCGGGCGATCTGGAAGTAACGCTCCACTCCGCCCACCATGAGCATCTGCTTGTAGAGCTGAGGCGACTGCGGCAGGGCGTAGAACTGCCCGGGCATCGTTCGGGACGGGACAAGGAAGTCCCTGGCCCCCTCGCGGCTGCTGCGGGTCAGCATGGGCGTCTCCACCTCGATGAACCCCTGCTCCTCCAGATAATGCCTGGCGGAGGAGATCAGCTTGGAACGGAATCGGAGGTTGGCGTTCATCTCCTTACGTCGAAGGTCCAGATAGCGGTACTTCAGCCTCAGGTCCTCCCCGGGCAGCATGGAGTTCTTCTGCTCGGCCACCTCGAAGGGGATGGGCTTGGAGCGGCTGATGATCTTGGCGTCCTCGATGAGAAGCTCGATCTCTCCAGTGGGGTTGCGGGCGTCGGTGGTCCCTTCCACTCTATCCCGAACGATGCCGGTGACGGTCACGACGAACTCGCGACCGATATTATTCAGAACGGTCTCCAACCGGTCCAAGTCCCCGCTGTTGGAGGCCTCAGGGTCGAACACCGCCTGGGTGCTCCCATGGGAGTCCGCTATGTCGTAGAACAGAACTCCTCCATGGTCCCTGTAGAACCTTACCCAACCGGCGAGGGTAGCTCTCTTGCCAAGGTCCCCTTTCGTCAGTTGTCCGCAATGGTGTGTCCTTAACATTTCCATTCCTCTGGTTGGATATGGTCGGTAAGCCGGAGTAACGTGGATGCCCTATTAAACCCTTATCCACTATCAAAATGGCAAAATGACCATTAATGGCAATGAAATTGCCTTTTTTCGTTCAAATTGTCAGGTTATATAAAGGAAGGTGGACGGATTGCCCCCTCTCACTTCTGCTCCACCGGGCTGAAGTCCGGCAGGAAGTTGAAGGGGTCCTTTATAACGTTCAGTATGACGTAGGTATTGGTCTTCTTGACGCCCTTGATGGTGAGCATGGACTTGACCACCTGGCTGAACTCCTCGCGAGAACGGCAAGCGACCCAAGCAATGGAATCGCATTCCCCGGTCACGTCAAGCACGGCCACCACGTTCTTCAGCTCCTTGATGCTCTGCTGGACGGTGATCAGGTCACCCTCGACATAGATGTGCACGATGGCCATGAACTCATAGCCCAGCTTCATGTAGTCCACGTTCGCGCGGTAACCGCGGATCACGTTGTGGCTCTCCAGGTTGCGCACCCGCTGGATCAGGGTGGTGGGATGTATGCCCAGCCTCTTCGCGATAGCTCTGGACGATCCCTGGCTGGATTTGCACATTTCCTCTATGATCCGCTTGTCCAATTCGTCGAGCATGATGAACGCCTTGTTACCTGTTTCCTGAACGGTCTACTTAGATATATGTCTTTCAAAGGTATGAATCGGCTGCACAATTGTCTAGTTCATTCCTTTATAAGCACGGCGTGGACTATTTACACGAATTAAACCATCCACAGGTCATGACCGTCAAGCTTTACGAGACCGACCCCTACCTGAAAGAGTTCACCGCCACCGTTACCAAGGTGGAGGGGGACTGGGTGGTCCTGGACCGCACCGCCTTCTATCCCGGCGGAGGAGGCCAGGAACGGGACCGCGGTACGTTGAACGGGGGCGAGGTCACCGGGGTCAAAGGCAAAGAGGAGATATCCCACCAGGTCCCAGGCCACGCTTTGACGGTCGGATCGTCGGTCGAAGGCGTACTGGACTGGGACAACCGCTACGGTCTGATGAGGGCGCACACCGGGGAACATCTGCTCTTCTCGTCGTTGTCCAGACGCACCGAGATGGAATTGGTCAAGATCTCCTTGTCGAAAGAGAAGAAGGTGCTGATCATCAAAGGCCATCTGGACTGGGATATGGTCAGGGACGCCATGCAGGAGGTGAACGATATCATCGCCGAGGGGGCGGAGGTCACCTGCCATCAGGTGGACCGCGAGAACCTGGGCGAGGGCGGCCCGCGGGTGAAGCTCGACCGAATATCCGACCGAATGGTCCGGGTGGTCAGCATAGGCGGTCACGACAGCGCTGCCTGCGCGGGTGTGCACCTGAAGAACGCCAGGGAGATCGGAATGCTGCTGGTCAGCAAGTTCACCTCGGCCAAGCCCGCCGGGGATTGGGAGATCGAGTTCCTGGTGGGTGCGGAGGCGGTCCGCATGGCGGTGGACCATTCCGTCCGCTCTCTGATGCTGGCCGAACGGTTGGGTTCGCTGCCGCAGGACAGCCTTACCGCCTTCGACAACCGGGACCGGGAACTGGTCAGGGCGAGGGAGGCCCTCAAGGCCTATGGGAGGCTAGCGCTTTCCTCCTTACACCCGGAACAGTTGGGGGATCGGAAGTTCTTCTCCGGTTCCTTCACCGGCCTGGACCGCAAGATGGTCATGGAGAGGGCGAACGAATTGGTCTCCCGCGGCAGTTCCGTGGCCGCGCTGGTCTGCCAGGACGACAAGACCTTCCTGGTCCTGGCCTGCTCGACCGATGTCAAGCTGGATTGCGTGTCCCTCCTGAACAAAGTGCTGTCGCAGCATGGGGGGAGGGGCGGGGGCAAGCCTAACTTCGCCAGTGGAGGCATACTGGGTCTGCTGGACGCATCGGTCCTGCTAGATGAGATATCTCGTCTGCTCAAAATGAGCTAATCACATTAAAAAAATATTCAATTGTATAGTAACATCATTAATTACTGTACAATTGTTGTGTTAGTTAATTGATAGATGCTCATTTGTTGCCTAGAAAGTTATTTAATATACTTTGTTGTAACCCATCCCCAATGCCTACCAACAAGAACTTCGATGAGATGAAAGAGGACATCTTAAAGAAGGTGAAGAAGGAGAACGTCAAGTTCATCGAGATGCAGTTCTCGGACATACTGGGGACCGTGAAGAGCGTGTCCATCCCCACCACCCGGGTGGAGAG
The DNA here is from genome assembly GCA_040768245.1 of Methanomassiliicoccales archaeon. Lineage (GTDB taxonomy): Archaea > Thermoplasmatota > Thermoplasmata > Methanomassiliicoccales > UBA472 > UBA472. The sequence goes on along the minus strand of JAXGNA010000007.1, from coordinate 57,223 downwards.
CGTCATCGACGACGGTGTGTTCCTTGACGGCTCCTCGATATTGGGGTACGCGACCATCGAGGAATCCGACATGAGGGCCAACCCCATACTGGATTCCTTCCAGATCTACCCCTGGATAGACTCCGGGGTAAAGACCGCCCGCTTCATGTGCACCATATCCGACCACTGCGGGAACCGTTTCAAGGGCGATCCCCGCTGGGCCCTGGAGAAGATGGTGGACAAGGTGAAGGAGATGGGCTACGACTTCAACGTAGGCCCGGAGTTCGAGTTCTTCATGTTCCCCATGCAGAACGGTGTTCCGGTCCCGGTGCCGGCGGACGCCGGCGGATACTTCGACCTGATGCCCCAGGACAAGGGCGAGATCGCCAGGAAGGAGATGGTCCTGGCCTTCGACGAGCTCGGTTACGACATGGAGGCGGCGCACCATGAGGTGGCTCCGGGTCAACTGGAGATCGACCTGCGCTACCAGAACGCCCTGACCATGGCCGACCGCATGCTGACCCTGAAGTTCGGCGTAAAATCGATTGCCATGAAGCACGGTTTGTACGCCAGCTTCATGCCCAAGCCGCTCTTCGGTGAGAACGGATCAGGTATGCACGTGCACATGTCCCTGTCCAACAAGGACAAGAACGCCTTCTACGATCCCAACGAGAAGTGGGGGCTGAGCGAGATGGCCATGAACTACCTGGGGGGGCTCCTGGCCCACGCCCGGGAGAACTGCGCCATACTGGCGTCCCATGTCAACTCCTACAAGAGGCTGGTGCCCGGTTACGAAGCTCCCTGCTACATATCCTGGGCCAACATGAACCGCAGCGCCCTGATCCGGGTGCCCGCCGGTCGCGGGATGCGCACCAGGGTGGAGCAGAGGAACCCCGACCCGGCCGGTAACCCGTACCTGCAGTTCGCGGTGATGCTGGCGGCCGGATTGGACGGTATAAAGAACAAGCTGAGCCCCGGTGAGCCCATAGAGAAGGACATCTATCACATGTCCGTCGAGGAGCGCCGCAGGAACAAGATCGTGGACCTGCCCATGAACCTGGGCGACGCGCTGGACGTCCTGGCCGAGAGCAAGGTGATGAAGGAGGCCATGGGCGAGCACATCTTCAACCACTACCTGCACATCAAGAGGCTGGAGTGGGACGAGTACCGCAAGTACGTCACTGACTGGGAGATACAGCGGTACCTCCGGGTACTATGATGTGATCTCACAAATCCCTTCCAAACCCCTTACTAAACCTTTTTCCGTTCTCCGTCCAATATGAAAGCATGTGCGGCCGCTTCTCCCTCGGCCTGGTCTACGGGTTCTCTACCCGGTTCGGCGTCCCGGAGGTCCCGGAGCTCAGGCCACGCTACAACATCGCTCCCTTCCAGCAGGTACCGGTGATCTTGGGAGGGGAGGTCAAGAGCGTCAGGATGATGCGCTGGGGGCTGGTGCCGCATTGGGCCAGGGGGGAGGAGTTCGGTCTGAAGCTGATCAACGTCCGCTCGGAGTCCGTTTTGGAAAAGCCAATGTTCAAACCGCTCCTTAACCGCCAGAGGTGCCTGGTCCCGGCCACCGGCTTCTATGAATGGCAGAAGCAAGGATCCCGTAAACGCCCCTATCATATCCGGGTCAAGGGACAGGAGTACTTCGCCATGGCCGGAATCTACGACACCTGGTCCAAGGAGGGTAAGGACCTGGTGACGTTCTCCATCCTCACCACTGCGGCGAACGAGGTGATATCCCCGATCCACGATCGAATGCCGGTGATATTGCGGCCGGAGCGGGAGAGCGAGTGGGCGTCCCAGGAGGTCCTTTCCGCGGACGTTCTGGCAGAGCTCTTCGAACCGTTGCCCTCCTCCAGCGTCGACGCCTATCCGGTCTCCGACATGGTCAACGATTCCCGGGCCGACCATCCGGACATGATCGTCCCGCAACGCATGCAGCAGGCCACCTTGTTCTGAGGGACGCTGTAAAAATCCCAACTGTTTTTATACCGGCAGGAATAATGCGTCGAGCGATCTCATGATGCCAGGAATGGGTCGGGGCGTCAATCCGCGCCAGATGAAGCAGGCCATGAAACGCATGGGCATCTCCCAGGAGGAGATGCAGGGCGTGGAGGAGGTCGTTATCAGGACCGCTGACAAGGAATACGTCATCAAGGAAGCGGCGGTCACCTGCGTCACCATGCAGGGCCAGAAGACCTACCAGGTGATCGGGGACGCCGAGGTCCGGTCCCGTCAGGTGGCCAAAGAGGAGGCCCCGGGCATTCCAGATGAGGATGTCCAGCTGGTGATGTCCCAGACCGGGGTGTCCAAAGAGAAGGCCGTCCAGGTCCTGAAGGAGTGCGACGGCCAACCGGCGGAAGCCATTCTCAAGATCATGTCCGGGTGAACCACATGTGCCTAGCCATGCCAGCCAAGATCCTTTCCATAGTCGGTGACGAGGCCGAGGTGGACTTCGGTGGTGCGATACGCAAGACCAACGTGTCCATGGTGGACGCCAAGGTCGGTGAGTATGTGATCATCCATGCCGGGTTCGCCATCCAGAAGGTGGATGAGGAAGAGGCCAAGGAAACGCTCCAGCTTTGGAACGAGTTCCTGGACAGCAGCGAAGAGGCCTGAGCGGGAAACATTTAAGTTACTTGCCCTACCCTAGTGAGGCTGAGGAAGCACATGAGGGTCGTTTATGGGCCGATCCGGTCCCTGGGCTTGGGAAGGGTGGTGGCGGTCGATCCGATCAGCCGATCGCCCAAGGTGTGCAACCTCAACTGCGTATACTGCCCCCTGGGTTGCGGGGGCATCATGCTTCTGGAAAGGTCGGACTTCATCGAGGACGCCTCGATACTGGAGCAGATAGGGGAATGCCTGCACCGGGAGGATTGCGAGGCGGTCATGTTCAAGGGGACCGGGGAGACCCTGTTGGCCAGGAACATATTTCAGATGGCCAGGAGGCTCCGGGAGGGTTCGAACAAGAAGATCGCCCTGTTCACCAACAGCACGCTCCTGGGCGACCCCGAGGTCCTGGACCAGCTGGACTCCTTTGATATAATCATAGCCAAACTGGACGCCGCCAGCGAGGAGATGTTCAGGACCGTGAACAGACCTCATCCTTCCATAAGCTTCCAGGAGGTCCTGGAAGGAATAAGGAAGGCCAGGGGCAGCTTCGGCGGCTCATTCCGAATGCACGTCACCCTGGTCAAGGAGAACCTTCCGGACATGGACAACATATCCCAGCTATGCCGGGAGATATGCCCTGATTACGTATACCTCGAGAGCCCCGAAGGGTACGATCCCCTCCGCTCCGTTTGCAGGAAGGACATGCAGGCGGCGATGGAACGCTTCTTTGGCATAAAGTGCGTGAGCTCTCAGGACCGGGAATAAAAAAGGGATGGGAAGGGGTTTTCTCACATCTTGCTGAGCTTCAGCAGCGACTCCCACTTCTTGTCCACGTTCTGCTGTATCTCGTCGGCCACCGGCGAGAACTTGCCCTTGGTCAACTGCTTGAACCGGCCCTGGGAGTTCAGCCAGTCCATCACCGGCCTCTTTTCTTTCTTCCCTTCGGCGATGCGCAGCGACTCACCGGTCAGCCTCCATTCCCCGTTCTCATACTCGTACAGGGGCCACACGCAGGTCTCCACCGCCAGCTTGGACAGGGCGATGGTCTGGGACCCGTCATGCCTCCAGCCGCGGGGGCAGGGGGAGATGGCGTTGATGAACTTCGGTCCGGGTATCTCGAACGCCTTGCGGGACTTCTCGACCAGGTCCTTCCAGTTGTGGGGGGACGCCTGGGCAGCATAGGGCAGGTCGTGGGCGATGATGATCCTGGTCAGGTCCTTGGGGAACTCCTTCTTGCCCGGGGTGCAGGTGCCGCTCGGGCAGGTGGTGGTGGAGGCCCCCTTGGGGGTCGCCCCGCTCCTCTGGATGCCGGTGTTCATGTACGCCTCGTTGTTGAAGCACACGTACAGGAAGTCGTGACCGCGCTCGATCGCTCCCGAGAGCGACTGGAACCCGATGTCATAGGTGGCGCCATCGCCACCGAAGACCACGAACTTCACCTCATCACTGATCTTGTTCTGCCGCCTAAGCGAGTTGTAGGCGGCCTCGACCCCGCTTATGGTGGCCGGGGCGTTCTCGAACGCGGTGTGTATCCACGGCACGTTCCACGAGGTGAACGGATAGTTGGAGGTGGAGACCTCGAAACATCCGGTGGCGTTGGCCACCACGACCGGCTTGCTGGTGCCCATCAGCACCTGGCGGGCGATTATCGGCTCGGCGCAGCCGGCGCAGAGGCGGTGACCCTCGACCAGCCGCTCCTCGGTGTGGCTCAGCTCCCGGAGGTTCATTTCCTCACCCCCATGAAGTTGATGCGTTCCCCTTTTCCGGCCATGATCTCCTCGAACACCTCGGTGAGCTGACCGGGTATGAGGTCCCTTCCTCCCAGTCCGTAGACGTAATTGCTGACCCGCGGCGGGTCCTTCATGCGGGATATGGACTGGAGCACGTCCATGTACAGCGGGGATCCGGTGCCGGGGCTCATGGCCCGGTCCATGACCGCCACCGCCTTTTTCCCTTCCAGCAATTTCGCCACATCGGCGGCGGGGAACGGCCGGAACAGCCGAACCTTCAACGCGCCCACCTTCCTGCCCTGGGCCCGGAGCTGGTCCACCACGTAGCGCATGGTGCCGGCGGTCGATCCCATGGCCACCATGACATAATCGGCGTCCTCTATCCGGTACCCTTCCACCAGCTTGTACTTCCGGCCGGAGACCTTGGCAAAATCGTCCATGGTCTTCTTGGCCACGTCCAGGGCGGCCTCCATGGAGGTCTGGACCTGGTATTTCAGCTCATAGTAGTAATCAGGCATGGCCAGCGGTCCGAAGGTGGTCGGCACCTTGACGTCCAGCAGCGGCCTCACCGGCTTGAACGGTCCGATGAAGTCCTTGACGGTCTTGTCGTCCAGCATCTCCAGCCGTTCCAGCGCATGAGTGATTATGAAACCGTCCAGGCAGGTCATTATGGGCAGACGGACGCGCATGTCCTCCGCGATGCGGAAGGCCATGATGGTGTTGTCGTACGCCTCCTGCACGTTCTCGCCGAACATCTGCAACCACCCGGAGTCCCGGCCTCCCATCGCGTCGCTGTGGTCGCAATGGATGTTGATGGGACCGCTCAGGGTGCGGTTGGCGACGGCCATGATTATGGGCATCCTCATGGAGGCGGTGACGTAGAGCATCTCCCACATGAACGCCAGCCCGGCGGACGCGGTGGCCGTGGCCACCCTGGCGCCGGCCGCTGACGCGCCCACGCAGATGGTGAGGGCGCTGTGCTCGGACTCCGCGCAGACGTATTCCGTGTTCACCTCTCCGTTGGCCACGAAATCGGAGAAGGCCTCGACGATGATGGTCTGCGGGGTGATGGGGTACGCCGCCACCACGTCAGGGTCGATCTGCTTCCAGGCCATGGCTATGGCCATGTCCCCGTTTATCGCCATGGGTTCGCTCATTCCACTCCCTCCTCCTTCATGGTTATGGCCTTCACCGGGCACTGGTTGGCGCATATCCCGCATCCTTTGCAATGGGAATACTTGAAGCCGACCATCTTCTCGTCCTTGACCACGATGCTGTTGTCCGGGCAATAGATCCAGCAGGTCAGGCAGTCGGTGCACTTCTCCTTGTCCACCTCCGGCCTCTGGGCCCTCCACTCTCCGGTCTTGTACTTCTTCGAGCTGCCGGCCTCGATGATCATGCCGCCGGCGGGCAATGAACTGGAACCTTCGTTAGCCATCACTGCACCTCCTCGTAGGCCCTCTTGACCGCGTTGAGGTTCTTGGCCAGGACCTCCTTGCTGAGCTTCCCGCCCATCTTGGCGTTCATCTCCTCGATTATGGAATCCAGGCTGACCACCTTGGTCACCTTGACCAGGGCGCCGAGCATGGCGGTGTTGGTCATCGGCTTGCCTATCTCCTCCACGGCGATCTTCGTGGCGTTGACAGTATAGATGTTCTTGGAGTGTCCGATGACCTGGGCCATCTTGGCCTTGTCATCAGGGAAGTTGGCGATCACCACTCCGTTCTCCTTCAGACCGTCGGTCACCTTCACCGCCTTAAGCAGGGTGGGGTCAATGACTATGACGGCATCCGGATAATAGACCTGGCTATGTACGGTCATAGGCTCGTCCGAGATCCGGGCGAAGGCGCGGATCGGAGCGCCCATGCGCTCCGCCCCGAACTCAGGGAAGGCCTTGATGTACTTCCCCTCCTTCAACGCCGCGCCAGCCAGTATCTCGTTCCCCGTAACGACTCCTTGGCCACCTCTTCCATGCCACCTGATCTCAATGGTGCTCACAGCATCTCCTCACGGTATTCCCTCTAAATAGTTATGATATAAAATCATTTCAGAAAAATGTTTACGAAAGACACAATTAAACTGGTCAAATTCTTCGAAAATACGAGTTACGCACATTGCTTGCGGAATCATCGCTATCCCAAGCGATGTTATTAAGCTCTATAAGATAACCACCCTGCTACACCTTCTCATTCCGTAGGAAATTCTTATTGGAATCATACAAGAGGCCGGGCCCAATGCCCGCGGTCCACCGGTAATTTTACCCCGAATCAGTACTTCCAAGGGACAACCACGATCGCCTGGCCCTGTTCAAGGAACGAGAAAAAAGGTACGAACGTACGCCCGATTATTACTATAGGACTCATTCAGCATTTAGAAAAATTAATAGACTCCACGCCTATTTTCCACCCGGGTTAGGACATTGAAGGGCCATCGGCCCCGGTGAACTTGCCTGCATCGAACGTTCTTAGAGTGGTGAAACAACCCATGAAAAGGATAGTGAGCATATCTGACCTAGGCAAGAACGACATTGACATCGCCGGTGGCAAGGGAGCCAACTTGGGGGAGCTGGTAGCGGCCGGTTTCAACGTTCCTCCCGGATTCGTATTGACCACCGCGGCGTACGATCACTTCATGGAGAGCAGCAAGATCGGGGACCGGGTAAAGGAGCTGCTGGCCAAGGTGGACGCCAGTTCCGAGACGTCCCTCCAGGAGGCCTCGACCAAGATCCGCGAGCTGTTCGACACGGTGGAGATTCCGGCGGACCTCAAGGACCAGATACTGGCATCCCACAAGGCCATGTTCAAGGGCAAGAAGATGGGCCTGGTCGCGGTACGTTCGAGCGCCACCGCGGAGGACCTTCCCACGGCGAGCTTCGCCGGGCAGCAGGACACCTACCTCAACGTGGAGAGCCCCGAGGAACTACTGGACAAGGTCCGCAAATGCTGGTCCTCGCTGTACACCCCCCGTGCCATCTACTACCGGGTGACCAAGGGCTTCGAGCACTCCAAGGTTAAGTTGGCCGTGGTGGTCCAGAAGATGATCAACTCCGAGATCTCCGGGATCATGTTCACCGTAGACCCTAACTCGGAGATGCCCCACATAATCATCGAGGCCGGTTACGGCCTGGGCGAGGCCTTGGTCGGCGGAAAGGTGACCCCCGACACATACGTCGTCGACAAGTTCCATGACAAGATCCTGAACAAGAGGATCGCCAAGCAGAACTGGAAGCTGGTGCGCGGCAAGGACGGGGAGTGCGAGAAGGCCGACGTCCCCGAGGAGCTGCGCAACGCCCAGAAGATGACCGACGAGCAGATCCTGGCCTTGGGGGAGATAGGCCGCAACATCGAGGCCCATTACGACCGTCCCATGGACATCGAGTGGTGCATCGAGGAGCGGGTCATGTACATCGTGCAGGCCCGGCCGGTCACCACCCTGTCATCCAATGGCGCCAAGGCCAACGGCAAGGTCCAGGACCACGGGCTGGGGCAGAGCGCCAAGATACTGTTGAAGGGGCTGGGCGCTTCGCCCGGCGTCGCCGGAGGTCCGGTGCGCATCGTCTCCGAGGACATGAACCTGGAGGTGGTCAAGAAGGGCGACGTCCTGGTCACATCCATGACCTCTCCGGACATGGTGCCCGCGATGACCCGCGCCGCGGCCATCGTTACCGACGAGGGAGGAATGACCTGCCACGCGGCCATCGTCGCCCGTGAGCTGGGGATCCCCTGCATAGTGGGCGCCTCGCACGCCACCGAGCTGCTCAAGGACGGCGAGAAGATCACCGTGGACGGCAGTATGGGCGTTGTTTACGAGGGGATCGCTGCCCCCAAGAAGGAGGAGAAGACCGTGGTTACCGTGTCGACCTCCGCTCCGGTGACCGGCACCAAGGTGTACGTCAACCTGGCCATCCCGCAGAAGGCCGAGGAGGTCTCCAAGCTGCCCGTATCGGGCGTAGGACTAATGCGCATCGAGTTCCTGTTCACCTCCTACATCCAGGAGCACCCCTGCGCTCTGATCGAGAAGGGCGAGTCCAAGTTCCTGGTCGAAAAGCTGTCGGACGGCATCGCCATGGTTGCCAAGGCGTTCTACCCGCGCCCGGTCATCCTGCGCACCTCCGACTTCAAGACCAACGAGTACCGGGACATGGAAGGAGGAGAGAAGTTCGAGCCGCACGAGGAGAACCCCATGATCGGCTGGCGCGGCTGCTCCCGTTATGTCTCCGATTCCTACCGCGAGGCGTTCAAGCTTGAGCTTAAGGCCATCAAGAAGGTCCGCGAGGAGATGGGGCTGAAGAACCTGCACGTCATGCTGCCGTTCGTCCGCACCATCGATGAGGTGCGCCAGATCACGGCCATGATGAAGGAGGTCGGACTGGTCCGCAGCCGGGACTTCAAGCTGTATCTCATGGCCGAGATCCCGTGCAACATCTTCATGGCCGAGGAGTTCGCCGAATGGTGCGACGGTTTCAGCATCGGTTCCAACGACCTCACCCAGCTGACCATGGGCGCTGATCGCGATTCCGATATCCTGGGCAAGATGGGCTACTTCGACGAGAGGAACGAGGCGATCAAGAGGGCCATAAAGATCCTGATCGACGCGGCGCACCGCAAGGGATGCACCGTGGGAATATGCGGCCAGGCCCCGTCGGTATACCCGGAGTTCACCGAGTTCCTGGTGAAGGCCGGCATCGACACAATCAGCCTCAACCCAGACACGGTGGTGAGCACGATAAACACCATCGCCTCCGCCGAGCAGCGTATCCTGCTGGAGGCGGCGCGTAAAACCCTTCAGTAAACCTTTTCAAGGCTCGCTCTTCAACAGCCTGGTGGTTATCTCCACCAGGGGATGGTGCGAGCCGTCTATTATCTTCACGTCGTCCAGGGTGTGCAATCCCTGTTCCTCCGCGCTCTTCTCCAGACCGAGCTCGACGTCCCTAGAGGGTTCCAGCACGAAGGCGGAGAACTGTTTCACCCCCATCTGCTTGGACGCTAACGCCCGGTGGTGCCCGTCCACCAGTATGAAGTGGTCATTGTTCTGGATGACGATGATCGGCTCGACCAGACCGCGCTTGATCTCCTCCTTGCGGCCCAGCAGCTCGTCGGCATAGACCTCCTTCTGCGTGGGGCGCAGGGATTCCACGGGCACGATGCGCCGGCGGACCATTATGGAAACGCCATGCTTGGTCTCCAGGAAGTTCTTGATCATGGCCACCTTGTTCGGCGTGGCCCTCTCGATGTGCGAGCGTACGATGTCCAGATTGGAAATGATGCCCAGCAGCGTGCCGCTCTCGTTGATCACCGGCACGTTCCTCAGGCCGTAACGGAAAAGGATGCGCGCCGCGTCGTCCAGGTCCATTTTCGGGTTGACCGTCACGGTGCCCTTCCTGATTATGTCGGATATGGGCATGTTCGGCGTATGATAGTTTCGCAGAAGCTCCTTGGCGGTTATGAACCCCACCAGCTTTCCGTCCCTGGTGACCGGCATCCCATGGAACTCGCTGGAGACCAGGGTCGCCACGGCCTGCTCGACGGTATAGTCCAAGGGAACATGGACCACCTCACGGATCATGTAGTCCTCCACTTTCAGCTTCCGTTCGGCCATGTGATCCGTCAATCTAACCGCAGTCCTCGATTAATACTTTGGCAGGGGACAGAGGGAACCGGAAAGGACGGTCCTGAGCAGAACCTCCCCCTGCTCCTAGAAGGGGGTCCGGAGAGAAGCGGCTGGCAGTCTCCCGATGATGGTGTGCCAGCAATGGCCGGGCACCTAAGGGTTAAATATTACGACTCGATAAGGGGAAAGGCCGTATGCCCCGGTAGTGTAGCGGCCTATCATGAAGCCCTGTCGAGGCTTCGACTCGGGTTCAAATCCCGACCGGGGCGCTTTTTTCACCACAACTTGCGGAAGAGCAGCGCCAGTCCGATCACCAGGATCGCCATCACCGCCGCTCCCGCCAGCCAGTAAGGGAACTCCTGCGGACGCTCGGCGGAGGCCGTCCAAACGTTATCCTGAAGGTCGCTGTCCCATCCGTCCGGGGCCACGATCCTCACCACCACCTCCCCCTCCTCGAGATCGGTCAGGGCCAGGTCGATGGACGCGTAGGACATCTCGCTTATGTTGCACTCCCTGACGAACGATAAGCCCCCGGCCTCTATGAACAGGGTGACGTTGATCGGGACCGCTCCCTCATTGACTATCTCGCCGTGGAAGGTCCACCCATCGTCCTCATCGTATCTCAGCTCAGGACCGCGCAGGAACAGGTCGGAAAGGAAGACCCTGGCCTCGGCCCGCGCTTCGGCCATGCCTCCCGCGTCGTCGACCACCGTCAGTATGACCTCATAGCTCCCGTTCTCAAGGTATTGGTGTCGGATGATCTCCCCTTCCCCGAAGGTACCATCTCCGAAGCTCCAGTTGTAGGAGGTCAGAACACCATCACCATCCTCTGCCCTAGCGCAGAGGATAACTTCCAGGGGATGAACTCCGGGCGTGATCAGGATGTCCGACCTGGGCACCAGGTTTTGTACCTCTATCATGGAGCTGTTCGAGGATTCCCCGCCAGAATCGTCCCGGCAGGTCACGGTGACGGTGTAGGTGCCAGGCGCGAAATAGGCGTGGCTGACGCGGTCCCCTTCCAGCAAGGTCCCGTCGCCCATGTCCCAGACGAACCCTTCCACGGTCCCATCCAGGTCGGCCCCGGAGGCGCTGAACTGCAGGACGTCCAGGGACCAGTGCTCTCCCGCCGGTACGGTCATGTTCACCAGCGGCGGACGGTTGGAGACCGTGACGTAGGAGGAAGACCGGTCCGTCCAGCCCCGGTCGTCGGTCACGGTAAGATTGACCCGGTAGACGCCCGGCCTTTGGAAGGTGTGCGTTGGAGAAGGAGCCGAGGACGTTCCCCCGTCCCCGAAGCTCCAGCTCCATCCGGTTATGCTCCCGTCCAGATCGTAGGACCGGTCCTCGAACCGGGCCTCCGAGAAGCTCACCAGGTCGTTCGGGAAGGTGAAGGCGGCCACTGGCCGGGAGTTGATGACCGACATCTCCTTGGAGACCGAGGCGGTCGCCCCGTTATCATCCGTCACCAACAGCACGACCGTGTAAGTGCCCAGGGCCGAGTACCTGTGGTCGACCACGGGTCCGCTGCCAGAGCCCCCATCCCCAAAGTCCCAGGTCCAGGATACGATCGTTCCATCCGGGTCCAGGCTCTGGGAGGTGAACTGAGCGTCCACCACGGTGGTCACCGAGGCCGGGCTCCAAGAGAAGTCGGCCGTGGGCGGGTCGTTGCCTACCGCCAACCAGCGGGCCACGGCGGTCACCGCGTCCTCTGCGTCCCTCACCGTCAGGGACACCAGGAAGTCCCCCTCGTCAATGAATGTATGAGTAGGCGATGGGGTAACAGAGGAGGAACCGTCCCCGAAATCCCATAGCCAGGAAACCACCTCTCCGTCCAGGTCCGTGGACAGGTCCTGGAACTGCACGACCTCTCCCGGTAGAGGTCTCACTGGGGAACAGGTGAAATCGCAGAGCGGGTCCAGGTTGACCACCTGCACCTCGCGAACGGCGCTGTCGCTCCGCCCGAAGTGGTCGACGACGGTAAGCTCGACCATCACCGTTCCCAGGGACGTGTAGGTGTGAACCGCCGACGGGCCATAGGCCATTGCACCGTCCCCCAGGTCCCAGGTCCAGTTGGCTATCCCTATACCGCTGCGGGTGGTGGAGGTGAAGGTCACGTCCTTGACCCTATCCGCCGGTGACGCATCCAGGACGAAGGAGGCCTCCAGCTCGCTGTGGACGAAGCTGCACCTCCCGGCCTTGGGGTATCTGTCGTACGCTCCCGACGAATCATACGCATCATCAAAGATCCCGTCCGCGCCTGGCAGGTCCTGGTCCGCTCCGCAGCGAACGTCCTCCCCCTCCTTGTCCGACCAGTGGTTCCCGCCTATGGGATACCCCTTCCCGAACGTCAATCCAGAGCGTATCTGTACCACCTGCGCCTCGTTGTACAGCAGGTCGTTTCCCCAGACCAGTCCCTGAGAGTCGATGGCCAGGATGCCCGCGGTGCAGTTCTCCATGGCATTTCCCAGCATTTCCACGTTCGAACATCCCACCAGCGCGATCCCGCTTCCGGCCCTGCCCAAAAGTGAGTTCCGGACCACGACGTCCTGGCATCCGATCAGATACAGCGAACCCCTAAAATCTTCGATCGTGACCCCGGCAAGGCCTTCCAGGATCATCAACGGGCCATAGGTCAGACTGACGTTCTCCACTCCGTGGGTGAAATGCGAGGCCGTGCTCCCGAAGATCCCAAGGTCCATCCCGTTCCCCAGGAGGGCCAGGTCCTGCAGACGCATACCTTCGCACCTATCCAGGGAAAGGCCGGAAGATCCGTTCGTCCAGGTCGAGGAGGTGACCGTCCCGGTCGCGTTCACCAATCGCATTCCGTCACCATACTGTCCGGACAGGTGGACCAGGCTCACCTCGGAGTTGGATATTCGCCATTCCCCGGACTGCCCGGTAAGGTTCACCCCGAGCATGTTAACGTCCGTACCGTTCAATGTCCATCCAGCGCCGCCGATGACCTCGGCGCTCAGCAAGGACAGCCTACCCTTCTCGAAGACGCACGGGCGTTCGTACGACATCCCGGTCAGACGGCTGTTGACGAGCTCCAGGTCCCCGCCTTCAGAATCTATAACGAATGGGGAGCCCTGGAGCGTGCTGCCGCTGAGCGAGAACGCCCCTCGCAGGCTGAACGTGTAGAGCAGGTCGCAGGAGGGGAGGAGGATCGTGCACCCCGTCGCGTTGACGGTGACCAGGGGATCGATCAGCAACCCCCCCGGCAAGGTCAGGTTCCCGGTCCAGGTCTCATCGCTCTCCACCCGGCGGTCGACCATCTTGCGGACCACCCTGCGGTCGTTTTCGGTCCTCAGGTCCTCCGCACAGGTGATCTGGGCGGTGATGTTGGACACCTGGTATTTCGAGGGGGTCCAATCTACATATATGGTCTGACGTTCCCCCGGACCCAGGGAAACGACCCGGTTCGCGATCACCTCTCCCTCGACCTGGAGGACGAAGTTACCCACCTCAGCGATCTGGCCGCGGTTCTGCACTCCTACGGTGATATTGCACGGCTCACCTAATATGGCCCGCTCCACGCTGACCTCCTGCACCGCCAGGTCGTGAAGCTCCCTTCCCGGCAGGTGGACCCGGGTCTCCGGGTCCCCCAGCAGATTTAGCTCCAGATAGACCCATCGTACGGTATCGGAGGTGGAGACCATGGTGACCCACTCCTCCTTGGAATAGGAGAGGGCGCGTCCCAGGTCCGTTACGTCCTGATCGTAGACCTGACTAAAGAAAGATATATCGAACTTCTGGGACGGTCCGTCGGTGTCCCCCCGGACGTACCATCCGTAGCGGGAGTTGCCGATGAAGGCCACGGCACCTCCCTCCCCCTGAATCAGCTCCTCGGCGATGCAGTCGCCGGGCTGGTCTTCCTTCTCGTCGAACCCGGCCACCTCGCAGGCCTGGGTGTACATTATGAAGGGTAGATCGTTCGCCAGCCCTTGGACGTCATCGTTGTACAGCCCGGCCATGTACTCGAAGTTCCCGTGGCCCACATGGTTGATGATATGATAGTCCGACCCCATCGCTGCCAGCACGGCGCTCGCCGAGAACGTGCCATCTTGGGCGTAGAGTGATGAATGGTTTAGTCCCTCGTCCGCCAGCACCAGGTCCCACACCTCTTGCTTGTAGGAGTCCCCGAACGTCCAGTCATCCAATTTTTCCCCTATCAAGAGGACATCGTCCCCATACTGGTTGGAAAAGCCCATCTCGTAACCGATGGTCTTGTTCACGAAGTTCCAGGCCTGGCCCACCGTGGAGACGGTAGCCCTCCCTACGAAGACCTCGGCCAGCAGATCGGCCTCATCGGGGGTGTATATCCCGCCCTCCTCGCCATAAACGCCATCATTATCGGTGTCCCAGTCCCCGTCCAGTCCGGAGAAGTAGATGTCAGCGGGAAGCTCCTTGAACTTGCTATCATACACAGGCGCCTTGACCATGCGGGTGGGGATGATGTCATCGTCCCCTCCGATGAGGACGTACTCCACCCCCCAATCCCGGTAGGCGGCGATTATGAAATTGCGCACTATGGTCTGGGTATCGTTTCCGGTGCCACGGTGGGAATAGGGGGAACCCCAGAACCGTTCGTCCGCCAATATGTCCTCGAGGGTCACCACGGTGCTGCGAACGTTCTCATGCACCGAGCCCATCTCGTTCCTCTCCCCCTTCCAGATGGCCAGTTCCAGGAACGGCGCGGACAGCTCCTGGTTGGTGATTATCAGGTGGTCGTAATCGCCAGCGGGCAGCACGCTCGGGACGATGGGGCGGGAAAGGTCGAACACGGCCTGCGGATTGTCCACCAGATCCCTGACCCGGTCCAGGTCCCCGATGAAATCATCGGTGGCCGCATCATAGGTCAGGGTTATCGAGTAGGCCTCGGTGAATGTCAGCACCCCGGTGCCCTCATCCCAGCACAGGGGGCGCAGGTTCAATCCCACAACCTCCACTCCTTCCAGCACATAACTGCCGGAGACGTCCCATGGCCGGCACTCATACTCGTGCTTGAACGAGCGTTCGCCGTTCAAGGTCATCTCCACCGGGTTGAGGGGGTACTGCTCCATCTGCCCGATCGCCCGCGGGTCAGCGCTTCGGACCGTGACATCGACCAACCTATGGCCGGGGGGTACCGCCAACAACAAAGAGCTGACCGGGAGCGTGGGAACGCCTCCCCTGAGGTCCAACCCCAGTCCGGTGATGCCATAGAGGCGTTCAGGGGTTCCCATGTCGATGAACGGCTCCCCGAAAGCATATTCGTAGGTGACAGAACTGACGTTCTCCGCCCCGGCGCTGGGGACCTGAAAACTGGGAACAAGGACGAAAGCCGTCAGAATGACAACCAATATCATACGGGAGCGACGGGAGGTGTTCATCGGCGAACCCAGTGGTATGGAGTAGCGAGACTTTCGTATATAATTCGATTCACCGGGCTATCAGTGGAATAGTATTATAAAATATAATATCGTATTAAGAAATCGAAATAAGTGACCCGAACGATGATGAGACGATACGCATGGTCGCCATACTAGGTACCCTGGGCTTCCGGGCCAATTCGCTCCTTCCCACGCTGGAGTCCACATCCGGCGTGGACCGGGTGGTGGTCTTCTCCAACGACCATCCCCGGGCGCTCGAGGCGCTGACCGAGGTTCAGAAGGTCTGCTCCATAATGGGCATCCGTCTCGACCGGGTGGTCATGCCGGACGCCTTCGATCTGCTGCAGGCCGCCAAGGCCATGCGCGCGCAGATACGCCAACTGAAGATGGAAGGGCATGATATTGCGGTCTTCAACATCGCCGGCGGTACCAAGATGATGAGCGCCGCCGCGCTCCTGGTCTGCGCCATGGAGGGCCTCAATTCGGTCTATGTGCACGACGAGACCTACCGTGAGATACCCCTGCCGCTTCTGAAGGTCGATTATTCCCAGCTGCTAACCACATCTCAAAAGGAGATCCTCACCTACCTCTGGATGAACCGTGTCAAACCCATGACCCAGGTGGAGATCGCTCAGGGCATGGGCAAGCACAAGGCCACCATCAACCACCACATCCGGATATTGGAGGGGAAGAACATCCTCCACCTGGTGGAGGACCCGCACGACCGTCGCAAGAAGGTGGTGAGGGTCGACGATGCCCTGGAGCTGATGCTGGAGATGGATTGATGCGAGGGCGGAGGGACCTGCTGATAAGCACCTTCGGGGAGGAGGTCTCGGAGATCGTCGCCGGTCTGAGGTCCCTTCCGCACGACCATCTGGTCCTGGTTACCGATTCCGTGCTGGAAGAGAACGCCGCCATCCTGTCGTTCCTGCGCAGGATGGGCATCCGCCATGAGGTGCTGAGGGTGGAACCTGCGGATATAACCGGTTCCGCCATGCTGATCGAAAGGAAGGTCCTTGAGCACATCGAGAACGGGTGGATGGCCAGGGTGGACATCACCGGCGGCTCTAAGCTCCTGAGCGACGCGGCGATGTTGGCCGCGCTTTCAACCGGTGCCGAGGTCTGCTGCTTCGAGATGGGCGCCAGGAGATTTCCACTGCTTGCGGCCATGGGGGTGCGGGAGGCTTTACCCAGGGACCTGGCCGAGGTGCTAGCATCTCAGATATGGCCCATGTCCTTGGACGAGGTACGTAAGAAGGACAGAGATCATCCCCTGCCGCCCATGCTGATGCGGATGAAGCGGATGGACCTGGTCCGGCTGGATGATCTGGGCATGCCCATGCTATGCCTGACCAAGAGGGGCAAGGCCTGCCTGGATTGGTTAATAAGAACGAAAGAGCTCAGCGGATCTTCGGAATGACCTCATCGAAAAGATAGTCCAGCCGCTTGTGGAACTCCTCCTGCTGCACCTTCCATTTTCGATTCAGCCCTGAATCTTGCATGAGGTGCATCCCCTCGGGGTTCAGGGGGAAGGAGCCGGAGACGGTACATACAGCTATGCTCCAGATGCGGCGGGCGGCATCGATCGAATAGCCGCCACCGCCGGTGACCAGGTATCGTCCGTCGCAATGCTCATGCGCCAGCCGATGGGTTATCTCCGCCACCTTCTCATAGGTCCTGGTGGTCAGCCCCATGCCGACCATCTGGTCGCTGTAGTGGGCGTCCGTCCCGAACTGATGGATGATGATCTCCGGACGATACGCTTCCAGGGCCGCGGAGAGCACCTTGTCGTAGGTGGGCGCGTACACCTCATCAGGGGTGCAGCGCGGCAACGGGACGTTTATGGCGTACCCTTCCCCATCTCCCTCGCCGAAATCGGTGACCGCCCCGGTGCCCGGATAGAACCCAGCGCCGTAACGGTGGAACGAGATGGTGAGTATCTTCTCGCCATTGAAGATGGACTGGGTGCCGTCACCGTGATGCCCATCTATGTCGATGATCGCGATGCGCTCGTAACCGTACCGGCGCTGCAACCGTCTCGCCGCGATGGCCAGGTCATTGAAGACGCTGAATCCAGCCGCCCTCTCCCGCCGGGCGTGGTGCAGTCCGCCTCCCGGGGTCATGACATGATCGAAATCCCCCCGGGCGATGCTCTCCGCCCCGTTCAGGGTGGCGCCCACGGCCGCCAATGCCCCCTCGAAAAGACCTTGGCATACCGGGGTATCGCCCATATCCAGGTATCCGGTACCCGCCGCGCTCATCTCCTTGACGTACTCGATCAGCGATCGGTCGTGCACCTCCCTGAGGTCCTCCTCGGTGGCGGATGGAGGTTCAACGTACTCCAGGCGGCCGTCGAAGACGTCCATCTCCCTCAAGGTGTCCCTGATCAGCTGGAACCTGATGGGCTGGTAGGGATGTTCGGGCCCGAACTGATACCTGAGCAGATCATCGTTGTAGAAGAAGGCAGTGGTTCCGCACATCAGGGATCCTTGTCCATCGGCCTTCTCACTTTAGGGGTGATGGAGGCCAAATAACTTTTGCCGCCTCAATCGATAAAATGAACGGATATGGAACCTTCCTTGGTCGCCAGGCGCTTAGATATCATTCCCGCCTCCACCCAGCAGGCGTTCATCACTCCGATGGGGACCAGGCAGGTCGGTGTCAATATGCCGTCCTCCGCCGCGGTCAGGATGCGGGATCCGCGCTGCTCGTTGATATCCTCCATGGTGACGGTGCCCAACCTTTCGGCGTAGTTCATCACGTTGGAGCAGTCCGATTCTATGGTGACCTTGAGGCGGTCCTCGCCGTCCATCTCCGCAGTTATCCAGGTCTCGTGCGAACAGATGGGGGTGACCACCTTGACCCTGGAAGCCATGTGGATGCAAAAGGACGACTTGGTATAATTTTCTTTCATGTTCTTTACGCGGACCTTGATGGTCTAGATACGCGGACCGTCGTCCACCAGCTCGATTCGTGTCGGTCCTTCTTACAGTATTACGAATATGATAATAATTTATACAGTAATAGTATTACTCATAACACCCAATAAGAAGGTACAGTAATGCGATTCCAAAGAGTTCTCTCAACGCTGATGGTCCTGGCCCTGCTAATAGTGGCAGTGCCTGTTGCCGTCCAGGGTGAAAATGCTGATGAAACGACAATAAGCATAACTGATTCACGTGGGGTCATCACGAACCTGACCGGACCGGCGACGCATGTCGCTTCGTTCGGAGCGTTTGCGACCAATACACTTGTTGACATCGGGATGTTGAATAAGGCGGTTATTTTCGATGCCAGTTCAGAGTTCAATAAGAGCGCCATACCGGAGATGCAGGGTATGCCGGCTGATCGTTTCGTCACTGTCAGCTCGTCAAACAAGGACTTGGTGGTTCAGACCATGCTTGACCTGGTGGACAACGATGGTTGGAATAAGAGCAGTGATGTGATATTTGGATACGGGTACTCCTATCTCTCCACTTTATGGTCTGACCTGGAGGGTTACGGATTCAACGTTGTTACCTTCTACCCGAATTCTTACGACGGTATCGTTCAGGTAGTGGGAGATATCGAGACCATCACCGGGGCGAACCACAGCATATCCTCGCAAATGACATACGTCAAGGACTTCATCGCGCAGACCCTGGTGGACGAAGGCATCACCAACCAGAGCCAGAAAGCCAAGGCGCTTTACGTCAGCTACAGTAACAATATGATGTGGTTGGCCAACAATGGCTCGGTGACCGCTGACTTCATAACCTTTGCCGGCGGATTCAACGTGGCCGAGAACCCCGATAAGGACCCGGTAAGATACTCGACGGACATGAGCGCCATACTCCTGCTTGAACCGGGTTTCGTACTTCTGGACGGTTATTATCCGGGCACGGCCGAAGAGTTCAAGGCCAGTATCGGCAGCGACGATATGACCGTCTACAAGCTGAACAAGTCCTGGAACTCCTATTGCCCCGACGCCACGGAAGGTTTGTGGGCCGTGGCCTGCCTGTTCTACCCTGATTATTTCGAGGGCGAGCTACCGGTGGATGCCGGGGACACGGTGAACAACGGAGGGAACAACACCATGATCTACGCCGCGGTCGGCATAGTGGTCATAGTGGTGGCGGTGGCCGCGGTCCTCTTGACGAGAAGGAAGGATTAGATTCCCCATGCCTTCCTTCCAAACCATTTTATCGTCCCTTTCTTTGAGGTGAGGTTACATGGACAGCGTCGCTAAGCGCAGGAAACGGACCATGGCGGTCTTCGCGACATTGTTCGTGATACTGTTCATATTCATGGTTCTGGACCTGGCCCAGGCCTTCATCCCCCTAACCTTCGAAGAGGCCTTTTGGGCCTTGCTCGGACGGGGGACGGAAACGCACCAGATAATCATCTGGAAGATGAACTTCCCCCGGGTGATAATGGCCATCCTGGTTGGGGCTGGGCTGGGCATAGCTGGGGCGGTCATGCAGGCCCTGTTCCGTAACCCTATGGCCTCCCCCTACATCCTGGGCTTGTCCTCAGGAGCGTCATTGGGAGCGGCGATCGGCCTAACCTTCACCGTGACCTGGATGCCGCAGATGCTGTTGGTGCCGCTATTGGCGTTCGTCTCCTGCATGGCCACCCTGTTCCTGGTGTATTACATCTCCAATGTGGGGGGCCGGGTTCCTACAGAAACGTTGTTGCTCGCCGGAATAGCAGTGGGGTCACTTCTCTCCGCACTGGTCTCGTTGCTGACCTACCTGGCCGGGGAACAGATGCAAGGAATCGTCTACTGGACCATGGGGAACCTGACCAACTCCAACTGGGAGAACATAATGGTGGTCGCCCCGCTCATCTTCGCTGGAAGCCTGATCATGGTATCCAGCTCTCGTGACCTAAACGCCATGATGCTTGGTGACGCCCATGCCCTGGACCTTGGCGTGGAGGTAAAAAAGGTCCGCCTCCAGCTTCTGATCGCCTCCGCCCTGGTCACCGCGGCCGCTGTGGCCTTCGTCGGCGTCATCGGCTTCGTAGGACTGGTAGTACCGCATATCCTGCGCATTCTGATAGGCCCGGACAACCGGGCACTCCTACCGGCATCCATCGTGGGAGGCGCTGCGTTCCTCATGATGTGCGACTACATCTCCCGGGTGATCGCCCCCAATATCGGAATCCTACCCATAGGCATCATAACCGCCCTCATCGGTGCCCCCTACTTCATCTATCTGCTGCGGAGAAGGCGCAGCGAAGTGGGGTGGGACTGATGCTTACGGTCGAGGGCATTAGCTTCTCGTACCGGGAGAAGCCAGTGCTGCAGGACGTGGACCTCGAGGTCAGGAAGGGCGAGATAATCGGCATCCTCGGTCCCAACGGCTGCGGGAAGACCACGCTACTCAAGCTTCTCAACCGCAACCTCAGGCCGCAGAAGGGCAGGGTCCTCATGGAAGGAGTGGACCTGGAGGAGATGTCCAAGAGGAAGATCGCCCGGCAGATCGCGGTGGTTCCGCAGAGCAACGAGATCCGCTTCGCCTTCACCGTCCGCGACATCGTGACCATGGGCCGCATGCCGTTCCTTAGCCAGTTCCAAGGCGAGTCCCATGATGACATGAGGATCGTCGAAGAGGCCATGGAGAAGACCAGCATCAAGGAGTTCGCTGACCGGCTGATCAGTAACATGAGCGGCGGCGAGCGTCAGAGGGTGATCATCGCCCGCGCCCTGGCCCAAAGGCCGGAGATAATCCTGCTTGACGAGCCGACGCTCCATCTGGACATAAACCACCAGTTCGAGGTCCTGGACCTGGTGAAACGATTATCACAGGAGGAGGGTCTGACGGTGGTCATCGTCTCCCACGACCTTCCGATGGTGGTCAAGTACTGCGACCGCATGGTCCTCATCCACGACCACCGCATCCACGCTCTCGGCACTCCGCAGGAGGTCCTGACCCCGGACAACATGCGGGCGGTCTTCAACATCGACGCGGTACTGGAGCATGACACGGTGCTGAACGCTCCCGCGGTGAAGATCATCGGCTCCTGCAACCGTCGTTGACCTCCATCGGATCGAGTTCCCAGGAGCGGCGCTTACCAGGGAAAGTTTCAAGAAGGGGCGCATCTTGCGTAGTTACATGCGACAGCTCCTGAGGGGAAAGATACACCGGGCCACGGTCACCGCCGCCGAGCCGGAGTACGTCGGGAGCATCGTCATCGACCAGGACCTCCTGGAACGGGCGGACATCTGGCCCGGCGAGAAGGTGCTGGTCTCGGACGTCGACAACGCCGCACGCTTCGAGACGTACGCCGTGGTCGGCAAGAGGGGCTCGGGCATCATCAGCGTCAACGGCGCCGCCGCCCATCTGGTGAACGTCGGCGACAGGGTGATCATCATGGCCTTCGAGCTGACCGACCGTCCTATCCCATCCAAGGTCGTGCTGGTGGACCAGAACAACCGTTTTGTGCGTAACCTCTGAGGTCTGGCCTCGGACTAAGAAAACTTTATCTCCAACCAGCTAATACTCGGGTTAGGGAAAACCAATGGCAACCGGCGAGTTCGACAAGTTGATGAAGGACGGCTATCGGCTGATGGAAGACGGGGAATATTCTCAAGCGCTTTCCAAGTTCGACAAGGCCATAAAGACCGATCCGACCAACCCCTCCGCCTATCTGGCGAAAGCTGACGCCGGCGTTCTGGTCCCCAAGGTCTCCCAGGAAGAGATCATCGCCCTCTACAAGAAGGCCTCCGAGCTCGACCCGGAGAATCCCTTCATCCTGCAGAGCTGGGGCGCCTTCTGCATGGACATCGGCCTCTTCAATGATGCTGAGGCGTGCTACAACAAGGCCGCCCAGATCGACCCGGAGAACGCCACCTACTATTATTCGGAGTTCGGGGTCGAGTACTACAAGAAGGCGCTCGTGGTGTACGAATCACGCCTGGACGAGCAGACCAGGGCCATCATATCCAAGAAGGCCCTGAAGTACCTGCTGAGGTCCATCGATCTGGACGAGGCGTCGGCCAAGAAGCTTCTCTGATCAGTGCAGAAGGCGTCTTTCCGGACCTTCTCGGCGGGAATGCTCGTCCTTCCGAAGGGGGGAGCATTGGTCGCAAAAACGCCCATGCTTGTCATAGTGCGCAGGGCAGACCAATCGGCCGCACATGGAGCAGCTGTACCTGGCCGGCCTGGAGCATATGGAGCAGAGCCCGAGGACCTCCATGCCTTTCCATTGTCCGCGCTGGTTAAAATAAGTTACCTCATATCAGGCCTAGGGAGAGCAATCCCTCGCGCACGCCCTCGGCATGCCTCCCTTTCGTGACCAGGTCCGCGGCGTTCTTGGCCTTATCGGAGGCGTTGCCGACAGCGACGCCGTAACCGCACTCCTTCAGCATCAGTACGTCGTTGTCCGCGTCCCCGAAGGCTACCACTTCCGCAGGGTCCACGCCGATCAGTTGGCAAGCTTTACGAACACCGGACATCTTGCTATGCCCTTTCTCCATGAGATGGATGGCGAAACCGGTGGCCTCCACCTCCAGGGGCCAGTCCTTTAGCGCTTCCAGCACCTTATCCAGGTCCGTCTCCCGATTTAGGCCGACCTCCGTCCGCCGCCAATGGTCGGTGTACAGCCGGCGCACTCCGGGCATGACCTGCTTCAGGTGCTCGTAGGCCCTCATCGGGACCTGGTTGGAGAACAGGGTGTGCACCTCGTCCTGGTAGGACACCACGCCCCCGTTCTCGGCGATCACCGGGCCGCGCAAGCCTATGAACGTGGACAGCCCGTACACGATGGGAAGGACGTTCCCGCTGGCCAACATGACCACGCTTCCTTTGTCCTGGGCTTGACGGAGCACCTCTATGCCCAGGGTCTGGATTATCTTGGAGGAGTTGGTGATGGTGCCGTCCACATCGCACACCACCGCCTTGTAACGCATGTCTACACCAGATCGCTGCGCAGTTCGCCCAGGGTGGTCACCCTCTCGGCCATGGCGTTGTGCTTGTGTATGGACTCCTCGCTCTCGCTGCGCACGGTGACGATGGTATCGTCGGGCAGCTGCGGGTAGCGCTTGAGTATCAAAGCCAGATTGTCGCGCACCACGTCCTCCACGAACTTGGGGTTGCGGTGGGCGGTGATGACCACGTTGGCCTCCTCGGTCCGCTTCAGGATCTCAAAGGTCGGGCTGGAGAACGAGGCCTCCACTATCTCGATCAGATCGTCCGCCTCCACCTCGAACTGCTCAGGGACCTCCAGCTTGGCGGTGGTCACGTTCCTCTGGTTGTGCGATATGGTGGGGAGGCAGCCTTCCTGCTTCAGGGTGTTGCCCTGGATCTCGTCCACGGTTTCCATCGCGCAGGGGCAGGCGGTCATTCCGATCACTCGGGCGCCGATCATCTTCATCAGACCGTCGCCGCGCTTATGGGTGGCTCGAGCGATCAACTTGTATGATTCGATGCTCCTGCGGCCGGTCGGCAAGGAGCGCTCCAGGAAGTAATCGGCATTGATGTGCACCTCGGCATAGGTCGCGTACTCGTGCCGGTCCAGCAGCCTGCGGCAGATGTCGGCGGCCAGGACCTCCAGTCCCTTTATCGGCTCCGACACCCCCTGCTCCACTATCTCCGCGATCACCTCGAGGTTGCGGGAGAGGTGCGAGCCTCTCTGGGTGGATGGCAGGTCCACAAAGACATCGATCTCGCAGGTGAGGCAGGTGTCCCGGCCGTCACGGTGCACGCGGACCGGTTTCTTGACCCCGGTGACCCCCACCCGGGTGAGCTTGAACCCATTGGTCAGGTACCGGTTCTGAACATCGCTCTTGGAAATTCTCATCACCGCCTCCTCCAACGGGGGGATATCTTTATATTTTAGCCCATCAACAGCTTTTTTGGTAAAACTACACGTTCCTGGTGGAAGTCCGCTCGACACCGCTTTATATCCAGTACAAAATCCCCCTTTGATGATATGCGGCCTTGATGAAGCTGGCCGGGGACCGGTCATGGGTCCCCTGGTCGTAGCCGCGGTTATGGTGGAGGACGACCGTCTGTTCCGGGACTGGGGGGTCAGGGACTCCAAGCTGCACAAGCCCGAGGAACGGGAAAGGCTGGCCGAGCTCATCAAGGCCCATTCCTCCTGGAAGGTGGTGATCATCGAGCCCGGCTCGATCGACGAGCGCAAGGGCTCGACCTCCCTCAACACCCTGGAGATCAGGGCGTTCGCCTGGTTATTGGACGAGCTTCAGCCGCACAAGGCGTACGTGGACGCCTGCGACGCCAGCGAGAGGCACTTCAAGGCCGCCCTCACCAGGGCGATGAAGGTGCGGCCGGAACTGGTCTGCGAGCACAAGGCCGATCTGAACTACCCGGTGGTCTCCGCAGCCTCCATCGTGGCCAAGGTGCGCCGGGACGAAGAGATGCGCCGGATAGGCGACGAACTGGGGGAGGTAGGCAGCGGTTACTCCTCCGATCCCAAAACCAGGGCTTTCCTGGAAAATTGGATAAGGGAGAAGGGGGATCTGCCACCTTACACCAGGAGGTCCTGGGCGACCGCCAAGGACATGCTGTGCTCATCCAAGACCTCCAAGCTCAGCGACTGGGAATGACATGACGACCAAGGACCACCTACTGAACGCCATCGACAAGTTCAACGACAAGATGCAGTGCGACGCCCAGCTCCGCGAGGAGGTGGGCGCGCTCAAAAAGAAGGTGAACATCGACCTGGGCACCGAGCATTACTCGTTCTTGCTCAAGGACAGCTGCATCTCCTGCTTCGACGAAGGGCTGCTGGAGTGCCCGGACATCGTGGTCTGCTCGGACCCCAAGACCATAGACGACCTCTTCACCGGCAAGATGAAACCGATGAAGGCCTGGGCCCTGCGCAAGGTGGTCATAAAGGGTTCGCTAGAGGACGTCATGAAGCTGCGCAAGTTCTTCTGAACCAGCCGTCGTCCGCAGGTAGAAAGGTTTATAACCGGCCTACGCATGATGGGGAAATACCAGAGCGGGGTAGGGTAGCCAGGACATCCCGTCGGGCTCATAACCCGGAGACCGGTCGTTCAAATCGACCCCCCGCTACTTTTCACATCTCTCAACTTCCATATACGGACTCGTCCATTCCCTCTCGCCGGATCATATGCGCAAGGACGTTCTCATCATCGGGGGAGGGGCCACCGGGGCGGGCATCGCCAGGGACCTCGCTTTGCGCGGAGCGGACTGCCTCCTGCTGGAGATGGGGGACTATTGCCACGGCGCGAGCGGCGGTAACCATGGGCTGCTCCATAGCGGTGCCAGGTACGCGGTGAAGGACCCCCTGTCCGCCTCCGAGTGCGCAGCGGAGAACGCCATTCTCCGCAGGATCGCCCCCTTCTGCATCGAGGACACCGGAGGCCTGTTCGTCTCGCTGCCCGAGGACGACGCTGGCTTTGCGGACCTGCTTGTCCGTTCTTGCCGGTCCTCCGGCGTTGCCGTTGAAGAATTGACCTCCCAGGAGGCGCTCGATTCTGAGCCGGGGCTCAGCCCCCGTTTGAGCCGGTGCCTGAATGTCAATGACGGTTCGATCGACCCCTTCTCCCTGGTGCAGGCCAACCTGGATGACGCCCGGTCCGCCGGGGCCACCGTGTTAAACCATTGTTCCGTCACCGGGATGACCGTGGAGGGCGGAAGGGTGTCCAGGGTGGAGGTCCGGGACCGTCGTGGAGTTCTTTCATCAGCGATCGTCCCGGAGGTGGTGGTGAACGCCGCCGGGTCCTGGGTCTCGGTGGTGGCGGAGATGGCCGGCTGCCATATCCCCATGGGCCTGGACCAGGGCAGCATGCTGGTGATGGACGGCAGGCAATGTTCCCAGGTCATCAACCGTATGCGGCCCCCGTCCAACGGCGACATCGCGGTCCCCAACCACACCTCCACCATACTGGGCACCACCTCGCGGCCGGCAGGCTCGCCGGAGGATACGACCGTGGCGATCGAGGACATCGAGCTCCTGGTCCGGGAGACCTCCGCCATGCTGCCCTCCCTCCGCAACTGCCGGGCCATCCGCACCTACGGAGGGGTTCGCCCCCTGCTGGGCGGGGGCGGCAGGGAGGCCAGCCGCTCCTTCGCCATTCTCACCGATGAGGGGGCGGAGAACCTGCTCAGCGTGGCCGGGGGAAAGCTGACCACCTATCGCCTGATGGCCGAGAAGGTCGCCGACCGGGTGTGCGGGATGCTTGGAACCGGTCCGAGATGCCGTACCCATCTGGAACCTCTAGGACCTTCCGCGGATGGGAAGGGAAGCTCCATCCCCCAGGCCCGTCTCCGACGGAAGTATGGCCGGATGGCCACTTCCATCGACACGTCCGATGCCAGGGTGATATGTTCCTGTGAGCAGGTCCTGCGCTCCGAGGTCAAAGCGGTGCTGAAGGCCGGGGACGCCTTGACCCTGGCCGACGTCATGCGTCGGACCCGGGCGGGCATGGGCTATTGCCAGGGGTTCGAATGCTCCCTGTCCGTTCTGGAGGTCATGTTGGAGGAGAGGAGGGTCGATCCCCTTCCATTGTTGATGGAGTTCCTTGAGGAAAGGGAACGGGGTCTCTCGCAGGCCAGCGGGGACCAGCTGCGTCAGGGACTGCTGCGCCATCATATTCTGAAAGGCGTTTACGGATTGGAGGGGAAGGAATGAGCCACGTCCTGGTCATCGGCAACGGTGCCGCCGGAACGTTCTCCTCCTGGCTGCTGGCAAGAAAGGGCTGGAAGGTGACGATGGTGGGCCGAGGGACCCCGGGCGCCGCCCTGTCCACCGGCTGCCTGAGGTCCGTGCCTAGCGCATGCCGCGGGGAGATCTCAGAGTTCTTGGACAATGAACATATGCCCTGGGCCGCGGGGGAGCGGGAAGGCGCCAGCAGGATCGGGACATCGTTCCGATGCTGGATGTCCCCGTCGCACACCACCTGGGCGGATGACGAGAAACCGAAGAGCATCGCCGTGGCCGGTCTGGAAGGTCATCCTTCCCTGCAGGTCAGGGTGGCATCTGCCTTGTTGAACGAACGGGGGGTCAGGGCGGAGCCGTTCATGCTCCCGGGCTCGGTCCCCTCGGACGTACCGCTGACCTCATGGTTCCGAAACGATGAGGCGTGGGAGGAACTGGCCGAGGATCTGCAGCGATCATCCGCGGAGGCGATACTGCTTCCGGCCATCGTCCATCTGCATGAATACCCCCGGCTGGACCGGCTGGAACGCCGCTGTGGAAGGAGGGTCCTGGAGGCCGTCACCCCCCTGGGAGCACCGGGCCAGAGATTGGCCGACCTGATGTTGTCCAAGGCCAGGGAGGTCGGGACGGCCGTCTGGGACGGAAGGAAGGCCTCCGCGTTGGAGGTGCAGGCGAGCGAGGTCCGAGGGGCGACCGTCATCGGCGGTTCCGAGGCTCGTCACGTCGCCACGGACGCCGTGGTGATCGCCACGGGCGGCCCCCTGGTGGACGGTCTGGTCCTCGACGGGCGGAAGATCATGGACCCGTTCGGCAGGTTCCAGACAGTTCGGCGCGGAGATGCGCTCAGAGGCGGTTACCA
The DNA here is from genome assembly GCA_040768245.1 of Methanomassiliicoccales archaeon. Lineage (GTDB taxonomy): Archaea > Thermoplasmatota > Thermoplasmata > Methanomassiliicoccales > UBA472 > UBA472. The sequence goes on along the minus strand of JAXGNA010000007.1, from coordinate 29,420 downwards.
CTGTACGAACGGCAAGCTGATCTCCACCGATGGCAGGGTGATGACCAACACGGTCGGCGCCGGGGACTGTCTCTCCGCGGAGAGAAGGGAATACGGGTCCGGGCTGACCGAGGCACTGGAGAGCGCCTATCGTGCCGTCAGGGCGCTGGAGGAGGCATGAACGAAGGGCGATGCGTCAAATGCGGAAGCTGCCTCCGGGCCTGCCCGGTGCTCAATGATCCCAGCGGGGCACAGTTCCCGGGACCGCGGACGACGGGGGTGGACGCCCCCCGCTTCCTGGAAAAGGGGAGCGTGGGCCAGAACGCCCTTCGATGCACCATGTGCCATGCCTGCGAATGGGCCTGCCCCTCATCCATATCCATCACGCGATCCATGCTCGAGCTCAGGTCGGAGTTGACCGGGGAACGACTTCCCGGCCACCGCAGGATGCTCGAGAACATCGCCGCCTTCGGACGCACGGTGAGCACCGAGTTCAGCGGCTGGCGGGAGAGCGGGGAACGCACCCTGTACTTCCCGGGCTGCATAGGCCTGGGACGCTTGACCGGCCTCACCGCGTCGGTGTCCGCGCTGCTGACCTCGCTGGGGATAGCCCACGATATCTCCAGGGAAGCCCTTTGCTGCGGCTCACCGCTCCTGAAGATAGGGGCGAGAGGAGAGGCCGAGGACCTAAGGCGCAGGAACGCCGAGGTCTTCTCCAGATACGACCGCGTGATCACCTCCTGCCCCGGCTGCACCTATCAGCTCAGGGAGGTGTACGGGATCGAGGCGGAACACATCATCGAGGTACTGAAAGGTTCGGACCTGTGCACCAAACTGGAAGGCCGCTGGGCCCTGCAGGTGCCCTGCCACCTGAAACGGGGACTGAGCCCCTGGACCGCGGACGACCTGGCGGCCATCCTCGGGAAGGCCGGCGTGGACGTGGTCAGGATGCCCGGGGAGGACACCTGTTGCGGCGGCGGGGGCGGCATGCTCTCCGGGTTCCCAGGCACCGCCAGCTCCCTAGCCCGGAACAAGATGGAGATGTATCGCAAGGCCGACGTGGAGGGAGTGATAACCGCCTGCCCCTTCTGCTCCCTGAACCTGGGGCGAGAGGGCATCAGGGTCCTGGACATCGGCGAGGCCATAGCGCTGAAAGATTAGCGAATAATCAAATACACCATGCACGTTAGAACGCGCCGGATGAAAAAGGCGCTCTGTTTTTCCTGTCTCCATCGCGAGAACCGCCCCGAACTGGGGCTGAGCGATCAGCTGGTGTACTGCCGCAAGAAGGAGATGGTGGTCCGGCCCAAGATGGAATGTGCGCTGTACTCCAAGGCCACTGCCCGCGCCGTTCAGGAGCTCAACCGCGCCCTCTATGGGGTCATGGAAGAGGCCGAGGAGTGATCACTTCCACTCCAGCACCGGGGCCGGGTTCTCATCCCCGCCCGGGGAGATCTCGAAAGGTATCCACCTTCCAGGCACGGACATGCCCCGCATGTGCCTGACCCTGAGCACCCGGTTAAGCTCGTTATCGAAACGCAGCTCCAGCACCCCGTCCGCCAGGGCCACCAGGTGATTGAGGGCCTTCTCGTCGTGCACTCCGTCGAACACCGAGATGATGGCCGTCCCGAACTCGCTCCGGATGCGGGAGGTGCTGATCTGGAAGAACTTCAGGACCACGCTGGCCTGGTTGTACAGGAATAGCGTGGAGAGGGTGTGCATGAATATCCTCAGTGGCCGATTCTCCTCTTCGTAGATGTTGGCCACGTTGAACATGATCCCCTCCAGGTCGTGTATGCGGCGCACCTTCGCGCGGTCCCCCGGCTCGCGGTCGTCCGAATTCCCGAGCAGGCTGGAGTGGTAATCGATCACGTACAGCCCCTTGCCCAAAAGGTCCAGGGATATGCCGAAGCGCTCCATGGCGTTGAGCAGGTCCTTCGGCAGAAGGTCCATGGTCACGAAGACCACCGGTTCGCCCTGGTCCAGGTATTCCTTGACCATGCCCATCTGGAACTCCAGGAGTCCCACACCGGGGGTGCCGAGCATCAGAACCGAGCACATCTGCGGGAAATTGGTCTTGAACATTTTCAGCACCTCACACCAACGGGGTCAGGGACACGCACCCTCCCTGAGGCCTTTCCTCCACCGTGAAAGCGAAGCATTCGGTGAACGGCTTGCTGCCGTAGAGCACCACCGTCCCGCCTATCCTCTCCACCCTCAGGTGCACCGTCGCCAGGTCGGCCAATCTGGCCGTGGACCGGGAGGTCGGGGAGGTCAGCCCCACGAAGACCCCCCCATTCCGCTTCACCGCGGCCAGGTGGTCCACCAGTCCCTCCATGACCTCCCCGCCGTATATGGATTCCAGGGAGTCGAACCCCATCAAGGAGAGAAAAGGCTGTGCGCTACCGTCCAGGGCGTAGGCGATGTTCTTCCACTTCAGGTCGTCGGAGACGATGGAGCCCTCCACGCCCATCACGTACCTGTCGCTGCCCAGGTCCATCTGGGACGCCGGCTCGACGACCCGGACCGTCCTCTCCATGTCCGCGTCCGTAAGGGAGTTCTGCAGAATGGCTCTTGCCCCCGCCCCGCTCTCCTTGCGCAGCGGCACCCAGAGCACGCCCCGCCCGGCCTTGCCGAAGCTGGAGACCAGAGATCTTTCCAGCAGCCCGCTGACGATCGGGGGGAGACCAGCTCCCAGTTCGATGAGGGTCACCGCACCCGGGGAGAGGCCTCCGAGCATCTCGTCCAGGTCGATTATCCCGTAGGATATACGGCCCGCAGGGTCCTCCGGTCGGACGAACTCCTTTCTCATTCCGCAACCCCGGTCCCATCCTGCCCCGAAGCAGCGGAACTTGCCACCTTTCAAGCTGAACAGGTAAAGAGGCTGCTGCACCTCCACCCCGCGCAGCTTCATGAGGTCCATCTCACGTACCAGGCGCCGCTCGTGCTCCACCCGGCTGCACTCCACCACCCCGTCCCCCAGGTAATCGAGCATATGGTCGTTGCTCTCCAGCACGAAGATGAGGTTCGCGCCCTGGCCCTCCACCAGGTCCCGCTGCAGGGCGATCATCAGCTCCCGGCACTGAAGTTCGTATCGATCGGCCAGGGCGTCGATGCTGTCTATGATCACCAGCACCCTATCCCCACCCTTCTCCACCAGGTCGTAAAGGTTCTCCAGATCGGGCATGGTCCGGCCGATGGAGACGGTCATCTCCTTCCTGGGAACGACCAGGTCACCGGAGCCCATTCCCTTCAGTCTTCCGAAACCGGACCGGCGGCGGGTCCCGGTCTCCTCCCGGGTGATCAGCCGATCGGCCAGCCAGGGGAACTGCCGGAGCAGCGAGGCGTCCGATACCCGGGTGGAAAGATAATGCGCCCTTTGGCGGTCCTTGAACTCCTCGGCTATCTGGAGCACGAAGGTGGTCTTTCCGGTACCGGCGTTGCCCCGGACGATGAGGGAATGCCCACCGGCGTTCTCCAGGAATCGTACGATCTCGGAAGGTAGGGAGGATGTGGGTAGGTCGGCCATGTTATGTACCTTATCCGCCCGACCCTCATGATATTTTAACCAACTTTCCTCCCCATTATCATTTGCCGTCAATCAAAGGGCGCGAAAAAGATTAATAAACGGTCACAGGGATGGCTATCCCCAGAGGACCATTTGATGAAAGCTGTCATTCTGGCCGCCGGGGAGGGGACCAGGCTCCGTCCGTTCACCGTTTCCCGGCCCAAGGTCATGATCCCCATCGGCAACCGCCCCATCCTGGAGTATGTCGTCCGGGCCTTGGCCGCCAACGGCATAACCGAGATCATCCTGGTGGTGGGCTACATGAAGGAGCGCATAATGTCCTTCTTCGGGAACGGCTCGCGCTTCGGGGTCAAGATCTCCTATGCCATCCAGGAGAAGCAGCTGGGCACCGCCCACGCCGCCCTGGCGGTCCGGGACCAGGTCAAGGAGGACTTCATCATGGTGGCCGGGGACAACATCATCGACGCCCAGGTCATCTCCGACCTGTTGAAGCACAAGGGGGGACTGGCCATGCTGGTCACCGATTCGGAGATGCCCTCCAAGTACGGGGTGGTACAGATCGAGTCCGGCCGGGTGGTGGACATCATCGAGAAGCCCGATAAGAAGGTGGGCAACATCATCAACACCGGCATCTACCGTTTCCCTCCCAGCATATTCGACCACCTGGAGAAGGGGGTAATGGCCGGAAAGTCCGGTATCACGCACGTGCTGCACAGCTGCATGCCCCGCCTCAAGATCGAGGCGGTGCGCTCCACCGGACGCTGGATGGATGCGGTATATCCATGGGACCTCATCCGTCTGAACGAATATGCCTTCAACCTCTCTGGCCAGGAGACCTCCGGGACCATCGAGTCAGGGGTAACGATGCGCGGCCCGGTGTTCGTTGGCGCCGGCTCCAGGATCCGCGCGGGCTGCTACATCGAAGGGCCGGTCTCCATCGGTGAGGGGTGCGAGATCGGTCCCTACGTGACGATATTCCCGACCACCAGCATAGGGAACGGGGTGCACATCGCGCCCTATTCATACATCAACAATTCCATGATCATGAACAACGTGTCCATCGGCTCGCATGCACACATCTCCCGGGCGGTCATCGATGACGGGTGCCGGATAATGACCGGCTTCTCCTCGCCCTCCGGGCTGGCCCAGGTCCGGGTGGAGGACGACTTCTTCAAGGTGGAGAAGGCTGGCAGCATGGTCGGCGAGTTCACCCAGATAGGTCCGAAGGTGGTTCTGTCCGCCGGCACCATCGTGGGAGCGAACTCACGCGTGGGCGACGGCGCCAAGGTGAGCGGGACCCTCGAGGACAGGAGCATAGTGGTCTGATGTGCGGCATCGTCGGATACTCAGGCCATCGCCGGGCCTCGGAAGTGCTGATGGAAGGCCTTAAACGACTGGAGTACCGGGGGTACGATTCCGCCGGCATCGCCATGGTCGAGGACGGCCGCTTGGTGCTGTTGAAAAGGCAGGGAGAGCTGGAGATCCTGCAGAAGGTGCTGCCCAAGTTCGAAGGGCGAACCGGGATAGGGCACACTCGCTGGGCCACCTGCGGTCGTCCGTCCGATAGGAACGCTCACCCCTTCGTTTCCTGCGATGGGAAGCTGGCCATTGTGCACAATGGTATCATCGAGAACTACACCGCCCTGCGCGAGCGGTTGGAATCGGAGGGGCATCACTTCACTTCCGAGACGGACACCGAGGTGGTGGTGCATCTCATGGAGGCCCATTATTCCGGCGACCTGCGCCAGGCCTTGGCAGACACGGTCCAGGAGATCCAGGGCACCTATGCCATCGCCGCGGTGCGAGAAGGAAGCCCGGAGATCGCCGCCGCCCGCAAGGAGAACCCCCTGGTGGTCGGACTGGGGGTCAAGGAGAATTTCCTGGCCTCCGATGTTACCGCATTGCTCAGCTACACCAATCAGGTGCTCTTCGTAATGGACGGGGAGACCGTCTCGCTGACCCCCAACGGGGTGGCGCTCTATGATCCCGCTGGAACGATGGTGAAGAGGGAGCCCTCGATGGTGACCTGGTCCGCTGAGGACGCCCAGAAGGGCGGTTTCGAGCACTTCATGCTCAAGGAGATATTCGAGGGACCGAACGCCATCCACAACACCTTGCTCGGGGCTTTGGACCTGGTCGAGAACGGGGAGGTGCTGGCCCGGACGGACTTCCCGTCGGTGAAGCTCGTCGCCTGCGGTTCGTCGTTCCATGCGGCCATGGTCGGCAAGTACGCCATGGAGGAGTTCGCCGGGGTGCCCACCACCCTGGAGCTCGCGTCCGAGTACCGCTATTCACCAGGGGCCCGCGAGGCACCGCTGGTCATTCTCATCACTCAGAGCGGGGAGACCGCTGACACACTGGCTGCGGCGAGGGAGGCCCGGCGCCGGGGGTGCCGCACGCTCGCCGTCACCAACGTGGTCGGCTCGACCATATCCAGGGAGGTGGACGAGGTGCTGTACACCAAGGCCGGTCCGGAGATCGGGGTGGCGGCCACGAAGACCTTCATCACCCAGCTGCTGGCCATGTACCTGGTGGCCATCCGCATCGGTTACGGGAACGGAACCCTGAGCCATGATTCCATGCGCAGCGCGCTATCCTCGCTTAGGCAATCCTCCAACATGGTGCAGTCGGTGCTGAACCACATCCACGACATAGAGGAGGCGAGCAAGATGGTCGACCAGGCCGACCATTGCTTCTTCATCGGGCGCAACATCAACTACCCGACCATGCTGGAGGGCGCCCTTAAGCTCAAGGAGATATCCTACATCCACGCCGAGGGCTTCGCCGCCGGGGAGCTGAAGCACGGTCCCCTGGCCTTGCTGGACTCGACCACCCCGGTGATCGCGGTGGCCATCAAGGGGGACCACACCTATGAGAAGATGCTTGCGAACATCTCCGAGGTGGCCGCCCGGGACAGCCCGGTGCTGGGCGTAGGCCTGGAAGGCGACACCGACCTGTCCAGACTGTGCGAGCGCATGCTCTACGTCCCGCCGGTCAAGCCGGTATTCTCCCCGATACCGGTGACCGTGGCTCTCCAGGCCCTGTCATACTACGTGGCCAAGCGCCGCGGGTGCTCTATCGACAAACCAAAGAACCTGGCCAAGAGCGTCACCGTGGAATGATCAGACCAGCTTCTCTGGGCAGGAGTCGCGGCGGGAGCAGCTGGCGCATTTCCCCGGTCGCATGTGATTGCGGTGCACCTCGCCGCTGCGCATCAGCCCGCGCATCTCCTCCAACTTGTCCAGGAGCATCCTTTCCAGCTCCGGGTCGAACTCGATCTCGTGCTCCTCGCTGCCGTAACGGAGAAGTCCGTAGGGAGGGCGCCTGCCCGAGGTCTCGGCGATGAGCAGGCAGTAGGCCGCCACCTGCAATATGTGCGAAAAGAGCGGTCCTTTCGGGGTCCTTCCGGTCTTCAGGTCGCCGGGGATCAGCTGGCCATCTATCTCCAGCACGAAGTCCGGACGGCCGCTCAGCCCATAGCGCTCCGAGAGATACAGGGACGAGCTGTCCGTCCCCACGTAATGGATCTCCCCATCGAGCCCTTCCAGGTCCTTCCATTCCCCGGCCTTCTGGGAGGCGGAGAGCGAGATGTACAGGGCGACGGAGGCCGCGATGAGCCACAGCAACGCCAGGGCCTCCAGGATCATGGAGACCATGGGGTCGGCCCGCAGCAGGTTGCCGACGTTCATGGCCACGGCCATCAGGACCAGTCCGATGATGGCCACTATCTGCAGGCGTCGCACCTTGATGATGGCCCTTCCCCTCTGCGCCGAGAGGTACAGCATGGCGATGACCGCCAGGAACCAGATTATGCTGAGCAATGGCAATATCCAGTCGATGTCCGCGCTGCCGGCCGCCCTCATCAGGGATATCCCGGTCACCGCGAGCACCGTGGCCACCAGGGAGAAGAGGAAGACCATGCGCTCCCAGTCCCAGGCCTTCTGTTCTATGCTCCGTATGCGCCGATACTCATCGGCCTTGTCCCGGTGGGCGATCTCCCCCTGCTCCTGTTCGGGCGTATGCGACTGGGACTGCCGCCCCAACCACCAGCTGAGCGGACAATAGCCGTACCGCTCCAAATCGCTGGCGGAAATGACATCGCCCCGGTCCATGGACTAAAATAAAGATGATAGATATTTAAGCTGTTCAGGCCGAGGCTACTCCACCGAACGGCAGTTCAGTCTGGTCAGGGACGAATCGGTTATGTAGATGCCGTCCTCCATGGTTATCTCGTCCACGAACCCGAACCAGTAGACCACCAGTCCCTGGCCGAACAGCTCAACGTAAGGCTGCAGCTGCTTCCGGGTGTTCTTGTTCACTTCCACGAAATCACCGAAGGAGGCCTTGGACTCGATCCAGTTGATCTTCCATCCATTGACCACGATGGGTTTGTCCAGCAAGGCGTCGGGGGTCTTGGTGTAATTGCCCCGCAGGTCGTTCTCCGTACGGTAGGTGATACCCTGGCTGTCCAGCCAGTCCTGCAGGTTCTTCTCGCCCCACTTGCCGCGCAGCTTCTGCCGCATGTCCCCATCAGGGGAGTTGATGATGTCCGCGGCGGTCACCTCCTCGATCTGCTGGCGCAGATCCTTGTCGGTGATCGATTCAGGATTGCGCACCAAGGCCCAGTACTGCTTGTTGGACCTTCCGGACTCGTTGAACAGGATCAGGCCGGTGAGGACCGGGGAGAACTCATAGCGGCGGGAGATGTCCAGCAGGGTCTCTCCGCTCCGCCAGGACCTGAGCAGCCTCGGCGCGTCGCGTTTGATCCGGTAGTGCTTCTTTATGCACTCCCTTTGGTGCCTCTGGGTATATATGACGGTCAGAAGTTCGCGGTCCAGGTTAAGTTCCTTGGAGAGCGCGTCGATATCAGAGGGTTCCTTCAATCGGTCGTACAGGTATTTGAAATCCTCATTTTTCATCCATTTCAACCTTGACGCCTTTCGTAGCCGGGGGATGATATTTAATAGTTGTGAGCTTCCCCGGTACCTGCTCAGCATCCTCCGGGCTCGATAGATTGAAATTTCCGAATCCCATGTACAAAACCCAGTGGGATGGATCCCTTTGGAGGATTAAGATGGACCTGAACGATTTCCTGGCATCCGAGAACGGCCCGCCCTGGCTTCCCGCCAGTGTCGCCGAGGCCCGCAAGCTGGTCTACATAGGACAGCTCTTCGCCCTGATATTCACGCTGATCGCCCTGCTGGCAGGGGTGATCTCCATACTGGCAGGGAACCTCGGCGGGGGAATATCCTCGCTGGTCGCCGCCGGATTGGGCATCGTGCTCCTGCTCATGCTCAAGAACCAGGTCTTCGCCAACCTGGACCAGGGACGCTTCAAGCAGGCCAGCGATTCCCTGCTCATCTGGACCATCGTGGGCTTTTTCGTTTACGTCATCCCGGGGCTGATCATGCTCTTCGGCTTCCTGAAGCTGCAGGACATATTCCAGCCGCAGTACCAGCAGTACCAGGCCCAGCAGTACCAGGTGGCCCCGGAACCGCCTCAGCAGGCCCCGCCCGCTCCTCAGCCCGCTCCTCAGCCGGCCCCGCCCGCTCCCGAGCAGCCCGCTACCGCTCCGGCCGAGCACAAGGACAAAAAGGTGGAGATGGCCAAGTGCCGCAAGTGCGGGGTCAACTTCCCAGCCTTCATGCACAACTGCCCGAACTGCAACGAGCCCAGGCATTAGATCTGGAAAACCACTTCCCCTTCCTTTTCTATCCTCACTATCCGGTGATAGGGTATCTGCCCCTCCCTCAAGGTGAAGAACGATCTGCCCAGTTCCGTGATGTCCTCGCCGTTGACGGATGCCAGATCATCCGGTCCGCCGCGGTGGATGTAGGTTATCACCACCCCGCTCAGCCCGCCGCCCCACTTGATCCGGTTGAGGACCTGCCGGGGATAGGTCATGTCTGACCATCGGAAGGAGATGTCAAAAGGTTTTTGCCTCTCCAGAGCTGAATCGGTCCCATGAGCCGGGCGGTGGTGGAAGGTCAGCTGGTGGACGTGGTGAACGGGAGGATAGTCCCCAGCCGAGTGGTCATGGAGGACGGCAAGTTCATGGAAATAGTCCCTCTGGACATGGCGCCGGACAGATACCTGCTTCCCGGTCTCATAGACTCGCACATTCACATAGAATCGTCCCAGCTGTGCCCGTCGCGCTTCGCCGAGGCGGCCGTACCGCACGGGACGACGGCCGTGGTCTCCGACCCTCACGAGATAGCCAACGTCCTGGGCATGAAGGGGATAGAGCTCATGCTGGAGGACGCTTCGAACGTCCCTCTGCGCATTTTCCTGACCGCCCCCTCCTGCGTTCCAGCCACCCAGTACGAGAGGTCCGGGGCGACCATAGGCATCCCTGAGATAGAGTCCATGCTCAAGGACCCCCGCTTCGTCGGGCTGGGCGAGGTCATGGACGTGGAGGGCGTGCTGAACGACGATCCGCGCATCATATCCAAGATCAAGGCGGCCAAGGCCTTCTGGAAAGGCATCGACGGCCACTGCCCCGGTCTGGTCGGCAAGGACCTGGTAAAGTACATCAATGCCGGAATGCGGACCGATCACGAGAGCATGACCGCGGACGAGGCGGAGGAGAAGTACTTCCTGGGGATGTGGGTCCAGGTCAGGGAGGGCAGCGCGTCCCGGGACCTGCGTGCTCTCATGCCTTTCGCCAAGAAGCACGAGTGCATGCTGGTCTCCGACGATCTCCGAGCCAGGGACCTGGTGAACGGTCACCTGGACGTTCTGCTCCGGAAGGCGGTGGCCCTGGGCATGCCGGCCATGCATGCCATCCGGGCGGTTACCGCCTGGCCGGCCTGGCATTACAATCTGCCCGGAGGAAGCGTGGCCGTGGGGCGAACCGCGGACCTGGTGATCGTGGAGGACCTGCGCAATTTCAAGGTCCAGCAGGTATACATCGCCGGAAAGCTGGTGGCCGAGGACGGCGCGCCTCTCTTTTTGGCGGAACCCAGAACGAACGGTCTCGGCATGGTTCCCCGGGACCTGGTCGGCCCGGACCTGCTGCTGAGGGCCGAAGGAGATAGGGCGTCCGTCAGGGTGATCGAGGCCTTCCCGGACCGCATCGAGAGCGGTTCCCTGGTCACCGAGCTGCCGGTGAGGGAAGGGACATTGAGGGGATCGCCGGAGCAGGACGTGCTTCATCTTGCGCTGGTGAACCGCTACGAGAACGAACCACCGGTACTGGGTTTCATCAAGGGGTTCGGGCTGAGGCGGGGGGCGATGGCCACGAGCGTGGCGCACGACTCCCATCATATCCTGGCCGTGGGCGTTTCCCCGGACGACATGGCCAGGGCCATCGATGCCGTCTCCCGCACCGGAGGGTTCGCGGTATGCGACGGGAACGAGCTCTCCACCTTGCCGCTGGAGGTGGCCGGGCTGATGAGCACCTCTCCCGCCCGCGTCGTGGCGCAGAAGGAGAACCAGCTCGTGGACAAGCTGACCGACCTGGGCTGCCGTCTGCCCGCTCCGTTCATGACCCTCTCCTTCCAATCGCTGCTGGTCGTTCCGGAGCTGAAGATAAGCGACCGCGGCCTGTTCGACACCAGGCGCGCGGAGGTCGTTCCGGCGATGCTCTGAACGGCAAACGTTATTTCTTCGCATCGCGGTCGAGGTGCTCAGCGGAGTGGACCTGATGGAGAAGGTGGAGAGCTTCAAGTGCCGTATACTGACCTGGGACGAGATCGCGCGGTGGACCGAGGCGGTCGCCTACGACATAGCTGACAACGGCTTCCGGCCCACGGTGGTGATCGGTCTGACCCGCGGTGGCTGGGTCCCCGCCCGGGTGATATGCGACCACCTGCAGGTGAAGCGGCTTTACGCGGTCAAGACCGAGCATTGGGGCGTCACCGCCAACCATGGAGGTAAGGCGCTGTTGACCCAGGAGCTGAACGCCAGCATCGAGGGCGAATCGGTGCTCATCGTGGACGACATAACCGACACCGGGGAGAGCCTGATGCTGGCCGAGAAGCACCTGATGGACATGGGTCCGAAGGAGGTGCGCACCGCCACGCTATTGCACATCACCCACTCCAAGAAGCAGCCCGATTACTACGAGGTCGAGGTCCCGGAGGAGGACTGGACCTGGTTCATATTCCCCTGGAACCTGCACGAGGACCTGCGGACTCTGCTTCCCAAGACGCTTTACCAGCCGCAGACCGTTCTAGGCATCCAGAAGGGCTTCAAGGAGCAGTTCCAGATCGATGTACCGGAGGACATGGTCCGCCGGACCATCAGGCATCTGGCGGCCTCCGGGAAGATCAAGAAGAAGGGGGCCAAGTGGCAGAAGGCCGACGGTGACGAGGCCCTGCCTAGAAAGTGATCAGATCTCCACGTACACGTCATCCCCTTCCACGGAGACGATGTATACGCGCAGGTCCTTAGCCCCGGAATGGGCGACCTTCTTTCCGTCCCTCACGTCAAAGGCCGCGCCGTGCGCAGGGCATATCACCGTGCCATCGCGGACCGTTCCGTAGATCAGGTCGAACCCGGCGTGCGAGCATTTGCCATCCATAGCGAACAATAGTCCATTGTACCTTCCGACCACGAACTTCCGTCCGTCGGCCATCACCCCTTTGAGGCGGCCTTCCTTGATGTCCGCGTCCTTGCCCACCAGAACTTTCATGCCGTTCGGATGCCAACGCAAGGAATATAATGACTGCCTTGGCAGGCGCACAATTAATGAACGGCCAGGCCATATCATCACGATCATCATGCTGGAGCGATTGAAGGATAGCCTGGAGAAGAGCGACGTGGTTCGCTTCGGCGAGTACCAGTACTTCGTGAACCCAATCACGGACGGCATCCCGGCCATGGACCCCCAGGTTCTGGACGAGGTGCTGGACCGGATCTATGACCTAATGGACCTGGACGTCGATTATCTGGTGGGGGCGGAGGCCATGGCCATTCCGCTGATCGTGCCGTTATCCCTGATGACCGGCATCCCCTACAATGTCGTTCGCAAGCGAAAATACGGCCTGCCGGGCGAGGTGAGCGTGCGCCAGACAACCGGCTACTCGGAGAAGGACCTTTTCATAAACGGCCTTAAGAAGGGCGATCGCGTGATAGTGCTTGACGACGTGGTCAGCACTGGCGGAACGTTGAGAGCGATCGTAAAAGCCCTCAAGACCATAGGCGTGGACGTCCGGGACGTCATCGTGGTGGTGAAGAAGACCGACCGGCTGGACGAGCTGGAACGGGAGATCGGCCAGAATGTCCGCACCCTAGTGAGCGTGAAGGTCAAGGACGGCAAGGTCCAGGTCATTTGACCAGGCGCTTCTTCATCAGGTACACCGAGGCGAGGAAGCACGCCGCGGTCAGCACGATGATGTAAACAGCCCCGATGGCGACCTCGATGCTCAGCAGGTTGTAGGAGAGGTCCCTGGTGATGTTGGCTATGTGCGTGAGCGGCAATGTCAGGGCAAGCTGCTGGCCCCATTCCGGGAGCACGCTCAACGGGAAGAAGGTCCCGCTGAACAGGAACATCGGCGTGATGAGCAGGAAGAACGGGTAATTGAAGGAGTCCATGTTCGGGACTATGGCGGTGAAGAGCATGGCCAGGGAGGCGAACATCAGCCCGCCGACGAAGGCGATCAGAGGTATCAGCAGCAGCCCTGGAAGCTCGGCGTACCCGAAGGCGGCGATTACCCCCAGAACGATGGTGGCGTTGATGAAGCTCTTGGTCGCTCCCCACAGTATCTCCCCGGCGATGATGTCCTCCAGTGATAGGGGGGTGGCGAGTATGGCATCGAAGGTCTTCTGGTAGTACATACGGACGAACGACGAGTAGGTGCACTCGAAGAACGCGCCGTACATGATGCTGATGGCCACCAGTCCGGGAGCAAGGAACTTGATGTATTCCAAGCTCTTCCCGCCGTACTCTATGTCCGCTTGGATGAGCGCCCCGAAGCCGAGGCCCATGGCCACCAGGTACAGTATCGGCTCAAGGAAGGGCGGCAGGAAGTTGGTCTTCCACGTGGTTAGAAAAACATCACGGTTGCGCTTCCAGAGGGCGATGGAGCGCCAGGAGATGTTGGACAGCAGGCTCATTCCACCAGCGCCCTCCCGGTGGAGCGGAGGAAGACGTCCTCCAGCGTGGCGTTCCTGATGAGGTAGTAGCTCATGGCGAAGTGTTCCTTGAGCTCGGCGGCGACGCTTTGACCTTCCTTGGTGTAGATCAGCATCCTATCGATGGTCCGCTCGTACTGCCAGCCCCTCCCTTTCACGTACGTTTCCATATCGTCCGTGGGCTCGTCGATCTCCATGACGTCGGTGCCGATCACCTGGTCGATGAGGTCCCGCGGCCTCCCTTGGAGAATTATCTTCCCGTGGTCCATGATGACCAGGCGGTCGCACAGCCGCTCCGCCTCGTCCATGTAATGGGTTGTAAGGATGACCGTGACCTTCTTCCTTTTCAGCTCGCGCACCTTCTCCCAGATGAGGTGGCGGGCCTGGGGGTCGAGCCCCGTCGTCGGTTCATCGAGGATCAGGAGCTGGGGGTCGTTCATCATCGCCCGGGCGATGATCAGGCGGCGCTTCATGCCTCCGGAGATCTCCTGTATCTTCTCATCCTTCTTTTCGGAGAGCTGCATGAACTCGAGCAAATGGTCCGCCCGTTCTTCCAGCACTTCCTTGGGAAGCCCGAAGTACCGCCCGTATACAGTGAGGTTCCTGCGCACCGTGAAGTCGGGATCCAGGTTGTTCTCCTGGGGGGCGACGCCGATGGCGGCCTTGATGTCCCGACATTTGCCGTTGACCTCCATGCCTAGGACCTCCAGCTTTCCGGACGTTATCGGGCTGGCGCAATGGATCATGCGCATGGTGGTGCTCTTTCCCGCGCCGTTAGGGCCGAGGAACCCGAAGCATTCCCCCTCCTCTATCTGAAAGTCTATGGCGTCCACTGCCCTGAGGTCATCGAACACCTTGGTCAGTTTCTCCGCGCGCACGGCTGGCATGAGCGGCCTGCTATGATTTTCCATATATTAAGCAGGAACGCCGCTCAGCCTGATTGCAGCCGCAGGCCTATTCATCCCGCGTTCGGCTGGGCAAACGTGCCTGGCGCGGACCTTCTCCTCCTTCTTTACTTCACCCTCTTCGGAATGGGTCTCGGTGCCCTTTCCGGACTGGCGCCAGGCATACACGTGAACACTTTGGCGGTGCTGCTCATAATCAGTGCTCCATCGCTATCCCCTTTCCTGGAGGATTTCTGTTCATCAACGGATTGCTCGCTCCCTCCCGCTCTCCTGCTGGCCTGCACGATACTATCGGCGGCGATCTGCCATTCCTTCCTGGACTACATTCCGTCCCTGATAATGGGCGTGCCCGACGAGACGGAGTGCATGTCCGTTCTGCCGTCCCACCGCCTACTTCTGGAGGGGAAAGGGATGAACGCCCTGCTGGCAGCGGCCCAGGGCAGCCTGGTCGGGGCCATGGCCGGAACGATCGTGCTGCTTCCGTTACCGTTCGTTCACGTTCAGGCCACCAACGCCCTCGATCTCATCGCTCCGGCCATCCCCTGGCTGCTGCTGTGCGTCCCGTTCCTGCTGTTCTGGGCGGAGAGCGGGAAGGCCGATCCGAAGGCGGAGCTGGACATGAGGGGCGGTCGGATCACACCGGCCGAGATGATTTCCTTGAAAAGGCACTTCCCGGTGCACGGGGACTCGGCCAGGGTCATCGGGTACGTGCATCGGCATCACGGTATTTGGTACGTCCAGACCAGATCGCAATCCTTCCGCATACGCGGCCGAGGGATGACGGCAGGGGACCGGACGCTCATCGGCAGGTGGATCGTCCGCAAGGACCGCCTCCCCATCGTGGCATGGTCCGTGCTGCTCTTCCTATGCTCGGGCGTCCTGGGCGTCATGGCCATGGACGGGCTGGTCCCGGGGGAGAATATCTGGAAGGGGGTGGAGGGGAACATGCTGATGCCCCTTTTCACCGGTCTCTTCGGGCTGCCGCTGCTCCTCGGCTCCTCGCGCGGTCGCCTGCCCGAGCAGGAAGCAGAGGCGGACCCACTGCCATCCGTCACCGGGGCTCTGAAGGGATCGTTCATGGGCGGGTTGGTAGGCTGGCTGCCTGGGGTCACCGCAACTGCCGGAGCGGTGCTCTCGACCATGCTGCCCCGCTCCCGCGGAGGCCCGGAGGAGTTCATATCGACCGTGTCGGCCGTAGGAACCGGAGCGGCGGTGCTCGGCCTGGGGACGTTACTGCTGATCGGGAAAGGAAGGAGCGGCACTTTGCTGGCGATGCAGGAGGCCATGCCCGCTCTTTCCGTCAGCGACATGCCGTCCCTGCTCCTGTGCATCCTCTTCACGTCCCTGGTGTCCTACATCCTCACCCTACGCCTCGGTCGTGGGCTGCTGCTCCGGGCGCAAGGCCGCGATCTCACCAGATTGAACCAGGGCGCCCTGGTCGGGATGGTCATCCTCTCTTTCATACTGGCCGGCCCTGGCGGTCTGGTCCTGTTGACCCTATCGACCATTCTCGGCACGTTCCCCGGAAAGGTCGGCATAAGCCGGGTGCACCTGACCGGCTGCCTGCTGCTGCCGATCCTTCTATACTATTTCGCACCGTTCCTGCGATAGAAGTCCCGGAGCCGGTCCTGGCCGAGCTCGAAGGGCGATAAAAGCTCCCCCGCGGCCCGGAACAAAAGCTCTTCATACCGGCCCACGTCGTACTCTTCGTCCCCTTCCAGGAACTGGGCCACCTTGACCTCCTTCCCCTTGATCATGATGAACTCCACCGCTTCCCCGGGAGGCGTGCGGAAGCCCTGGTCCTCCAGCTGGCATAACGCACGGAACTGATCGTTCTTCTGACGGTACTCGTTCAGCTCCCTGGTTATGCGCTTCGAGAGCACCAGCTTCTCCAGCGGCGTCTCCATGTCCCTGAGGTCCCGTATGAACGAATCAAGAACGTCCAGCGCTTCCGGTATGCGATGGCGGAAGCCATCGGCGTCCTCTCCCAGCACCAATCTATCAAGCATGCCCTGCTGCAGCTCCCTGGCCAGCGTGCAGGTGTCCCTCCTTCGGAGGGCTATTCCGCGCACCTTCAGCTCCCCGTCCTGGAAGGCGCCGTAATAACGGTTCAGCGCCCCGGCGCCATTGGTCAGGTTCGGCAGGAAAACTATCCATTTGTACTCCCCGTCCCAGACCAGCGGTATGCCCATGCGCTGCCCTATCTCCCGGCAGTAGGCCTCGACGTCCCCGTCCCCGGAAAGCCACAGCGAATCAACTATCCCGTGAAGCACGCGGAAACCGCGACGCTCGGCCACCTCCGCCGATCTCATCAGTATCTCCCGGCCATGAGCGGTGATCGACTCGTGGCACTCGATGCGGCCGAAACGGGCGTTGCGGTAACCGGTATAACCGAAGCAGGTCACCAGCACCCACTTGAGCACCTTGGCCTGCTGGTCGTAGATCTGGCTTCTCCGGCCCCCCTCTTTCTTCAGGCGCTTGAGCGATATCCTCCGGCGCACGATAGGCTCCAGAACACGACCAAGCAGACCCCTGCGCTTGGAGCAGGTCCAGTAGCCCAGTCCGGGAACGGGCTCCCCGCTGTCCTGGCAGCAATCACAGTTCAGCGTCTCCGGGGAGATGTTGTGACGGACCATGATGCTTGGGTAGAGCGAGGTGAAATCCACCTCCTGGATGTGTTCGTGCAGGCCGACCTTCGGCTCGTATATCAGGCCCCCGCGGTCGCTGGCCACCAGCTCAGCGGCGGTCTTGAATTCTTCGGGCAAATTCTTCTTCCACATCACCAGCGAACCCATCTTGCTGGCCTCGTTCACCTGCATGGCGCTGATGGCGCTTCCCGGGGACATCCGGGCCATGTCCTGCATCGATATGCGCGAAAGACGGCAGAGGTCGATCAGTCCGGCCATCTTTCCCTCTTGAAAGATGAACGACGAACCTTTGTCCAGATGGATGCGCCCGCGCAGCTTGTACGCTGGAGGTTTGTAGAGTATCCGTCCGTACGTGAAGTAGCTCTTGCCCTTCCCGCGGCGCTTTCCTCCTTCCCTTCCGAGCTCCAGCTCCATCTCGTTCCGCTCGGCGCACTTCTCCAGGAACGGGAGATGGAAGCTATCGCCGCCGTCCGTGATAAGCACGTCCGGGTCCTGGTCCCGAAGGGCCTGCTGCAGAAGCTCCAGGATGTCCGCCTCCTTGCCCTCCATGACCACATCGTCAAGAGTCGCTCGCTTCAGACGGTCTTCCAATGTCGGCATGCCCCGGCGGGTGGAGGTCTCCAGCGTCAGCTCGCAGGAACGCAGCTCCGGCATCGGGTAGTCCAGCCGGAAAGGGGTATCAAGGTTCTTCCATCTCTCCACGTCCATCAGGCCCATCGGGAATACCTTGCGGTGCAGGAAGTAGCGGGTGTCCATTCGCGTATCGACATTGAAAAGCGTGTGGTCCCGGTGGCATCCCCACTTGTCGACGGTCCTCGCCAAGGGCATCAGGTTGCGGTATCCGCGCGGCGTGACCTTCAGAACATCCTCCAACGGTCCGGTCAGCCAGGTGCGATGCTGTTCCCAGCGGTGTTCTACTCCCGCTTCCTTGAGGCCAAGGAGAAGGTCCTGCCTTCTCTCTGCGGAAGGCTTAACGTAAAAGCACGGGCGGTATTCGCGGTCGGAGATGCGCTCCACTCCCGTGGACGTCTTTATCCAGGTCACCATCTCGTTGTTGACCTCGTCCGCGTAGCAGTCCAGGATCCATCCGCGCATTCGATCAGGCCCTCTTGCGCAGGCGCTCCAGCTCCTTCTCCTGCTCCAGGAGGATGGAGAGCAGCGCCCCCTCCAAAGGGTCGAGGAAAGCGGCAACGGAACAAGCGGAGGCATGCAGCCGGACCTTATCAGAAAGGCGGTCGAACGCCTCGCGGTCCTCCTGCGACAATGCTCTCCGGTAATCGTTCCAGCTCTGAAAGAGGGATTCCGAGGCCATGCGATAGGTTGGTACGGTTCGACCCATCAGAACCGCCTCCGGTACTCGTCCAAAGTGGTCTGGTTCGCCGGGACCGGCCGGTACATGATCTCCCTCTCTTCCCTCGGCAACGATATGCGCACGTAGCCGGAGCGATGCTCCACGCTGACCACCCGGTCGACCTTCTCGTAGAAGAGAGAGCGCAGCCCCTTGCGGTACATGAGCTTCGCTAAGCCAAAATTCGTCACCACGCTCACGGTACGGTGCTTGGCGGTTAGCGAACGTAACTTGCCCATTCCTCTCTCCATCAGCTTCAGGGATTCCTCCCAGTCCATGTCCGCGTCCTGAAAGAGGTCCGGGTAGCAGGACACCACCACCATGCCGCCCTTGCTGCGGCAGAGCTCCTCCTCCAGAGACTCCTCCACCAAAGTGGACATCTGGTAGGCGGTGAAGGCCCTGGATACGTTTATGCTGTTCAGCACCTCCTCCGGGCGCAGCCGGAAGCGCTTGCACACGTACGTCAGATCATAAGGATTGACGGAATTCCCGCCGTCCACCCAGATCACGTCGCGATGCCATTCGCGAACGAAGTTCACGCTCAGCATGTTGACCAGGGTGAACAGCAGTTTGTCGGAGCTGTCGATGGTGGTCACCGTTCCCGGTTCCAGCCCTCCGAGCAGTTCGTCCACCGGGGGTATGGCGGTGGTGGCCAGCATTCCATCTGTCACAGAATGGAAATCATGGACCAACGGTTCGGTCACCATCTCGGGCATGGAGCGGTACATCTGCTCACCACACCAACTTCGCCTTGAGGGTATAAAGGGCTGACAGGGGGAGGTGGGTGAAAATGAGACGCGTCATCGTAATGGTCTGCGCAGCCCCCTATTTTAGGAGCATTCTACAAAAGGAGAATGCTCCGGTCACAGTTAAATATCAATGAATAGCATGATTTTTCAAACATCTCGGGGGGAAGTTGGACGAACTCATTCGCGAAGAAATGGATCAGCATAGCCTGCGTCTATCTGATGGTGATAGCGGCGTTCTACGCCATAGGATCGGACGTCAGGGCGGAGACGTTCGACGGGACGATCACCGAGCCGGGTGAACAGGCATCGGCGATCGAGCATCGGGACCGGCGACTGACCATTTCGAACGACGGGGCAGCATCGCCTTGCGTTATGGTCTGCGGTGATGTTACTCATCTCTTCTGGGTCGATGGCCATCTGGGTGATCAAAAGCTGGCATGGAAATGTTCGAACGATTCATTGTCCACCTTCACCGCCGATAGAACACTGACCATTTCTTTCCACTCCATATCGAACATAGATGTCGTCAAATGCAGCTCCTTCCCCATGGCTGTTGTTTTCCAAGGTCAGACCACGTCGTCCAGCGAACCTTCCATCTATTTCCTATTCATGGATGACCATGAGGGTTGGAGCAGTTGCTATCCATTGTCCAAGGGAAACCATCCCTCGGTGACCACCGACGGGGAGGCGATGTTCCTGCTCATGAACGTGGTCATGAACGGGGTGGAGAGCGCATCCGTCGCCTCTATCCGATGGTCCGATGGCAGCATCAACGCCACGTTCATCGCAACCCTGCCCGCATCCATCATCGATGGGGACATCGTATGCACCGATGGATCGCTCGACGTGGCGTTCATCGAAAAGGGATCGAGGTCCGTGTATTATCTCCAATTGGGAATGGAAGGGGCACTGGAAACAACCCCCACCGTCATATCGAACGAGTGTGATGGCGATTACCTAGGATCGGTCGCTCTGAACGATGATAGGTATATCTTCTTCATCGATGACAACAGCATCAAGATGGGCCGTTGCCTAGGGAATCCCAGCAGCTGGGTTTGCCATACGATCCACAGTATCGATGAAGGGTCCATGACAAGCGCTTCGGTCGCTATCTCCGGATCGAAGCAATGCATATCCTACACCGTTCTGAACGAAGGGGAGCTGAGCGTTTGGGCGCTCGAATGCGATCTTATGGGAAATACGAATGGCAACGTTCGCCTGTCCACGCCCGGTCTGGATGCCAGATCGCCAGTGCTCTTCTCGACATATCCAGGTTCTTTCTCCTGCCTGTACGTCGAGGGGCATCACGGTTCTCGGGAGCTGTTCCTCCGTTTCGATATCGATTTCTCCATCGTCGATGTCACGAGGATGCCCGAGTTCATAGATTCGCTGGAGGGCTGGATGTTCGCCAACGGCAATGGATCGAGATCAGCGCTCAAGGGAAGGATGAACGCGGTCCTTGCACACCGGGGGAACAGCAACGAAGCTCTAGCCATAGAGAACGCGACAGCGCTCGCAGGGGAGCTCAGATCATACTTCGTATCAACCCCCTACGATGGCCTGGAGCAGGTTGATGATGCGGTGGATACCATCGAGAACAATCTCGGCTCGGTGATCGATACAGGGGCCATTTCCGTGATGTCCTTACCAGGTCCCTTCGATCCCCCGGGCGGGACCATCTATTATGAGAACGTGTTCGTCTTCAACAGCTTCGAACCGATAAATGATACCGCGTTCAACGTCGTCTGGTGCTACCAGCTCGGAGGACGGGTGCCCACAAAGATCGTCGGCGATCTCGGATACCTGATGTGGGGAACGACGGGGTCGGCATTGACCAACAGGGTCAATGGCACTTTGATCGACCCGCTCCTTCGTATGACGGTGGGGTACGAGGCGAACATCACCGGCCTCAGCTCGAACGTCACATATTATCTCCAGGGATACGTGGTCGATGGTTCAACGATCTACACCTCCCCGGTCAAGTCTTTCAGTCCCTACCCGGGGTCGATGACCATCAGTTCCATAAGCGTATCGATCGCCTCAGGATCGGCGACCATCTCATGGTCGACGAGCGTCAGATCAGATTCAAAGGTCGATTACGGAACCACCTCCTCCTATGGAAACGCTCGATACAGCGATGAACCGGTCTTCAGCCATTCATTGACCCTCTACAATCTGGGCTCGAGCGTGGTCTATCATTACAGAATAACCTCGGTACTGTCCAGTTCGTCATATTCATTGAACGCTTCCACCGCCGACCTGACCTTCACATCGGCATCGGTGTCCATAACCGTCTCCGACGTGGCGTGCGCCCTTTCAGACCTGAACGTCGCGACCATCACCTGGACGACGAACATCGAGGGAACGAGCAAGGTGGTCTATGGAACCACCACCAGTTACGGTCATACGGTCACTGGTATGGGCGGGACCTCTCACAGCATTAGTCTTACGGGACTATCGCCCGGCACGACCTATCACTTCAAAGCGATATCCGTTGCCTCAATCTCCTCGGCCATATCAGGCAATAGCGGCGATAGGACGTTCACCACGATCTGCTACGATGCCGACCTTGGTCATGATGCCGGGGATAGCATGGCTTCGGCCTCATCATTGGACCCGGGTTCGTACGTCGGTTATTTGGACAGCTCTTTGGATATCAACGACTATTACTCGATCCCACTGCTCTCTGGGGAGATGGTCCGCATCTCATTGGACGTCCCGTCAGATTGCGATCACGATCTGTATCTTTACAATCCATCCGGAGGCCAAAGAGCGGCTTCGACGAACGGAGCCGGGATGGACGAGCGCGTCTCGTTCACGGCCGATTCCAGCGGAGTGTGGAGGTTCCGCGTGGCACACCGATCCGGCACCGGACAGTCACAGTATGGACTGGATATCGAGCTGCTCGGCATATGGGAAACGTTCTCTTTGGATGTGGGCGCTTCCGGTGACACTAATATCATTTCACACACGCCAGGCATGGCGATCATCGACGGGACCGGATGGTACGCGATCTTGAACGGAAAGCGCGAGACCTCGGTCAACGGCAGCTTCTACTTGAGCGTCTACGATGACACCTATCAGGCCAACACCTACTATGAGGTATCCATAACCTACACCTCATCGGCCGATGTCGGCGTCTCAGTTCAGATCGGAAGCGATTGGATACAGGTCGCCACTCTCCCGGGAAGGACGACCGCATGGACTTATGCGTTCATCCTGAAGAGCGATATGTTCTCAGATTCATCCGCATCTCTGCCCGCCTCGAACGTAAGATTGCGTTTCGATCATCAGGTGATCATAGATCACATCAGTGCTATCCCGACCGCGTATGCTTCGAACTTCTTCGACGGGCGGCAGAACTGCCCTGGGATATCCCTTGAAAACAATTGGCAGATCGGGAACGCCGTGGTCAACGGTTCCGTTCAAGCTACGTTCATCGTTTCCCTGCCGCGCACGGATATCACATATTTTTTGGAATTCGTCACCACCAGTCCCGCTTCCGACACAGGGGTCCAGCAATGGGATGGCAGCGCCTATGACGACATCGGCACCCTGGAGAGCTGGGGGGCATCCTCCGTGGTCCAGCTTGATCCAGCCTCTTATTTTGACATCTCCACATCGGACCCCGGCATGAATCTCAGGTTGAGGCTGACCTCAGCGTTGATCAACCTGACCAGGATCGTCCTCTGGACCTCTCAATCGACCACCGATGTGGGGTCGGCCGGAGATTCCGATGCCTATTCACGCACGCCAGGGATCAGCATCCTGGCGAATGGTGAATGGTCCCCATGCACCACATACGATTCGAGAACCGTTCGAATGACCATGTCGGCACAATCCCCGAACTTTTACCTGAACGGTGCGCAGAGCGATACCGC
This sequence comes from Methanomassiliicoccales archaeon, assembly GCA_040768245.1. GTDB lineage: Archaea > Thermoplasmatota > Thermoplasmata > Methanomassiliicoccales > UBA472 > UBA472. Next base: position 6,304 of record JAXGNA010000007.1, on the reverse strand, counting down.
TTATGTGATAACCATGACCTACAGGGGATCATCTGGGACAGCGTACCTGAAACAATACCAGGGTAGTAACTACGGCAACTATGTGACCATTGGCTCCCTGGTATTGAATGGTGCTTGGCAGACCACTACTTTTATATCATCTTCATTATACAACTACGATGGTACACCTGGCGGCTTGATCAATCTCCAATTCGAGATCACTACGTCCAAGCCGGTCTACGTGGATTCCATCTCCGTTTGCAAAGATTCAGATGGTGATACGTACGGGGATTCATACGAGGCGATGCGCAACAGCATATCTGGAATTGGCACTCATATCTACGATCTGAACCCTTTCTCCGCGGACACCGATTCGGACGGATTGAACGACAACTTGGAACGGACGAGCGCTTACAACACCGATCCCTGCGATCCCGATACCGATTCGGACGGATTGCTGGACGGTTCAGAGAGGTATTCGTACACCTGGTCGACCGACGACTCGTACCTCATACCGGACAACGGAACCGTGTTGGACATCGCCATCAGCGTCCCGGCCATGGCTGGTGGCAGCGCCTCGATAATGTCCTTCTGCCTGGTCCTGGGCATAATGCACGGTTCGCAGTACCAGTTGGAAGTGAAGGTCGCCAAGGGGGCTGGAACGCAGAAGGTCATAAAGGCCGCCAACACCGGCAGCGGAGCGAACTACTTCGTCCTCCGGAACCTGTTTTCAGCTCCCATCTCGTTTTCGGCCAGCGACCTGGAGGCCGCCAGCGTCTGGCACATCTACGTCCGGGACGTTGCGGCTGGAACCCAAGGGCGGGTGGAATACGCGCGCCTGCAGGTCAACGGCACGACGAACCCCCTTGATAGCGATTCTGATGACGACCTCATCCTCGACGGGGAGGAGGTGGAGTTCGGAGCGGACGGCTGGTATACGAACCCACGAGCGTCCGATAGCGATGGCGATGGAGTTTCCGACAGGAACGAGATACTTGGTACCACACAATGCGGCTCCGTGACGGACCCTACGCGCTCTGACACCGACGACGATGGATACTCGGATTATGAAGATCGGTACATCGGCGACGCCGTGCTGCGCGTCACGCTGCTGGAGTACAAGACCCTGGACACCATCAACGGTCAGGACAACGTCCCGGTGTTCTTCGTCATAAATTATCAGGATGAGGAACAGGAGTTCGCCACCAAGCGCATAAGCGCCACGAAGAACGTGCTGTACACGTTGAACTGGGTGTACGACGTGGACATTCCAGAGACGGCGACATGCGTCAACGTGGAGTTCGAGGCGGTGGCCGAGAACGCCGGCTGGCTCGGCGACGACGCGCAGCTGGACATCGATTCGGACGACTCGAACAAGTACAACGCCTGCTGGACGATCTCCTCGACGCCCTTCATCGGCATCGGCACCGACAGCGGAGGCAGCTACGACGCCTATCTGAAGATGAAGATGGAGAAGGCCGTTGCTCAAAAGGCCAAGGTCATCGTGATCAATGGAACGGGAGAGGACGGCGATTACGGCCTGGATGCGGTATCCGCAGGCGTATACCGTTACAGCGCCGACGACCAGGTATACCTGGTCGTGCTGAACGTCTCCGGAACGAGCGCGCACTTCCAGTCCGGGATGAACACGATAATCCTTCCGCGCGCTATCGCCCTGCAGTGCCAGCTGAACGATACGCTGTACGACCTTCAGAACGTAACCAATACATCATTCAGCGGAGCATCGTTCTACAGCACCGATCCCTTGAAAGCAACGGCGTCCGGTCACATCATCGCCGTCATATCGAAGAACGTCACCGCCTCGCAGGCGGAGACGATACTGACGATGCTCACGCACAACGCGACAGGCGGCCGCATCGGCAACAACGTGACGATATCGTCGACGGCGCTCTACCTGCTGCACCTTCCGAACGACATCCTCTCCGCGATACCGACGTCCGTAATGAACGCGGGCATGGGCGAGGGGCCTAACTACTACAGCCTGGGGAGTATAATAAGCGACATCGCCGGAATGGTCTTCGACTTCCTGGTCTGGGTGGCCAGTGGCGGCGTGCTGCTTCTGCTGGCGCACCTGGTCAAGGAAGGGCTGAAGGCGATATCGAACCTAATCTCCACGGCGATAACCGCTGTGGAAGCAGCAGTGGACCGCATCGTCGACGCGTTCCGCGCGATGGTTGACTGGGTGATCGATTTAATCACATCTACGTTGTCCACGGTATTCGATCCATTGATCTCGCCGGTCACGAAGGCCATCAATTCCTATCTGAACGGTTTGAATTCTGCCATGGTGGTCATCCAATCGGACATCGAGAACACCGGTTTCATAACGGCAACAGGGGCATCAAGTTTCGTAAACGCACTTAATGGAGATCTCTATTGGATACTGTTCGGCATCGCCATTGTATTCTATACGATCATCCTGGCGATCAGTGCTGTGACAAACGTTTTCAGTTTCATCATCGGAATGATCGCATCCCTTGCCGCCATGTATTTCATTGAACAGATGGTATCATGCGATTACATGGGAGGTGAATCCAACAACATCAATATTGATAGCATAACTGCGGACTATGTCCAAAATTTCGCTTTGGATGCCGGAGCTGGGCCTCAAATTCCAGAACAGGAAGCTTCTCAAATAGGTATTGATTGGTCTAAGGGGTTAACAATGTTCGGTTTCCTCTTCGGGGTCATTGCAGCTCAGGCTACGATGTTATCTATGACAATAGCGGGCCTTCCCAACATCGGTCTTTATGGCCTGTGCAGTTTTACTGCAGGTGTACTTGGCGTAATAATAGGGACTTCCGCAATATTCGGGGGGCCTTTGAAAAGCCTAGCCGGGTTCATAGGATTGGAACTCGGGATGTTCTCGGTCGGACAGGGACTGCTAGATCTCAAATATGGTCCATCAAAAAGTTGTGGTGCGAAATTGGCTTTTGATATTACAGCAATCATAACAGGTGGATGCGCAGTTACATGCAGTCTCGGTTCTTTGTACTTGGAGGAATGATGGCATTGAATAATTCAGGTTCAGATTCGATAGCATTTTCTATCTCCATACCAAGAAATTCAAAAAAATATTATTATATTTTATATTTTGTATTTATATTATTAACAGGGTTATCTCATATATTGTTTCACTTCTGGGTAATTACAGGAATCATGCTGTCGATCACAATATTCATCATAATCACAATCGAACTGGATTATCGGTTGTTTTCACCGATAGGGATTCAATTATCAGTATTTTCAATAAAAATAATATATCCACTCAATAAAACCGTAGAAAAAAAATGGACCGACATTCAATGGTTAAATCTCTGGCCTGGAGATGATATTTGGTCTCCTTACTCAAGTTTAAAATTTAACGATGGAAAGTTGGGTTCAATTGAATTGAATTACGAATCTGGACGAAAGATAAAGGAAATGTATCATTCTATTAATGGCAATAAATTGCCGAATTACAATGAATTTTTAAAGGCAACAAACAGTTTGCGATGGTTTACATCTGGGCCCTCGGAATAAAAGGGGGTTGATTCGATAACCATCTGCAGGGACAGTGACGGGGATGGGTACCGCGATGCTCTAGAATCCCTAAGAATCACCCAGAGCACCGTGGGAACGCATGTTTACGATCCGAACCCGTTCTCTGCTGACACAGACAATGATGGATTGCTGGACGGTTCAGAGAGGTATTCGTACACCTGGTCGACCGACGACTCGTACCTCATACCGGACAACGGAACCGTGTTGGACATCGCCATCAGCGTCCCGGCCATGGCTGGTGGCAGCGCCTCGATAATGTCCTTCTGCCTGGTCCTGGGCATAATGCACGGTTCGCAGTACCAGTTGGAAGTGAAGGTCGCCAAGGGGGCTGGAACGCAGAAGGTCATAAAGGCCGCCAACACCGGCAGCGGAGCGAACTACTTCGTCCTCCGGAACCTGTTTTCAGCTCCCATCTCGTTTTCGGCCAGCGACCTGGAGGCCGCCAGCGTCTGGCACATCTACGTCCGGGACGTTGCGGCTGGAACCCAAGGGCGGGTGGAATACGCGCGCCTGCAGGTCAACGGCACGACGAACCCCCTTGATAGCGATTCTGATGACGACCTCATCCTCGACGGGGAGGAGGTGGAGTTCGGAGCGGACGGCTGGTATACGAACCCACGAGCGTCCGATAGCGATGGCGATGGAGTTTCCGACAGGAACGAGATACTTGGTACCACACAATGCGGCTCCGTGACGGACCCTACGCGCTCTGACACCGACGACGATGGATACTCGGATTATGAAGATCGGTACATCGGCGACGCCGTGCTGCGCGTCACGCTGCTGGAGTACAAGACCCTGGACACCATCAACGGTCAGGACAACGTCCCGGTGTTCTTCGTCATAAATTATCAGGATGAGGAACAGGAGTTCGCCACCAAGCGCATAAGCGCCACGAAGAACGTGCTGTACACGTTGAACTGGGTGTACGACGTGGACATTCCAGAGACGGCGACATGCGTCAACGTGGAGTTCGAGGCGGTGGCCGAGAACGCCGGCTGGCTCGGCGACGACGCGCAGCTGGACATCGATTCGGACGACTCGAACAAGTACAACGCCTGCTGGACGATCTCCTCGACGCCCTTCATCGGCATCGGCACCGACAGCGGAGGCAGCTACGACGCCTATCTGAAGATGAAGATGGAGAAGGCCGTTGCTCAAAAGGCCAAGGTCATCGTGATCAATGGAACGGGAGAGGACGGCGATTACGGCCTGGATGCGGTATCCGCAGGCGTATACCGTTACAGCGCCGACGACCAGGTATACCTGGTCGTGCTGAACGTCTCCGGAACGAGCGCGCACTTCCAGTCCGGGATGAACACGATAATCCTTCCCAGGGCGATAACCCTACATTGCCCGTCATACATCATTCTGTAATTCATTATCCATTTCCTCCTGCAATTTCGTGGCAATATCTATATCCCAATCAATCCAATAAATAACCACGAGGGAAACGATGTCATATCCGTACGAACGCCAGGTCCGGCGCAAGAAGATGTTCGGGTATCTCCTGGGCATCGGGTTGGTGATCATGACCGTGCTGGTCGTGACAATGCTCGTCTATTGAAGACCGGGAAGCAAGATCGGGCACAGATCAGATGGCACTTTCGAAGCCCGCTTCGTTACGAGTAAATAGGCGAGGCTGCATTCCACGCACAATGGAAAGGGATGGGCCTTCCGTTCAATTAGGCAACGGCATCGAGGTCGCCTGCGGCGATGCCAAGTTCTTCCTCGATCCTCGCAAGGTCACCGAGGAGGCCATATGCTGCATCTCCCACGCCCACTCCGACCACATGCCAACGAGCTTCGCCGGAGGCCCGATCCATTGCTCGGACATCACCCTGCGCTGCATGCGCGGACGCGTCAAGAGCAAGAAGTCCAAGACGTTCCTGGAGGGGGTTGAACTGGGCAGCGATCCCTTAGTAAGGGCCAGCGGCGCCGGGCACATACTTGGCTCGAACATGTTCCTGCTGGACGCCGGTCAGAAGGTCCTGTATACGGGGGATTTCTGTCCTCAGGACCGCCTGGACATCGAAGGGGCCAGGCCGCAGAAGTGCGACATCCTGATCGTCGAGGCCACATACGGGAATCCTCGCTACAAGTTCCCGGACCGCCGGGAGATGATCAAGGTCATCCATGACTGGGTGGAGGACATTCTGCACCAGGGATACTCGGCCGTGCTGCACGCCTATCCTCTGGGAAAGTCCCAGGAGCTCATCACCATGCTCAGGGACTTCCAGCCCCGCCTGCACGGTTCCGTGCTGGATACCACGCGCATGATCGAATCGGACGACCTGAGGTTCGATTATCTGCCCTTCGATCCCGAAGACCGCGAGCCGCAGCTGGTCATCAGCCCGGGCGCCTGGGGGGAGAACGGTCTCAGCGTACTGAAGAAGAAGCGCTCCGCCGACGTCTCCGGGTGGTGCCTGGACACTCGGGAACGTTCTTTGGGGAAAATGGGCTGGGGCATGGACCAGGGTTTTGCGTACTCGGACCACGCCGACTTCTACGAGATAATCGATTTCGTCGAGAGGTGCTCTCCCTCTCTCGTTTACACGAACCACGGTTCCGAGGACATGCTGGCGCACGAGATAAGGAAGCGGTTGGGCATAACCGCCATACCGCTCAAGAAGGAAAAGAAGGGCCAGACCAACCTGGGATGCTACTGCTGAGCGCCCCACATTCTTGGGTACGTCCCTTCAGGAAGGAACACCCGGACGGTCTTTACCGCCTTGCCCTTGTAAGCCTTGTACATGTCCCG
>JAXGNA010000006.1:0-116135 GCA_040768245.1 Methanomassiliicoccales archaeon | reverse complement strand
CGGCCAAGGCCACCTGCGAGGTGCCGATCTTGTTGATCAGAGCGCCGTTCGAAGCGATGGTGTCCGCGCCGACCAGCACCAGGTCCAGGTCCTTCATTACGTAACGCACCGCGGAATCGATGATCATGGTGCAGGGGATGCCTAGCTTGGCAAGGTCGTTGGCGGTGAGCACGCCCTGCCGCCAGGGCCTGGATTCGGTGCAATAGGCCTCGAAGCGCTTGCCCTGGGCCCAGGCCTCCGCCATGACCGCGATCGCGGCCTTGCTGTTGCAGTGCGTGAGCACCCTGTCCCCGTCCTTTATACGGTTGGCGCCGAGCTTCCCGATGGTCCTCAGGGCGTTCTTGGAGCGCTTGACGAAGTGGTCGGCGTTCTTTATGACCGTACCGCGGTATTCCTCGGCCGTGGTGAGCTTGGAGGTGTCCTTGAAGACGTACTGCACGCCGTTCCAGAGCGATATGGCCGTGGGCCGGGAGGCGATAAGAACATCGCGCGAACGCTCGACCCGGGCCCGCAGCTCCTTGAGGTCGTTGCCCTGATAGGCCTCCGCCTCCTCCCTGATCGCCATGGCGGCCCGTCTGGCTATCTCCGCCGCGCCCCTGATCTCCATGGAGCGAATGCGCTCCGCCACATCCTCGACCGACATCCCGTAAGTATCGTTACTACACCTTGATAAACGTTCCCCGTCCAGCGTCACAGGTCAAGGCGTCTGCGGAGGGCGTCCCAGGGCATGGCGTTGAGCACCAGCTCCGGCGGCACCCAGCCCCGTTTGGCCGCGGCCACCCCGTAGAGCATGTAGTCCAGCTGTCGGACGTTGTGCGCGTCGGTATCTATGCTTATGGTCACCCCGCGCTCCCTGGCCATGGCGCAGTGCAGGTCGTTCAGGTCCAGCCGCTCGGGGAAGGAGTTCACCTCCATCGCCACGCCGTTGTCCTTCGCCGCCTGCATCACTTTGTCCATGTCGTAGGAGTAACCCTCGCGCTCGCCGATGATGCGGCCGGTCGGGTGGGCCAGGATGTTCACGCTCTCGTTGGACATGGCGTTCAGCAGCCGCTCGGTCATCTCCGCCGGGCTCATCTTGAACCGGGAATGCACCGCCGCGACCACGATGTCCAGGTCCTCCAGTAGTTTCGGTGGATAATCGAGGCCCCCCTTCTCGTCGATCTCCACCTCGGTGCCGATGAGCAATCGCAGGCTCGGATGTGCCTCGTTCACCTTGCGCACATGCTCCATGCTCTCCAGCAACCGTTCAGCGCTCAGCCCGTTGCCGATGGTCAGCGAATGGCTGTGATCGGTGATGGCCAGATACTCATAGCCACGGGCCTCGGCCGCTTTGGCCATCGTATCCACCGTGTCGACCCCGTCGCTAGCTTCCGAATGCGTGTGCAGGTCTCCGCAGATGTCCGAGATGGTGACCACCCTGGGCACCTGCCTTTTGATGGCAAGGTCCACCTCGCCGCGGTCCTCACGCATCTCCGGGGGCATCCACTGCATTCCCAGTACCTCGTAGACCCCCTCCTCGGTCTCCCCGGCCACCTTCCCGCCGTCGGAGAGGCGGAACACTCCGTACTCGTTCACCTTGTACCCAAGTTCGTTGGCCAGTGTCCTCATCCTCACGTTATGCTCCTTGGAGCCGGTGAAGTATTGCAAGGCCGCACCGAAGGAGGAGGGGTCCACCACCCGCATGTCCACCTGCACCCCGTCCTGCAGGCGGATGGAGGTCTTGGTCTCGCCCCTGAGCATGACCTCGGCCATCTGCGGATAGGACACGAAGGCGTCCATGGCCTTGGAGGGTTCAGCGCTTCCCACCAGGATGTCGATGTCCCCGATGGTCTCCTTCATGCGGCGCAGGCTTCCGCCCAGGCTGACCAGCTCGAACCCCTGCTCCCGCAGATGGTCCTCCAAGGCCTTCCCCCTGGGGTAGGCATAGCCTAGGAGCATGCGCCCCTGGCGGGATTCCAGATAACGTATCCCCTTCAGGATGTTCTCCTCGGTCCTTTCCCCGAACCCCTTCAGCATCCTTATTCGATGCTGCTCCGCCGCGGCCTTCAGGTCCTGCAGGTTGGTCACCTTCAGTTCCTTGTAAAGACGGCCGGCGGTCTTGGGGCCGACGTCCGGTACCTGCATGACCTGCAGGAGACCCGCCGGGAACTCGTTCCGCAGGTCGTTCAGGTACTGCAGCTCGCCGGTACGGACGATCTCCACTATCTTGTCGTGGATGGCCTTGCCGACCCCAGGCACCTGGTCCAGATGACCGCGGACGTAAAGCTCTTTGACGTCCTCGGTGAGGGACGATATCTCCTTGGCCACCCGCCGGTAGGCCCTGACCTGAAAAAAGGTGTCCTCCTTCAGCTCCAGGAGGTCGGCCACCTCTTCCAGTACGGAAGCCACCCGGGCGTTGTTATCCACTTACGTCCTCAGTCCTCCTTCTTGCAGACCCAGCGGCACTCCTTGTCGCCGGCGGACATCTTGTGGGTCTGGCACCAGCCATATTCCGGATTGATGACCTCACAGAAGCCGTCCACGAACCTGCCGAACAAAGAGCACAGCTCCGGAGGCTGGTTGGCGAACGGGCAATGCTTAGCTACCTTGACCACCGCGATCTCGCTCTTCTCCACGATCTCCCCGCGCACGCCCAGGGCCCCCTCCCACAGGTCGATGAGCGAGGATATGGCGATGCCGTCGCGGTCCACGATCTCGTACTCCTCCAGCGCCCGCACGGCGGCCTTCTTACCGCCGGTCCTCATGACCGGCCCCATCAGCTCCAGGGTCCGCTTGGGACCGTACGTCCTGACCATCTCCGTCACCGCCGAGGAAAGGAACGTATGAAGTATCTTCCTCATCTCAGGCGAATTGCTGTTCATGACCACCGCCTTCACCACGGTGCTCCACCATATGGTGATGGCCTCCTTGGCCATGCTTTCCATCTCCTCGCTGGTAAGATTGTTCTCCTTGTCCGGCATAGCTGTTCCACCTGGGGCTGCCCCGTTCCCTTCCACATTATCTGCGTTCGGCCTAGGTATAGTTTTTCCCGTCGGCATCGTCAGCGGAAACGAGGTCCCCAGTGTTCCCATGGACCGTTCCCTCAAACCGCGTCCGGCCACCGTTCCCGGCCGGTCCCGGGGAGAGGTGAACAGGGCCAAGGGACGTGCTATGCGAACGTTGATATACATTGCCTTGAATGAAAATAAGCCACGGTGGGAAATGTTCGAGGGGAACGTCATGTTCATCGGCAAGAAGCCGATAATGAGCTATGTGCTGACCGCGGTCCCGAAGCTCGAGGAGCTCGGCGGGCTTACCGTCCGGGCCCGAGGGATGTCCATCAGCAAGGCGGTGGACATCGCCCTGATCCTGCAGGACCGCTACGTGAAGGATTGCCATATCGAGGGCATCGAGATCCGCACCGAGGTCCTGGACGGCGAGAACGGGGAGAAGGTCAAGGTCTCCTCGATAGAGATCCATCTCATTTCTCCAACATCAGCGGCCAAGTGACCCTGCCCCAGGTTCGAGGGGCGTACCAAAAGCGTCAATACCTCGGGGCTGCCTGTTCATTATCAATTACGGACCACAGGTGTCCACATGAACGAGACCAACGTCATCTACATCGGCCAGAAGCCGGTGATGAACTACGTCCTGGCCGCCGGGAAGAGGCTGACCGGGATCGGTTCCAGCGTGCTCATCCAGGCCCGGGGTAAGTCCATCAGCAAGACGGTGGACGTGGCGCTGATAACCATGGACCGTTCGAAGGGCGAGGTTAGGATGGGCGAGATAGGGATCAACACCGAGGTGCTGCCCGGGGCGGACGGCAATCCCCTGAACGTATCGTCCATCAAGATATCGCTGATAAGGCCTTAGGACATCTCGTTGATCAGCAGGTTCATCTCGCTCTCCGGCAGGTTCGTGGGTTCGTAGGGGAGGAGCAGCAGAGAACGCGCCTGGTACACATCGTCCTTCAGCTTCTGGGCTATCTTCAGGAAGGAACGGAAATCGGTGTTGGTGATGATGTAGGTCATCCCGTCCAAAAGGATCACCGACGGCCTCCCCTTGTTCTTGGTCAGGAAGTTGCGGATGACCGTCTGCATCTTCGCCGTCTCGGTGGGAAGAAGGTACTCCTCGCGGTCCTGGTCCCCGGCCGAGGGGTCGGCCTTGGTCAGCCAGAGCACCGTGCAGTCCTTGCCCACGAACAGCTTGACCTCCTTGGGGCTGGTGCGGGAGATGCATAGGCCTTCCCAGCCCGCTTTGACCAGGTCCCGGAAGTCGGCCATGGCCTGCTGGTTGCCTTCCCCCTTGATCAAGATGGTCTTGCCCGGGGCGGCCTCCTGGTTCGGTTCGGTGACCTTCTCCTCCCGGGGGTCCAGACTGGTACCGATCTCGAGCTCCAGCTCCTTCTTCTTCGCCGCCCTCTTCTTGGGGATGGAGATCCTCTGGTTCTTCGCCAGTATCTGTATCTCGGTGCTGGTGTAGCTCTTGCGGCAGGTCATGGCGATCAGCTCCTCCAGGGCCTCCCGCATGCCCTCCTCGTATCCCTTCAGGTACCCTTCGGCGTACTCTCTGTTCAACCCATCCCTCGTCCGTTAATGAATGTCGACGGTGGCATAACTAACTAGCGGCGGCGAATGATTTAATGGGAAGAGATGGGATGAAGGCTCATGCCTCCCCGGCCTCGCTTCCGCGGCATCAAGAAGACGCCGAAGAACATGGAGAAGGAGATGCTGGCCACCTCCCAGAGGCTGGCTGACGACCCCTCGCTGGTGGTCCCGAAGCTGCTGGAGGACGTGCGCAAGTCTCCCTTCGCCTATCTGGAGAAGCAGCTGTCCAAGGTCCAGGACCGCCGCGGCGACGCGGAGAAGCTGATCAAGCTGGCCGGCAAGGGCGATCAGTTCGTGCGGGCCTACGCGGCGGCCATATCGCTCTCCGCCTCCGGGAAGCTGCCTTACCTCACCACCGCCAATCTGCCCGTCGGTCCCGTCTCCTTCGCCATGCGCGGAACGGTCGATCGGGAGAAGCTCATCGGGCTGCAGCACTTCGACGACCCGGACCTGCGCCTGCTGGCGTACTGGGACATGGCCCGCGAGGACCGTCTGCACATCTACTCCACGGAGAAAGGCCTCTTCGCCTCGGTCTCCGGGCCCAAGGCCCCCGGGGAATACGTCCGGGAGATGATGGACAACCTGCCCTATCGCACGAGCGAGGGCAATTGCGGGCACGACCGTCCGGCCGTGCGGATAAAATGGGTATCGGCCAACAAGGAGGTAAGGGTGTGCGCGGAATGCGCCTCCGATGTGAACACCGCCCAGCACCTCATGGCCCGGGTGGCCGCCCCCGACCCCTACGACGACCTGAAGGTCAGCGTGGAGCATCGCTACGGCGGCAACCGTCCGGAGTGCCAGGGGGAGTTCGCCACGCCCCCCGCCCTGATAAAGAGGTATCTGGACGGGGACCTGGACGACGCTGGTCTCCTGGCCGAGCACATCAGGGCCAAGGGGGAGTGGATGCGCTCCCGCGGCCAGGTGTACATCCTGGGCCAGGAATGCTTCGGCCGGGACGGGGAAGCCTTCCTGAACGCCCTCAAGGGGAGCGAGCCGGAAAGGATGGCCCTGAGGTCGGTGCTCGCCCTCAACGTTCCAATCGTGTCCGACCAGAACCAGGCCGGAAAGGTCATCAGCGAGCTCTGGGACCCCCACGCCCGGATGATGCTGGCCGCGGTCTCCGACCAGGCCACGGCGGACCGCGTCCTGGGCATGAAGGACCTCACCCCCGGTCAGATGCTGTCCGAGGCCGTTCGCCTGGTCAGGGAGAGGGAGGCCCTGCAGAGCTTCCCCCAATATTCCCAGCTAGGCCCCGTGGGGCAGCTGGCCGACGGCCTCGCCCGCTCCTACCGCACCGGCGGGGCGGCCATCATGCTCCGGCTGGTGGAGAGGACGGAGAAGGACCATCTCCGCCGGGCCATCTGCTACGCCTTCCTGGAGGCCGTGGGCGAAGCCCAGCAGCGCAAATGGCAGTTCAGCAAGGAGGAGAGGGAGTCGGGCGAGCACCTGTCACCTCACGCTCAGAAGATGATCGGCGCGGGAGGGGAGGACTATCACCGCGCTCTCCTGGGACTGCTGCAGGAATCCGGTTCCGGCGAGACGGCGGTCATAGCGCCCTGACGTCGACCACCATATGGGATATGGACGGCGCGTAGGCCTTGACCTCCCTTATCCCCAGCACCTGGAACGGTCTCCCGCCGCTGCCCTTTCTCAGGTTCTCCATCAGCCCCTCCGGTATCCGGTCGATGGAACAGGTGTCCTGGTAGTGGATGACCCCTCCCCGCTTCACCAGCGAGAAGGCCTTGGGCAGGAACTGCCAGGTGACGTTCACGTAGCCCATGACCACCCGGTCCGCGAACCGTTCTCCGGGAAGATCGCGGTTGTCACCCTCGAAGACGGTGACGACCTCATCGACACGATTCAGCTTGATGTTCTCCCTCAGGAAGCGCACCGCCTCCGGGTTGATCTCGCAGGCCACCACCTTTTCCGCCCGGGCCTTGGCCGCCAGGGGCATGGTGAAATAGCCGATGCCGGCGAACATGTCCACCACCGTCTCCCCCTGGCAGTCCAGGGAGGCCATGCGCAGCTTCTCGTCGAAGTTGCCGGAGGAGAACATCACCTTCGCAGGGTCCAGGCGGTAGAGGATCCCGGACTCCGAATGGGTGGTCTCGGTCTCCGTTCCGAACAGCAGCTCCACGTCCGGACGGCGTTCCACCCCGCGGATGATGCCTTTCTCCAGGAGCACCGTCCTGGCCTTCAGGACCTTGGCGTAGCTTTGGGCTATCTCACGGCGGTAGGGAAGCAAAGGTTCCTGCAAACGCAGGATGAGCACATGGCCCAGTCTTTCGTACTTCTCAGGCAGCAGCGTCTTCAGCTCGGGCGGGATGTCGAGCATCTCGCCGATCCTCTCCTGCGGCGGCCGGTGGCGGTCCTGGGGCAGCAGTTCCGTCTCCACCACCGGGAACTCCGGGAACGGGTTCTCGCCCCGCAGCGGGAGAAGGACCATCTCGTCCCTTCTTCCCGGCCTCCATTCCAGGTCCAGCTGCCTGCGGCGGTTCAGCCGGTCCTTGACGACATCGGCCAGGTCCTTGGGGACGGCGAGCGCTCTCACCTCTCACCTCCAAAGGAGCCGGAAGACCAGCAAGGGGGCGATCGCCAGCAGCGCGGGGCAGGCCTTCAGCAGCCCGGGGGCGATGGCGGTCGGGAAATCGATGTCCCCGGTGGCCAGCACCGCCTTCGCCTTTTCGTTGTCCAGCCGGGCTCCGGCCTTGTCCAGGTCCCGGTCGGTCATGCGCACGAAGACCTTCCGCACCCGGTAGGAGCTGTGAAGCTCCTTGCCGAAGATGACCTTCCATCGTTCCTCGTATCTGGAAAGGCCCTTCTCCGAGAGGTCGCCCGAGCGGAACCCTTCCAGCAGCGTTTCCGCGGCCAGCTTCCCGGCGGTCATGCCGGTGAACAGCCCGCCCCCGCTGATGGGCTTGGCCATCCCGGCGGCGTCCCCGGCCACCAGCAGCCGGTCCGCGTACGTCCGGTCGATATGGCCGAGGGGGATCGCCCCCGAGTAGGTCCTCACCCTCTCCGCCCCTGACCAGCCCTGGGCATCGAGCAGCCTGGAAAGGTGGTCCTGAGGGGTGCCCCGGTCCCGGGAGACGCAGAGGCCCACCCGGGTGAGGTCCCCGCAAGGGATGGCCCAGGCGAAGAAGCCCGGCGCTACGTCATTACCGAGGAACACCCGCACCTTGCTCTGGTCCTCGGCCCTCGTCCGCAGGTCCACCTCCAGTCCCCGGACCAGGTCCCTGGCCGGACCCAGGCCGAGGGAACGGGCCACCCCGGAACGGTAGCCGTCGGCGGCCAGGACCGCGCGGCAATCGAAAGTTTCATCGGCGGCGCGTGCTCGAAGTCCTTCCGCCGTCCTTTCCACCCTCTCGACCCTCCTTCCGGCGAGCACCTCCGCCCCGGCCTTCTCCGCCAGCAGGGCGCAGCGTCGGTCGAACTCTCCCCGGTCGACCACCACCGCCTTCACCCCGTTCCCCTGCAGCTCGATGACCCTTCCGCCCGGGAAGTGGATGTACGCGCCGTCGATGCTGTTCAGGACGGTGTCGGAGGCGGAGACCATCTCCACCACCCTGGGCGTGACCAGGCCGGCGCACTGCACCGGCTCGCCGACGCGCGGATGCTCCTCCAGGACCTTGACGTCCAGCTCGCCGGCCATGTTGGCGGCGGCCACGCATCCCGCCGGTCCTCCTCCGGCCACCAGCACGTCGCACTTCATCCTGTTTCCATCCGAGGTGGCATATTTCAAGGTTCTCGCCTTGGTTAAAAATGAGGTTCAGGAAGGGGTTTGCCGGGCGGTCACTGCTTGGAGACCTTCTCCCAGTCCTTCAGGAAGCGCTCTATGCCGATGTCCGTCAGCGGGTGCTTGAACATCTTCTTGAGCACGTCGAAGGGAATGGTGGCGATGTGCGCGCCCATGCGGGCGGCGTCCGCCACGTGGATAGGGTCCCTCACGCTCGCAACGATGACCTCGGTGTCGAAATCGTAGTTGTCCAGGATGTCCATGATGTCCGAGATGAGCGCCATGCCGTCCTGGCCCACGTCGTCCAGCCTTCCCACGAAAGGAGAGACGTAACGGGCGCCGGCCTTGGCCGCCAGCAACGCCTGGTTCGCGGAGAAGATCAGGGTCATGTTGACCGCCACTCCCTCGTTGGAGAGCAGCTTGGTGGCCTTCAGGCCCTCCTCGGTCATGGGCACCTTGATCACGATGTTCTCGTTCACCGCGGCCAGCTTCATGCCCTCGGCGAACATTCCGTCGGCCTTCAGGCTGATGACCTCCACGCTGATCGGGCCGTCCACGACCTCGCATATCTCGTTGACGATGGTGGCGAAGTCCTTCTTCTCCTTGGCGATGAGGCTGGGGTTGGTGGTAACTCCGTCCAAGATGCCCCAGGAGTTGACCTCCTTGATCTGCTCTATGTTGGCGGTATCGATGAATATCTTCATTTCTTCCTCTCCGTGACCTTGATGGCGGCGGCTATAACTTCCTTTTCGCTCAGTCCGTACTCCCTCATCAGCTCGTCGCTCTCCCCGGACTGGCCGAAAACGTCCTGCATGGCCACCCTTTCCATGGGCGTCGGATACCTTTCCGCGAGCGCTGCGGCGACCAGGGTTCCCACGCCCGATACGATGTTATGCTCCTCGGCGGTGACCAGACAGCCGCAGTCCCGGGCGGCCTTCTCCAACGTGCCGACGTCCAGGGGCTTGATGGTGCTCAGATCTATGACCCGGGCGTTGATCCCCCTGGCCTTGAGCGCGTCAGCGGCCAGGAGGCAGGGGGCGACCATCTGTCCCACCCCGACCAGGGCCACGTCGCTGCCGTCCCTCAATATGCTGGCCTTGCCGATCTCGAACCTATCCTCCGGGGAGGTGATGACCGGCACGTCGCTGCGGCCCATGCGAACATAGGCGGGACCGTGGCGCTCGGCCACGGCCAGGACGGCCTTGTACGTCTCCGGCCCGTCCGCCGGGACGATCACGGTCATATTGGGAATGGCGTTCATCAGGGCGATGTCCTCCATGGTCTGGTGCGAGGCGCCGTCGCCGCCCACGGTGATTCCGGCATGCGAGGCCACGATCTTGACGTTGAGGTCCGGATAGGCTATGGATTGCCGTACCTGGTCGTAGGCCCGTCCCGTGGCGAACACCGCGAAGGTGGAGGCGAACACGGTCATCCCCCCGACGGCCAATCCGGCCGCGGTGCCCATCATGTTCTGCTCCGCGATGCCGCAGTTGAAGAAGCGTTCCGGGTAGGCGGTCTTGAACTCCACGGTTCGGGTGGACCCGGAAAGGTCCGCGTCCAGGACCACCAGGTCCTTTCTCCTTTTTCCGAGCTCCACCAGCGCCTTGCCGTAGTTCTTGCGCTGCGATTCCATGGCCCAGCTCACGCCGATCCCCCCAGCTCGCGCATGGCCTGCTCATACTCCTTCTGGTTCGGCGACTTGCCGTGGAAGCCCACGTTGTTCTCCATGAAGGAGACTCCCTTGCCCTTGACCGTCTTGGCCACGATCACCGTCGGACCGCCCTTGTGCTGACGCGCTTCGTTCAGCGTCTCCAGCACCTGCCACATGTCGTTGCCGTCCATGAACAGGACGTTCCATCCGAAGGCCTTCCACTTGTCCGCCAAAGGCTCCAGGGCCATGACGTCCTCCGTACGGCCGTCGATCTGCAGGCCGTTGCGGTCGACGATGGCGATGACGTTGTCCAGATGGTAATGGGAAGCGAACATGGCCGCTTCCCAGACCTGTCCCTCGGCCATCTCCCCGTCCCCGCACAGGCAGTACACCTTGCGGTCCAGTCCCTGCAGGCGGAGCGCCAAGGCGAGTCCGTTCGCTACGCTCAGCCCCTGTCCAAGCGAGCCGGTGGACATCTCTACCCCGGGGGTCTTCACCCGGGAAGGGTGGCCTTGCAGGCGGGAATGCAGCTTGCGCAGGGTCATCAGCTCGTCCACGGGGAAGTAGCCGCATTCGGCCAGCGCAGCATAGTAAATGGGCGCGGCGTGCCCCTTGGACAGTATGAAATGGTCCCGGTCCTGGACATCCTTTTTCTGAGGGGAGTGGTCCATGACCTCGAAGAACAGGGCGGTCACGATGTCCGCGGCGGAGAGCGAACCGCCGGGATGTCCGGAGCCGGCGGCGAAGATCATCTTTATGACGTGCCGGCGCAGGGAGGCCGCCCTCTGCTCCAGCTCTTTAACGCGTACTTCATTTATGGAGTTCAAAGTAAAGCACCTAGGGATGGGGTGTCCTCATTATAGGGCCATCACTTAAAAATATTTTCCAAATGTCAAAAATGCCGTACCACCGAACAATCAAGGTTTAATCTATTGACAAAGCAATCACCCAAGCATGGCGTTCGAGGTGCCCGTCCAGGGCAACGATATACTGTCCACCATCCTGGAAAGAGCGAACTCCGACGAGGAGCTGAAGGCCCTCTGGAAGGCGTCCAACATCAACGCCATCGACCGCCTGGGGTTCAGCGACCACGGCTCCACGCACGTCCGTATCGTGGCTCGCAACGCCCTCAAGATGCTCCGGTTGCTGATGGAGGCGGGCCATCAGCCCGGGGTGGTCAGGAACTACGGGCTGACCAAGGAGGACGCCGAGGTCGTCGTGGTGCTCGCGTCCGCTATGCACGACATCGGCCTCTCGGTCCACCGGGAGGACCACGACGAGTTCTCCATCATGCTCTCCCCGCCGATACTCCGGCGCCTGCTGAAAGGCCTGTACGAGGAGCCCACCCTGACCTACATGATCGCCGAGACCCAGCATGCCATGATCTCCCACCATGAAGGTTTCGTCCCATACACCATAGAGGGCGGCGTGGTCAGGGTGGCCGACGCCTTGGACATGGAGAAGGGCCGGGCTCGCATCCCCTTCGCCAGCGGGAGCATCAACATACATTCGGTGAGCGCCCTGGCCATCGACAAGGTACGGGTCGGCAAGGGTCATGAAAGGCCGATCCAGATCGATATCCTGATGAACAACTCGGCCGGGATATTCCAGGTGGATGAGCTTTTAAAGGAGAAGATCGCCCGCTCCGGTCTGCGGGACCTGATCACCGTCGAGGTGAAGGTGCCCGAGGCGGAGAGCGGGATCGTGAAGGGTTTGCGCCTCTAGTCGTTCTCTATGCGCGGTGCCAGCAGGTAGCGGACGCTTCCCTTTCCGCCCGCGATGTCGAAGTCCAGGCGGACCGGCAGGTCGTTCCCGAGGTTGATGCTCACGTTCGTCCCGCTGGGGATCGCCTTGATGATGGTAGAGAAGTAGTCCATGGGGAAGAGCGAGCGGATGCTCTCCGAGCACTGCAGGTCCACCAGCAGGGCCTTGGGCAGCTTCAGGCTGACCGAGTCGGTGTCCCCGTCGGAGACCATCTCGAAGCCCTCGGTGTTGGCGTTGAGCGCCACGTGGTCGGATATGCTCTCGGCGGCCTTGATGCCCCGCTGCAGCTCGTCCACGGTCACCGTGATACGGGCCGGTAGCGTGAGATTGGGGACCTTGGGGTCGCTCATGCCCTCGGTGGAGACCAGGTTCATGCGGCGGGTGACGTTGCCGACCATGATCACCAGGCGTCCGCGCTCCTCGTCCTGGCGCATCTCGATGATGTCGCCGGACTTCGAGAGCCGGATGACCTCCTTCAGCTTCTCCAGGTCCAGGCCGAGGTCGGTCTCGGCGGCGGAGTACTGCTCGAAGGCGTCCTTGCTCAGGGTCAGGTCGATCATGGCCACGTGGGCCGGGTCGACCGCCTTCAGCTGGATGCCGTTGTCGCTAATCTTGAACTTGGCCTCGTCAATGAGCGTGGAAACGACGTCGACGATCCCCTTGAGAATGTCGGATCTTAATTTGGCCTGAAACATCGGGTCCCCTTCTTTCCACAGTAAAGTCCTATCTAATTATAACTTTTCTGCAGATTGAAGGCTAATTCAGTACTCGCGCCAGGAGTGCCCGCAGGATACGCATCGGTAGATCTTGGTCTCCGGTTCATCGGCCGCCCTGGTCTGGCGCAGCACCCAGAAGGCTTCCTGGTGACCGCACTTGGGGCAGTCGATCCTGGTGCGGGGCAGGGTCGGGGCGTTCCCGTCTATGACGGTCATCTCCTTCTCCTTGCCGCAGGTGGTGAAGCAGACCGGCTTGCCATCCTTGGCCACCTCGTGCTTGCACTCCGGGTTCCTGCACACGAACTTCCCGTTGTCCGGTTTCATGATCTTGTGGCAGTTGGGACAGAACATTAGTTTCTCGCCGAAGCACCACAAAAGCTAGGGCTATAAAAAATTATTCCGCGGACCTAGATGAACTTCCAATCGCCTGGCTTGAGGTTCTTGCCCTTTCCAGAGTCCTTGGAGGACCGCTTGGCCAATCCGGCTATGTTGCGCGGCACCTCATCCTCCGGCTCCTCGCCCTCCTCGTACCACTGCTCCCCCTTCTCCGTGTACTCCTGGGCGTAGTCCTCGTCGCTGGCCGTGGTCAGGTCCTTGAGGTCCCCGAAGCGGATGACCTTCTGCTCCTGCCTGGTCCTTATGGGCTTGGCCGACACGGGCCGCCTTCCGCGCGCCGGCCTTTCCTCGGCCGGCGCCTCCCGCGATGCCTTCTCGTTGCCGCCCACCACCACGGTCATGGAGTTGCCGCCATGCCTGGCCACGTAGTTCATCTCCAGCCTCGACTGTTCGGCCAAGATGCCGCCGATATAGGCGAAGGCGGCGGTGATGATGTAGACGTCCACCCGAACGTCCGTGGCGATCTGGATGGTGTCGATGAACGAGGTCAGGTACATCTCCACGAACACGATGTAGGGAGCGAGCAACGGAACCCCGTCCTTCACCAGCTCCAGGATATGGGAGGGCGTCCAGTTCACTCCGCCCACCACCGTGGGGATGACGCCCATGTCCACCAGGAGCGTCAGCAGGAAGACGACGGTGAGCGGGACCAGAGCGGCCAGGACCCCTTTCCAGGGCTTCCCGGCGCGGCGGCCGCTGACGAACCCGGCCACCATCTGTCCGAAGACAGGAAGCCACCAAAGTAAAACCGTCAGAATGAAGGAGTACTTCACCGCGCTCCAGAATGAATAGGGGACCTGGATGTCCTTGAACTTCTTGATCTCCTCGTCCTCATAGACCTCGGAGAGGCGGTAGACCCCGCGGTCAATGAGAGTGTTGGTTATCTCATCGTCCGCATCAGCGCTACGCCTGAATACCATCCCATCCCCTTCGGTCGGACAGGTGTCCGACATTTACAATATAGCACGGTTACTATAAATCATTTTTTCCGCGGCGGCCGGATGCCAGCATCACCGCGGGATATATCCGCTGAGACCGTACATGGCCAGGGCGCTCTTGGTGCTCTCCGGGGTGACCCGGTTGGGATGGGTGACGTACGGGAGTATGTCGTCCATTGGAAAATCCAGGAACTCCGCCAGGAGCTTGAGGCGGGACACCGGGAAGGCCTGCTTTCCCTGCATGATCTGCACCACTCCCCACCCGGGGTGCACCCGGGAACGATAGCCCATCCGGCGGCCCAGTTCGTTCACCGAACCCGCCTTCTCGATCCCCATCTTAATGAGCTGGACCCGGAAGCTGGAGCTCAGCCACACCCGGTCGAGGTCGAGAATGCCTCTCGCCCGGTAGCCGATGGCGAGATCGCCCATGATAAACCATCGCACACCGAGGTATAAAACGTTTGAGTAGAACGTTCCTGATCTCTCAGATGGGTTCGCCCGACCAAAAATGGTTTATATGCATTTGGAGTAGCCTGAACGAGCATATTAGCACGTTCAGCAGCTCTGTCGCCTTCTCCTTGGAGGACGAGGGCGGTGGTCAGCTTCTGACGTATGATCACTATCCATATATCACAAAATACGAGGTAAAAGAAATGAAAGTCAAGTTCTTAGGAGGCGCCGATCTGGTCGGCAAGCTGGGAATGCTTGTGGAGAACCAGGGCGCCAGCATAATGTTCGAATACGGGATGCGGCTGGTGAAGAAGGAGATACCCCAGTTCCCCCTGCCCGCCTCCAACGTCGACGGGGTGTTCATAACCCACTCCCACCTGGACCACAGCGGCGCCGTGCCGTTGCTGGTCAAGAACACCGATTGCGACGTGCACTGCAACGAGCTCACCATGGACATCGCGTCTCTGCTGTTCTTCGACTCGATAAAGATCGCCAAGGCCGAAGGTTACACCGATTTCCCGTACAAGGACACGGACATCAAGCACGCCTGGCAGAACTTCCACCCCTTCTACATCGGCGAGACCAGGTCCATCGCCGGGCTGGAGATCGTGGCGCATAACGCCGGGCACATCCCCGGGGCGCAGATGTACGAGATGAAGGGGCACGAGACGACCCTGTTCACCGGCGACCTGCACACCGAGAACACCCGGCTCACCTCCGGGGCCAACCCGGTCAAGTGTGACAACCTGGTCATCGAGGCCACCTACGCTGGCAGGAACCACCCCCCGCGCCTCAAGAGCGAGGCGCTGCTTCAGCAGAAGGTGCGCGAAGTGGTGGAACGGGGCGGGACGGCCATCATACCCTGTTTCGCCGTTGGGCGCATGCAGGAGGTAATGATGGTCCTGAAGGACCTTCCCTACGACATGTGGGTGGATGGCATGGGCAAGACGGTGAACAGCATGTACACCGACCACCAGGAGCACCCCTACCTGCGCAGCATGAAGGAGTTCAAGTCCGCCAAGCGCAGCTTCAATCCCGTACGGACCTCCTCCGCCCGCGATAAGGCGAGACAGGGGCAGGTCATCATCACCACCTCGGGCATGCTGGACGGCGGTCCGGTGCTTCACTACCTGACCGACCAGAAGGACAACGCCAAGAGCGCGGTCATGATGGTCGGGTATCAGGCCGAGAACTCCAACGGCCGTCTGCTGAAAGAGAAGGGCAAGGTGGAGGCGCAGGACGGTTCCCTGTTGACCATCAAGTGCGAGGTCATGACCTTCGATCTTTCGGCGCATGCCGACCATGACCAGCTGCTGAACTTCATCAAGGGATGCCAGCCGGAGAAGGTCGTGCTGATGCACTCCGACAGCCGCGAGGAGCTGGCCCAGGACCTGGAGGGCGACTACGAGGTCCTGATGCCCCTGCCTGGAGACACCTTCGAGCTCTGAGGGCATCCTTCATAAGGCCTCACGGAGATTCGTCAACATGGACCTCATCGACCTCTATCTGCAGGAGGACCTGGGGCAGGGAGACGTCACCTCCCAGGCCCTGGTGGACGACCGCGACGGCCGGGCGATCATCACCGCCGGGCAGAACGGGGTTCTGGCCGGCATCGAGGAGGCGGTGGAGGTCTTCCGTCGGGTAGGATGCTCCTGCCGGGTTCTGGCGAACGACGGCCAGAAGGTCACCGACGGTGAGAAGGTCCTGGAGGTCAGCGGCCCTTTGAAAGGAATGCTGGCCGGTGAGCGTCTGGCCTTGAACTTCCTGATGCGCATGAGCGGCATAGCCTCCCTTACCCGCCAGGTCGTGGACTCATGCCGCAAGGCCAATCCGAACATCGTCATCGCCGCCACCCGCAAGACCACCCCCGGCTTCCGCCGCTACGAGAAGAAGGCGGTGAGGATCGGCGGCGGGGACCCCCACCGCTTCGGACTGGATGACGCTTTCCTGATCAAAGATAACCATCTCACCGTCGTAGGCAGCGTCTTCAAGGCGGTGCGCCGGGCGCAGTCCTTCAGCTTCGGAAAGAAGGTGGAGATAGAGGTGGAGAGCTTGGAGGAGGCCAAGGAGGCGGCCAGGGCCGGGGCGGACATCATCATGCTGGACAACATGACCCCCGTCAAGGCCAAGGAGTGCTACCTGGCGGTGAAGGGCATAGACCAGCGCATCACCGTGGAGGTCTCTGGCGGGATCACCTTGAAGAACGCCAAGGCCTACGCCCATTACGCGGACGTCATCTCCATGGGCGCCCTGACCCACTCCGCCCCGGCCATGCACCTTTCCATGCACATCCTGGAGTGATCAGTACCTCATCGGCGGCGCCATCTTGTTGTGGTCGTCCGCGCAGCGGTAGGCGTCGTAGATCTGCCAGATGTAGATGATGAAGACCACGATGCTCATCACCACGGTCAATGCGAAGAACCCGGCGAAGTTGAACTCCATGGGGTCCATGACCAAGAACAGCGGTACGAACGATACGAAGCTGAGCAGGCCGATGAGCACCAGTACGCCGATCCCCCGACCTACCTTTCCGCAGTAGATCTGGCCCAGTCCTGGTATCAGCACCGAGAGGACCACTGCAAGTATGGCCTCCTTCTCGTCCCTCCGATAACCGTAAGGCGGGTACTGGTTGCCCTGGTTGTAGCTCTGGAAGCCGCCGCTCAACGGGGCTCCGCAACGATCGCAGAACTGGGCACCCTCCTTCGCTAGGCTCCCGCACCTGGAACAATAGGACAATTGACCTTCCCCCCGGGAGGTTATTTTTCTTCACGCTTAAGAGTATTTCGAAAGGGTTTTATCGCTAGGGCACGGTGGCCACCGCATGGACTTCTCTAAGTACCAATGCCAGTTCTGCGGCCGGCCGGCCAAGCAGTACGTCTTCGCCGCCTTCTGCTGCGAGAGCGAGGACTGCGTGGACAAGGCCCGCGAGGAGAGGGGCGGTCCCGGAGGCCACATGAAGGCCAAGATGCACGGCGACATCGTCAACATCAAGGACGAGTGAGCACTGCAGGGGATATCCTTAAAAACGACCTGCATTAATTCCAGATGGTCATGTTCGCCAGAATAGTAGGGTTCGCCAAGACCTCGCTGCTCGATTGGGATGGGATGGTCGCCACCACTGTCTACCTGCAGGGATGCAACCTGCGCTGCCCGTTCTGCCACAACCCCGACCTGGTCTCGGTCTCGGCGGAGGTCGAGGAGGCTCCCTGGGAGGTCCTGGAGGAATATCTGGCAGAGAACTCCGATTTTTTGGACGGCGTCGTGGTCACCGGAGGCGAGCCGACCCTGAACGAGGACCTGCCGGACATGCTCAGGAAGATCAAGAAGATGGGACTGAAGGTCAAACTGGACACGAACGGGACGAACCCGGACATGCTGCAGGACCTGCTGCAGGCCGGCCTGCTCGACTGTGTGGCCATGGATCTCAAGGGGCCGCTGGACCAGCAGTACTCCCAGGTCTGCGGTACCGAGGTGGACCTGAAGGCGATCAAGCGTTCCATCGACCTGATCATGACCTCCGGGATCGATTACGAGTTCCGCACCACCGTCGTTCCGCACTATCTCAGGCCGGCGGACATAGAGCGGATGGCGTCCTACATCGGCGGGGCCAGGAAGTACGCCCTGCAGCGTTTCAAGAACGACCGCACCCTGGACAAGCGCCTGGGCCAGATCGACCCGTACAGCGAGGCGCAGATGCTGGGCATGGCCGAGACGGCGCGCAAGTACGTCAAGAAGGTCATCGTGCGTGGCATCTGATAACTAATGGCGAGCAGTTTAATAGCCTGTAAGCGCATGAAACCCCGATAGGCCTGGTGGCTAGGGGTCGGGGAGATGGAATCGGGAGAGGGCCGTTTAAAGACGTACATCGAGGGTTTCGACAGGATCCTGGAAGGGGGAATACCGTCCGGGCACATCGTGCTGGTGGCCGGAACCCCGGGGACGATGAAGTCGTCCATCAGTTACTACATGCTCTACAATCACGCCCTGGAGTCCGGACGGACCTCCGTGTACGTGACGCTGGAACAGAGCCGGGAGAGCCTCCTGCGTCAGATGGAGAAGATGGGCATGGACATCGAGAAGGTCGGGGCCAACCTGAACGTTCTGGACCTCTCGATAATCAGAAAGAAGCTGAAGGAAGTGGCCGGTGGAACATCCTGGCTGCATGTTTTTAAGACCTACATCACCAACCTCAAGCAGAACCTGAACTTCGACATACTGGTCATCGACTCCATGGAGGTCCTGGAGACCATGGCCGAGATCCGTAACCGGCGCACCGACCTGTTCTACCTGTTCGAGTGGCTGCGTGATCTGGGCGTTACGGTGTTCCTGATATCCGAGAGCTCCTCGGAACGGCTGATCGAGGGCAAGTTCGACGAAGGCTACCTATCAGACGGCATCATCACCCTCAAGATGCAGCTCATCCGCGATGTGGAGATGCAGCGGCGCATCAGGTGCGTGAAGATGAGGGAGACCAACCACGACCCGTCATACTATTCGCTCCTTTACAACGGCGGACGCTTCCAGGTCACCAGGGTGATAAGCGAGTGATCTGATGCGGCTCCCACCTAGCAAGTTCGAGTGCCCCCGCTGCGGCTTCGGCGTACGGCCGGGGGAGGGGCAATGCGGCCGGTGCGGTGAGGACCTCAAGCCCAAGGCCAACAGGCCGGCGCAGGTCAGCCTCACCTCGGTCAAGCTGGACCATGACGCGGGCACCGAATGCTCGACCGTCCGCATCCGCTCCATAGAGACCATCCAGGTGGGAAGGCCGGACAGCTCCATGCAGTTGCGGGCGGACGAGCTGGACAAGCGAGAGAGGGAGCTGAGGGAGCGCGAGCGCCGCCTCAACGTCCTCTCCAACGAGCTGGAGGAGCGCTCTAAGGAGAGGCAGGAAAAGAAGGAGGTCCAGCCCAGCGTGGATATGGACGAGGTCCGCCGCCGTCTGCGGGAGGAGCTGACCCGCCACTTCGAACCGGAACTGGAAGCGCTCCAGGCCCAACTGGACGAGAAGGAGGCGGAGCTGCAGGAGGCCCGGTTGAAGCTTCAGATGATGGATGCCGGGCAGGAGATGGAAGCGGTCGACCAGGCCGAACTGGCCCGGGTCACCGAGGACATCTTCCGAGAACTGCGGTCCCAGATCGGTGCTCCCCTGAAGGTCGAGGACCCTGGGGTACTGCGAACGCACATAAACCGGCTGGACGAAGTGCTGGGCGGAGGCATACCGCAGGGCCATGTGGTCCTCTTCAACGGCGCCCCGGGCACCATGAAGAGCACCCTCACCTACACGATCATGCACCGGGCGGCGATGAACGGAACGCCCGGGCTCTACCTGTCGGTCGAGCAGGGCCGTAGGTCGATACTGAGGCAGATGGAACGGATGGGCATGCCCGAGGCGGCCACCAATGGTCTGCTCAAGGTCATGGACATGCGCGAGCTCCGTAAGGAGATGGCGGAGCACCAGGGCAACTGGCGGGAGATCATCATGGGCTACGTCCACCGGGAGCAGGAGGCCACCGGCTTCAAGGTCTTCACCCTGGACTCCCTGGAATCTTTCAAGGCGCTCACCGAGCACTGTTTCACCCGTCAGGACCTCAAGGACCTCTTCGACTGGTTCAAATCCCTGGGCATAACCGTGCTGGTGATATCCGAGAACATCATGAACGAGTACGACGAGGCGGACCAGGGGGAGACGTATCTCTCCGATGGGATCATGGAGCTGCTGATGCGGGAGATGACCGACTCCCGGGTGCAACGCTGGGTGCGCTGCGTGAAAATGCGCGGCGCCAACGCTGACAACCGCTACTACAGCATGTTCCACGACGGGAAGGACTTCAATCTGGCCCTTCCGCTGGCCAACCAGCCCTTCTAAAATTAAATTTTAAAAACGGTATTATATACCTGGTACCGCCATGAATCCCCGAGGGGACGGGCATAGGTGTAGAAAGGGTGAAGACCTACATCCACAACTTCGATGATTACATCCAGGGTGGAGTACCAAAAGGTCACGTGATTCTGATATCTGGAACTCCGGGAACCATGAAGTCCTCGGTCTGTTACAGCATCCTCTACAACAACGCCAAGTACAATGGCATACGCAGTGTATACATGACCCTGGAGCAGAGCAAGGAGAACCTCCTGCAGCAGATGGAGATCATGGGCATGAACGACCCTAAGGTGCAGGAGATGGTGTACGTGCTCGACCTGGCCACCATCCGCAAGAACGTCACCGAGATGATGGCCAAGGGGTCCTGGCTCCAGGTTTTCAAGATGTATGCCGAGACGGTCAAGAAGGACCTCGGGTTCGACCTGCTGGTGCTCGATTCCTTGGACGTGCTGGAGATGGCCGCCCAGATGGCCAACGACCGGCGAAACGACCTGTTCTATCTGTTCATGTGGCTGAGGGGAATGAACATCACGTCCTTCCTGATCGCCGAGACGCCGGTGGACAACATCAACGGCGGACGCTTCGAGGAGGGTTACCTAGCCGACGGGGTGATCTCCCTGAAATTGCAGAGCATCGGGGAGACCGACGTGCAGCGCCGTATCCGTGCGGTCAAACTGCGCTCCACCAATCACAAGACAGGTTACTTCTCGCTGATGTTCAGCGACGGTATGTTCAGGGCCACCCAGGTCATCAACGAATGAGCGGACCTCTAAACATTTTTATATCCAATTCCCGTTCGCATCGAATACCGAAGGGCTCATGGTCTAGCGGTTATGACGTCTGCTTCACACGCAGGAGGTCGCCGGTTCGAATCCGGCTGAGCCCACCACATCTCTTATCCAGACAATTATTTTTTGAATTCAGTTTGGTCATATGCCTTTTCGACGGGCCTTTGTACGATACCGAACGATTGATTTCTTGATTTTTCCTATATGGGTTGGATCGATGCGTGGTCTCGGTTGGGCTCACTATGAACATCATAAAAGTCCAATTAAGAAGTTAATGCCGTCATGTTCGGTCCACAGCGGGAAAAAACAAATTTCGTTAGAATGAATAAATCATGGTGATATCATCAGATTCGAATTTATATAAATCTAATTGGAATGAATAATAATTACATTTTCACCATGTTTTACTCCGCAGTCTTTATCTTTTCTACATTCAATAGGAGGCCTGCCTCGACCAGGTCCTGATGCTGTCAATGGCGGTAGTCCTGGATATGAAAGCCAGTTCCATTCCTGTGCAAAAGTAATTATCCGTTAATAATAAATACAATTAGTATTGTAAGATATATCCGATAGCTATTAATATGTATTGCACACTAAGATATATTGTGACGGTTCGCAAGGGCGGTACCACGTTCTCACATTACGTCGAAGAGGGCGACAAGGTTGAACGAATATACCGCGTTCTTCTGAGCACAAACGAGAACGATCGAACATGGTATCGCATCGCCAAGGATGCGGATGTAAGCTATGGCTGGGCGTATAATGTCCTTAAAGGTCTTGAACGCGATGGACTGATCGATGGATTGAAGGTTATCCATCATAGGGAACTGTTCTTGAGATGGGCGGAACGGAAGGACCTCAGACTTTTCCGAGAGTACAACGTTCAGGATCTGGACGAGATCATTGCCAAATCCGAGCTCGATCATGCATTCACCGGTTACTTCGCTGAGAACCAAATCGGTCGGTACCTGTTCCCTCGGTACCGCGAGTTCTATATCAAAAAGGAAGACGCACTGAAATGGCATCAGCTTCTAACAAAACATGGTTATGTGGGAAGGGGGAACACACAAGTCATTCTAGCCGACGATCATGTGTTCTTCGAGAGGCAATGTATAGACGATCACCCCCTGGTATCCACACAACAATTGATTGTCGACCTATATCGTACCGGTGCGGAGTGTGCAGAGGCGGCTGATCTGTTAGTGTCGAAGGTGTATCAATGACCGTGCCGCTCTATGATGTTCAGGAAACCGATACAGCGATGGAGGCGCTTAGGGCGATCTCCTCTTCACTACCAGAACCATTCTTGCTCATAGGCGGATGGGCTGTATATCTCACGGTCAACGAGTCATTCAGCAAGGTCCATGGAACATCGTATCTAGGTTCCAGGGATATCGACGTCTGCTTTCATATCGATACGGGGCAAGATATCAACGCTCTTCGTACCAGCACGTTTGCCCGGGCTTTGGACGTCGTGAAAGAGGCGGGTTACACACCTCATGGCTCCTACCGGTTTTGTAAAATGTTACGCAGAGCCGACGGAACGATCCTGACCGAGGAGACAGCAAAAGGGTTCCCACTTTTTGAGATCACATACCTATACATCGATATGATGGTGGATAATATCCATCCACAGCATAAAAATATTTTCAAATGCGACCCGCTCGATGAGCCTATCGCAGCCCAAATATTCATGGATAGAAGTTATGTTAAGAAAACATTGGGTGATTTTTACGTTCATATCCCCAATCCTGCGTCCTTGCTCGCAACCAAGTTAAGGTCTATCCCGCAACGTCAAAAGGACGATAAGCTATGGAAGGACGCCTGCGACATATATTCCATTATTTGGCATTCATCAGAGAGTTATTCGTCCATCATCAGAAAGGTCAAGGCAGAATATCCTGTCGATTGTGTGAAGGCCCGCAATGCCATAACGAATGACGTTGAAAGCCGGGCCGCTTATCACATAGGGATCGATAGAGATGAGTTCAGAGGGGTCATCGACCTTCTCAAGTAGTTTATGGGGCCATTAAGAAAGTTAAAAAAATATAAAAGGGTTTAAACGACTGGCTCGCGCTAACCGCCCGAAAATTGATTTCAATATTTTCTCATCTGGCTCAAGTTGTACGTAGTCTCGGCTGAGCCAACCACTCTTATTCTTCGGAATGTTATGATCAGGACGCTCTCCCCGGGCATGAACTCCCCACCGGCCCGTAGACAAGCTTAATCCTATGCTCGCGCTCATAACTCCGGGAACGGGCGTTCGAGGGAAGACGGCGAGAATGGACCAGAAATGATGAATTAAATTCGGAAGTCTCCGGTCCAGGCCACCGTTGACGGAGGTTGGATGAGGGGGAACAAGGAGAAACTGGGTCTTTTCGATGTCACCAACATGATCGTGGGCACGGTCCTGGGAACTGGCATTCTCATCACCATCTCCATGACCAGCGGGCTGGTCGGCCCATCATCTCTGATCGCTTGGCTCATCGCCGGCTCGATCGCTCTCCTGATATCGTTCTCCTTCAACCATTGCGTCACGGTCCTGCCGAAGAGCGGTGGTCCCTACGCCTTCGCTGAAGGAGCCTTCTCACCGTTCGGCGCCTTCATGGTCGGTTGGGGTTTCCTGGTGTTCAGCTGGCTGACCTTGGTGGCCATCACCTTGGCGTTCCTGCAGTACTTCCGGGCCTTGATGCCGGACACGGGGTTCATCGCCGGTTTGATCGTCATGGCCTCCCTGGCGGTCTTTGCCATCGTCACCAACCTGATGGGGGTCAAGGTGACGGGACGGGTCATCAACCTTCTTTCCCTCACCAAGTTAGTGCCGTTCGTGATCCTCATCGTCGGCGGGGTGCTGTTCCTGTCCATCAACCCCGGGCGGATCGTGAACAATTTCACTCCTTTCTTCACCGGTGATGCCATCAACTTTGGTGAGGCGGTGGTGGTGGCCTTCTGGGCCTACACGGGTTTCGAGCTCGCCACCTTGCCAGCCGGAGAGGTCAAGGACCCCGTTCGCACCATCCCACGGGCGATGGTGATCGGCATGCTCGTGGTCGCTCTTTTCTACTTCTTCATCAACCTCGTGGTCATAGGCGCCATCGGCCACGCGGTGACGGCCGAGGCCGACAATCCCTTGGTCGAGGCGACCATGGTCATCTTCTCCTGGTCACCCGAGCTGGCTGGGCTGATCGCATTGATGGTGGGGGTTAGCGCTCTTATCGCCATAGCCTGTTCCGAGGAGACCGAGCTTTTGGGCGCCTCGCGTCTGACCCATGTCCTGGCCAAGGCGGGGAGGATGCCGCAGGCCTTCGCTTCCCTGAGCCCCAACCAGGGCGTTCCCTGGCTGGCCATCGTGCTGCTTGCTTCGACCGCGTTGTTCACCGCATCGTTCGGAGGCTTGGAGAGCATCATCAACGCATCCATCTTCCTTTTGGCCTTCGTCTACCTGATGACCTGCCTGTCCGCGGCCATATTCTATTTTCAAGGGAAATCGGAGCTCAAGGGTTCTCGATTCGGGGGCGGGATACCCGTCCTAGGGGTAGCCTTCTCCCTCCTGATCATGACCTATGTGAACCCCCCGGACATGGTACTGGCCTGGCTCTTGCTTGGCCTGGGCGGGGGCGCATATCTCATCGTCAAGCTTCAGAAACGAAAGCGGTAGGTCCCTCATCCCGGAGGTCCCGTCCCCTGGTCGTGGGGCGCCCGCTCCACCAGATGGACCAGGTGCGCATAGGTCAGAATAAGTATGGGAAGCAGCACCGCCCCGTTGATCGCATCGGTCATGGCGGAGGAAGCGAACACCTTCCAGGCGGCCGCACTGGTCTCCACCGTGATCTCGAAACAGAGGTCGAGGTAAACGGCGACCGCCATGCCGATCACCGCGGCCACCAGCGCGAGCAGGGGCGCGTACATCTGTCCCTTCCTGCCCAGTCTTTCCTCCTTATCCAGGAGAAGGAAGGAGAGCCCGGGCAATGCTCCCATGATGCCGTTGCCGAGGTCCCAGGGCCAGAAGAACCTTCCGAACGAGATCGAATCGCCCAGTGCGTTGCCGAAGAAGCCAGTGAAGAAACCTGCCAGCGGTCCGAAGAGGAAGCCTATCAGCATGGGCACCACCACGCTGGGGCGGATCGCGGTGAGTTCCGTACCTGGCATTATCAGCACGTTGAGGCGGACGGTTATTATGGCGTACAGCAGGACACCTATGGCGATGGCCATCAGTCGGGTCTTGATGGGGCCATATGGTCCCGTCGCCTGCAACATCACGGACTTGTACGCATTACCTCATGATAATCGTTGAGAGCCATGGTCGGCAACGGCGATACTAGATGATGTCGCATCGCCCGCCGTTGACCTAACTAATATAAACCAATATCGAAAGACTTTTAATAGGGTATTTAAATAACGTGTGGAAAGGTGACCTCATGGCCAAGATAAAGATCGAGAACGTCGTCGCTTCCACAACCCTCGGTGAAGAACTGGACCTGCAGTCCATAGCCCTCGCCCTGGACGGCGCGGAGTATGAGCCGGAGCAGTTCCCTGGCCTCATCTACCGGCTCAAGGAGCCCAAGACCGCCACGCTGCTCTTCCGCAGCGGCAAGGTCGTTTGTACTGGTGGCCGTTCCCTTCCTCACGTTCAGGAAGCTATCAAGAAGGTCGCCAAGCAGATCGAGAAGGCGGGCATCAAGGTCAAGGCCGATCCCAAGATCGACGTCCAGAACATTGTCGCCTCCTCGGACCTGGGCCAGGAGATAAATCTGAACGCCATCGCCATATCCCTGGGGTTGGAAAGGGTGGAGTACGAGCCGGAGCAGTTCCCCGGGCTGGTGTACCGCCTGGACTCCCCCAAGGTAGTGGTGCTCCTGTTCGGCTCCGGCAAGCTGGTCTGCACCGGAGCCAAGGTGGAGAAGGACGCTGCGGAAGCCGTAGACAAGATCACCGAGGAGCTGAAGGCGGCCGGCCTGCTGAAGTAGGCCCCAAACCTTCACTCCCTTTTTTTGGAAAGGGATCTCTGCCGTGCAGGACCTGGGGAGTTCGCCGCTCGATACGACAATGGTGACGCCACGTCTGTTCCTGAGACCGATGGTCCTGGAGGACGCCGAGGCCATGCATGCTTTCAAGTCCGACCCGGAAGCCACCCGGTCGTTCGGTCAGGAACCTCATACCGACATCGAACAGACCCGCGGTTGGGTCCGCTCCGGATTAGAAGGTCGAAAGGAGGGAACTTCCATGACCTGGGCAATCCTTCTTCGGGACACCGACCAGGTGATAGGCGAATGTTGCCTCTGGAACATCGACCACGGTTCGAGGCGTGCCGAGCTGGGCTATGAACTGCTGCGCTCCTATTGGAAACGAGGGCTGATGAGCGAAGCTCTCAAATCCGTCCTGGAATACGGTTTCGGTGAAATGGGATTGAACCGCATCGAGGCCAATCCGCTGAGCACCAATCTCGACTCGCGGAAGGTCCTGATCGGACTGGGCTTCAAACAGGAAGGCATACTGCGCCAAAGGTATCATCACCAAGGCCAATGGCGCGATGAGATGTGGTTCGGACTTCTCCAGGGGGAATGGGCCGAGAGGACCAAGCGCTGATGGGACCGATCACTTCTTTTCCCGGGCCTCGTTCTCGGCCATCCTGGCCTTGACCAGCCGATGGATGAGGTCCCTGGGCAGCGGGTCGTCATAGGAGAAGTGGATGGTCGCCGTGGTCCTGTCGTATGGCTCGAGCTCTTCCTCGAACTCCTTCATCAGCCCGGGGCTCATCAGGTGCAGGCTGTAATGGTCCTGGTAGGCGGCGTAGCCGACCAGATGGCCATGGTGCTCGAAGATGGGGATGCGATAGCGGAATATCTCCTGGGAGTCCGGGGCCGCCGACCTGATTACCCCTCGCAAGTTACCAACGATCTCCTGGACCATCACCGGGAGGGCGGCCAGATATTCCTCGACGCTCCCCGGTCCCTTGGACATCCTGACCTTCGTGCCGGTCATTCCAACCTCGATGATTACATCGAGGTCGGGCGTATTATAACCTCGGAAGAGCGTCCCAAGGCAGCAATTAATAAACGATACGCGGTAAGGAGGAACGGCTCGGGAGGTCCATGTTTGAGGCGCGTCCACCTTTTTATGACGGAGATCGGGGCGATGTACGTGGTCGAGGAGAACGGGGCCATCACCGAGGTCCGTCTGCCCGGTGAGACGGAACCTGTGGGCGAGAGGAAGGCCACGCCGCTCCTCAAGAAGGCCGCGGTCCAGATATCGGAGTATCTCGCTGGAGGACGGAAGGAGTTCACCTTGCCCCTCGCTTTAAACGGCAGCGAGTTCGCCATGAAGGTCTGGAAGGAGCTGGCGAGGATCCCGTACGGCCAGGTGCGCACCTACGGCGAAATGGCCAAGGCCATCGGCCGTCCCGGGGCCGCCCGGGCGGTAGGGCAGGCCTGCAATCGCAACCCCATCTCCATAATCGTTCCGTGCCACCGGGTGGTCGGGAGCGGCGGGAAGCTCACCGGGTACGCCGCCGGCCTGGAACTGAAGGAAAGGCTGCTGGAGCTGGAGAGGGATGCCCCGCTTTGAGTATGGTCGGACGGAGCTCGACCACCTTCGCCGTAAGGACCGAAGGCTGGGAAGGGTGATCGACTCCGCCGGCATGATCCAGGCCGAGATGTACCCCGACCTGTTCACTGCTTTGGTCAGCAGTGTGGTTGGCCAACAGATATCCGGCAAGGCCGCCGCGACGGTCTGGAACCGGGTGGTCGAACGTTTCGGAGAGATAACCCCGTCCAGGCTGGACCGGGCGTCATTGGAGGAGGTCCAGTCCTGCGGCATGTCCTTCCGCAAGGCCGAGTACGTCAAGGGGATAGCGGCCGCCTGCGCCAACGGAGGCCTGGACCTGGATGGTCTGAGGTCCCTTTCCGACGACGAGGTGGTCAAAGCGCTGGTCTCGTTGAAGGGCATAGGCCCCTGGACCGCGGAGATGATGCTGATCTTCTCCCTGGGAAGGAAGGACGTGGTGAGCTGGGGGGACCTGGCCATCCGCCGGGGGATGATGTCGCTTTACGGTCTGGAGGCCATCACCAAGGAGGAGTTCGACCGGCGCCGGGCGAAATACTCTCCCTACGGGAGCGTCGCATCGCTGTACATCTGGGAGCTGGCCCATCGCCCGGAACTTCTGACGCCGCCTTCCAGGAAGACGGTATGATAATTATTGTTAAGTATGAATTTAGCGATATCAGTGGTTATGGCAATGTCCAAGAAGGATCTCGGAAAGCAAAAGAAGAAGAACGAAGAGAAGAAGGCCGCCGCCGCTGACAAGGCCGCCCCGGCCAAGGGAAAGAAGAAGTAAATTCCCTCTCTCGAAATGATTTACCGGTCCACTGGACCGTCGAACGCCCCGCTGGGGGTGACAACCCTGTTCTCCATTTTGTTGCCTGCTAGCAAAGGCGCCGTTGGGTAGTCGGTTTATATCCCGCAGCCGATACGGTCCCGTATGCCCGGCGAGCCGATAATCGAGATGCACAAGGTCAGCGTCAGCAAGGGCACCGCGACGCTGCTGAAGGAGGTGGACCTGACCATCCGGGAAGGGGAGCGGCTGGTCATACTGGGTCCCAACGGTTCCGGGAAATCGTCCCTGATCAAGACCATGATGGGCGAGCACCGCCACGATACCTCGGTTACCGGTTCGTACGTCAAGCTCAGGGGTTCGGACCTCTGGAACCTCTTCGATGTGCGCAAGGCCTTCGGTCTGGTCTCGGCGGACCTGCAGGTCGACCTTACCAGGGACATGGACTGCCTGGAGGCGGTGCTTTCCGGCTTCTTCGGTTCCATCGGTACCAACCGCTCGCAGGAGATCGGTCTGGACATGGAGAGGCTGGCCAAGGGCGCCCTGGACGCCGTGGGCTCGTCCCATCTCGCTGAACGGAGGTACTACACGCTCTCCACCGGGGAGGCCCGGCGGGTGCTCATGGCCCGGGCCCTGGTCAACTCCCCGGAGGCGCTCATCTTGGACGAGCCGATGAACTCCCTGGACCTCACCGGAAAAAGGCTGGTGAGGGCGGCCATACGGAACCTGGCAAAAGAGGGCCGCTCGCTGGTGCTGGTCACCCATGATCCAGCGGACATCGTGCCGGAGATCAACAGGGTGGTCATGATCAAGGATGGTAGGGTGTTCAGGGACGGGGGGCTCCAACTGCTCAACGAGGACAATCTCTCCATACTTTACGATGGACCGATCGGACTGCGCTTCATGGAAGATCGTTACATGGCCTGGCCCAAGGACCAATAAAAAAACAGGGCAGGCCTTTTCAGGCCGCCAAGAGGTTTTGTCCGTTCTCCTTCTCCCGATGTCTCAGCAGGTAATACAGCCCCACCAGGAACAGCACCGCCATCACCGGGAAGATGAACAGGCCGGCGCCCATCGCCTCCGCGGCCGGGTCGTCGTTCAGCAGCTGCACCAGGGCCATGGCGTTCACGGTCACCGCCATGGTCAGGAAGAAGCCGAAGAACAGCAGCACCAGGGGATATCCCTTCTCCGGCCGGCGGAGCAGAAGGAACAGGGAGACGAATCCCAGCGGGACGCAGATCCCCAGGTCCAGGAACCGCACGGTCCAGAAAGCGTTCGGCGAGTCGCTGTAAGAGCCGTCGGCCAGGTCACCGGTCGCCACCACCTGGTCGATCTGCCCGGTCCACATCCCGGCGAAGAGCAGCAGGACCAGTCCCATTACGAACACGAACGCCATCAGCCTCTTTCGCTGGAAACCCGTCCCGTCGCCGGGGCCGAACCTCGGCAGCACCCCGATCAATAAGAGCAACCCGCCTATGACCAGCGATAGGAACATCCAGAAGTACGCTTCCACGTTCCCGTCATGCGCCGTCCACTCCTGCCCTATGCCCAGGGACAGCCCGGTGTACATCAGGGTGAGGGGGGTGAGCACAAGCAGGTACTTCGCAACATCCTTTCTCATCAGCTGCAAGGTTCCCCCGACCAACAGCAACGGGGCGATGAGGAACAGGTCCGCCAGGTCCTGCCCCATGACCTGCCACAGCCCGGATTGCGAGGTCCGGTATTCGATGTCCCCGGTCCCGCTCGGGCCCAGGGCGGCCATGGCTATCAGCACCAAAGCGCACAGGATGGCCACCGCCCCGGTCACGTACCAGGGGATGAGATCATTTACCTTGTCCTTCTCCATCTCTTTCATCTAATCATCCTCCAGAAGGCTCTCGCCCCACGCCCTTATCATATCCCAGTCCCGGAAGTCGTAGGGTCTATCGGGGTCTATCCCCCTCTCCTTCATGTCCTTCTTCCCGGCGTTCCTCATGCTCAGTATCCCCTTCACCAGGAAGCTGTAGCGTTCGAAGTCGATCACTCCGCCGAACAGGCCCAGACTGAACGGCTCCAGTTCGAATTTCTTGGCCACCTCCCTCAGGTACCTGTTCTCGTACTCCTCCGTCTTCGACGGATCGAAGAGCAGGTCACCGCAGCAGGCGAACATGGCCAATCGCTTATCGGAAAGCGTCTTGGCGTTCCTCTCCAGGAACCTAACGGCACCCTTCGACCATGAACCGTAGGCGATCCCGCTACCGATGACCACCATGTCGTACGGTTCCAGGTCAATGGTATCGTTTTTTCCGAGGTCCACCATATCCGTGGAGATCCCCTTTTTCCTGATGAGAGACGCAAGTTCCATTGCGACATCTTTGGTGGAGCCCCATCTGGTGCCGTATGCAACGAGCGTGCTCAATTCGCTCCCTCCCCATCGAAGTCCTTGCGGATCAGAAGCAGGTAGGCGATGAACAGGGCTGGCAGCACGATGCCCATGGCCGCGGACCATTGGACGGTGACGATGGCCCAGACATCGAACGCTATGGTGGCCGCGCTGAGGGCCAGGGTACCGAAGTAACCCCAGCGTTTCTGGGTCCACAGGCCGTACGCGGTAACGAATCCGAAGAGCCCGAGCAGGTAGAACATGCCGTTGATGAACATCATCAGCTCGTCGGAGACCGGGTTCTCCAGCACCGGTCCGTCCATGGTCGACAGTGATAGCGGTATGGCGAACCTGGCGATGCTCTGGATGACCGCCAGTACGCAAACGATGATCAAACCTTTTCTTTTCGGGAGGTACATTTTCATCCTCAGGAAAGGACATTCCCCTCCCTGGCTTAGGCCCTCGTCAAGATGAGACGCAATAAACGGGTCGATATACTTTGGAAAATGACCTTTTCATAAACAAAATTAGTTAAAATAAGGTAAAAAGGACCTTGTCCAGGAGGTTCTCAGTTCTTTCCCGTTCTCTTGAGGAGGTCCTGCAGCACCGCTTCCCGGTGCTCCGGGTAGTGGTAGATCGCCCTTATCACGTTGGGCACCACGCTGGTGAAGATGCCTTCCGCTTCCAGCTCCCGGCAGGTCTCCTGCATCTCCCTGGCGTTGCGGTTGCAATAGGTCAGCAGGATCAGGCCGGGTGCGTTGCTGAAGGTGTAGCTGCGGATGATCCCGGGGGCGTACTTCTTGATCATCAGGTAGGCCGCCTTCTCGTTGGGCACCCCGTCCTTCAGCACCAGATGTATCTGGCTGACCATGTCCCCCATGGTGTCCGGCTGCCAGTTGATGGACAGCTGCACCAGGTCCTCCTTCATCAGGCGGTCCAGCCGGCGACGGACGGTCTTGGCGGTGGTCCCCAGCTCCTCTGCGATCTCGTTCACCGGCCTCCGGGTATCGTTCGCCAGGGCCCTGACGATGCGCAGGTCCATGCCGCTCAGGCCGGAGTGGTCCAGGGGAGGCGTGTGCACGATGCCCACCTGCGGCTCGCTCAGCTTGGCGCTCCTCTGCACCGAGCTGACCAGTTCCGCCAGGCTCACCGCGTCGGTGACGTTACCATGAACGTAAACGTAATTGCCGCTGGCCACCTGCATGATCGCCACATGCTGGTCGTTCCTGAGCTCTCTGGCCGCCTCATCCATGGAATTGGCCCTGGACCAGCCGTGGACGATGACCCACATGGCCTTCATGGCCTTGAAGCTCAGGGCGGCGTACGTTCCGCGGATGATATCCACGTCCATGAGGTGCTGGACCCGGCGATGCACCATCTGGGGGCTCAGGCCAAGCTCTTTTCCCAGCTCGGAATAGGGGGTGCGGGAGTTGCGCATGAGCATGCGGCTGAGGGCCACGTCCACCTCGTCCATGTACGTCCACCGGCCATCCGGCCTAATAGAACTTTCGTCCCACCACGGTCGAAGGATTTTGCTAAATCTGATATACCTTCCAATGGTTCTACCGGAATCGTATGTACGACCCTAGAATGCGCAAGTTGGCCGACGTGCTCATCGATCACTCCGTTCGCCTCCAGAAGGGGGAGACGGTGTACATTGAAGCTTTCGACATCCCCACCGAGATGGTGGAGGTTCTGCTGGACAAGATCTATGAGGTCGGAGGCGTGCCCATGGTGGCCCTGCGTTCCGCCCGGGTGATGAGGAAGCTGCTCATGAACGCGGACCAGAGGACCATCGTGCAGATCGGAGAGGTCGAACTGGACAAGATGAAGAGGGCCCAGGCCTACATCGGGATGCGTGGCTCGTACAACATCACCGAGAACTCCGACGTCCCGGCGGACAAGATCGACCTTTACATGAAGCACTGGTCCGGTCCGGTGCACACCGGCTGGAGGGTGCCCAACACCAAGTGGGTGGTGCTCAGATGGCCGACGGCCTCCATGGCCCAGCAGGCCCAGATGTCCACCGAGGCCTTCGAGGACTTCTACTTCAACACCTGCACGCTCGACTATCCGAAGATGTCCCGGGCGATGGACCCGCTGGTGGCGCTGATGGAGCGTACGGACAAGGTAAGGATAGTAAGCCCGGGCACCGACCTCACCTTCTCGATCAAGGGCATGCCGGCGGTCAAATGCGAGGGCGACCGGAACATACCTGACGGGGAGATATACACCGCCCCCATCAAGGACTCGGTGAACGGGATCATAAGCTACAACACCAGGACGCTGTACCAGGGCAAGGTATTTGACAACGTGGTCCTCAAGTTCAAGGACGGAAAGATCATCGAGGCCACCAGTTCTGACACCAGGTCACAGAACATCATACACGACACCGACCCTGGCGCCAGGTATGTCGGCGAGTTCGCCATCGGCGTCAACCCGTACATCAACCAGGCCATGCTGGACACCCTGTTCGACGAGAAGATCGCCGGGTCCATTCACTTCACCCCGGGCAGCGCCTACAAGGAGTCGGACAACGGCAACAAGTCCACCGTGCACTGGGACATGGTGCTCATCCAGACCCCGGAGATGGGTGGCGGGGAGATCTACTTCGATGACGTGCTCATCCGCAAGGACGGACGCTTCGTCATCGACGAGCTGAAGGGTCTGAACCCCGAGAACCTATCCTGAGGACCGGACCCTCCGATCCCAGGGGGCTGCGCTTCCTCTTAGGTATCATGACCGCCAGAGTGAGCGCGGTCCCCAGGGCGAACGCCAGGTACATCCCGATCCCCGGCATGGCCGTGACATAGAAGGGTCCAATGTCCAGGTTGTACCGCATGATCTCCACGTAGTCCAAGGCGGTCAAGGCCAAGGTCCCGACGCCCACCCCGGCGATGATGGCTTTCCTCGAGATCGCGGCAGGGACCAGATTTCCGGCCACGATGGTCAGCAGCCCGATGGCCGCCAGTAACACCACGTACCTCCCGTAGAACGCTTCGTTGAAGGCGGCGCTGATGCCGATCACCCCACCGAAGGAGCTGAGCCAGGTGCAGAAGGGCGCCATGCAGGTCATGGCCAGCAACGCGATCGTCAGCTCCCTCCGGGGAACTGGGTTCTCTGAGCCCTTCGGCACTTCCCTTCTTTTACCCTTCTCAGGCAGCAACCTGGGAGGGCTCACCGGGACGGTCCTCCGCGTTCCCGGCGCCTCGGAGACCTTCCGTCCGCACGCATTGCAGTATTCGTAACCCTTCCTCAAGGGCGCACCGCACCCCGGGCATGCACGTCCTTTGCCCACCATGTCCCACCGATCGAACGGGGTGGTCATTCACCATCCCCGTACAGTTAGCTTATCCATCGTCAACAGTTAAATATTGGAGAACCAAATCAAGTAATGTTGACAGCTGACTGCCGTATAGAGATGGCCTACATCGACCCGGAGACGTACACCTCCATCGTCAACCACGACATGCGCAAGCGCATCCTGACCAAGTTGTATCGTTCAACCAGGGACGCGCCGATCAGCAAGCAGGACCTGGCCGACTCGCTGGGCCTGGACTATCACCAGTTGGTGTACCAGCTCAATCATCATCTGCGGGACTTCTGGACGGTCAAGGAGGAGCAGAAGGTGCGGGGGACCCGCATGGAGCTGATCCAGGCCTCCTTCCCGTACGCGGTCTTCATCACCATCGGAAGGGACCACCGGATCTTTCTGGTGGACCCGCTGGCCGACCTCTACGGCCCGGTTACCAAGGCGGGAACGCGCTGCGACCAGTGCAGCAAGGAGGAGGCGGAGAGGTGCATGGACTTCGCCCAGTCCCGCTTCGATTCTGAAGCTCTGACCGAGGCCGAGAAAGCGGTACTGACCGCCAACAATCGCCGATCGCCCTACCGGCCGATGGACCTGGCGCTCCTAGCGGCGATAAAAGGCATACCGGCCGGTCAGCGCTGCGTCATCGATATCCCGTGTCAGACCTGCGCCTTTTTACGCCGTACCGTCCGCATCGAGGGACTGTAATATTGGAGTCCCAAGAAACGTATAAACCCGGTGGCGCGTTAACGGGTGCATGCAGTCCGGAGACAAGGCCCCGACCAGGTTCGTGGTGCTGGGCGGATACCTAGGCGCGGGGAAGACCACCTTGGCCGCCGCGCTTGGAAAGGAGCTCAGGTCCAGGCACGGCAGGTCCGTGGCAATCATCACCAACGATCAGGGCAACGTCCTGGTGGACACGGAGTACATGAAGGACGCCGGCTTCGACGTCAAGGACGTGCTGGGAGGATGCTTCTGTGCCAACTTCGGGGAGTTCGTCAAGAACGCCCGTACCCTTGTTTCGATGGGACGGCCGGACGTCATCATCGCCGAACCGATCGGCACCTCCACGGCCATACTGGGATCGGTGGTCGCCCCGTTGCGCTCCATGTACCCGGACGAGTTCCAGGTCGCGCCCTTCTTCGTGGTCGTCGACGGCAGCAGAGCTTCCGAGGTGCTCCGCAAACCGGAAGGTTTCGGTCTGGGCGGAGGGAAGCTCATCCCGTCCCACCAGGTCCGGGAGGCGGAGTACGTGCTGATCTCCAAGGTGGACCGTCTGAACGATGGTGAGGTGGCGAGCGCCAGCGAGCTGGTGCGAAGGGAGGTCTCCGATGCTGACATCATACCCTGCTCGGCCTTCAGCAGGAAGAACCTGGACACCATCGTGGACATAATACTCTCGGACAAGGTCAGCACCAAGGAGCCCCAGGAGGTGGACCAGAAGATCTTCGCCGTGGAGAAGGCCTCCATGGGCTGGTTCAACGCCCACGCCAAGTTGGTGGCCGAGGGGCGTCTGGACATCAACGCCTTCGTCACCGCCCTGATGCGCCGGGTGGCCACCGACTTCCCGCCGGAGACCATCGGCCACGTCAAGGTGATGCTGACCTCGCCCACCGCCTCGGCCAAGATGAGCCTGGTGGAGGACCGTATGCAGGTGGACGGCCTGAAGGGAGGTCGCTACTTCACTGGAGAAGGGAAACTGGTGCTGAACGCCCGGGTGTCCGCCTCGCCCAACGAGCTCAAGAAGGCTTTCGAGAAAGCGATCCACGAGACAGCGCTGGAGGCGGGGGCCCAGGTCCAGGAGATGGGCGAGGCCTGCTTCAGCCCTAAGCCGGAGGCTCCCTCCCTGTTCATGAAGTAAGCCGATATTCGATAAAATCAACGCTTTTTCAAACAATTTCATCCGTTCTTTCATTTTTTAACGATGATTTCGACGTTCCATCGTAATTTATTAAGGTTCATACCCCGTTAGGAGGTTCGCATGCCCGTGGTAGACGCCATGAACCGGC
The DNA here is from genome assembly GCA_040768245.1 of Methanomassiliicoccales archaeon. Lineage (GTDB taxonomy): Archaea > Thermoplasmatota > Thermoplasmata > Methanomassiliicoccales > UBA472 > UBA472. The sequence goes on along the minus strand of JAXGNA010000006.1, from coordinate 80,218 downwards.
GCATCCTGCAGCTCCTGGTCAACGACGGCCGGATGACCCACAACGAGATAGCGGCCAAGCTGAAGCGCTCCCCTTCCACGGTACGCGACCGCATCAAGCGCATGGAGGACGACGGGATAATCCTCGGCTACTTCGCGGTGGTCAACAACGAGCGCATGGGGCTGAAGGTGGACGCCATCCTGTTCGCGAACCTGCGTCCGGGCGTCCCGTCCGAGGACCTCAGGAAGCTGAGGGGGGTGGAGGAGGTGAAGGAGGTGCTGCAGGTGACCGGCCCCCGCCGGGTGATGGTCCGGCTGCAGGCCAGGGACACCACCTCGCTGGAGCAGGCCATCACCTCCAAGGTCCTTCCGCTGGGGCTGGAGGACCTCGAGCTCCGTATGGTCACCAGCTCCGCCAACCGTTTGCCGGGCAACTAAACGTTGGTCTTGTCATAGTAGCCGGAGAACGGCCGGCTGGAGCTGGGGGCGACCTTCACATATCCGCCCATATCGTCCGGGACCTCGGTGCCGAAGGCCTTGTTGAACTCGTCCAGCAATCCTCGGACCTCCCTCTCGTCCTCCGGGCTCAGCGGCGATATCGCCGCACCAGGTCCGAGCTGTTCCGGCCCCACCTTTCCGCGAACGAATATGCGCCCACCGTGCATCCCCGCGCCCAGGCTCCGTCCGACCGGGCTTCCCCCGTTCAATCCGAGCACGAGCACGGTCCCGCCGGCCATGTATTCGCCCAGGTAATCCTTGGCCGTGCCACCGATGACCATGGTCGGCCGGGATCCCCCGAACTCCTTCATGTGAATGCCCACCCGATAGCCGGTGTCCCCCTGGACCAGGATCTGTCCTCCCCTGGCGGCCAGCCCGGTCACGTCCCAGGCGTTCCCATGGACGATTATCCGGCCGGAGTTCATGGTGTTCCCGGTCATGTCCTGGGCATTGCCGAAGACCTCGATGGTCGGGCCGTTGAGGAAAGCCCCCAGGTCGTTCCCCGGGGTGCCGTGCACCGCGATGTACAGCCCGGGAGTGGAGGCCGTGGAGGCCAGGTAGCGCTGCCCCATCACCCCTTTCAGTTCGATCGAGGAGCACCCCCGGCGCATGGCCTTGCGCATCACGCAGTTGAGGGTGGTGTAATGCATCGGCCGGGTCGGAGACAGGTCCAGATCGATCACCGCACGGTCGCCCACCACGCTCAGGCACTCCTTTCCGCAGTCGCACTCGTGGGCGTGCCCCTTGGGCTTACAGACCGCCTTCATCAGCCCCACCCTTCCCCGATATGCTTCACGTTCATCACTTCCGCGATCTTGGGGTTCGGGCCGCGGTAACGCAACCGGTCGCGGTTTCCGACCAGGCTCTCCACGGCGTCGATGCCCATGGCCCCCAGGACCTCCTTCAGCTCCTCGTTCCAGGCCCGGAACAGGCGGACGATGCGGGCGGCGGCCAGGTTCGGGTCCAGTCTGGCGGTCAGGTCGTCGCGCTGGGTGGCGATGCCCCAGGAGCACAGGCCACGGTGGCACTGCTGGCACACCCGGCAGCCCATGGCCACCATGGCCGAGGTGGAGACCATGACCACGTCAGCCCCGAGCGCCAATGCCTTGATCATGTCCGCCGAGGAGCGAATGCCGCCCCCGGCGCAGACGGTGACCCGGTTACGAAGTCCTTCCTGGGTGAGCCGGCGGTCCACCGCGGCGATGGCCACCTCCACCGGCAGGCCGGCGTGGTCCCTGATGACCCGCGGCGCGGCGCCGGTGCCACCCTTGAAGCCGTCCACGGTCAGGAAATCAGCTCCGGCCCGGACCAGGCCGGAAGCGATAGCACCGACGTTGTGCACGGCGGCGATCTTCACCCCCACCGGCAGGCGGTACTCGGTGCTCTCCTTGAGCACCGATATCAGCTGGGCCAGGTCCTCTATGCTGTATATGTCGTGATGCGGATAGGGTGACAGTGCGTCCGTTCCCAGCGGTATCATCCTGGTCTCGGAGATCATGGTGGTGACCTTCTCGCCGGGAAGATGCCCGCCGTGGCCGGGCTTGGCCCCCTGTCCGATCTTGATCTCCACCGCGGCCACGCCCTTGAGGTACTCCGGCTTGATCCCGAAACGACCGGAGGCGACCTCGGAGCATATGCGGTCGGCGTACTGGTAGAAGTCCGGGTGCAGACCGCCCTCCCCGCTGCCGGCCACGATGTTCAGCTCCTTGGCGGCCATGAACAGGGCCTTCTGGGCGTTGTAGGATATGGAACCGAGTGAGATATGGCCGAACATCAGAGGCATGTCCATTCGTATGAGCGGCGTGTCGTCCTCCCGAACGATGACCTTGCCGTCGTAGACCTCCAGCCTTCCCGGTCTGCGCCCCAGGTAGGTCACGGTCTCCACCGGCTCCCGCAGGGGATCGATGGAAGGATTGGTCACCTGCGCCGCATCCAGAAGCAGGTCGTCGAAGATCGCCGGGTTCGGGTCATCGGCTCCGCAGGAGGAAAGCAGGACGCCGCCCGAGCTGGCCTGGGCCAGGATCGACCTCCGGCTGCGCTCTGACCAGTTGCCGTGGGGGGCGAACTGCGGCGGTACCGGCCGGATCTCTATGCAGCTGGCCGGGCAGATGGCTATGCAGCGGCCGCAGGCCACGCACCCTCCGGACGGAACTACCCTAGACTCCCGGAACTCCAGGGCCTGGTACGAGCAATCGTTCACGCAGCGCCGGCAGACCCGGCACAGATCGTAGTTTATGGTAGGCACGAACCTCTCTGGCAGACGGTGGTCCAGCCTCTTGGTCGGAGGCGTCTCGCTCACACGCTCACCCCCTGGAAGGAGGGCTCGGTACCCCGGCGGACCAGTCCCTTTCCGGCCACGGCGATGAGCGGGTTCCCAGCACCTGGGGCCCAGGTGCGCGCATCCGGTTCCACGATGCGGATGGCGCTCTCCTCGCTGGCGCAGTAGACCACGTCCTCATCGGGCGAGAGCCCGGCGATCATCGGCCTCAGCTTCTTCCGGTCGGCCAGGGCGATCAGCGATATGTCTGGCCGGCTTCTCCCAACTATGATGCTGAACGGTCCGTTCAGGAAAGCTTCCTTGTAGGTGATGCGCAGCCATTCGGCCAGGCGGCGTTCCGCCGCCGGAAGCAGGGAGATCTCCTGGAAGGTGGAGGGGGCCATGGCGAAGGCGGCCACCTCCACCGGCAGCTGGTTCCGGCGGACCAGCAGGTCCCAGAGGTAGGTGACCACTTCAGTGTCGGTCAGCACCGTGCACCGGTAGCCGTTCATCTCCACCAGCTTGCGGTTGACGCCGTAGGAGGTTATCTCCCCGTTGTGGCACACCCCCCAGTCCAGGAGCGACAGGGGATGGGCCCCGGCCCACCAGGCCGGGGAATTGGTGGGGAACCGAGAATGCGACAGCCACATGGTCCCCGAGTAACGTCCCAGGTCGTACAGGTCGGCGATCTCGTACGAGTATCCATTTCCCTTGAAGACCGCCATGTCCTTGCCGCTGGAGACGCAGAAGGCCTTGGGTATCTTCTCGTTTATGTGCTGGACCAGCTCGACCAGGTAGTCCTCCTCGCCCAGGCCGCGCTCTCCCCTCCATTCCCTGTTCTCCGGCACATCCGCGAAGTAGCGCCACACCAGGGGATAGGGAGGCGCGATGGTCGAGCTTTCCTGGATGAACACCTTCTCGTCGTGAGCGATGTCCAATCGTCCGTCGAGGAAGTTCTCCACGTCCCTCTTCCCCTCCTCGTCATCGAAGAAGAACTGCAGGCAGTACTGGTCCCGGCGTTCCGGGAACAGGCCGTAGCAGGCGTATCCGGCCCCCAGACCGTTCTCCCTTTCCTCCATGATGGTGAGCATGCGGGAGATGCGGTCCCCGCCGATCCTCCCGCCCTTGAGGGAGATGCAGGAAGCTATGCCGCAGCCCCCGGGCTGGCCCTGCCATCCCGGCGGTCTGCTGGCGGTGTAGTTCTCAGCTCGCACTGGCCTTCCCAACCGGTCGGCCCTACCCTCCCGGTCCGTCCTGTCATTCATGGGTGATACGCTCCTTCAGCACAGCATAGGCGTGCCCGAGGTAATAACCCCGGTGTCTCCCGGATTATAATACCTTTTTTCATGTACATACATCTATTTTCTAGCTTTATTTTCGATTATAATGCCATCAATAATCGATTTATTAGATGAATGACCACATGTTATGCCCAGTTAACCTCTTCGAGTATTTATTCATTGCTTATTCGACTCATTATTATCGTAGATTATTTTACGTTTTAGTTAGAAATTTGTAAGTTATGAAGGAATATTCGTTATCGAACTTTGAATAACAGTTATATATCAAGGTTATCTAGGGTAGAGGCATGATACCGAAGACCTTCTCCTGATTCCTATAGAACCTCGGGATACAAATCTGGAAAAGGATATTAATGCGATTTTAGTTATTGAAACAAAATAGAAGGTGAAGTCGGATTGACATCCTCCCGCACGGCATTGGTACCGCAGCTGCCCGACCTCGACAAGATTAGACAGATGAGAAAGCGACTGAACCTGTCGCAGCGGGAACTGGCCAGCTTGGCCGGGGTGAGCCAGTCCTTGATCGCCAAGATCGAGAGGGGCACCATCGATCCCTCGTACAGCAACGTCCGCAAGATACTGTCGGCCTTCGAGGAAGTGATCAGGCGCCGGAAGGTGGAGGGCGTGCGTTCCGGAACGCAGCTGACCGTTGGAGACCTGGCCACCCGCGGGGTGATCTTCGTGACTCCGGACCAGACGGTCGGTGAGGCGGTGGAGAGGATGATGAAGGGGCGGTTCACCCAGTTGCCTGTGATAGTCGGGGAACGCATCGTCGGGGGGCTGACCGATGACGCCATTCGCGACTACACGATAGAGCAGACCAAGACCCGGAGGAAGACCTACGAGGAGGTCATGCGCACCAGGATAGAGGAGATTATGGATGCTCCATTCCCGATACTGAACGAGGACACGCCGATCGACCTGGCCTCGTTCCACCTGCAGAGGGAGGAGGCGATATTGGTCTCCCGCAAGGGCGCCATCGTAGGCATCCTCACCAGCGCCGACTTCCTGAACCTGGGGCTCAATCAATAGGCCTCACGAAACCCTTTCGAATTCGAACTGGAGGTGATGCGGTGAAGAGAAGGGAACTGGAGATGGCCCTGCAATCGCTTTCTCCCTTCTCCTCCCCCCGGCCCGAGCTGGAGCAGTATTCCACCCCCGCCGTGATCGCCGCCGATCTTCTGTTCGACGCCCTGGCCCGGGGCGACCTGGAAGGGCGGAAGGTGATCGACCTGGGATGCGGGACCGGTCCCCTGGGTATCGGGGCGGCGCTGCTGGGCGCGAGCGAGGTGATAGGGTTCGACAAGGACCCCGCGGCACTGAAAGAGGCCGCGGCCAACGCCATCAAGGCCAAGGTCGAGGTCGAGTTCCGCCAGGCGGAGATCGGCGAGGTGAACGAGAAGGGGGACACGGTGATCATGAACCCGCCCTTCGGGGCGCAGCGCAAGGGCGCCGACAGACCGTTCCTGACCGCGGCCATGAGGTGCGCGCCGGTGGTCTATTCCCTGCACATGAGCAGCACGGAGGACTTCGTCCAGCGTTTCGTCCGCCGGTCTGGGTACACCGCCACTCCTTTAAAAAGGTATAAATTCGGGATCCCTTATATGTTCGAATTCCATAGCAAGGCGAAGAAAGAGGTCGACGTCACGCTATTTTACATTCTGAAGACAGGTGTGTTGGAATGAGTGACAAGAAAAAGGTTTTACCAGGTGACGAGGTGGCCGTGGCCGAGGAGTACCTCCCGGCGGAAGGCACCTATGAGGAGGACGGGATAGTCTACTCCGCCCTCACCGGCGAGCTGAAGGTGAACGATAACGATAAGACGGTGAGCGTGGAGGCCGAGAATCCCATGGTCTCCCTGGCCATCGGCGATTCCGTGTTCTGTGAGGTGACCGACGTGCGCGCCTCCATGGCCATATGCGAGGTCGTGGCCGTCGAGGGACGTTCCCGCAACATCACCGGGGACACCAACGGAACGATCCACGTATCCAAGATATCCCAGGACTACGTCCAGGACGTGGGCCGGGAGTACCGCCCGAGCGACATCATCCGGGCCAAGGTCATGCAGGTCAAGCCGTCCATTCAGCTGAACACGGCCCACCCGCACTTCGGGGCCGTCAAGTCGCTGTGCCGCAATTGCCGCTCCCAGCTCAGGCGGGCGGACAAGGGGCTGTACTGCGACCACTGCGAGGCGTACGAGTCGCGGAAGGTCGCCGACGACTACGGCTTCGTGGAAACGATCCTCATCACCGGCAAGGAATGAGGGGGTAAGGCTCCTGACCGAGGCCGACCTGGCACGGGAGATCCGGGACCTCCGGGCGGAGGTCCGCCAGATGAGGGAGCTCATAGACCTGCTGGTGGCCATGGTCGTGGAGAGCGACGACCTGGACGAGGACGAGGCCGAGCTGGTGCTCACCGGGGGCGCGGAGATCCCGCGGGTCAACAACTGAGGAACATGAAGCTGGTCGCTCTTCTCTCCGGAGGGATAGACTCCCCGGTGGCCGCCTTCCTGATGGCTCAGCGGGGCGCTGAGATGGTCCTACTGCACATGGACAACCGCCCCTTCTCCGGGGAGCTCGGGGTGCGTAAGGCAGTACTTCTGGCCGAGGCCCTGCGCAGGGTCACCGGGCAGGAGATGCCTCTCTACATGGCCCCGCACGGCGAGAACCAGGCGGTGAACAAGGAGAAGTGCCAAAGCTCCTACCAGTGCGTTCTTTGCAAGAGGCTGATGCTGCGCACCGCCCAGGCGGTGGCGTTGAGGTTCGGGGCCTCCGGGATAGTCATGGGCGATTCGCTAGGCCAGGTGGCCTCCCAGACCCTGAACAACATCCGGGCCGAGCAGCACGGGCTTGAGCTTCCGGTCCTGCGGCCGCTGATCGGGCTGGACAAGCTGGAGATCGAGCGCCTGGCCAAGGAGATCGGAACCTACGAGATATCCATAATGAGCGACGGCAGCAAGGACTGCACGGCCGTTCCCTCAAGGGTGATCACCAACGCCTCGGTCAAGGACATACTGGACGAGGAGGCCAAGGTGGACCTGGGGTCCATGGCGGTCCGCTCCGCCGAGATGGCGAGAAGGGTCTAAAGGCCGGGGTAGGCGCTGCAGGACATACCGACCTCGGGGTCGTAGATCATGTCCGAGGTCACTCGCCTGAGGTACCTGGCCTGGACCCGGGAAATGTAAAGCTTGTTCTCCCCGACCTCGATCACGATGTCGGAGGACTTGGGCGATTTCAGCGCCACCGGCAGCATGACCGGCCCGGAACAGGAGGTGCAGATTCGATAGTCCTGCTTGTTCTGAATGATGAAATCTATGACTCCCTGCTCCACAGGTATCTGTGACATCGGGGGTCGTTTAACAGGAGATGGTATTTAAGAACCACGCCAAAAGCACCGTTCTCCGTAAAGTTATCTAGGGCGCTTGACGTTAACCGGTCCGTGAAGGTAGTTCTGGACACCTCGGCCCTCTTCGGACTGGAACAGGTACCCCCGGACTGGGAAGCTTACGTGACCGAAGGGGTACTGGCCGAGCTGGAGAAGTACAACGATCGCCGGACGGAGAACCTGCTGCCTACGATCAAGGTCTCCCAGGCCACCTCCTCATCTCTATCCAAGGTCAAGGAGGCCGCCAGGGGCACCGGTGATTCCTCGCGATTATCGAGAACGGACCTGGACGTTCTGGCCCTGGCCTTGGAGCTCAAGGCCGCGGTGGCCACGGACGATTACTCCATACAGAATCTCGCATCCGTGCTGGGCATCGAGTTCCTGCCCATGAGCATGAAGGGAATAACCAAGGTGGTCCGGTGGAACTATCTCTGCACCGGGTGCGGAAAGGTGTTCAAGGAGCCGCAGCCGGACTGCCCGGTGTGCGGCTCCCCGTTACGAACCACCCGCAGAAGATGATCAGCTCTTCCCGCCCAGTTCCTCGCTGCGCTTGGCCCCGGCCTCCACGGCGTCGATGAACGCGCCGCGCACGCCCGCCTCCTCCAGGACCCGAAGGCCTTCGATGGTGGTTCCGCCCGGGGAGGCCACCATGTCCTTCAGCTCGCCCGGGTGCTTCCTGGTCTCCAGATAGGTCTTCCCGGCCCCGATGACCGTCTGCGCCGCCAACTGCAGCGCCACGTCCCGAGGCAGTCCGGCGAGCACGCCGCCGTCGGCCATGGCCTCGATGACCAGGTAGACGTACGCTGGACCGCTGCCGCTGAGCCCGGTCACCGCGTCCAAGAGCTTCTCGTCCAGGGCGAAGGCCACCCCCACCGAGTTAAGGATGCTCTGCACCGTCTCCTTGTCCTCCTTCTTTGCGGAACGCCCGAGGGCGAACCCGGAGGCGGAGGCGCCGACGAAGCAGGGCTGGTTGGGCATTACCCGGACCACGCGCACGCCCCAGTTCAGGTGAGATTCCATGAAGGAGATCTTCACCCCGGCGGCGATGGAGATGAGAAGGTGGTTCCCGCTGAGGTACGGCTTGAGCTCGTCCAGCACCGGGCCGACATGGTGCGGCTTCACCGCCAGCACCACCACGTCCGAGGACCGCACGACCTCGATGTTGTCGGAGACGGTCTGCACGCCCAGGGTGTTGGTTATGTAATCACGCCTTTCCGGCACTATCTCGCTGGCGATCAAGTCCTCGGTCTTGGCCACCCCGCCGGTTATGATGCCCTTCATCATGGCCTCGGCCATGTTCCCCGCGCCTACGAATCCGATCCTCATGATAACACCTTAGATTGGCTGACCTTCCATCGGTAACTTCCTATTAATCCGATTTGGTCCTCTGCCCCTTCAGGGCCCGAAGCACTTCGCGCATGAAGGCCGGTAGGTCGTCTGGCTTGCGCGAGGTTATCAGGTTACCGTCGACCACCACCTCCCGGTCTAAGTAATGTGCTCCGGCGTTCGTGAGGTCCACCTCTATGGAATGGAAGGAGGTGACCTTCTTCCCGCGCACCACGTTGGCCGAGACCAGGAGCGATCCGCCGTGGCAGATGGAGGCGACCACCGAACCCCGGTCGAACACGCCGCGGACGAGCTCCACCACCGCGCCGTACCTTCTGAGACGGTCCGGGGCCCAACCACCCGTTATGATCAGTCCGAGCAGGTCGCAGGGGTCCGCCCGGTCCGCTGACAGCTGGACCTTCGCCTCATATCCGCGTTTCCCCCGGTAAGTCCCTTCCCTGGGGCCGATGAGCACTGGCTCGTAGCCCGCCTCCATCAACCGGAAATAGGGGTACCACAGCTCCAGGTCCTCGTAGTCGTCCTCCACCAGGACCGCTACCTTCCTGCGCTCCTCGGGCATGATAATAACATTCGGCTCTAGAATATTAATATCTCATCGCCTTTGACGGCGTTAAATAGAGCAAATATTTTTTATTATTAACTAATCAAAATATAACTATCTGGTCATAGGAAAAAAAACTTCATAAACGACCCCCCAAGAATGTTTAAAGTTTAAATAAAGGAAGCATTATCCCCCTACAATGCTCGTAGACGACTATTTCCCGGTAGCAATGTTTGCTCTGGTGGCTCTACTTATCCCCGCTGTCGCCATAATCACGGGGAAGCTATTCAGGCCGACGAAGCGCGCTGAGATGAGAGACACGACCTACGAGTGCGGTGAGAGGCCCATCGGAGTGGCCCAAATTCAGTTCCATGTTCAATTCTACATCTACGCCATCATCTTCGTGGCCTTCGATATCCTTACGGTTTTTCTTATCGTCTGGGCCATGGCGTTCGAAGGACTCTCCGACATCGCTAACATCGCGGCGATAACGTTCCTCGTCATCCTGCTCGCTGGAGTCTATTATTCTTTGAAGAAGGAGAGGATATTGTGGATATAGACCTGTCATTCAACGCCATGACCATGACCGCCAAGCAGTTTGGCGAGATGACCAAGACCATGATGAGGGAGACCATGGTGGCCACCGGCGGCAAGCAGGTCATCGACAAGATCACCGCTCCCATCTGGTCCTGGGGTCAGAGGAACTCTGTATACCCACTGCACTTCGGTATCGCCTGTTGCGCCCTGGAGATGGCCGCCGCCGGCGGTCCCCGTTATGACGCTGAACGCCTCGGCATCGTTTTCAGATCATCCCCGAGGCAGTCCGACGTGCTGCTCCTGAACGGATGGATCTCCGCCAAGCTCCGACCTTCCCTGAAGGCATTGTACGAGCAGATGCCTTCACCCAAGTGGGTCATAGCCATGGGCGAGTGCACCATCTCCGGCGGTCCCTGGTATGACGCGTACAACGTCATTCAGGGCGCGGACACCTTCATTCCCGTGGACGTCTACATCCCCGGATGCCCGTCCCGCCCCGAGGCCATGATACAGGCCTTCAACATGCTGAACCGAAAATTGACCGCCGAGAACCGCGGAAGCTTCCTGGACGATTGAGGTGTGATGATGAGCCAAGTGATAATATACGACACGCCCGACCGGTCCGTGGAGGACATATCCAAGGACATAAAGTCCAAGTTCCCCGCCGTAGAGGTCCTCAAGGCCGCCCCCAAGAGGCTGCACCTCCAGGTACCCCGCGAGATATCGTTCGAAGTATGCAAGTTCATGAAGGAGGGGCTCAACTTCGAGCACTGCTCCTGCGTTACTACTGTAGATTATTTGGACCACTTTACCGTGGTTTTCCACGTTTCCTCGTGGACCAATCACATCCTCTCCGAGGTGCTGGTCGACATTCCCCGGGACGATCCCACCGTCGACTCCATAACCCCGCTGTGGGGCGGGGCCAACTGGCACGAGAGGGAAGCATACGATCTGATGGGCATAGTCTTCAAGGGTCACCCTGACCTGCGCCGCATCATGATGCCCGAGGAGTTCAAGTTCCACCCGCTGAGAAAGGACTTCATCGTTGGAAGGAGGGTCTGAGATGCCTACGGATGAGATGTGGATCAACATGGGTCCCCAGCACCCCTTCAACCACGGTCTGTGGAACCTCAGGGTCAAGCTGAAGGGAGAGACCATCACCCAGGCCGAGCCGATCATCGGCTACCTGCACCGGGGCTGGGAGAAGATGGTGGAGAACCGCACCTACTCCCAGATCGTTCCTCTGGCCGACCGTCTCTGCTACGGTTCGTCCCTATCCTGGAACCACCTTTACTGCCTCACCGCCGAGAAGATCTACGGCATCGAGGCCCCGGACCGCGCCAAGTACATCCGGGTGGCCGTTCTGGAGCTGCAGCGCATAACCTCTCACCTGACCTGGCTGATGGCGGTCGGTACCGACCTGGGAAGCTACACCATCATGACCTGGTCGATCAGGGAAAGGGAGCTGTTCCTGGACCTGCTCTGTAAGCTGAGCGGTGCCAGGATGACGTACAACTACTGCCGCATCGGCGGCGTCCGCAGCGACCTGCCAGAGAACTACGAGCGGGACGTCAACCGCACCCTCGACGAGTTCGAGAAGCGCCTGCGCGACCTGGAATCGCTGATGGACGAGAACGAACCGTTCCTGATGAGGACGGTCGGGATCGGCAAGATGGACGGCAAGACCGCCATGAACCTGGGCCTGACCGGACCGATCATGAGGGCCAGCGGCGTGGAGATGGACCTGCGCCGCCTAGACCCCTACGAGGTCTACGCGGACATGAAGTTCGACATCTGCACGCACACCGATGGTGACGTGTACGCCAGGTACCGCGTGCGCATGGACGAGATGCGGGAGAGCATGAAGATCGTCCGCCAGGCGTTGGCACAGGCCCCCGCCGGCCCCATCCGGGTCAAGGTGCCCAGATGTCCTCCGAAGGGTAATGTCGTCAACCACGTGGAGGACCCCCGCGGGGAGTCGCTGATGTACATGGTCAGCGATGGTTCGGAGAGGCCGTACCGCCTTAAGGTGCGCTCCCCGAACTTCGTCAACCTGTCCGCCTCGCCTCCGATGCTGGTCGGCTTCAAAATATCTGACGTACCGGCCATCATGGGCGTCATGGACATGTGCATAGGAGAAACGGACAGGTGATCAGATGTCGAACCTCTACATTGAACTGACCAACTTCACCGAGTGGCTGCTGGGACTGGTCGCCGCTCTCCTCGACTGGACCAAGCTGGGATTCCTCAGCGACTTCGGGGAATGGCTGCAGACCGCTCCGGTGGTCGACTTCGTTTCGACCTTGCTAGTGGCAGTGATATTCCTGATCACCGCCATGATGTTCGGGCTGTGTTTCATATGGCAGGAACGAAAGTTCCTGGGAAGGTTCATGGACCGCCGCGGTACCCAGGTCGGGTTCCTCGGTTTCTTCCAGAACTTCGCCGACGGTATCAAGGTGGTCCTGAAGGAGCACATCGTGCCCAAGGACTCCGACCACCGGCTGTTCGAGATGGCCATCTTCGCATACCTGGCCTCGACGTTCATGCTGTTCGGTTGCATACCGTTCTCTGACAACTTCTATGTGATAAACGTCAACCTGGCCGTGCTGCTGGGTGTGGCCATATTCGCCTTCGGTCCCTTCTCCATCCTGATCGGCGGATGGTCCTCCAACAACAAGTTCACCTTGATCGGTGGTATGAGGGCCGCCGCGCAGCTGATCGCCCTGGAGATACCGCTCCTGCTGTGCATCGTGGCCGTGGTCGTTCTTACCGGCGATCTGTCCTTCGTGGGCATCGTCACCTGGCAGGAGCAGAACATCTGGCTCATCGTACCGCTGTGCATCGGCGCGCTGACCTTCTTCATCGCCGCCATCGGGGAGTCCGAGCGTATCCCGTTCGACCTGCCTGAGGCGGAGGCGGAACTGGTGGAAGGATGGGCCACCGAGTACGGTGATGTACGATGGGGTCTGCAGATGGCCTCCGATTACTTCCGCGCCTACATCCTCAGCGGGCTGTTCACCATGCTCTTCCTGGGCGGATGGGCCGGTCCGGAGTTCATTTGGGCGGAGGCCTGGTACCTGGCCAAGACGTTCGTCGTGTTCTTCTTCTTCATATGGGTCCGTGCGGCCACCGTGAGGATCAGGACCGACCAGATACTGAAACTGGGGTGGAGGAGGCTCCTTCCCCTGGCCGTGATCAACCTGCTGATCGCTGTGGCCCTTAAGGTCGCGGGGGTGTTCTGATGAGGATAGAGGAAAGGAGATACACTAAAGCGGACCACTTCCGGGCCACCGGTTACATATTGAAGACCATGCAGGTCACCTTCAAGGGCGCCATACGCGCCACGAAGCACCGGCCCTGCACCATCCTGTACCCGTGGGAGAAGCTGCTCTACCCGGACAACTTCCGCGGAAGGCCCGGGATCATTTTGGAGAAGTGCATCGGCTGCGCCCGGTGCGCCAAGGAATGCCCCAACCAGTGCATCGAGATGATCGATTTCCAGGATGCCGAGAAGGGCAAGGTCAAGCGCCCGCAGGTCAACGTCGGTCGCTGCATGATGTGCGGCAACTGCGCGGAAGCGTGCCCGACCAACGCCATGATCGTCACCCCGGAGTTCGAGCTGTGCTCTTACAGTCGCGGCGGCCTGATCTTCGACCCGGTCAAGCTGCAGCATCCCCACAAGCCCGGTTACGAGGTGAACTATGAGTTCGCCCTGCTCTCCGAGATGAAGGCGGGTGGGGAGGTCAAGACCTACGCTAAGAACGATCCGAACGTCCACGACACCATCGTCCTGGATGGCTCGAAGTGCATCTCCTGCTCGAGGTGCGCCAAGACCTGTCCGGCCGATGCGATCGAGATGGCGGAGACCGGCGAGGTCAACCCCAAGACCAAGAAGCCGATAAAGCACCCCAAGTTCGACAACGCCAAGTGCGTGGTCTGCGAACAGTGCGTCGAGGTGTGCCCGAAATCGTGCCTAAGCGTGAAGGAGGTGTTGTGATGATTTTGGATGGAACAACTCTGTTCTTCCTGATATTCGGCGCCCTGACCGTGGGATGCGCCGCCATGGTGGTCATCTCCAAGGACATCGTGCGCAGCGTGGTTTGGCTGGCGGCGACGTTCGTCGGTGTGGCCATACTGTACATATTCCTTAACTCGGAATACCTGTTCCTGATCCAGATACTGGTGTACGTGGGCGCCATCAACGTCCTGATCCTGTTCGGTATAATGCTCACCAAGCGCCGGATGGTCGGGGGAGACGCCTGCGAGGAGTATGAGGACAGTATAGTCAAGAGGAGGCGGTCCAAATGAAGCGCGGCGATTCGACCCAAGCCATAGTGGCCAAGGTCCTGGTCGTCGGGCTCCTTTTGGAGCTCATGCTGTACTCCGTGTTCACCATCGAATGGGGGGACATCGGGGACACCGTGCTCAAGACCGCCGAGATCGGAACGGCCATATTCACCGACTACGGGGTGGCCGTACTGATGCTAGGTCTGTTGCTTTTCTCCGTCATCATCGGCGGAGTGTTCATCGCTCAGGAGGAGGATGACGAATGATCCCGCTGGAGTTCGTGTTGATTATATCATCGGTCCTGTTCGTCATCGGGGCGGCCGGGGTCATACTAAAGAAGAACGCCATCATGGTGCTGATGTCCATTGAGATCATGCTCAACGCGGCCAACATAAACCTGGTCGCGTTCTCCTCGTACTTCGGTGACGCCACCGGGCAGGGCTTCGCCCTCTTCTCCATAGGCATCGCCGCGGCCGAGGTGACCATCGGTCTGGCCATACTGCTGAACCTCAACAAGCTGAGGAAGACCGTGGATGTGGACGAAATTAACCTGCTGAGGTGGTAAAGATGGACATACTGGAATACGCATGGTTGATACCGGTCCTTCCGCTGCTGGCCTTCGTCTTCATCGGCTTCTTCGGCAAGAAGCTGAACGACCTGAACGGCTACATCGCCGTGGGGGGCGTCGGGGCCGGAATGGTCCTGGCGCTCTGGACGGCCTTCGAGCTGCTGACGACCGGAAGGGTCTACAGCACCAGTCAGACCTGGGTGGTCCTGAGCTCCGAGTACACCTTGGAGATGGGGGTCTACCTGGACAACGTGGCGGCCATGATGCTCATCGTGGTCTCCTTCATCGCCTTCCTGGTGGTTGTCTATTCGACAGCCTACATGCATGACCAGGGCCCCAGGCGCCACCGGTACTTCACCGAGATCTGCCTGTTCGTGGGCGTCATGCTCGGTCTGGTCCTGGCCAACAACTTCTTCCAGATGTTCGTGTTCTGGGAGCTGGTCGGTCTCTGCTCCTATCTGCTGATAGGGTTCTGGTACGAGAGGCCCTCCGCGGCCCGCGCGGCCAAGAAAGCGTTCCTGGTCACCAGGGTGGGCGACGTCATGTTCATGGTCGGCCTGTTCATCCTGTTCACCGAGCTGGGAACCTTCAACTATGAGCAGGTATGGCACGCCCTGGACACCGCCGACCCTACCATGATGGCCTTCGCGGCCTTCTTCCTGTTCGGCGGGGCGATAGGCAAGAGCGCACAGTTCCCACTGCACGACTGGCTGCCTGACGCGATGGAAGGTCCTACGACCGTGTCCGCCTTGATACACGCGGCCACCATGGTCAACGCAGGTGTGTACCTGGTGGCCAGGTCATTCCCGATCATCGCCACCAGCGCGGAGGTCTCGCTGTTCGTCGGTGCCATCGGAGGCATCACCGCCTTCGTCGCCGCCAGCATGGCCCTCTGCGCCCCGAAGATCAAGGGAGTGCTCGCTTACTCCACCGTCTCCCAGCTGGGATACATGATCCTCGGTCTGGGGGCAGGAGCGTTCCTGTGGCACCACGGCCACCATGTCGAGGGCTCCATAGCCTTCGGTGCCGGCCTGTTCCACCTGATGAACCACGCCTTCTTCAAGGGCCAGCTCTTCCTGGGCGCCGGAGCGGTAATCCACTACGTGCACACTGAAGACCTCGCCCAGATGGGCGGCCTGGGCAAGTACATGAAGGTCAGCATGATCACCATGCTCATCTCCTGCATATCCATCGCCGGCATACCTCCCCTCTCCGGTTTCTGGAGCAAGGACGAGGTTCTTGCGGTGACCTTCGAGGCCGGGGATGCCGGTCTCACCTTCATGGTGCTATGGGTGCTGGGAGTGCTCACGGCCTTCATGACCGCCTTCTACATGTTCCGCATGTGGTTCATGGTGTTCAAGGGGCAGCCCAACGAGGGCACCAGGCACGCCACCGAGCACGGTCACCATAAGCACGAGGCGCCCATCGCCATGCTGCTCCCGCTGGTCATCCTGGCCGCTCTGGCCTTCGCTTCCGGGTTCGCCCTGTTCATCGGGGACGGGTTCTTCGGGGCGATATACTATGAGCACGCCCACGTGCTGACCATAGGTGAGCGGCTGACCGAGGTGTTCACCTCCCCGCTGACCTACATATCCATAGTGGCTGCGGTCAGCGGCATAATGCTGGCCTACTTCAGCTTCTATAAGACCAAGATATCGGCGGAGAAGGTCGTGTCCAAGGGCTTCCCCAAGGCCATGCACCAGCTGCTCCTGGACCGCTACAAGTTCCCGGTGGCCTACGACAAGATAGGCTACGTGGGCGTGTACGGCTTCTCCCTGCTCTTGGACAAGTTCGATCGCTACGTAATCGACGGCATAGTGAACGGCATCGCCGCCTTCCTGATCAAGACCGGGGGCGTGGTGCGCAAGCTCCAGAACGGATACGTGCAGAGCTACGCCACCCTGCTCCTGATCGGAGTGTCGGTGATCGTGATCCTTCTCTACGTCGTAGGAGTGCTGAGGTGATCCCATGGAAATACCGATACTATCCCTGATGTTGCTCGTATCCCTGGTCGGTGCAGTGGTCACCTTCTTCCTGGGCAAGAACCCCAAGATGGCCAAGATATCCGCTCTGGTCTTCTCGGCCATACCCATGGTGCTGTCGCTGCTCATGCTGACCGAGTATGTGCAGACCGGCGGCGGGTACCAGTTCAAGGAGTCCTTCACCTGGATCGAGTCGCTCGGCATATCCTACATACTGGGAGTTGACGGGATCAGCGTGCCCATGGTCTTCCTGAGCACGCTCCTGGTGTTCCTGGCGGTCATATTCTCCTGGGATGTCGACCACCGGACCAACCAGTTCATGGCCCTCCTGCTGGTGCTGGAGCTGGGAGTTCTAGGCGTCTTCATGGCCCTGGACTACTTCCTGTTCTACGTCTTCTGGGAGGTCGTGCTGATCCCGATGTACTTCCTGATCAGCGTATGGGGCGGCCCGCGCAGGGCCTACTCGGCGATCAAGTTCTTCATCTACACCCACATCGCCAGCCTGGCCATGCTGCTGGGTATCTTCGCCCTGTACTTCGAGGCCGCCTCGGTCAACGGGTTCTACTCCTTCGGCATGGAGGACATCAACGCCGTGTCGCCGATGTTCGGGCTGACCTTCCAGATAATAGTGTTCGGGGCGCTCTTCTTCGGCTTCGCCGTGAAGATGCCATCCTTCCCGTTCCATACCTGGTTGCCCGACGCGCACGTGGAGGCCCCTACCGCAGGCTCGGTCCTGCTGGCCGGCCTGCTGCTTAAGATGGGTTCCTACGGTATCATCCGCGTGGCCTTCCCGGCCCTGCCTGACGGTGCCCATGAGTGGCAGTGGGTGATGGTCATCCTGGCCATCCTCTCCATTGTCTACGGCGCCATCATGTGCATCGCGCAGAAGGACCTGAAGAAGATGGTAGCGTACTCCTCCATCAGCCACATGGGCATAGTGATGCTGGGGTTCGCCACCTTCACCGAGATCGGCATCGCCGCCGGTGTGTTCCAGATGTTCGCCCACGGTCTCATCACCGCCGTCCTCTTCATGATGTGCGGCGTGGTGCAGCACAAGGCCGGCACCAGGAACATCCCCCGCCTCGGCGGGCTGGCCGCCAAGATGCCTCTCGGGGCGACCTTCATGATGATCGGCTTCATGGCCTCCCTCGGGCTTCCGGGCATGGTCGGTTTCGTGGCCGAGTTCTCGGTCATGACCGCCACCTTCGACGCCTTCGGCTGGCTGCTGCTGATACCCGTGACCAGCATCGCCTTCACCGCCGCCTATTACATATGGGCCATGCAGCGCACCCTGTTCGGTCCCCTGACCAAGGAGATCGACACCGAACATCTGCATGACGTGTACTGGTTCGAAGCGCTGCCCCTGGCGGTGCTCAGCGGGCTCATCGTGCTGTTCGGCATGTTCCCCGCCCTGGTCATGGACTACATACGCCCCGCTCTTGGCACCGTACTGGGCCTTCTGGGAGGGATCTAAGTGGACTATACGGCATTGTATCCCGAGATAATCGTGGCCCTGTTCGCGCTCGCCTTGCCGGCGGTCAACCTGCTGCTCAAGGACAACCGGTTCCTGGCCGTCGTCTCGCTGGCAGGGGTAGGCCTGTCCATGCTGGCCGTGCTCATGTACTACGTCGAGGGGCTGGGTCCGCTGGCCTTCGACAACGGCCTGCTGGTGCTGGACGACTTCAGCGCCCTGTTCATGCTGGTGTTCCTGGCCGTGGCCTTCGTGGTCATCCTCGCCTCCGCCAGATACATCGAGGGCGAGAAGCATGCCGCGGAATATTACTCGCTCATCCTGCTGGCCACCCTCGGCATGATGCTGGTGGCCGCGGCGACCGACCTGTTCGTGCTGTACATCGGCATCGAGATAACCAGCCTGTCCTCGTACGCCCTGGTGGCCTTCCGCAAGAAGGACATAAAGGGCACGGAGGCGGCGACGAAGTACTTCATCTTCGGTGGCATCTCCTCGGCCTTCACCCTGTTCGGCATATCCCTGGTCTACGGCGTGGCGGGCACCACCAGCTTCGCGGAGATCGGGGCCGCGGTCGGCACCCTGGACGCGTACAAGGAGATGCTCTGGCTGGCCTTGGTGATGGTCATCGTGGGCTTCGGCTTCAAGGTGGCCATGGTCCCGTTCCACTCCTGGGCCCCTGATGTGTACGAGGGAGCGCCCACCACCATCACCGCCATGCTGGCGGCCGGGTCCAAGAAGATGGGTTTCGTGGCCATGTTCAAGTTCTTCCTCATCGCCATGCTGGCCATAAAGGCCGACTGGGAGATCGTGGTGGCCATACTGGCCATAGTGACCATGACCGTGGGGAACCTGGCGGCCCTGAACCAGACCAGCATCAAGAGGATGCTGGCCTATTCGAGCATAGCCCAGGCCGGCTACATCCTGATCGCTGTCGCCGTGGGGACCGAGTTCGCCGTGACCGGCGGTATCTTCCACATACTGACCCACGCCTTCATGAAGGGCGGCGCGTTCATAGTGGTCGCCACCCTGGCCACCGTGGCCATCGGCGAGAGGATCGCGGACTACAAGGGACTGGCCAAGAGGTCCAACTTCATGGCCTTCTCCATGACGGTTCTGCTGTTCTCACTGGCCGGAATACCGCCCCTGGCCGGGTTCGCCAGCAAGGTCGTGCTGTTCTCCTCGCCTATAATGGGCACGGTGGACGGCGCCGACTGGATGATCTGGTTGGCAGTGGCCGGTATAATAAACAGCGCCATATCCCTGTACTACTACGCCCGCGTGGTCAAGTACATGTACGTGGACGAGCTGGAAGAGGGTGCCCCGTCCGAGAAGCTGAAGCTGCCCAAGAGCATGGTCGCCGCGGTGGCGATATGCGTCGTGGCCATCATCGGCATCGGTGTGTTCCCCGATTACTTCATACAGCTCTGCCGGGACGCCGCCCAGGCCCTGTTCGCCTGAAAACCTCTTCTCCATTCTCTTATTTTTCTTCATCTGGCGGTAACGCTGGCCACCGGTGTCGTTTAAAAGCCAGTAACGGTTAAGTATAAATTTACCATATCGAGCGAACGATGTCTCAGGGCTGGGATTCATCGATAAAGGATGAGCTTCAGATGGTGGAACAGGAGATCCACCGCAGCATCCGCTCCGAGCAGCCTGTGCTGACTGAGATCTGCGATTACGTCATATCTTCCGGAGGCAAGCGCATGCGCCCCGGGGTCACCATCCTTTCCTATCTGGCGTCTGGTGGCAAGGAGGTCAGTGAGGCGATCAAGATCGCCGCGGCCTTCGAGATGATCCATTCCGCGACGCTCATCCATGACGATATCAACGACCGTTCCGAGAAGCGGCGGGGGCGGTTGTCCGCATACAAGAAGTTCGGGCTCCAGCAGGCCCTGGTCAGCGGGGATTTCCTCTTCGTGAAGGCCTTCGCCATCGGCGGTTTCTTCAACGAGGAGATCGTCAGCCTGGTCGCGGAGGCGTGCACCGCCATCGCCGAGAGCGAGATGGTGCAGTTCGAGAAGGAGGGCGAGGTGGCCCCTCTTGATGTTTATCTAGGTATCATAGAAGGGAAGACCGCCAAGCCCATCATGGCCGGGGCAAGGATAGGCGCTTATCTGGCCAACGCCGACCCGAACCGCATCCATGATCTGGGGGAGTACGGGCTGAACATCGGGATGGCCTTCCAGATCGTGGACGACATCCTGGACATCACGGGGAACGAAAGCTCCCTGGGCAAGCCGCGCATGGTGGACTTCTTCGAGGGAAAGGCCACGCTGCCTCTGATACACGCCATGGAGGACCCCCAGGTCGGTCCGCGGCTATCCCAGCTCTTCCACAAGAAGGTCAAGGCCGACCAGGACATCGAGGAGGCGTCCGCCCTCATCGCCAGAACGGATGCCATCGAAAGGTCCAAGCGGAAGGCCAAGGAATACGCCGAGAAGGCCTTGGCGGCCCTCGAGGGCCTTCCCGACTCCGAGCACAAGCTGGGGCTTCAGAGACTTGCGGCCAAAGTAGTTGACCGCAACTACTGACGGTCATAGAGGTGAATCACATGGGCAAGGATCTTAGTTACGACATAGTGGTGGTGGGTGCCGGTCCCGCCGGGTCCACCACGGCCCGCTTCGCCGCCGAGGCGGGAGCGAGCGTCCTGGTGCTGGAAAGACGCGCCCAGGTCGGCGTTCCCGTTCGATGCGGCGAGTTCATGCCCTCTATCCGGGAGATGGAGTCCATGTTCCCGGGGTTCGAGGGAATGGCGGAACTCTTCGAGGTACCTTCCGAACTGGTCTCATTGAAACTGGAGACCACCCGGATCTATTCGCCCAAGATGACCCGCTATGATCTTCCATTTGACGGTTACACCACCGACCGCGATCGGCTAGACCAGTTCTTCGCCTCCCAGGCCGTCAAGGCCGGGGCCGAGATCAGGACCGGTCAGAAGGTGATCGGGGTGGAACAGGGGATGGTCCGCACGGAGGACCTGTCCATCAAGGCCAAGGTGATCGTGGGCGCTGACGGGCCGATGTCCATGGTGGCCAAGGCCGTTGGGCTTCCCCGTTCCAAGGACCTCTGTCCCGCCGTGACCACCCAGATCAAGGGGGATTTCGAACCCGTCTGCGAGATGTACTTTGGTACCGTGGCCCCCGGCGGTTACGCCTGGATCATACCTAAGAAGGGAGTGGCCAACGTCGGCCTGGGCGTGAGCAGCAAGTTCGCCAAAGGAACGGTGGTCGACTACTTCGACAAGTTCGTCAAGATGAAGGGGCTGACCGCCGGGAAGCCGGACGGGAAGGTCGTTCCCATGGCCATGCCCGCCAAACGGACCGTGGTCGGTCAGGTGATGACCGTCGGCGACGCCGCCGGCCAGGTCATGGCCGTGAACGGGGGCGGTATACCGATCGCCCGAATGGCCGGCCGGGTGGCCGGAACAGTGGCGGCGGAGCACGTGCTTAAAGGAACCCCCTTGAACAAATATGAGGAGGAATGGCGCCGGCACCTTTACAAGCCCCTGCGCACCGCGGCGCGCACGAAAGTGCTGGCGGACCTGTGCTTCGGCAGCGCCTGGCGTACCGAGACGGCAATGAAGGTCCTCGGACCGCGCAGGATGAACAACCTCATCCGCTGCCGGCCGATATTCCCTTAAACGCCTCGCAGTATCGCCCAGGCCGCCCTCGGGACGCTTCTGATCAGTCCCTTGGCCGACCACTCCATCTCCCGCTTGTGGGTGATGGTGCTCTCCATGAGCTCCTCGGAGCGTCTCTGCAGTTCCTGGAAGGCCTTCTTACGCTCCTCCGGGTCGGCGATGGCCATGGCGGCGTCGACGCGCTTCATCATGTCCGCCGCCTCCGCGGAGCGCTTCAGACGGAAGTCCAGTTCCTCCTGATCGATGAGGCCGCACTCGAAACGCGCCTTGTTGATGGCGTCCGCCGCCTCGTAGCTGACCTCGGCGATATCGTCCCGGGTCATCCACTTGGTCTCGTAGGAAAGCACGTGCTTCCAGGAGGGGGAGGTCAAGCGAGCGCGGTGCTCCTCAAGGGTCCGGGCCAGAGAAACGTAACCGAAGCGCTCGGGGTCCTCGAAGGCCAACGACGCGGGGTCCAGGAACGGCGCCAGCGGGGAAATGAACACGCAGAGGCGGGGGTCCTTGTTGGCGGCCAGGTAGAGCTGCTTGGCGTACTCCGCGCTCTTGACCGCGGACTCCCTGGTCTGCTTCGGAAGGCCGATCATGAAGAACACGTCGAAGCGCTCCGCGCCGTACTTCAGGGCGTTCTTGATGGAGGTCTCCAGCTCCTCGTTGGAGTATTTTCGTCCCAGGGCCTCGCGCACCTCGGGATCGTGGGAGTCCGGGGAAATTTCCACGGCGAAACCTTTGGTGTGCGTCGAGGCGAGCTTGTAGAACTCCTCGTCCGGCGGGGTGAAGAACTCGAAGACCAGTGAGTTGGTGACTCCCAGACGCTTCACCTCGGCGAAGAATCGCTGCATGTAGTCCAGTCCACCGCGGCGCGGATCGCCGACAATGAACGTCGGGGCCTTGATGTACTGCTGTATGTTGTAGACGTCCTGCGCCAGCTTCTCCGGCGATCGGAACGCCGGCTTCTGCCGGTTCAGGAACTTATGCATGGCCGGACAGGAGCCGCCGCAGACCGTGCAGTTGAGATGGCACCCCTTTATGGAGAACACCATGGTGATCGGGTAGCGGTCCCAGTCCTTGAACGGCTTGTGCCCTTCCAGGTCCAGGTGACGAATTACCGAGCGCACGATCCACCCGTAATCCACGTCCTGATAGTCCAACGAGTCCGGGACGTAGGTGATGGGGTTGTGATGCTCGCCCCTCTCGTCCTTCCAGCTAAGGTTGGGGATGCTCTCCAACGGTCTTCCGGCCTTCATGGCGTCCATCAGCTGCCGCAGGGGTTCTTCGGTGGAATCGCCCTTCATGATCATGTCCACCTGCGGATAGCGCAGAAGTTCCTCGTGGAAGTAGGTGGAGGAGAAACCGCCGAAGAGCACCTTGGCCTCCGGATGATATTTCTTGACCAGCTTGGCGATCTCCAGCGCACCGTGGGCGTGGGGCAGCCAGTGCAGGTCAATGCCGAAGACCTTGGCCTTGAGCTTGGAGATGAGCTTCTCCACGTCCAGCCTGCGATCGTTGAGCATCATGCTGGCCAGGTTCACGATGCGAACCTTGTAGCCGTTCTTGGCCAGGTGGGCGGCCATGGAGGTGAAGCCGAACGGGTACATCTCGAAGACCGGGGTGGAGGGGACCATGTCGCTCACCGGCCCGTAGAACAGGAACTCCTTCCTGAAATCGTAAACGCTCGGCGCGTGCAGGAATATGATGTCCTCTTTGCTCATACCAAAGCTCACTGGCACGCTGACACAATCGGAGCTATTTAAATCCCGCCCCGTTCACTTCCCGAAGCGCCTCTGCCTGGCCTGGTAGGTGCGTATGGCCCGCAGGAAATCCACCTTGCGGAACCCCGGCCAGAACACGTCGGTGAAATACAGCTCGGAATACGCCAGCTGCCAGAGCAGGAAGTTGGAGACGCGCTCCTCCCCGGAGGTCCTGAGCACCAGGTCCGGGTCCTTGAAATCGGCGGTGTACAGGAAGCTGGAGACGGTCTTCTCATCGATATCGTCCACGACCAGCTCACCGTCCTTGACCTTGCAGGCGATGCGCTTGATGGCGCTGATCATCTCCTGGCGGCTGCCATAGGCCAAAGCGATGTTGTAGAAGTAGTTGTCATAGTCCTTGGTGCGGCTCTCCGCGACCTCGATGGCCTTGATGACATTCTCCGGGAGCAGTTCCCGCTGGCCGAGCACGGTGACCTTGATGCGGTTCTTATGGATGCGCTGATCGTCGGCCAGCTTCAGGAAGCTCTCCTCGAACAGCTTCATGAGATACTGCACCTCGTTCTCGTCCCGTTTAAGGTTCTCGGTGGAGAACGCGTATACCGTAAGGACCTTGATGCCCATCTCCTGGCACCACTCCATGACCTCCTCGAGCTTGTCCTTGCCCTTGACATGTCCCTCATGAACGGCCAGCCCGATCTCCATGGCGAAGCGGCGGTTGCCGTCCATGATGATCGCCACATGCTCGGGTATGTCCCCTTCCATCACTTCCTTGAACAGCCGCTTCTCATAGGTCTGGTAAGCGGTGTTCGCGATGACTCGGGTGATCTCGTTGGACATCAGGGTTACCTAACTGCTAGATGATAATCTAATTTTCGAAGTCCTCGGGGAGTCCGGCGGCCTTCAGTCCCAGGTCGAAGCATCCGATGGCCGCCACCGCCCCGATGGTGCCCCGCTTGCCGGTTATCTCCACCACTTGGACCCCTGTCCGTTCCGCCACGTCCAAGGCCTGTTGCGGCTTGTAGATGACCTTCTTGGCGTTCCAGCCGTAGTCCTCCAGCTCCTTCGGGATCCGGAGCCCAACGAAATAGGCCATGGTGGTCTCTGAGGAGTAGGTGTTCCTCTTGAAAGCGTCCTTGAAGTATTCCAGCAGCGCCGGCAGCTCGCTCTCCTTCACGGCGAAACTAACACCGGACGAGGAGCAGTTGGTGGTCTTCTGCGGGACGTTAGGGTTGAGCTGGATGATCTTATGCTTGAGGAACGTGCCGACCGGGCATTCGCGGGCCGCCTTGAGCATCATGGACCAGGATGCTCCTTTCTCCTTGGTGTCCGTGTCGTCAACGGAGATGATGACCCGGACCAACCGCGGGGTGATCACGGTCACCTCCACCTGGTGGGCGCCGCCGATCTTCACGTCGTCCGGATATTCTGTGGCGATGGTACCAGGCCCCTGGGGCATGCAGGCGCCGACGCCGACGCTGGCGCCAGCAAGACCGACCCAGGTGGTTCGAACGTTATCGCCGTCAACCATCAGGGAGCGAAGTCCCTGGCCTCCCAGGTCCTTGGACGCCGGGCCGAAGTGCAGCTCCCCCTCGCCGATGATGGTGTCCATGATGATGGTGTTCCCTTCCACGGTGATGTTGGTTATGGCCCCGCCCGCTCGCTTACGGTTGCAAGCGTCCCATTCGACCGGGCCTTTGGCGGAGCATTCCTCGATGACCTGGGCGACGCCGTTCTTTTCATCGACCAACGTGAAAACGCCGCGGCAGAACAGTCTTCCGTATCTCTCGGTGACCTCTTCCGGCTTGAGAACTTGCACCATGATGACATCCCTTGGTTCGGTTGACGGAGAGGGAAGGATATTGTTACGGTTTATTTATGTTTGCCAGACCGAAGGTCACATAACGCGAGGGAACGCTGGACATGTCCAGCATCATGACCCGCTGGTCACGGAGCCGATAGAAAAGCCATTTCCCCTTGCAGCCCAGCACCTCGCCCCGGTGACGTCCGGCCACCTCGGCGAAGGCCGTGTCAGAGATCTCGAACGGCGAGAGCGGGTAATGGTCCAGCATCTCCACCGGCCCCGGGTCGACCGCCGTCCCGTTCAGGCTCGAGAGCAGGACGTCCAGCCGCTCCTGGTAGGTGCCGCGGTCCCGGACCGCGTTCTGGGCCTTCAGAAAGGTGGTCTTCCGGACCCATTGTGTGGCATGTAGCGCCCTGGACAGCATGTTCTCGGCGTCCCTGGCCGCCCTTCGGTTCGGATAGGTACCAAGCCGGGCTATGGCGTCCGCCCCCTGCTCGATCGCTCGCTCCATGAAACGGGTGGATAACGTCATACCGACCTTGACCAGGTCGCCGTAGAAGGCGGCGTAGACATGGGTGGGCTTGGCACAGATCTCCCCGCCTCCGTTGGCGCACCTTTCGTTGGTGATGTTCGTGCCGTCGCACTCCGGTTCGAAAACGCAGTTCTGCACCGGGATCCAGGTGGAGGCGCACAATGGGCACTGATCGAACTGCCCGGAAACCACGTTGCGCATCTTGCACGGTTCATACTCACCGCCAACGAAAGATCCCACGCACCGTCTGGCATCCGATACGGTGAGGTCGATACGCTCGCCTGGACGGAACTGTCCCGTCAGCTCCTGGACCTCCCTCGCCTTCTGATCGAACGTGACCAGCGCGGGACGGAACCCCTCCCACTCCCAGGACAGGGCGTGGCGGTCGTAGGCGATCATCCCTCGCCGGCGCAGGATCTCGTCGGCCGTCTCGAACACGTAACGTCGAACGAGGAAGGTCGATTTAAGTCTGACCCGGGGTTCGTCGTTCGTGGAGGAAATGCTGGAAGAGTGTATCAAAAATGGAATCGAATCAATAATTCTTTTATACCAGGTACCGCGTCAACATGACCATCATGTCACTGGTACTAGTGAGCGCATCTACTACGGCCGCGGCCAGCAGCGCCGTGTCCATCACCACCTCCATCAGTGTCGGCGTGGGTGGGGCGCTCATCGCCATCCTGTTGATAATGCTGCTGTCTTCCAGGGAGCTCATCTCCGCGTCGAACAAGAGCTCCAAGAAGGTATTGGCGACCTTGGATTCCGCTATCGTGCCCTTGCTTGTCGTCTTCTCCCTGACCATCGTCTTCCAGGTCCTGGAGATAGTGGGCACCATCAGCGTCTGAACGGTCAGTTCAGCGCATCAATGTCCTTAATTTTCTGTCCATCGAGATCCAGCCTTCCGGCCTGTTGAAAAAGGAAAAAGCACCTTCAGAGGACCTCTTCCTCTTCCTTGCGGGTGAGGAACTCCGGGGGGATCTCCTGGGCCAGGAAGACGGTCCTTCCCGCCTGCGAGATGACGTTCCCGGCCTTGATGGCCGCTGCGGCGTCGATCTCCAGGATTATCGGCGCCTCGACCCTGACCTTTCCAGCGTTGAGGGCGTCCTGGTAGGTCTTCGACAGGTGCACCATCTTGCGGTCCGAGGGTCTTAATCCCGTCTCCAGGATGATGTCCGCCTCCTCAGGGGTGGCAGGATAATAGAGGTGGTCGGGAATGTTCTCGGTGGGCAGCTTGAGGTCCAGTTCCAGGGAGTGGCCGTAGGTCGCCCGCATGAGGTCGTTGCTGATCTGATACCTTCCCTTGGGGTCGGTCTCGATTATGGCCACCAGGTGGTGCGGTCTGAGCCAGTGATAGCGGCGATTGCTGTCCCTCAGCGCGTTGATGAAGCCCCGGATGCTGACGAACCCCTGCTCGTCCATGTCCAGCCCGAAACGCTCCGGGAAGTGTCTTAGCACTCCGGCCAGGGTCCGGCCGAGCTGGTCCAGCTCCTGCTCGCTCATCAGGAACTTGCCCGGCTCACCGCATATGGGGCAGGTCTCTCCTCTGAAGTATCCGTGCTCGCCGCATTCCCTTAACATAACGGACCCTCGAACATACGAAGGTGGACTTAAACTTTAGGCCGGCCCTGGCGTTCCAGGGACCGCTCGGCCGCCAGCACCGTGTTGCTCATGAGCATCACGATGGTCATCGGACCGACGCCCTTGGGAACGGGCGTGATGGCGGAGACCTTGTCCTTGACGCCCTCGAAGTCCACGTCCCCCACGAAGCGGTAGCCCTTGGGTGCCGACGGGTCATCGATACGGTTCGATCCAGCATCGACCACCACCGCGCCTTCCTTGACCATGTCGGCGGTGATGAATAACGCTTTCCCGATGCCGCTGATGAGGACGTCCGCCTGCGAGGCTATCGCCTTAAGGTCCCTGGTCTTGGAATGGCAGACGGTGACCGTGGCGTCCACTCCCTTCTGCATCAGTATGGCCGCCATCGGTTTCCCGACGATGTTGCTGCGGCCGACCACGACCACATGCTTTCCCGCGACATCGATGCCGTAGGCGGAGAGCATAACGTGTATGCCGTAAGGCGTGGCCGGCAAGAATCCGCCATCCTCCCCGATGAGCATCTTCCCCACGTTGGTCGGGTGGAAGCCGTCCACGTCCTTCTTTGGGTCGATGGCGGCGATGACCTTGCCCACGTCGATATGCCTGGGCACCGGCAATTGGACGAGGATCCCGTGCACCTTGGGGTCTCGGTTCAATTCATCTATCAGCTGCAGCAGGCCGTCCTCGCTGAGGTCGGCCGGTTTTCTCACGGTTAACGAGTACATTCCCAGGTCTTGGCATGCCTTTCCCTTCATGGTCACGTAGGACACCGAGGCAGGGTCGTCCCCGACGATGATGACCGCCAATCCCGGAACGATGCCCTTCTCCCTCAACGCGGCGATCCTGACCATCAGGTCCTTCCTGATGCGGTCCGCCACCTCCTTTCCTTCTAAAAGTCTCGCGACCATGTGCTGACCGTGGCTCTTGATACCTTAGCCGTATTAAAGAATTGCCGGGCGATAAACCATTTTAAGCTTGGTCTGGATATCGGTCCTTAAGGTAGCGCATGAAGAGCAACATCGAGATCTCCCAGGAGGCCAAGGTGCTCCCGATCGACCAGATAGCCGCCCGGCTCGGGATAGCCGAGGAGGAGCTCATTCCGTTCGGAAGGCACATGGCCAAGGTCCCCCTCTCGGTGCTCAAGCGCTACGAGGGCCGCCCCAACGGAAAGCTCGTCCTCGTCACGGCCATCACTCCCACTCCGGCCGGGGAAGGCAAGACGGTCACCACCATCGGTCTCGTCGAGGCGCTCGGAAAACAGGGCCGCAAGGTCATGGGGGCGATACGCGAGCCATCGCTCGGTCCGACCTTCGGTCTCAAAGGAGGCGCTACCGGCGGCGGCCTGGCGCAGGTCTATCCCATGTGGGACATCGATCTGCATTTCACCGGCGACATCCACGCCGTCGGCGCAGCCCACAACCTTCTTTCGGCGATACTCGAGAACCACATCGCCATGGGGAACAAGCTGAACATCGATCCGACACGCATCTTTTTGAAAAAAGCGATAGACATGAACTGCCGGGAGCTGCGCAATATCGTGGTCGGCCTGGGCGGGCGCAAGGAGGGCGGGATCCCTCACGAGAGCGGCTTCATTATCACGGTGGCTTCGGAGATAAGTGCCATATTGGCACTGACCACCAGCATGACCGACCTCAAGGAACGCTTAGGTCGCATACTGGTCGGCTACACCTACGACAACCAGCCGGTGCGCGCCCGCGATCTGGGATGCATAGGCGCCATGGCCACCCTGCTCAAGGACGCCATCCACCCCAACCTCGTGCAGACCTTGGAAGGCCAGCCGTTCTTCATCCACGGCTTCCCGTTCGCCAACATCGCCCATGGTAACAGTTCCATCATCGCCACCAAGTACGCCCTGAAGATGGCGGACATGGTGGTAACGGAAGCGGGTTTCGGGGCCGACCTGGGGGCGGAGAAGTTCTTCGATATCGTCTGCCGCAGCGACGGCTTCCGGCCCAACTGCGCGGTGCTCGTTTGTTCGATAAAGGCCCTGAAGATGCATGGCGGCTGCCCCCTGAAGGCCGTGGCATGCGAGGACCCCGACGCGTTACGCAAGGGATTCTCCAATCTGGACAAGCATATCGAGAACATCCGGCACTTCGGCGTCCCGATCGTGGTGGCCATCAACCACTTCCCGGCCGATACGGAGGAGGAGGTGAGCATGGTCAGGGAGCACTGCCAACAGTTAGGGGTGCGTTGCGCGCTCTCCGAGGTCTTCGACAAGGGCGGCGCAGGCGGTCAGGAACTGGCCGATCAGGTCATCGAGGCGATAGAGAAGGACCAATGCGACTTCCGCTACCTGTACGGAACGGACCTTCCGCTGAAGGAGAAGATCCGCATCATCGCCACCGAGATGTATGGCGCCCAGGTCATCGAGTACGAGACGGCGGCACAGAGGCACCTGCGGGTGATCGAGGAATCAGGTCAAGGCGATCTGATGGTCTGCATGGCCAAGACGCAGCTGTCGCTTACGGACAAACCGCAGATGAAGGGAGCGCCGACCGGATGGGAGCTGACCATCAGGGAGATATTCGTTTCTGCGGGGGCCGGTTTCGTCGTTCCGATATGCGGGCGTATCATGCTCATCCCCGGACTGCCGTCGCAACCCGCGGCTCTGGGGATAGACATAGACGAGGAAGGGAAGATCACCGGTCTGTACTGAGCAGCGCCTGGGCGATGCTTATCCCGACCTCGGCCAGGTCCTCGGCCGGTAACGTTCTTGCCCCTCCGGAATCGAAGAGCATGACCGCTCTTCCTTGGACCTCATCGTCCCCCTGCCAGGCCGCCACGGCCATCTTGAGCTTCGGGAAAGCGGGAATGATGACCGCGGCGTCACCCATGTTCGTCGGGATCCCTCCGAGCGCCGCCGCGTCGTTCGGCAATTTGCCAGGGTACCTTCCGTACCGTTCCGCCAAGGGCACCAGCGCCCTCCGTCTGAACGCCTCGGCGAAAGGTCGTCCCGAGGGGATCATATCAAAGGAGGTCCAGGTGTCATCATCATTCCAGGCCAGACATCCTTTCAGATGGTGAAGGGCAGCCAGTCCCCAACCTCCGCCCAGCTTGTCCGGGGCGGTCACGCATCGATCGGCCAGATCAACAATGGTCTCCTGTCCCGCGGTCGGCAGGACCAGCTCGCGGCCGCGCAGCTCGCCTCCCGAGGCCGAGGCCAGCTCCCGGTCCGATATCCCGGTCAGGGCGTCCCAGGCCAGCATGATCGCCTGACGGTAGGCGGGATTACAGGGCATCCTTCCTCCCCAGGTGGTCGGCGATGCTGACAAGTTCGCATCCGGAGCTCTCTATATGTTCCAGCAGTGCTCTGAGGTCGGCGGCCCCCCTCTCCAGCTCCTCTTGAGAACGGAGGCCGGAGCAGTAGCTCTCCACCGGGTGCCAGGAGTGGGTGGCGATGACCAGCAATCCCTCATGGAAGCCGTCCACCAGGTCCAGGTAATCGGTGATGGGCCGCTTACCCTCGTGGTACGGCCATAGGTAGGAGACGATCTTCTTTCCCCGTCCGTCCCGGGACCAGCAAACCGGGGCCTCCGGCAATCCGTTCGGTAGACGGTAGGCGTTCACCATCCCGTTAGACAGCTCCACGGTGTCCGAGGAATCGTACAGGAAGTTACTGTCCAGCAATTCATCCAGCAGGATGTCGGTAACGCGCTGGTAGGGGGCGCGGAACCCCCTTCTCCTCTTTCCGAAGATGCGGTCCAGGACCGCGGTTCCCTTGTCCAGGATGGCCTTGGTGCTCTCCCTGTCCAAGGGGATCCCGGTCTCCTTCCCGGTGAAGTCCTCGTGGTCGTACCCGTGCAGGGCGACCTCTTGATGGCGCATGAGGTCCTTGAGGTCCATCCTCTCCGAGAGCACCTCGGCCGTCCGCCCCTCCCAGAAGAACGTTCCCTTAATGCTCATCTCATCAAGGAGGTCAGCGATGATCTCCAGTCCCCGGGCGGAGGAATCGAAGCGGGGATGCTTGCCTCCGTTGGAGATGGAGCATATCTCCCCTTGACAGGCCAGGTTGACGTCCCGGTCCACGTCCACGGTTAAGGCCACGGCGCGCACGTGGGTATATCCCGCGGCCAGGACTTAAGCGGTGCGGTGCCCCGCAAAAGTTTTTAATATCTGGCTAATGGTGGCAAACCTATAATGGATTCCCTCTCCGGACCGCATCGACCCGCCTCATCGCCAGGCCTTTTCTTCACATCATCGCAGGAGGTGGGACCATCCCAAAAGTGGTCGTGATCGGCGGAGGCCCGGCCGGACTGGCCTGCGCGGCGGAACTGGCCGATAGAGGCATCAGCGTCGCTATCCTGGAGAAGCGTGGAACGCTCGGCGGAAGGGTCCAAAACCTTTCCTGCAAAGGCCTGGTCCATTGCCGACAGTGCGACGTGTGCCGGGTGCACCGCCTGCGCTCGCAGGTCCTGGCGTCCGAGCTCATATCCGTTCACTCCAGCGTTGAACTTGAGCAGCTGGAGCGTAACAACGGCCGTTACCGGTTCGATCTGGTCCGGCCGAAGGATGCCATCGATCGCGGCAGTTGCTCCCGTTGCGGCAAGTGCGTGGAAGCGTGTCCGACCGGGGCCATGACCAAGGTCGGAGGCAAGATCGAACTGGACCGCGGTTCATGCAGGTCCATCCAGGGGCTGGAGTGCGAGAGGTGCGTCAGCGTCTGCCCGACCGGGGCCATCGACCTGTTCGGGGAGGAGCATCTCAGCGTTAACGGCAACGCGGTGGTCGTCGCCACCGGTGCTCTGGAGTTCCCAGCCATAGCGGAAAAACGCTTAGGCTGGGGCGAGGTGCCCGGGGTGATCACCTCCATGGAACTGGAATCGTTCCTGGAGGGGAGAAGGGAAGCGGAGATCGGGAACGGGAAGAAGATGGCGTTCGTCCTCTGCGTCGGCTCCCGCTCATCGAAGCTGGGAACTCCCAAGTGCTCCTCGGTCTGCTGCAAATATTCCCTCCGCCAGGCGTTGGCGCTCAAGGAAAGGTTCCCCAAGCTCTCGATAACATTGTTCATTATGGACTGGCGCGGATTGGGCTCGGACGATCCTTTGCTAGAGGAGCTGGCCTCCACTGACGTTAAGGTCGTGCGCTCCCGGCCGGCCGAGATCTTCGCCGAGAACGGCCGTCCGATGGTCCGCTACGCCGCCGGGAACGAGGTGTTCGGTCAGAACTTCGATTCCGTGGTCCTCTCGGTCGGTCTGATGCCCGATCAGGACGACGATACGCTTTCGCAGCTGGCGATCCCCCGGGACCCCTGGGGTGACCTGAGGGACGATCATTGCGGCGATCGGGGGATATTCCTGGCCGGAAGCTGCCAGGGATCCAAGGACATCGGCCACTGCGTGGCCGACGGAATATTGGCCGCCCATCGGGCGGTGAAGCACCTGGAGGCGGACCATGAATGAGCCGATGAGGGCGGCGGTGTTCATCTGCCGGACGCACGGGGCGAACCTGGTTGCCTACCGGGGTCTCATGAAACATCCCCGGGTCGGGCACTCCGAGATCCTTCCCAGCTGCTGCTCGACGGAGGGAAGGAACCAGATCCAGCTACATCTGCTCGGGCGGACCACCCAGGCCTTGCTGGTGCTGGGCTGCGCCTCATCCGAGCTGAGCAAGTATCAGGAACTAGCCGCTTCGGCCGGAATACCTCCGGCCAGGGTGGCCGTTGTTCCGTATCAGATGAGAACGGCGCACGCGGCCGAGCTCGCATTGGCCAAGGTGCTGGACGACCGTGAACCGAAATTCGCCCCGGAGGACCAGAGCGACCAGCTGCTGCTGGTCGGCGAGGGCGTCTCCGCGGACGCCGCGTACGAGCAGGCGACCTCCGATGGCTTGAAGGTGGTACGCCTGGCCATCGACGACCTGAACTGGGGGGAGGCGCGCCTGACCGGAGGGCGGGGCAATTTCATCCTGGAGGCCGGGGAGGTGATGCACCGCTTCGGCCTGGCGCTGGTGTCGTTCGAGCTGAACGTGGCGGCGGAGAGAGCATGCTTCGGGGATGGGGACCCCATGGTGGTCCTGGGCGGAGGCGAGGAGTGCCTTCCGGTCTTCCTGGCCGAGCTAGATGACGCCCTGTCCAAGGGCGGCAAGGTCTATGCGGCGGTACAGGAGACGCCGTTCTCAGGGGCTGGCGAGATATCGTATCGCGCTCTCCAGCTACGAGGCGTGACCTTCCTCAGGTCGGCCGAGCTGGAGGTGGCCGCTGGAACGGTGACGGTAACAGATGAGCATCTGGGAGGTCCGGTGGCCATCAAGGTCGGGGACCTGGTCACCGTCCTTTCGTCGAGACCGGACAAGGCCGACGAAGTGCTGAAGGCCTTCGGCATACCCGCCTCCCGCAGACCCATCGGCCTGGTGCCAGGCGACAGCGGGATGCCCGGCATCCATCTTTGCGGCTCGGCCTTCACCAACCAGAATGACCAGGTCGATATGGCCAGGGCGATCGTGGTCTCTCTCATGCAGATCATAGGTCATCCTTCCCCAAAGGTCCCGGCGGCGTCGATAGACAAGGAGAGATGCTCGAAATGCCTCACCTGCCTGCGGGTGTGCCCGTACAGCGCCCCTTACCTCGATGAAGGGGAGATGTCCATCTCCACAGAGAGATGTCAGGGCTGCGGCATCTGCCTGGCCTTGTGCCCTGGCCTGGCCATAGAGATGCCGCCCGCGGACCTCAGGGCCGAGACCGGGGTGGTGAAGATGGGAGGTGGTCTGAGATGATCGTCTGCTATTGCTGTTCCCGTTCGGGGATGCCTGCCGCGCTGTCCGCCTTGGAGGACGGAGGGTTGGACGATGTCATCCTCAGGGAAGTTCCCTGCGCCGGGTGCGTGGAGCAATGGGAGGTCCTGCGCAGCTTCCGACAGGGCGCGGAAGGAGTTCTCATCGTTGGTTGTCTGTTAGAGAACTGCGCCCACCATTACGGGAGCGAGGTCGCCGCCCGCCGGTCGGCGGTCCTGGAAAGTACGGTGAGGGACGTCGGCCTCTCCAACAACAGGGTGGCCATGGTCCACCTGGCCGAGCATCAGTCCGCCCGTTTCCGCAAGGCGGTGGAGGAGATGCGGGCGTCCATCAGGGAGAATGGGGGTCAAGCATGATAATCGCCGAGAGGAAACCGGTCCCCGAGGTCCTGGGGATGCTGGACGGTTCGAACGAGATACTGGTCCTGGGGTGCAGGTCCTGCACCGCCATCTGCCTGGCCGGAGGCGAGAAGGAATCCCGGGCGTTATGCGAAGCGTTGGCCCTGCACTCCGATCTAAAGGGCAAGGGCTGGAAGGTTGAAACCGCAACGGTGGAGAGGGCCTGCGAGAAGGAGTTCCTGGCGCCCCTGGTATCGTTCAAGGGCACGGTGGTCAGCATGGCCTGCGGGGTGGGCGCCCAGGTCATGCAGGAACTTTGTTCCGAGGCCAGGGTCGTCCCGGGAGTGAACACCTCCAACATGGGGGCGCCGGAAGGCATGGGCGTCTTCGTGGAGAGGTGCGCCGGCTGCGGCGACTGCATCATTCATCTCACGGCCGGGATATGCCCGATCGCCCGCTGTGCGAAAAGCCTGCTCAACGGTCCCTGCGGCGGAAGCCAGAACGGTCTTTGCGAGGTGTCCAAGGACACGCCCTGCGCCTGGGACCAGATCGTGAGGGCGCTGGAAAGGCAGGGCAGGCTGGACCTGCTCACCGTGAACCTACCGCCCAAGGACTGGAGGCCCAGCCGGAACGGCGGTCCCCGGCGGATAGTGAACCAGGAGGCGGCGCCTGGTGCGGCGCAGAAGGAATGGAGGGGCGAGAGATGAGCGTATCCCGTCTTCAGGAGGTCCTCGATTCCGGAAAGTTCGCGGTCACCGCCGAGATCGGTCCGCCTCGTTCGGCCGAGACGGGCCGCCTGAGGGAGATGGCCCGCATGCTCAGGGGCAGCGCGCACGC
Organism: Methanomassiliicoccales archaeon; assembly: GCA_040768245.1. Classification (GTDB taxonomy): domain Archaea; phylum Thermoplasmatota; class Thermoplasmata; order Methanomassiliicoccales; family UBA472; genus UBA472. The sequence continues at coordinate 44,858 of JAXGNA010000006.1, read as the reverse complement.
CTTCAACCTCACGGACAACCAGGCAGCGAACGTACGCATGTCCAGCATCGCCTCGTCAGTGATATGCTTGCAGGAAGGGCTGGAGCCGGTGATGCAGATGACCTGCCGCGATCGCAACCGCATCGCCATGCAGAGCGATGTCATCGGCGCTTCCGCCCTGGGCATCAGGAACGTGCTGTGCATCAGCGGCGACCACCAGACCTTCGGAAATCATCCCCAGGCCAAGAACGTCTATGACCTGGATTCCATCCAGGAGCTCATGGTGCTGCGCGATCTGACCAAGGGTACCAACTGGTCCGGGGAGGCGCTGCCGGAGCCGCCGCAGCTTTATCTCGGCGCTGCGGCCAATCCCTTCGCCGATCCCTTCGAGTTCCGGGTGACCCGGTTGGGAAAGAAGGTCGACGCCGGGGCGCAGTTCGTGCAGACCCAGTGCGTTTTGGACGTGGAGCGGTTCAAAAGGTTCATGAGCCTGGCGGTGGAGAAGGGGCTCCATGAAAAAGTGCACATCATCGCCGGGGTCATCCCGCTCCGCTCGCACAAGGCCGCCCTGTTCATGAAGAACAAGGTGGCCGGGATGAGCGTTCCAGATGAGCTGGTGGACCGGTTGAGGAAAGCCTCCGATCCCCGGGAGGAGGGGATAAGGCTCTGCGTGGAGACCATGAACGAGCTCTCCTCGATCGAGGGAGTGCACGGGGTGCACATCACCGCCATCGCCTGGGAGGAGATAATTCCCCGTCTGGTGAACGAGTCCGGCCTCCGGCCTTGACCCATCCCACCGTTCCTCCGAAGGCTCCACCGATAGGTTTTATAACGTTCTACTACCAAATCTATCTGGGGTTAACGATGGTTGATATCAAGGTGGACTGCACCGGTAAGAACTGTCCTGTGCCGCTGATCGAGATGAGGAAGGCGGTCAGGAAGGCCGCGAACGGCGATGTGGTGGAGATAACCGGCGACCACCCCGCCTCGAAGAAGGAGATCCCGATGGCCGTGGAGGCGCTGGGCCAGGAACTCGTGGAGGTCCGCGAGTCAGGGAAAAAGTGGACCATCCGGATCCGCAAGGTCAAGGAGTGATCATATGACCGAGAAGACCACCATCATCGTGCACAGCGGGGACATGGACAAGATATACAGCGCCCTCATCCTGGGCACTGGCTCGCTATCCATGGGCATGGAGGTATCCCTCTACTTCACCTTCTGGGGGCTGGAACGCCTAAAGAAGGGTGGACTGGAGAAAGGCCCCCTGTCCAAGATGAACATGTTCGGCCTGGGTCGTTGGATGATCAAGAAGCGCATGAAGGCCGCCGGGGTGGAGGAGCTTCACAAGCTTATGGCCGACTTCCGGGAGCTGGGGGGCAAGATCATCGCCTGCGAGATGACCATGGAGGTCATGAAGATCTCAAGGTCCGACCTGCGCGAGGACCTCATCGACGAGTACGGGGCGGTGGGCACCTACGTGAACGAGGCCAGGGGAGCGCAGATCACCCTTTTCATCTGAGGTGGGCAAATGATCTACATGGACAATGCGGCCGCCACCCGTCTTGACGAGAGGGTGTGGGAGGCCATGCGCCCCTATTACCTGGACTCATACGCGGTAGCGACCTCGGAGTTCGGGCATTCCATGGGCCTGGACGCCCGGGAGGCCTTAGGCAACGCCCGAACGGAATTGTCGAAAAAACTGGGCATCACGGAAAAGGAACTGATGTTCACCTCCGGGGACACCGAGTCAAGCAACACGGCGTTGAAGGGGGTGGTCAGGGCCCTAGAGAAGAAGGGAAAGCATATCGTGGTCAGCGCCATCGAGGACTTTCCGGTGCTCAATTGCGCGAAGGCCCTGGAGAGGCGGGGGTACAAGGTCACCTACCTGCCGGTCGACGCGGACGGCATGGTAGGGTTGGAGGCACTGAGGTCCGCCCTGACCAAGGAGACCGTGCTGGTATCGGTACAGCAGGCAAATCAGGAGATAGGCACGCTGCAGGACCTCAAGGCCATCGGGGAGATCGCGCACGAAAAGGAGGTACTGTTCCATACCGACGCTACGCACGCCTTCGCCCGGGTGCCCACGGACTACGGGAGATTGCCGGTGGACCTGGTCACATTAAGCCCGCACACCATCCACGGACCAAAGGGCGTCGGCGGTCTGCTGGTGAAGGAGGGAACCCCCCTAACCAAATGGATGGACGGCGGGTTCCAGGAGAACAATATGCGGGCCGGCCTGGAGAACATACCCGGCATCGTCGGTTTCGCCAAGGCCGCGGAGCTGGTGACCGAGGAGGAGAACGAGCGCATCCAAAGGATAAGGGACGTTCTGATCGACCGCCTGCTCTCGGAGGTGGAGGACACCATGCTGAACGGTCACCGCACCAAGCGCGTCCCGCAGAACGCCAACGTAACGTTCCACTATGTGGAAGGTGAGTCGATAACCCTGCATCTGGACATGAGGGAGATCGAGGTCTCCACCGGCTCGGCCTGCTTCAGCCGTTCCTTGGAAGCAAGCCATGTCATAATGGGCATCGGCGGCGACCATGAGCGGGCGCACGGCTCCATACGCTATTCCCTGGGGCGGTTCAATCGCATGGAGGAAGCGCAGGAGGTCGTGGAGGCCATGAAGGAGATCGTGCGGAGGCTGAGGGAGATCAGCCCGTTGAAGAGAGGAGGGAAGTGATATGCCATTGCCGTACAACGCCATAGTCATGGAGCATTTCAAGAACCCCCGCAACGTGGGGAAGATGGAGAACCCGGACGGAAAGTCCACCGTGGGCAGTCCGGCCTGCGGGGACATGGTCTCGGTGTACATCGAGGTGGATGAGAAGACCAAGGTCATCACGGACGTCAAGTTCGAATCCTACGGGTGCGCGTCAAACATCGCCACCGGATCGATAATTACCGAGCTGGCCAAGGGCAAGACCCTGGAGGAGGCGAAGAAGATCACCTGGAAGGACGCCTCGGACGCGCTGGGTGGTCTGCCCAAGATAAAATCGCACTGCTCCGTCCTGGCGGTGGAAGGCCTCAGGGAGGCGATAACCAACTACGAGGAGAAGCACGGGCTGGTGGTGGAGAAGGTGCCGACCACGCTCGAGGTCATCCGGCGCCGCCTGAAGAACGTGCTCAATCCGCTTACTGGACTGGACATAGTGCGCACCAACCTGGTGACGGAGATGGGCATCAAGGACGGCGTGGTGACGATAAGCATCGACCTGCCGGAGGACCACCAGTTCGCCAACAACATCCGGGAGGAGATCAAGGAGAAGATCGAGACCCTTTGGGACGTTACCAGGGTGGACCTGGTGTTCAAGAAGCTCTGAGAGGGCCGATAGGGGACCGGTATAGGGCACGGTCGGCCGAGCGCCTCGGCTCAACCGCTGGCCGCGGCGGCGGCCGCGTCCTCCGTCACCATGACCGCCAGGTACCATCCCAGCGTAACCAGGAGGGCGATGTCCCGGTGCCCCATCCCGGCCGGGGATATGTGCACCTCGCCGCTGTGCTTGATGGGGGACATCTCCTTGCGCAGCGAGAACAGGTGCGCTCCGCGGTGGTCGGTCACGTCATAATCGAAACGCGCCAGCCCTTCCCGGCTGAAGGTGAAGCGCTGTGCGTTGGCGAAAACGAGCTCGCCGTTCCCCTTCCAATCCAGGGACAGTTTGGCCATCTCCATCTCGAACTCCTGACGGCGGACGGTCACGAAAGGATGCAGAAAGCCGCCGCGCTTGAAGGTGTATCGTCCCTCGCGGGGAGCTGGACGCCGCCGTGGAGCGGGAGGCCTGAGGCCACTCAGGGTGGCGTATACGGTCTCCCCGGAGATCAGCCGATGCAGGCGCTGCGTCCATTTGGGCTGCTCCCATCGCAATACCGGCACGTCGATGCAACCTAGCTCCCCGCTCATGCTGATAATATCTCCCTGGGAGGCATATCAGGGTTTGCTTCGCAGGCGCAGAAAGCTTATACTCCTTCCTGCCCTCCTTGAGCATGAACGACGTGGCCGCAGCGTTCCAAGCCTATAGACGATGGATGGTTGAAGGGGCGAAAGAAGCGGTTCGCCTCTCCGTTCATGAGGACCAACTACGTCACATTCCCGTCGACCCGATGATGCTCTCGCACGCCGCGATCTCCAACGCGGCCACACCATCAGGGAGTTCTATGAGAACCCCGAGCTGGGGGCGCACTGCGTGGCCGCGGCCATGGAATCCTACGACCTTCTTCCCATAACCCACTGGTACTACTCCCTGCCCTGGCTGACGGAACTGGGAATGGAGGCGCAGTACATGGATTGGATGCCCCCGGTGCCCAAGGCGCCGCTGATATTCGATCCGTCACGGGTGGAGGAACTGCAGGTCCCGAGCAAGGAGGACCTTCTGAAGGGCGCTACGCTCGATCGGCTCTTCCGCTCCAACGATTACGTCAAGAAGCACCTTCCGCAGATGTTCTCGCCCTGGCCATCGCCACGGACATCACCGGCAGCGGGCGCAACTGGTCGGTGTTGACAACTTCGCCAATGTGGACGCTATTGGAACCCGAGCTCGCGCACGTCCTGGTTCGCGCCTACATGGAGACCGCGGCGACCGGGCCGGGCTCATCGCCGACCTATGGCGACGCGGCCACCACCGGTTCCGTGCTGGGCAACAACGACATATTCTCCGGACCAGATGGTCAAGGAGTTCTCCGGGAAGTACCTCCGAGTTCGTGATGAAGTGCTTCGAGAACGGCGCCGGGCCGCAGGTGTTCTATCGCACTTCTGCAGGAACCACGAGACGGACTACAAGGTGCTCAAGGAGGAGATAGTATGGTCCCCATGACCATCGTGCCGTCGGATATCTGGGAAGGAGGTCTTCCCGTCCGGTGGTGCAGGAGTTCGGCGGATTCGCCACTGCATGGGCACGGTGGACACCAAGCTGATGCTGCATGGAACGCCCGAACAGGTCTACGAGCAGGCGAAGGCCCAGCTCATCAAGGGTCGCAGCTGTTCCTCCGGGTATATACTGGGAACGGCCTGCGAGGTCCCCCCGTTCACCCCGCCGGAGAACATCCGGGCGCTGAACCGGGCGGCCAAGGACTTCGGCACTTACGGGACCTGGTGAAGATCTAGATAATTTAATTATCTAGTTCCCAGAATACTATCCGGGGAAGGAATGGAGGAGGGGTGGCGGGAGGCCACGGTCCAGCGGTGGAAAGCGGAGCAGCGCTCACGCCCTACGGCCGCAGAGCTGGAACAGTGGGAGATAACCGTGGCCGACCTCAAGGTCCGCTTCAAGCTGGAGGAGGACAGCAAATCCCGATCCGAGATTTGCCACCGGCTGGTCACCGCCTACGTCAAGATGGAGAGGTACGACGAGGCCATGGCCTGGGTCGATGTGGGGCTGGGGGAAGGGATGGAGGAATGGAAGGAGCAGCTGCTCGAGGACAAGGCGCTCGCCCTGTACCTTTCAGGGAAGGAGACGGATGCCTTCGCGGTCCTGGACCTGAAGGGGCCCCCGTCCAATGAGGTGGCTCAGGCCGGGACGTCCATTAAGTTGCGCCCCAGCGCCCGATCGGACCCAGTTCTGAAGCTGGTCTGCCCGCATTGCTCGTCCCAGATGACCTATGGGCAGCTGCGATGCCCGGGCTGCGGGGCCAAGGTCGACGATGGGTTCAAGATCGTACGTTCTACCCCCAAAGGGACCGAGGAGGTCTCGGTAGGACAGCAGATGCACCGCCAAAAGAGGTTCTCCTTCATCCTGACCGATTACACGGTCGACTATGATGACCCGATGAACTTCCTGACCACGCACCGCATCAGGTTCATGGGCGGAGAGATGACGGTCATCACCGAGAGGTCCTGGTACGTGAGGATCGGGCTGCTCGCTCAGGTCTTCCTTTACGCGGTCTTCGCTCTGTTGTTCTGGAGGCTCGCCACCGTTCCTGCGCCGCCATGGGGTCTGGTGGCGGTCGTGCTCGGGACGTTCCTGTTGTTCATCGCGCCGCTCTCATTGATCTATCTATGCGTGGTGTTCCCCAACTTCCTAGGAACGACCGCCGAGGTTCCGGTCCCAAAGTGACGGGCAGATGGCTTCACTTCGTCATTCATCGTTATTGAAAATAGCGTTCATCGACAAGTTTTAAGCCGGGTCCGGTCAACGGTCACTTTGGAGGTGTCACATGACATATTGCATGGTGACGCACTCTTGGAAGAGCGAGCAGTACAAACTGGTAGCGAGAAAGGTGATCGAGGCCCTGCAGAACCTGCCCAAAGGGACCACGATCATCAGCAGCCACGTGGACGCTCGGCTGAACAGCGCTTGGTGCGTGTACGAGACGGGAAACCCGGATGAGCTGGTCGCATATCTGGTGAAAAGCGTTCCAGAGATGACCAGCCAGGCCATCCCGGTGATCCAGTTCTTCCCGCCTTGTGCGGACCTGTACAAGATGATACACGTCATGTCCCAGTAGGCCGTGCGCTCGCGACAGTGAAGGAGGCTACCTTCCGCTTATTAGCCTGGGGGCTTGGCGCTTCCCGTTCAGGCCTTAAGGAAATCGTCGCAGTAGAGCTTCTCCGCCTTCAGCAGCTCCCCGGCCTTGATGACCGCCATGAGCTCGGCGTCCTGCACGTCGACTATGGCCGCGTCCAGTCCAGCGCCCATCAGCATGGCCAAGAAGGTCCGGTTCAGCATGCTCCTCTCCTTGGCGCCGTTCGACACGTTGGAGAGGCCGACCACCGTACGCGGCGCCGGATCGTTCAAGGTCTGGAACAGCTGCATGGCCTTGATGACCTTCATGGCCTGGTCCTGAGCGGCCTTAATGGGCATGACCAGCGGATCCAGCATCAGGCGGTCCGGCATGATCTCGTATTCCATCGCGGTGGTCATCATCAGCATGGCCATCTCCGCCCGGGATTCGGCGTCATTAGGCACTCCCTTCTCATCCATGGTCAGGCAGATCACGTCTGCGTCGTGCTCCCTGGCCAGCGGGAACAGCGCCTGCATCTTCTTCATTTCCGCCGTCGTGGAGTTGATGATCAGCTTGTTCCGGCAGGCTTTCACGCCCGCGGTCATGGTCTTGATTCCCGGGGTGTCTATGGACAGCGGCAGGTCCGTGACCTCCTGGACGGTCCGCACCAGCCAGTCCATGGCCGCCGGTCCATCGTCCCTCCCCGGTCCCACGTTCAGGTCCAGCGCCTGCGCCCCGCGCTCGACCTGATGGAGGGCGTGCTGCTGGATGAACCTCGCGTCCCTGGCGTCTATGGCCCGTCCGACCGCGGCGAACAGCCCGTTCAATCTCTCGCTGATGACCAACATCTCTTTCGGAAGGTCATGACCGGAGGCGGTTTTAAGCATTCCCGCCCCCGCCATCGGCTCTCCCGATGGAACTTTCGTCGGAGACGCCGGGTGATATGGCCAGTGGTCCTATGATTCCAATCGGCTATCGCTATCTTTAATAGGGAACGGGCAATATACCCGTGGCATACCATCCTTCGTGGTATGCCCATCCCACTGAAGGAATTCACATGGTCAAGATTGAACGGGCGGTCATCAGCGTCTCGGACAAGGATGGTATCGTCGACTTCTGCAAAGGGTTGAGCCAGCTGGGCGTGGAACTGATATCCACCGGCGGCACGGCCAAGCTCCTCTCCTCTCACGGTCTCAAGGTCGTAGGGATATCTGAATACACCGGTTCCCCGGAGATGATGGACGGCCGGGTGAAGACCTTGCACCCGGCCATCTTCGCCGGTCTCCTCGCCAGAAGGGATTCCCCCGAGCACATGAGGCAGCTCAAGGAGGCCGGGCTGAAGCGCATCGACATGGTGGTGGTGAACCTGTACCCGTTCCGGGAGACCGTGCTCAGCAAAGGGAACGATCTAAACGAGGTCATCGAGAACATAGACATCGGCGGGCCGTCCATGATCCGGGCGGCGGCCAAGAACTCCGACTCGGTGGCCGTGGTCACCGACCCCGGCAATTACATGGCGCTGCTGGAGGAGATGAAGGCCAACGGCGGCGAACTATCAAAACCGACGTTGCGCAAGCTGATGCTGGAGGCGTTCCGCTCCACCGCTTATTACGATTCCTTGATCGCCTCCCACCTGGGAGGGGAGTTCGGCGACGGGGGGTTCCCGGACACCTACAGCATGGGCCTGGAGAAGCGTCAGGACCTCCGGTACGGGGAGAACCCCCAGCAGACCGCGGCCTTCTATGTGGACCCGTTCGCCAAGGGCGTTTGCGTCTCCCGTTCCGAGCAGCTGCACGGCAAGGAGCTCTCATACAACAACATCCTGGACCTGGAGTCTGCGTTGGAGCTGGTCCGGGAGTTCGAGAGGCCCACGGCCATCGTCATCAAGCATACCAACCCCTGCGGGGTGGCCTCGGCCGATTCGATATCGGAAGCGTTCACCAGGTCCTACGGGGTCGACCCGATGGCCGCCTTCGGCTGCGTCATCGGTCTCAACCGGAACGTGGACATGGCCACGGCGACGGACATCTCGCAGCACTTCGTGGACTGCGTCATCGCCCCTGACTATGACGGGGACGCCCTGGAGCTGCTGAAGAAAAAGAAGAATATCCGGCTGCTCAGGACGAACGCCCCGATAACCCTGGACCCCGCCCCGGAATGGCGCATGAAGCGCATCAAGGGCGGTCTGCTGGTCCAGACCAACAAGCATGTTCCGGTGATCGCCGCGGACCTCAAGGTGGTCACCGAGCGCGCCCCGACCGAGGAGGAGATACACGGAATGCTGTTCGCCAACAAGGTGTGCAAGCACGTGTGGTCCAACTGCATAATCCTGGCCAAGGGCGAGACCGTGGTCGGCATAGGCGCCGGGCAGATGTCCCGCGTCGACGCGTCAATGATCGCCGCTCACAAGGCCGGGGAGAAAGCGAAGGGAAGCGTTCTGGCCTCCGACGCCTTCTTCCCCTTCCGCGACGGGATCGACACCGCGGCGAAGGCCGGGGTGACCGCGATCATCCAACCAGGCGGCTCCATACGCGACCAGGAGTCCATCGACGCGGCGAACGAACACGGCATGGCCATGGTGTTCACCGGAGTGAGGCTCTTCAGGCACTGAGGGGTTCAGTCGTGATGGTCGCCGTTGCGGCAGTTTATGGTGCAGCCGTTGGCAGGGCAGGTCCCCGTCTCTATCTGGATGGTCACGTGCCCGATGTGGAAGCGCTCCTCCAGCATCCGCTCCAGCTCACGGAGCACCGGGGAGCAGGCGCTGACCTGCTGGTCCCCGACCACCACATGCCCGCTCAGCGCGTAGATGCCGGAGGACAGGGTCCAGACATGCAGATCATGCACCATAATCACGCCCTCCACGGAGGTCATGGCCTCCTCCACCTCCTTCAGCTCGATATGCTTCGGCACCGCCTCCAGCAGTATCGACACCGATTGTGATATCAGGCGATAGGCGCCGACCATGATCACCGCGGCGATGGCCAGGCCGATCAGGGCGTCGGCCTCCTGCCAGCCGAGGAAGCGTATCAGCAGCGCGGCGGCGATGACCCCGAACGACGACAGCAGGTCGCCCATCATGTGCAGGAAAGCCCCGCGGACGTTCAGGTTCTCCTTGGAGCCCCGGTGCAGGAGGGTCATCCCCAGCAGGTTCGCCGCCATTCCCACCACCGCCACGATGAGCATGAGGTCGGCGTCCACCGGCGTGGGGTCGGACAGACGGCCGAGCGCCTCGTGAACGACCAGCAGGGATATGCCCACCAGGGCGATGCCGTTCACCAGGGCCACCAGTATCTCCGCTCTCAGGAAGCCGAAGGTGTGCCTTTCGGTGGCCTGCCGGCCGGCCACCAGCGACGCTCCCAGGCTGAGGCCGAGCGCCAGCACGTCGGTGAACATGTGACCGGCGTCGCTGAGCAGGGCCAGGCTTCCGCTGAGCACTCCGCCGATCACCTCCACCAGGGCGAATGCGGCGGTGATGACCAGGGCGTAGGTCAGCATCCTGACCGAACCGCCGCGATGGCTGTGCGCGTGCTCCATGTCCTTCCTGACCGCCGTCTTCCCCTAAAACATTTTCATGCTTGGCCCTCGAGAGCATTTATTAACGCAGGAAGGGATTCGCTTGGGATGAGCCCCCAGGTAACCTTCCATCCCAAAGGCCGCAGCATCGACGTCCCGGCAGGCACCAGTCTGCTCGAGGCCGCCATACTCGCCGGGATGGAGGTCAACAGCGCCTGCGCCGGCAAAGGCGTCTGCGGACGCTGCCGGGTGATTGTGGAAGGGGACGTCGATACCAAGGTCTCTCCGCGCATAACCGAGGAGGAATGGGCGAGCGGATACAGACTGGCATGCCTCTCCAAGGTCAAGGGCGATTGCGTCATATTCGTCCCGGAGGAGAGCCAGCTCAAGCCCATGCAGATCGTCGGGGGGAAGGTCAGCACCGATCTGAGGGAGAGGTCCCCCTTGGTGAGGGCGGTGTACGCCGAGCTCCGTCCGCCCACCCTGCAGGACAACGACGCCGACCTGGAACGCCTGCTGAAGCAGCTTGGCTATGAACCGGGCTCATTGGAGGTGCCGCTCTCTCTCCTCAGGGAACTGCCCAAGGTGATCCGCGAGGGGGAGTGGACGGTGACGGTCTTCCTGGACGGTGACATCCTGGTGGACGTCAGGCCCTGGAACTGCGTATCCCGCAACTTCGGGGTGGCGGTGGACATCGGTACCACGACCGTCGCGTTGCAGCTGGTGGACCTGAGCACCGGGGAGATGATCTCGCAGGTTTCCGATTACAACCGTCAGCTGATGTACGGCGAGGACGTGCTGGCGCGGATCATGTACGGTGAGGACCACGGCCAGGAACGCCTGCAGCACATGATCGTGGACACCATCAACCATATGCTGGCCAGGGTGTGCAGCAACGACGACATCTGCGTGGGCAGGGGAAAGAAGGTCTGCCCCGAGGAGGTCATGGCGGTGAGCGTGGCCGGGAACACCACCATGATGCATATGCTTCTGGGACTGGACGCCAGGTGCATCCGTTACTCGCCATACACCCCGGTGACCAATCTTTCCCCGCGCACCAACGCCGGGGATCTGGGCCTGAACATCAACCCCCGGGCGTCAGTGCATCTGGTGCCCGGACGGGCCAGCTATGTCGGCGGCGACGTCACGGCGGACGTGGTCACCAGCGGAATGGCCAAGGGCGAAGGCATAGCCCTTCTGATCGACGTGGGAACCAACGGCGAGGTGGTCCTGGGCAACCAGGATTGGCTTCTGGCCTGCTCGGCGTCCGCCGGTCCGGCGTTCGAAGGGGGAGAGGTCTGCCACGGGATGCGCGCCGGCGACGGGGCGATAGAGAAGGTATCCTTGGTCGGGGGAGTGCAGTACAGCACCATCGGCAAGACCCGTCCCAAGGGCATCTGCGGCTCCGGACTGATAGACCTGCTGGCGCAGATGTTCCTCAGCGGGGTGCTGGATAAGAAGGGGCACCTGCAGCCTTCCGAGCGCGTGCGGGAAGGGGAGTTCGGAAAGGAGTACGTGCTGGTCTACTCCAAGGACGCGGAGAGGGACGGCTATGACATCCGGGCCACCGGCATGAGCTGCTGCCCGATGGACAAGGTGGAGAGGCGCCGGGATATCACGGTCACGGAGGAGGACATCGCCAACGTCATCCGCACCAAGGCATCAATATACGCTGCGGCCGAGGTGCTGCTGGACACCGCCGGGATCGGCTTCGCCGACCTGGAGCGGGTGTACATAGCCGGAGGGTTCGGTCACCACATAGACCTCGATAACGCGGTGGCCATCGGCCTTCTGCCGGACCTGCCGCGGGAACGCTTCACCTTCCTGGGCAACGCCTCACTGGACGGCGCCAAGCTCTGCCTGCTGTCCAAGGAGAAGAGGGAGGAGGCGCTGGCCGCGCACCGGGCCATGACCTACGTGGAACTGTCCACGGACCAAAGGTTCTTCGACCGCTTCTCCTCGGCCTCCTTCCTGCCCCATACCGACCTGGGACGGTTCCCTTCCATCCAGCAGATCAGAGGATGACCTCGAAGCCGTTGCCCTTGACCTTGACCCGGGGAAGATGCTTTCGCGCAACTCGCCCGTAAGCCATCATCGTCTCCTGGTCCGGTCCTGGGTTGAATATCCCGGCGAAGCCCACATCGTTCTGGCTGGACATGAACTGGGTGATCTGCAGCTCGTCCGCATACCCCTTGAGGTCCTGGGCGATCTTCTCGACCGTTCCCGCCGTGTATCGGTCGGGGATGATGCGCAGGGTCGCCCTGACCTTGGCACCTTTCATTATCTCCAGGGTACGCCGTTCGTTCTCCTGCTGCTCCTTGGCCTTGTCCAGATCGTAAGCGGTGAGCCTTGTCAACAGTTCCGGTTCGTCCAGGGGCGCCTTGACCTCCAGGACGAAGCGGGAGACCCTGGGCTTGGCGGCGGCGACGAAGTCCGGGTCGTGACCGGTGGTCTTCAGGATTATCTCCTTCCCCCGGGCGTTGAGCATGCGTATGAGCTCCAGCGCCTCCTTGGCATGGAGCGCCGGTTCCGCCCCTCCGATGAACACGCTCCGGATGCCATTATCGGACATGGCCTGGATGACCTTTTCCAGGTCGTAGTCCTTGAACAAAGCGGCCGTATGAGAGCAGTACTTGCATTGCATCGGGCATCCGTAGAACTCCACCGAGGCGTTGGGCTTGGCCCGGTTGACGGTGATCAGCCGCATAGGCCAATATCTCACCGAATGGAGCATAATCTTTTCCTAACAGCGTTGAAATATTTTCCGCCGTATCCGGTATCATGAACGGGGAGAAGGTCCAGGAGATCTTCGGGAGACGCGCCGAGGGTTACGTTGGAAGCGCTTCGCACGCCGACCAGGAGGTCCTGGAGCGGGTCGGCCGCATGTGCGGGGACCTCTCAGGAAGGAACGTCCTGGACATCGCCACCGGGACGGGGCACGTGGCTTTGCGCCTGGCGCTTTCGGCGATGACCGTGGTGGGATTCGACCTTACCCGCCGCATGCTTGAGCTGGCCAGGGAGGAGGCGTCCAAACGTTCCTTGACCAATATCTCCTGGGTAAGAGGTGACGTCCGCTCTTTGCCCTTTCCCGACCAGGCGTTCCACGCGGTCACCTGCCGCCGGGCCCCTCATCACTTCCCCGACCTCGATAGGGCGATCAATGAGATGGCCAGGGTGCTCAGGGACGACGGCGTTCTGGTCATTGACGACCGCAGCGTTCCCGACGATCCGGAGATCGACAGCACCATCAACCATCTGGACCTCCTGCATGACCGTTCCCACGTCCGCGAGCACGGTCGGAGGGAATGGGAGGCGATGCTGCGGAAGGCCGGCTTCGCCCTCATCGAGGTTCACGAGTACCGTCGTCATCTGCCCCTGTCCACCATGACCTGGAACGCCGAGCCCGCCGACGCCAAGGAGATCGAGCGCACGGTCTCCTCGCTGCCTTCCGATCTCCGGGGTCGCATGGCCGTCGAGGAGTTGAACGGGAAGACCTACATGGACCAGTACTACATCACCATCCGGGCCACCAAATGATTTTATAACGAGAAGGATAACTCCAGGACATGGCCTGGAACTGCGCCGCCACCGGGATAGGCTCCCTGCCGCACAAGGATCCCCAGAAGGCTCTGGAAATCGTAACGGCAAGCATGAGCGAGGTCCCTTACTGGCCGCAGCTGCCCGCCCTGGGCTTCGGGGAGAACATGTACGCGCAGTTCTCCTTCACCCTGCCCGGGGCGAAGGTGGATTCGCACAAGAAAAGGATAACCGTCGATCTGAACGATTACGACCCTGAGTCGTTCTACACCGCGGTGGTGACGGACGATGTGGAGCATTTCGCTCACCACCGGGACCACTTCCAGGGGCTCTACTCGCTCCTTGACCGGTACAAGGGGAAGAAGATCCCCGCGGTCAAAGGCCAAGTTACCGGCCCGGTGAGCTCCGGGCTGCAGATCCTTGATCAGAATGGAAAGGCCGCCATCTACGATGAGGCGTACGGCGAGATAATCAGGCGCAATCTGAACATGCAGGCCAAATGGCAGGCCAGGAAGCTGAAGGAGATATCCGAGCGGCCGATCATCTTCCTGGACGAGCCCTCCCTCACCCTCATCGGGACGCCCTTCGCCTCCATATCCCAGCGCCAGGTCATCGAGTGGACCGACGAGGTGCTGGAGGGCGTAGACGCCATCAAAGGGATGCACTGCTGCGGCAACACCGACTGGCCGCTGCTGCTGTCCACGTCCATAGACCTGCTGTCCTTTGACGCGTACAATTACGCGCATACCGTTTCCTTGTTCCCGAAGGAGGTCTCGGCCTTCCTGGACCGGGGCGGGTCCATCGCCTGGGGACTGATCCCGAACATGGAGGACCAGATCGCCAAGGAGACCGTGGGTAACTTGTTACATCGTTTCGAGAACTACATGGACATGCTGTACCGCAAGGGCATTGACCTGGACCTGGTCCTGGAACGCTCCCTGATCACGCCGCAGTGCGGCCTCGGGGGATTGGACGAGACGAAGGCGGAAAGGGTGCTCGAGCTCCTTACCGGAACGGTGGAGGCGATCAGGCAGCGCTACCGCCTGGGCGGAATGGCATGAGCTTCCTTACGGCCGTCGCGGGAAAGGGCGGGGTGGGCAAGAGCACCGTGGCCGCCATGCTGGTGCGTATACTTTCTGAGAAGGATGTGGTTCTTGCGGTGGACGCCGATCCCAACAGCAACCTCGGGCAGAAGCTCGGTACGGAGGTTCCGGGAACGGTCGGCCAGGTGCGCGAGGGGCTTCTGAGCAAAGGCGGGCAGCCGCCCCGGGACATGAGCAAGCAGGAATATCTCAAGCTCAAGCTGCGGGAGATACTGGCCGAGGGTAACGGTCACGACCTTCTGACCATGGGCCGGCCGGAGGGCCCCGGGTGCTATTGCTACGTGAACAACATGCTCCGGGTGTTCGTGGACCAGCTCATGGATTCCTACTCCCTTGTCATCATCGACAACGAGGCGGGCATGGAGCACCTGTCCCGACGCACGGCCAAGGAGATGGACCTTCTCATCCTGGTCTCGGACCCCACCGCGGTGGGTGTGGCCACCGCTCAGCGCCTGTCGGAACTGGCCGACGAGCTGGACCTGAAGGTCATGAGGAAGGTCCTGCTGATCAACGGCGTACGTCCGGGCAAGGAAGCTAGGGCCGAGCAGCTGGCCCAGGGCACCGGGTTGGAGCACTTCCTACTGCACGATGACGATGCCGTTCGGGACGCCTCCGCTTCCGGATCGCCGGTGAAAGGGGACGAGCCCCTGGCCTCCGAGCTCAGGGCGCTCGTTCCGAACCTCTTCCCTTCCAGTAGGCGAAGATGATGGTGGCCGATATCACGGTCAGGATCACCAGCATCACCATCACCGGGTACTCGTCCGAGGGGACCCCAACGATCACCACTTCGCTCATCGCCCCCTCCCCGGCGGTGGTGTTGGCGCTGACCGCGTAATAGTATGTCCTATCGCGCACCACCTCCAGGTCGTAACCGGCGGTGAAATTGCCGTCCAGGGAATCGTAGAATTCCAGGTCGCCGGCCGAGTTCCCCCGGTAGACGTTGTAATGGAGGACCGTCACGTTCTCCTCCGGCGGCTCCCACGAAATGAAGATGCGCGTCCCTTCCCTCTCCGCCCTCAGGTCCCGGGGTGCTCCTGGAACGTCCTCGGCCTGTGCCGCCGGCAGCAGGGCTGATAACAGGATCAACAGGACCAGGCACGCCGTGAACCTCTTCACGACAGGGAATCCCCGGAGGCGATTAATAATGCTTGCAAGAAAAAGGAAAGGTTTGGAAAGGGTTTACTGGAAGGTCACGTCCTCCGGGTCCGGTATGGTGTAGTCATCCGGGTTCGGCTCGTAGCACTCGAAGGTCATGACCTCCGACCATCCGCCGCCCGAACCGAAGCTGGCGGCGCTTCCGGAGCCGCCTGCACTACCTAGGTAGCCGGTATAGGTGACCTCCTCCCAGACCTCCTGCCCGGTAGCCTCTATCACGATCACCAGGTAGGATATGGTGACGGTCCAGGTCATCGGCTGGTCCTCCTCGTCGTTGTCGTCGTGGTCCGCGTAGTAGTGCACGGCGATCTGGTACGTTCCGTAGATATCGCTGGACATCTGCGTTCCCCACTGATCATACATCACCATGTCGTCGGTGGCGTAGTAGTGCTCCGGTCCGTAGCCATAGGTGTTGTCGAAGTCCAGGTACGGTCCGTTGGTGTAGTAGCCCTTGTTGCTGTAGTAGATGTGCCTTCCGTACGGCTCGAGCACATGCAGGTCGACATCGCTGTTGTCTTCGCCCCAGCTCATGGTGATGGTGAGCGCGCCCATGGCCGCGGTGCTCTTTATCTCCGTACGATAGAACCCGGCCCAGTTACTGAAGGTGTCACGGTCGGTGGCCAATATGACCACGTCGTTCACCCCCTGCTTCAGCGGGACCTCCACCTCGAAGACTCCGTCGTCAATGGTGGCCTGGAACTTCTTGCTGCCCACGAACACCAGGGTCTTCAGGACGGGCTCCTGCCCTCCGGTGAAGGTGCCGGTGATCCTGCACTTAGCCTCCGTCGTATCACGTATCCCGTCCGCGTCGGTATCGACCGGGGTCTCCCCGAGGACCATCGTGGTCGAGTCGGTCAGCTCGATGTCCGGGAACACCGCGTCGTCATCGAAGCCGGTCTCGGCCTTGTCGTACAGGCCTTTGTACGCGTTCAGGGGGCTGAACACCTTCGCTCCGGCGTGATAGAAGACGTTGAACTGCAGCGGGTGCAGCACATTGAGCCCGGACTCGTATATCCTGGAGAATCCGGTGGTGTAGTTGAAGGGCATCTGCTGCTGGTTGCTGCTCGGGTCGGTCCCCGGCTCGTTCGGGTCGTACATGTAGAAGCGGCCGTTGTCGTACTTGTATGCGAGTATGGCATGCCCGCCCGCGCCCCAGGTACCGTTGTTATAGCGGGTCTTCAGGCCCACCAGCTGCGGCTCTCCGGAAATGAGCATGCCATGTATGATGCTCAGCCCGGTCTGCTTGGTGGTGGTGTTGCCCCGCTCCTCGGCGGTCATGGCCCCCCATATTCCCTGCACGCCCATCTGCACGCGGGTGGCCAGTTCGATGGCCGTGGCGTCATCTCTCCATTCGTTCAGATCTCCCTCGCGGTACTTCTCATAGAGCCCAGTTCCGGTGCCCTTCTGGTAGGTGTAATACCACTTGGCGTAGCTGACCATGCCCAGGCACAGGCCTCCGCTCTCCAGGTACGAGCCGTAGTTGCTGATGTACCATCCATCGGTCGCCGGGCGGAACCCGGTGTCCACGGAGAGGCTTGACCCGGCTCCTTCCAGCAGGCTCATGGCTACCTCGATGGCCACGAACTGCGAGAAGGTGGAGGCCTGGAAGGTGATGGTGTTCGCCTCCAGGTCCTGGGATATGAACCCGGTAGGTTCGAAGTGGTCCCTCACCGGGTCGTACACGTAGAAGCGCACCGCTTCCTCATCATCGACCAGGTCCTGGTCGTAGGGAAGGGTGACCATGAGCGCGTCATCGAACATCTTGAAGACGTTCCAGGAGTCCGAGCCGTCGGTATTGATGGTTATCAGACGGCTGACTATGCTTCCGACCTCAGGAAGGCCAGGAAGGTCGTCCACCTCCTCGCTGGTGATGTCTATGTTCACCGGGTCCTCGGTGGCCCCGGAGGGCACCTCGATGCGCAGTCCGTCGAGCGCACCGCTGGTTATGGAGAGCACGCCTCCCTGGGAACCTATGGTCTCGCTCCCATCATCGCCGGCATCGGGCCAGAACAGCACCGCCATCGAGGCGATCAGGAGGATCGCCACCACGGCGACGGCGGCCACGACTAGCTTCATGTTCCGCTTCTTCTTCGGCGGCTGGTAGTACTGCTGCGGCGGGTACTGCTGGTATTGTTGCGGCTGGTACTGCGGCTGCTGCTGAGGCGGATATTGCTGATACTGATCGGGTGGGTTTTGCTGGGGCCATTGCTGCGGCCCCTGCTGCTGGCCTTGATACTGTCTTTGGCCAGGCTGGTTCGGGTCGTAAGGTCCTTGTTGCATCCGATTCCACCTTGGATGTTGGGAACGCAACTCCCTGGCGGATGATAATGCTTTCCAGATGCCTTTTGGCGGAAGCGTTCTTTTAGGATTTCAGGAACTTCGGCAGCCCGGAGGACTCCTTGGGGCCGACCACGATCTCCAGACCCGTGGCCTCGTTGAGCTTGACGGCCATCCTGGCCACCATTCCCGGGATCACCAGCACGCCCATCTTCGACCTCTCCATGGCACCGGTGGCCTGCAAAGCGTTCTTGACCGATTCCGCGGTAAGCTTGCCTGCCGAATATGCGGTCAGGACGGAAAGCCCCTCGGTATCCACCACTTGCAGCCACACCGGCACCTTGCTCTTCTCCAGATCGGACATGACCGTGAAGAAGGTCAGCGAGAAGTTGGTGGTGAAAAGCAGCGGCGCCTCCGGACCGGGATTGTTCACGGGATAGAGGTCCGGCTTCACCTGGATGGGGACCTGCGGGTCGGTGTATATGTTCTGCCTGAGCACCATCAAAGGCAGGGCGTTGGAGGCCGGCAGCTCCTCAAAGGAGAGCAGGCTGCCGTATTTCATGACCGCGGTGGAGGCCATGAGCATCCCGTCGCGCCCGGCCGGGATGGAAAGGTAGATGGGATAGCCGAGCCCGCGGTACGTTTTGCGTATGGCGCTGCGCCTGATGATGGTGCACCGCTCCAGGAGCTCCTTCAGGTCGGTCGGCCTCGGGTCCAGGACGATGTCCTCCACACCTTCCTTACGGGCCGTCTCGACCGCATCGGCCAAAGCGTTCAGGTCGTCCGCGCCCACGACGAGGGGTAGGGCCAGGCTCTTGGCTACGGCGCACATCTCCTTGACGTTCGCCTCCGCCCCGTGAAGCAGGGGGCGGCGGTCCTTCACCAGGCTGGCGGCAGCGGACAGCACTCCCGCGTCCCCCGCGCGGAGCACCAGGGGCAGTTCGGTCTCCGAGGCCACCTTTTTCACGAAGGAAGCGAAGTTCTCGGCGTTCCCGGAGCGACATTCCAGTTCCAGGAGGTCCATTTTAAGCACCTGGCCCACCCGCTCGAACCTCAGCGACCTCAGGTAGGACAGCCGTTTGTGCAGCTCGTCCTCGTTGAGGTCGTCCGAGATGCGCAGGGCGAAGGCCGCCGGGTGGAAGAAGCGCTTGTCGTGACGGTACAGCTCCGTCTCGTCGCCCATGTCCACGACGCTCTTACCGGAGCCGATCCTGATCAGGCGGATGGGAGGCGCGGAGGAGCTGGCCAGGGCGTTCCTCCCCGCTTCGCTCAGGTGCGGGCAGTCATCAAGTTTCGCCTTGTTGTTGGCCAGCTGCATGGCGAACGCCAAGCACGTCGGGAACTTGCAGTCCCCGCAGTTCTTCTTGGGGAGGTGCTTGAATATCTCGATCGCGGTGGCCATCAGGCCTCACCCCTGAAACCCTTCACGGCGTCCCGGGCGATCATCATGGCCTCCGGGTGCCCGAGCACCAGGATGTCCGCTCCGGAGAGCAGCGCGGCCAGGGCGGTGGTGCTCTCCCACCAGATGCCTCTCTCCAACGTATCCCCGGCGTTCGGCACCTCGTCCGAGGCCTCACGGGCCTTCCAGGCAGAGACGCAGTCGCATATCATTGGCACCTGGAGCATGGCGTCCCCGGACAGCGCGGAGATCCGGATGCGTTCGTTGACCGAGTACGAATATTCCAGCCCCATGCCCAGGGCGGCCATCAACGGGTCGATCATCACGTCCCCTCGTCCCACGCCGTAATCGGTCAGCAATATCACTATCTGCTTGGCCAGGTTGATGTCCAGATTGGAGAAGCCGATCACCGCGTGCCCGTTGGCCATGGCCGCCGCGGCGATGGACTTGTAGCCCCCCTCTTCCGCCTGCCCCAACAGCAATCGTTCGCCCTTGGCCGCCTCGCCCACCTTCTCCAGGACCTTGGCGTCCTTCTCCGGGTGTCCGCTGCCGTAGACGATGAGCGGCAGCTCGATGGCCTTCATCACGGCCATGACGGTATCTGCGGCCTCCTCCGGCGAGGCGTCCCTCTCCTCCGGGTTGGTCGAGGTGAGATGCAGGCAGATGAGGTCCGCGCCCTTCTCCTTCCAGGCCACGGCCCAACGTACCGGGTCGTTCACCGCCTCGCCAAAGGCCTTCCTCACCGGCAGCGGAACATCCTCCAGGGAATCGGCGACGAACCCGGCCAGGGCGACCGTGCGCTTGGCCGGGTCCTCGAAGGACAGGAACGGCAACCCCTTGTTGCCACCAAGGCGCAGGGGGCTGCGGGACCCTCCCTTCTCCGGGGTGGCCCCAAGCTCCATCTCTCCGATCGAACCCGTCCATTTCTCCTTCGGCACCGGCACTTCCATCTTCACACCTCAAAGCAACGGGGGCATCCCCAGGGCGGGGTGGCCCACCTTGATCATCCATTGCATCAGACCCTCGGCGTCGGTGACCACGGTCTCGTCGGCCACCTTGTCCAGGAAGTCTGGCGTTCCCAATTCCCTGGCCCTATTAATAAGCTCTTCCCTCATGCTCTCCTTGAGCGACGAAGGCATCCAGGAGATGCGCAGAAAGCCACCGTCCCCGGAGATGAACTTTCGGCTGACCAGATACTTCCGTCCAACGCCGATGAACCCGGGGGTCTGCTTTCCGCCGCCGATGCTCCCGGCCAAGGTGGAGAACTTCATGCCCACCGGGGTCATCTCCGCGAACTCGCGGTTCACCACCACCACGGACTGCATGTCCGGGCTCATGGCCACGATGACCTCGAAGCACCCACAGGAGGTCATGGGGTCCTCCATCATGCTGTAGGCGCAGAACCTGGTTATCTTCCCTCGGGTGAGGGCGGCCACCGCCTCGTTCACCCCTTTCCAGGAACCTTTCCCGATATCCTCGACCTCGCCCTTGGCGATAGGCTGATTGGGTCCGGACGGCACGATCT
Source organism: Methanomassiliicoccales archaeon (assembly GCA_040768245.1). Taxonomy (GTDB): domain Archaea; phylum Thermoplasmatota; class Thermoplasmata; order Methanomassiliicoccales; family UBA472; genus UBA472. The sequence goes on along the minus strand of JAXGNA010000006.1, from coordinate 23,929 downwards.
CCTTCCCGGTCTTGGCGTCCAGCCAGTTGATCGCCCCGCACAGGCCGAGACGCTCCGGGGTGATCACGCAGATGTGGTCCGGGGCGAAGGACTGGCACATCAGGCATGAGTAGAACGTGTCCACGCTCTCGTCGGTGAGGCCGGCCATCCGTTCCTCGCGCTGTTGATAGGCGGCGAGCGCCTCCGGTATCCTGGCTTTAAGATCATTCTCATCGGTGACGATGGTCACCTGCACCCGGGAGACGATGTTCCCGAACTCCTCCTTGAGCTTGGTCACCAATATCCTTCCCAGATGCTCCAGGCGGAAACCCGCCCGGAAGGCCTTCTTGCTCAGGCGCAGCCAGTTCATGTTACGCTGTCCGGTGTGCCATACGCCTTCGGCGAAGTTCAGGTAGAGATGGATGCGGCGCTCCATGACCGACTCGAAGTCCTCCTGCATGCGCTTGCCGAAAACGTCAACAAGTATCGCCAAGGGGGATTGCGAACCCTCAGGAAGGCGGTCCACGTCCGGACCGATGACGGTTATCGCACCGTCCTTCACCTGCTCCTCCGGGCGCATCTTCAGTAGCTCGAAGGATGGCGTTCTTCCGCCCCCGGCCTCGAAGTAGGTGTCCGGCCTTCTGACCGTCTCGCCCTCGAAGGCTGGGCCGAAGGGCACCGGGATGTCCACCAGCGTCACGGCCGTCCGGATGTCCCGGGATTCCAGTCCGCCCTGCAGCATGTCCGCTGGCTCCTTGTGGATGAGCAGGTCAGGGACCCCCTCGACCAGCTGATCGGTGACTATCGGGACATGATGAAGGAGCGCGGCCAGGGCCAGCGACGCTCGGCTGGCGTCCAGCGGGCCATAGTGCAGGACGAAGGCCTTCGGCCTCTTGGCCAGATACGCCGAGAGGCGTTCCGAATCGCCCTTCTGCACTCCGCCGAAGGAAAGGGCGGCCCGCACCACGAAGTCGAGCGAATGGACCAGCTGCGTGAAGTTGCCCAAGGGGTAGAGCATCATGCCCAGCCCCATCTGCACCTCGTTCTCCCGCAGCACCTTCACCACCTCGTCCGCGGCCATGATCAGCATGCCCCGCGCCTGCAGCTCACGTACCGTGGAGACCAGCTGCCGGCGGTCCTGGGGGATGCCCATGATCACCGCCGCCCCGGGGATGGTGTCGTCGACCAAGGCCAATCCGAGCTCCCGCAGCACCTTGTCCGGGACGAAGCCCACGGTCGGCGTTCCGGCGTGCGGGTCGCCATCCATATAACGCAGCGCCTCCAGGGCCTCGGAGGCGATCATGGCCGTTCGTCCGGCCACCAGGGCTTCCGCCAGACCCCTTCCGGAAGGGAGCGTGGAGCTTCTCTCGAGCACCTCCAGCAAAGCGCCCAGGCTGGCCACCTCCTCCCCGTCCCAACCCATGATGCAGGGCAGGGAATAAGCGGTCTCCGGATATTCCAGGCGGGCGTCGCCGCGCCGGGACATGGCCGCCTTGACGGAAGTGATGGCCAAGGCGGAGAGAAGCCTAGCGCCAAGGAACCCCAGGCCGATGACCGCGGAATTGCTCGCCGCAGCCGGCGCGGGCGGACCGTACCGGTGCGGCAGCCCGCTCAGCCATCTCCGGCGCTCGATCTCCGTGCCCATATCCCCAGCGGTGACCAGGCATCCACCGAGCATGTCGCGCAGGGTGTGGAACAGGAACTCCTGGGCAAGTTCATCGAACCTAAAACCGTCCAGGGAGACCGGTGCCCCCATGAGGACCTCGCCCAAGGCCACGGCGGGATCGTCGGTGCTCATTCCCAGCGGTAACTGGGCCGAGGAAACCCCGAGGTCGCGGCAGAGGCCGCGCCTGGCCGATCGATACGAGCTCAATGAGGCATCTCCCTCGATCTCCGGCCTGGCCTCGGAACCCACCGCGCTCCATCCCTTGTCCAGATCGAAGACCAGGCCGCGCAGCACTCCCTCCCTAAGGTCTGTACCAGGCAGCTGGCGTTCCTCATTTCCCGGAACGGCCTCTAGGCAGAACCTCAGCATGGAGCAGGCCAAGGCCTCGCGCAACACCAACAGCAAAGCGTAGGCGCCGTCGGACGGTATTACGTCGATAGGGGCCAGCAGTCCTGCCTGTTCCCAGGTCCTCCTTTCCCGGACCGCCATCGGCTCCACCCCAGCCTTCTTGGCCAGGTCCCGGTCCACCAGGTCCAGGCAAACGCCCAGGTCCACCTTCCAGAGGTCCTTGGCCGATAGGTGCCCGGTCAGCTCTCGGCGCACCCCGGCCACCGCGTCCCCTGGCATGGCGATGACCTCGGAGAGCAGGGCTAGGCGCTTCGATCGGACCAGTTCCAGGACCTCCTCGGCGGTCGTGTGGTGTAGCTCGGGCGACAGGTGAACAACTCCTTAGAACGACATGGGCCATCGGGTTGCCTACGATATAAATTTGTGCGGTTTTCAGGGTCATCGCGCGAAGGGCCGATTCGATGCCTTATTATCATCATCGGCCCTATTGACCGATGGGGGCGCGGGAATGGGCTTCAGGAACCTGAACACCTATGAGAGCATGGTCAAGGCGGGAGAGGAGGTTTCCTTCCACACCCGGTACGAGAGGGCGGTGGAGAGGTTCGTCCAGTCATTGGAGGTAAGGACGTCGTACGAGTGCGTGATAGACGGCCGGCCGGTGAGCACCGGTAAGCACTTCACCGACGCCAGCCCCATCGATTCCGAGATGGTGGTGGGCGATTTCTCGCTGGGCGGAAAGAAGGAGGCCAGCCTGGCCATCTCCTCCGCCCGCCGGGCGTTCCAGACCTGGTCGGTCATGGACCTGGACAAGCGCCTGGTGATATTCCGCAAGGCCGCGGAGATCATGCGCCGCGAGCTGTTCGAGATCGCCGCGGCGATCACCATAGACAATGGTAAGAACCGTTATGAGGCGGTGGGGGAGGTGGATGAGGCGGTGGACTTCATTTCGTTCTACACGGAGCGAATGGAGGCGCGCCGGGGCTTCCGCGAGAACACCCAACCGGCCTACCCGGACGAGAGGCCGATGAGCGTGATGCGACCCTATGGGGTATGGGCGGTGATATGTCCGTTCAACTTCCCTATCGCCATCTCGGCGGGGATGCTGACCGCGGCCATCATCACCGGCAACACCGCCGTTCTCAAGCCATCGACGCCGGCGCCGCTGGCGGTGCACATGCTCTACGACGTGTACGAAAGGGCCGGCGTGCCGCCGGGCGTGATAAACCTGCTCTCGGGCAGCGGGTCCGTCGCCGGGGAGGCGCTGGTCGGCAGCGACAAGGTAGACGGGATCGCCTTCACCGGCTCCAAGGAGGTGGGTTATGGGCTTTTGAGCTCATCCCTGCGACGTTATCCCATACCGGTCATAACCGAGCTGGGGGGAAAGAATCCCGCCATCGTCACCGACAAGGCCGACCTGGCCCGGGCGATCGCCGGCATCGCCAGCTCCGCCTTCGGTTATTCGGGGCAGAAGTGCAGCGCGTGCTCCCGGGCCTACGTCCACGAACTGGTGTACGACGAGTTCATGATCTACCTGATGAAGCACCTGTCCCGGTTGCGGGTGGGCGATCCGAGGGAGAAGGTCACCTTCACCGGGCCGGTGATCCACCAGAAGGCCTTGGACGATTATCTGGCGCATTCGCAGCGGGCCCGCATCGACGGAGTGGTGCACGCCGGCGGAGAGGCGATGAGGGGGCGTCTGTCAAAGGGGTTCTACGCCACACCGACCATCGCGACCGGGCTTCCGGAGGACCACTTCCTGATGAAGAACGAGCTTTTCCTGCCAATACTGTGCGTGCAGCGCTTCACCGACCTGAAGGACGCGGTACGGAGGGCGAACGACGTGGAATACGGGCTCACCTCCGGCATCTATTCGGAGGACGAGGACGAGGTGAAGTACTTCTTCGAGAACATCGAGGCCGGGGTCAGCTACGCCAACCGGGCGCGGGGGGCGACGACCGGGGCGATGGTCGGGGCGCAGCCCTTCGGCGGCTGGAAGGGAAGCGGCTCCACCGGGCTCGGCAGCGGCACGGACATGTATCTGGCCCAGTACATGAGACAGCAGAGCCGGACCGTGGCGTTCTAACGACTGGCCGCGGCCAGGACCCGTTCCCCGCCGTTGCTTATGAGCAGCGTGCCTCCGGCGCTGAAGACCTGGAAAGGGTCGGGCAGGCATTCCGACACGCTGCGGGCGGAAGAGCCCACGGTCCTGATGGCCCGCACGAGCTGCTCGAACATCCCCTTGGGGCTTCCAGCCTTCTCCATGTAGAAGTCCGCCCCGTTGCGCAGGGCGTCTATGGCCAATCCTTCCCGGCCGTGGCCGGTGATCAGGATGAACGGTATCTTCCTCAGGGAGCGCATCGCCCGCATGAACTGCAGGCCGTCCATTCCCGGCAGGTTGTGGTCGGAGACGATGACCTGGTAATCGTCGGATCCCAGCATGTCCAGGGCCTTGGTGGGCGAGGACACCAGGTCCACGTCCAGCCCCTCCTCCCGGCCGAAGAACTCCTGGCAGAGCTCCAGGAAATCGGCCTCATCATCAAGGACCAGGACCTTGATCTTATCATCCTTGCTAGCTTCCATGCCCTTCGCACTCTGCTAAAGCACGGACGGCCCAGGTATTTGAAGCTGCGCCGCCCCTTATCAGCTTAGAAAAAGTTATTCAGGCCGATAGGATTAATACAGTTCTAGGGAGTTCATCGCCAGGGACAACATGTCAGGACTAGAGGACATCATGGGAAAGGAGGTCATCAGCTCCGACGCCATCATCATCGGCACTGTGGACGGGGTCGCGGTCGATACGGACAACTGGAAGGTGCCTGCGATAAGGATAAGCGTGCGGAAGGGGAACGAGGCCGCCTTGGCGATGAAGAAGAAGGCCATAGGGTCCCAGAAGATATACGTGGCCACGCCGCAGGTCTCCTCGGTCAGCGACACGGTGACCCTGGCGGTAAAGATGGACCAGGTCAAGGAGGTCGTGGTGGACGAAAAGAAGGTGCCGGTGACCGCCGGGGCCCTGCTGAACAAGAAGGTCGTCGGCCAGGACGGGAAGCAGGTGGGGTTCATGGACAACCTCCACTTCGACGCCGGCCGGGGCTGGGAGATAGGCAAGCTCGGAATAAAGCTGGACAAGGCCGCCAAGCAGACCTTGGACCTGCAGAAGGGGCTGGCGCCGGCCTCGCAGATAACCATCCTGACCAAGGACGTGAAGACCGTGGGCGACATGGTCATGCTGCGCCTGGACCTCGATGGTTTGAAGGATTACCTCAACAAGAAACCGGTGTCCAAGAAATGAGAACGGTCCGTTCTTGCGAGAGATGCGGCCACCAGTTCCCCCAGCGCACCCGGGGCTGGAACGCCGTGGACGTACGCTACGAGAAGTGCCCGCAGTGCGGCCACGAGAACGGCTACGAGTCCGATCTTTATCGCTGGCTGCGCCGCCGGAAGGAGAGGAAGGAACAGAGGAGGTCCCAGAGGCCGGACAAGGCCTGAGGGCGAATACCTATCATCAAGGGTACGTATATCCCGTTCATGGAACGGTCCGGAAACGGCCGAAGGGTGGACCAGAACATCAAGGTCGGAAGCACCCCCGGCGGCATCAAGGTCATAGTGGAGAGCCTGCCCTACGTCCATACCGTGGCCCTGTCCGTTGCGGCCACGGTCGGCTCTCGTGACGAACGGAAGAGGGAGAGCGGGGTCTCGCATTTTCTGGAGCATATGCTGTTCCGCGGGACGAGGACCAGGGACTACCGAGAGATCAACGAGGGCATCGAGGCCTCCGGCGGCTATCTGAACGCCTACACCACTCACGAGCACACCTGCTTCTACGCCTTCACCATAGATGAGTCGTTGAACGTCGCCGAGGAACTGCTCTCGGACGTTTTCCTGAATCCACGCATGGACCCTGAGCTGGTGGACCTGGAGCGCAACATCGTGAAGCAGGAGATCGGCATGCGCATGAACGACCCGGCCGCGCACCTGCGCACCCGGATGTCCGAGTCCATGTTCCGCGGCAATCCTCTCTCCCGCTCCATATTGGGTACTCCGGAGAGCCTGGACGGTTTCGATTCCGAGTTCCTTCTGGATTATCATGGAACGCACTATCATCCCCCGCACGTGGTGGTCTGCGCCGTGGGCAACGTCGATCATTCCAGGGTGCTGGAATGGGCCGGGCGCTTCGATGCGATCGGCGGAGAGGCCGCGCCGAAGAGACGGCGAAGGCCAGAGATGCGCACCGGGGTGAACTTCTTCGAGAAGGGATCCGACCGCGCCTACATCGGCATCGGCGTCCCCGGATACGCCGCATCGGACAAGATGTCCATGGCCCAGGGGGTGCTGACCACGGTGCTCTGCGGTGGGACATCCTCCCGTCTCAACCACCGCATAAGGGAGGTGGAGGGGCTGGTCTACTCCATAAGCATGTATCCCCTGACCTTCCAGGACTGCGGGGCGCTGATGACCTACTGCTCGACGTCCACGGAGCAGGTGCCGCGTCTCTTCGACACCTTCGGCCAGGAGCTCTCCCGTTTCAAGAAGGAGGGGCTGAACGAGGGGGAGCTGGAGAAGGCCAAGAACGGCCTCAAGGGCTCGCTGCTGCGCAACGCCTGCCGTCCGGACCAGAACATGACCGCTCACCTGATGCAGTTCCTTGAAAAAGGTAAGGTGATGAGCATCGAGGAGCAGCTGGCGGAGATAAACGCGGTCACCGCCGAGCAGGTGGCCAGGGCCGCGGAGGAACTGCTGATCGGCTCCAGGGCCTGCGTCACCATCTGCTCGCCCGGGGCCATGAGAGCGGAGATGACCGAGTCGGCCGCATCGCTGGACTTCTAGGGTTCGACCACGATCAGGATCTGCCCGCCCTCCACCATCTCCCCGGCCTTGACCTTGACCTCCTTGACCTTGCCGGCCGCCTCGGTCTGCACCTCGTTCTCCATCTTCATGGCCTCCAGGACGCAGACCACCTGGTTGGCGTTAACCATGTCGCCGACCTTCACCTTCACGGACATGATCTTGCCGGGCATCGGCGAGAGGACCGCTCCGGACGAGCTCTCCGACCTTCCGCCGTCCTCCGACTCCTCCAGGGCGATGTGCTCGATCTCCCGCACCTGCTGGAGCTTGAGCTCCATGACGCTGTCGCCGCATGCGACCTTGGCTCCCTCCTCCAGGTCGCCCTCGACGATTATCGGGGCGACCTCGCCGTTCACCAGTACCTTGTCGTCCTTGAATATGCACTTGAAGACATGGTCTCCTATGGCCACCCGATAATCGCCGCCGTTCTTCTCCACGACGACCTCGTACTCCTGGCCGTTGACGGTCATGCGCAGCTTCACAGCGGCCACCCCCCTCGCCCCACCGCCTCGTTGATCGCCGCGCACTTCCAGGCGTCGATGTTCCCTCCCTGTCCTTTCGAGGAGGCGTGCTTCTCGGTGGAGCGCATGTACAGTACGGCGACCGCCGCCAGGCCACGGTAGTTCACGCCCTTTTCCATCATCTGGCGGTACTTGAAGTAGTCCAGCGCCACCTGCGGGAAGAGGGCGTAGGAAAGCACGTCCTCCTCCGAGCAGGTCATGTTCTCCTTGCAGGCGTACTCCTCGATCTCCTTACACAGCTTCTCGAACTCCGGCTCCAGGAGGTCCGCGGGACGCACGGTTATGGGCTTCTCGTCCCCGATGATCTTCTTGCGGATGGCCGGGTCGATGTCCGCCGGGGTCTTTCCGTACAGTCCGCGTACCAAGTTCTTGGTCTCGTTGGTCACCATCTTGTAGCGTTCGCCAGTGATGACGTTCAGGACGGCCTGGGTCCCAACTATCTGGGACGTCGGGGTGACCAGCGGAACGTGGCCCAGGTCCGCCTTGACCCGGGGGACCTCATCGTACACGTCCGCCAGGCGGTCCTCCTTCTTGGCCTCCCTCAGCTGGGATATGAGGTTGGATATCATCCCGCCGGGGATCTGGTACACCAGAACGTTGGTGTCTATGCCGGTGAAGCCGCTCTCGAAGGCGTGGTACTTCCTGCGCACGGAATCGAAGTAATCGGATATGGCGGTGAGCTTCTTCAGGTCCAGGCCGGTGTCGAACTCCGTCCCCCGGAGCATGGCGACGACCGCCTCGGTCGGCGGCTGCGAGGTGCTCAGGGACATGCTGGAGATGGCGGTGTCCACGATCTCCGCCCCGGCCTCTATGGCCTTCGTGTACGTTGACATGACCATGCCCGAGGTGGCGTGGCAGTGCACATGCACCGGCAAACCGATGTCCTCCCGGAGCTGCTTGACCAGTTCGTACGCGTCCATCGGGGCCAGCATGCCGGCCATGTCCTTGATGCAGATCGTATCGGCGCCCATGTCCTGCAGCTTGCGGGCGAACTTGATGTAACCGTCAATGGTGTGCACCGGCGATATGGTGTAGGATATGGACGCCTCGACCACCCCGCCGTACTTCTTGACCGAGCGCATGGCCATCTGCATGTTGCGGTGGTCGTTGAGCGCGTCGAAGATGCGGAAGACGTCGATGCCGCGGCGGCAGGCGTTCTTGACGAACTTGTCCAGGATGTCGTCCGAATAGTGGCGGTAGCCGACCACGTTCTGTCCGCGGAGGAGCATCTGGAAGGGTGTGTTGGGCATCTCCTTCTTGAGCTTCGAGATGCGCTCCCAGGGGTCTTCGCGCAGGAAGCGGAGGCAGGTATCGAAGGTCGCCCCGCCCCACATCTCCACCGACCAGTAGCCGATCTCGTCCAGCATGGCCGCGGCGGGCAGCATGTCCTCGGTGCGCATGCGCGTGGCCAGCAACGACTGGTGCGCGTCCCTCAGCACGGTGTCCATGATCTTGATCTTCATCAGGGCACCTCAGAGCGGCATGTTGCCGTGCTTCTTGGCCGGGCGGGCCTCGCGCTTGCGGTCCAGCATCTCCAACGCCTCGATTATCCTCATCCGGGTGTTGTTCGGTTCGATGATGTCGTCCAGGTAACCGCGCTCGGCCGAGAAGAAGGCCGAGGCGTACAGCTTGCGGTACTCCGAGATGAGCACGTCCCTCTTCTCCTGGGGATCGTCGGCCATGATCAGGTCCTGCTTGAACACGATGTTGATCGCCCCCTCCGGCCCGACGATGGCTATCTCCGCCGTCGGCCAGGCCAGGTTCACATCGGAACGCAGGGCCTTGGAGCCCATGACGCAGTAGGCGCCGCCTATGGCCTTTCTGGTGACCAAGGTGACCTTGGGGACGCTGGCCTCCGCGAAAGCGTACAGGAGCTTGGTGGAGTCCCGAAGCAGCGAGCCGTTCTCCTGCTCCACGCTGGGCATGTAGCCCGGAACGTCCACCAGGGTGACCACCGGGATGTTGAACGAATCACAGAAGCGAACGAAGCGGGCGGCCTTCAACGAAGAGCTGGCGTCCAGCGTTCCCGCCAAGGCCATCGGCTGGTTGGCCACGATGCCCACCGGACCTCCGTCCATCCGGGCGAAGGCGGTGATCATGTTGCGGGCGAACTGCTCCTGCACCTCGAACACCTCGCCCTTGTCCACCACCTTCCGGATGACCTCTTTCATGTCGTAGGGCTTCATGGGGTCCTCTGGAATGATGGTGTCCAGGGAATCCTCCCTTCTCTCGGGGTCATCGCCCATGGGCTTCTTGGGGGGCTGCTCCAGGTTGTTCGAAGGAAGATAGGACATCAGCTTCTTGACCTGCTTGATGCAGTCCAGGTCGTCCTCGGCCACGAAGTGGGCGGAGCCGGAGCGGGAAGCGTGGACGCTGGCCCCGCCCAGCTCCTCGAAGGTGACCGTCTCGTTCTGCACGGCCTTGATGACGTCAGGCCCGACCATGAACATGAACGACTTGTCCTTGACCATGAACACGAAATCGCTGAGCATGGGGGCGTACACCCCGGAGCCGGCGCAGGGGCCCATGACCATGGCTATCTGCGGGATGAGCCCGGAGGCCAGGGAGTGGCGGAACATGACCTCTCCGTAGCCTGCCAGCGAATCTACGCCCTCCTGAAGGCGCGCTCCGCCGGAATCATAGAGCGCAATGATGGGACAACCGGTCTTGACCGCCAGGTCGATGACCTTGCAGATCTTCTTGGCATGCATACGACCGACGGAACCGGCGAAGACGGTGAAGTCCTGGGCGTAGACGAACACCTGCCTTCCATCTATGGTTCCCCGTCCGGTCACCACGCCGTCCCCGGGCACCTTCTGCTTCTCCATGCCGAAGTGGTAGGCCTGATGGGAAACGAAGGTGTCCAGTTCGGAGAACGAACCCGGATCGAGCAGGGCGTCCACCCGTTCGCGGGCGGTCATCTTGCCCTGCATGCGGTGCGCCTCGACCCTCTCCGCTCCTCCCCCAGCTCGGGACCTCTTCTTCATCTCCCGGAGTTCCTTGACCTTGTCCTCGCCCATGTTGTTCCCCTCATTATGCGTGCTCATGATTAATGAACGTTACTTGCTGTCGAACCTCACCTGACCCCGGTCCAAGGGAACCACGTCGTGAACCGACGTGGCGCGATATATCATCCCATCCTCAGAACGGAAGACCAACGCTCCGTCCGGGTCCAGGTGCATGCCCCGCCCCCGCACCTTCTGGTCCCCCAGGCGAACCTCGATGTCCTGGCCGAGGGACTCGGAGTATCTGGTGTAGACACCGAGGTCCCGGTCCCCCTTCCGGAACTTGCCGTAGAACTCGTCCAGCCTGAAGAGCAGGACGTTCATGAAATGCTCCTGGTCGATCTCCTTGCCGCAGACGCCCTTCAGGGTCGCCGCCTCCGGTGCGTTTAGCGCGGAGGGCTCGGTGTTGAGATTTATTCCAATGCCCAGGACCATGAAGCGCGGCTCCCCGCCCCGGTAGCACACCTCGGCAAGGATGCCGGCCACCTTCCTGCCGTCCACGCGCACGTCGTTCGGCCACTTTATGCGCGGAACCACCCGGCACACCTCCTCGATCGCCTGGGCCACCGGTAGGCAGGATAGAACGGTCAGGAGCGTAAGGTCCTGGGCCGGCAGTTCCGGCCTCAGGACGATCGATAGGTAAAGGCCTCCCTCCGGCGACTCCCAGCTTCGTCCAGTGCGGCCTTTTCCCCCGCTCTGCCTCGAGGCGGTGACCACGGTGCCCTCCGGCTCTCCCTCGATGGCCAGCGCCTTGGCGATGTTGTTGGTGGAGTCCACCTCGCCCTTGACCAGCACCCTGCGGCCTACGAGCATCTGGCAGACCTCAGAAGGTCACCGGCCCCTTGCTGCGGAGCTTGAACTCCCCGCCCAGGGAGCCCAAGGCCTTGGCGACCACCTGGTCCAGGTCCCCGGCCTTACGCAGGTCGGCGACCAGGTCCAGGGCCATCCTCTGGCCGTAGACGACCACTCTGGACTGCACCGCCAGCAGATTGACGTCCTGAGCGGCCAGGGCCTCGGTGGCCTTGAAGATGGCTCCGGGTTTGTCCGGGATCTCGAAGGAGATCTCCGCCAGCCGGCAATCCTCGGGAAGGAAGGACATGGACAGCACCCAGGAGTCCACGTCCCCCACCATCATCACCGGGGTGCCGTCCTTGACGTCATCCAGGTGGTCCAGGTAGTCCTTGGGGATGGCGAAGTTGCCGTCGCTGATGAGCGAAGGCGACCTGGCGACCTTGCGCAGCGGCTTGACCTTTATCCTTCCGCTGGTAGGCCCGGTCATGCCCTTGGTGTAGCGGTCGCTGATGTGGGAGTGATTTATCTCCAGGCCCTCGACCTTGGACAGGGCCGCGGGGCTGGTTCGTCTCAAAGAGGCGAAGTCCTCCATGAGCTGGGTCGAGTCCCCGTAATACGAGAGGTCCACCAGCATCTTCCAGACCATGGAGATGCCGCAGGTCATGCTGACCGACACCGAGTTAAGGATGTCCACGTTCCTATCGGCCAGGAACTTGGCCGCCTGGGAGCAGGCCCCCGGGGCGTCGATCATGTAGAAGGTCAGGTTGCACAGCTCGCGATAGTTCTCCGGTCCGAAGGTGGAAAGGACCATCTCATGCCCGCGGGAGCCGTTCTGCTCGTAGCGGAAGAGGGTGGAATAGACCTGGCTTCCGTCCTCCAGGCCCAAGCGCCTGCGGATCTTCTCGCCTATCTTCACCTTGCCGTCCTTGACTCTGCCGAAATCCCACAGCTTCATCTGCTGACCCAAGCGGCAAATATTCTATCCCCTGATAAAGCTTGGCATGCGAATCGTCCCGGGAATCAAAATATTCCCAATGATTGTGAACCCACAGGCTCGATTAGTTGGCAATATGCCATTCGAACAGGGTGAACGACAGCAGAACGCCGCTCAGTCGTCCTCGCCGCCCATCTCATACTCCATGACCTCCTCGATGCGGCATCTGCAGCTCAGACAGTCGGAGAGCGGCTCGGTCACGACCATACGCTTTCCGCGGTCCGTAAAGCGCCGGCGCCCGTCCTCGGCCGATTCTATGAGCCCGCGCCGCTCCAGCTCGCTGATGGCCATTCTCATCGCCTCCCGCCAGTCGCTCTCCACCCCCGGGATCAGGGATGATACGGCCAGGTCCAGGCTCTTCATCGGGGAGATGACCCCGATGACCGAGCGATGCACACCTGCCAAGCGCAGGGCGGGCACGAAGGGGTTGAAGAACTCGATGGCGATGCTCTCCAGGTCCAGCGTCCGACCTTCCAGCTCCTGGGGGATGTGCCACAGCAGCTCCGGCGGTTCCTGGACGTCGTCCCAGAGGTTGGGAGCGAGCGCGCCCCTCTGATCGGCGTCCAGTTTCCAGCGGAGGACCAGAGGGTAGTTCCTGAGAAGGAAGAGCAGCCCCTTCAGGGCGGTATCCAGGTCCATCTGCACCGGGACATGGAGGTTGTCCGAGCCCATCTCCCCCTCGCCGTCCGCGTCGACGGCGCAGCTCCAGGACATGTGGAAGAGCACCACCTTGGGCAGGTTCACTGTATAAGTGGAGGTGAGCTGGTAAGGGCTGTTGAGCAGCGGCTGGGTGTCCTCCTCCACGGCCCGCATCAGCCCGGGAGGGGAAACCAGCCAGACCCAGTCGTCCCAAAGGTCCTCCGGGATCTCCTCGAAGGTCATGTCCATGCCCTTACCGAAAGGCTCCGGTCATTTAAACCAATCCCATGGCGATGTCCGATGCCTTGAAATAGGGGTTGCGTAGTACCGCGCTACCTAGTAGATATCTACCTAAGAGGTTCACGATCATGATGGGGAAACCGCATATGTACAAGGGCAACCGCATCAGCCCCTCCCAGCTGATCATGCTGGTCAAGCTGGCGGACCGGCCCATGTACGGCTATGAGCTGCTGAAGGCGCTACGCGAGGACTATCAGGGGGTGTGGGACCCCCAGACCGGTGCCGTGTATCCCGCCCTGCGCCGATTGCAGGAGCATGGGCTGCTCTCCGTGGAGAGCAAGGATGGCAAGGACCATTATTCACTGTCCAAGGAGGGCGAGACCTGGTTGGACGAGACCCTGGCCACCGTGTCCTCGGGGATGCTGTTCATGACCCGCACCATGGAGGTCATGGGCCGGGCCTACCTTGCTCGAAAAGGGGAGGTGGAGAACTTCATTCCCCTGGACGAGAGGTCCCCCGAGGAGCGGCTGAAGCACCTTCAGGAGATAAGGGAAGGGGTGCGCAACAACCTACGGATGCTCGATTCGTACATAACCGAGCTGGAGAAGGAGCTGAGGCAATGATCCTCAAACATCTGAAGGCCAAGGAATGGGCCCTCATCGCCCTATGCACAGGTTTCATCGTGGCCCAGGTCTGGATCGACCTGGAGATACCGGATTACATGTACCAGATCACCAGGCTGTTGCAGACCGGCGGGACAGTCGAACAGGTCATGGGCGAGGGCTGGCCGATGCTCGGACTGGCGCTCACCAGCCTGGGAACCGCCTTGGTGATCGGCTACATCGCGGCGTACGTCGCCACATCGCTGGCCAAACGCATCCGGGCCATGCAGTTCCACAAGGTGCAGTCGTTCTCGGCGAACGAGATCAACAAGTTCTCCACCGCCAGCCTGATCACCAGGGCCACCAACGACGTCACCCAGGTGCAGATGGCCGTGGCCATCGGGATGCAGGTGATAGTCAAAGCGCCGATAATGGCCGGCTGGGCCATAATCAAGATATCCGGCAAGAGCTGGCAGTGGACCACCGCCACCGCCGTGGCCATCGTGGTCATGCTCACCGTGATCGGGGTGCTGATGTACTTCGTCATCCCCCGCTTCAAGAAGATCCAGTGGCTGACCGATGACGTCAATCGAAACATGCGGGAGAACCTGAAGGGGATACGGGTCATCAGGGCGTATAACGCCGAGAAGTATCAGGAGAACAAGTTCGAGAAGGCGAACGAGGAGCTCACCGCCAACAACCTGTTCACCGGACGGGCGATGTCGCTGATGATGCCAATGATGTCGGCGGTGATCGGCCTGCTTTCCCTGTCCATCTATTGGATAGGGGCCTTCCTCATCGACGCCGCCACCGGGATACCGGCGCAGATAGCGCTGTTCTCGGACATGATCGTGTACCTGGCGTATGCCATGCAGGTGGTCATGGGCTTCATGATGCTGGTCATCGTGTTCTTCATCCTTCCCAGGGCCATGGTGTCGGCCAGACGGATAGAGGAGATCATCGACACCGAACCGTCCATCAGGGACGGGAACGTAGGAAGTTCGCCCGGCAACGGGGAGATCGTCTTCGACAAGGTCAGCTTCAAATATCCTGGCGCGGCCGATTACGTGCTCAAGGATATCAGCTTTAAGGCGGAGAAGGGAGAGACGGTGGCCTTCATCGGGTCCACCGGGAGCGGGAAGAGCACCATAGTGAACCTTCTGCTGCGCTCGTACGACGTCACGGACGGCAAGGTCCTGGTGGACGGGGTCGACGTCAGGGATTATACCCAGGAAGCTCTTCATCAGAAGATGGGGTACGTGCCGCAGAAGGCCACGCTGTTCTCGGGAACTGTGTTCTCCAATGTGGCGTACGGCGACATGTCCGCCCAACGGACGGAGGAGGACGTGCGGACGGCCGTGACCATCGCCCAGGGGGCGGAGTTCGTGGAGGCCATGGACGGCGGCTATAACGCCTCTATCGCCCAGGGAGGCACCAACGTCTCCGGGGGCCAGAAGCAGCGCCTCTCCATCGCCAGGGCGGTATGCCGCCGCCCGGAGATCTACATCTTCGACGACTCCTTCTCGGCGCTCGATTATCGCACCGACCGCTGTCTGAGGAGCGCCCTGAAGAAGGAGACCGCGGACATCACCAGCATAATCGTGGCGCAGAGGGTGGGCACCATCATGGACGCCGACAAGATCGTGGTGCTGGACAACGGTTCGGTGGCCGGAATAGGAAAGCACCGCGAGCTCCTGGACACCTGCTCGGTGTACCGGGAGATCGTGGAGTCCCAGCTCACCGAGGAGGACATGAGACGATGAGCGATGACGATAGCAGACCAAGGCCGAGAGGCCCCGGGGGCTTCGGTCCCGGGCACGGCCCGATGATGGCTGGCAAGCCCAAAAGCTTCAAGACGGCCTGGAAGAAGATGCTGGGCTACATGCGCCAGTACCTGCCGGCCCTGATCGTCGCCTCCGTGCTGGTCATCATCGGAACCACGTTCACGGTCATCGGACCGGACAAGCTCAGCGAGCTGACCGACCTCATCGCCAGCGGCATGATGTCCGGAACCATCGATCTGGACGGGGTGGCGGAGATAGGCACCTTCCTGGTGATCATCTACCTGCTCTCGGCCGTCCTCACCTATGGCCAGGGATTCATCGTGGCCACCATAGTGCAGAGGCTGTCGAAACGGTTGCGCACGGACATCTCCGAGAAGATAAACCGCCTGCCGCTGAGGTACTTCGACCGCACCAGCTACGGCGATGTTCTCAGCCGGGTGACCAACGACGTGGACACCATAGGCATGTCCATGAACCAGAGCGTGGGCATGCTGATGAGCGCCGCGGCCCTGCTCATCGGTTCGCTGGTCATGATGATGTACACCGACCTGGTCATGACGGCCGCCGCCGTCGGCGCGGCCCTGGCCGGCTTCATGCTGATGGCGTTCATCATGGTCAAGTCACAGAAATACTTCGAGCGCCAGCAGAAGCATCTGGGGCGCTTGAACGGCCACGTGGAGGAGATGTACACCGGGCACGTCATAGTCAAGGCGTACAACGGCGAGAAGGCCGCCCAGAAGGAGTTCGGCACCATCAACGACGAGCTGTTCGACAGCGCGTTCAAGTCGCTGTTCCTCTCGGGCATGATGATGCCGCTGATGGGCTTCATCGGGAACTTCGGTTACGTGGCGGTGTGCATCGTGGGCGCGGTCCAGGTGCTCAACGGCACCATCTCCATCGGGGTCATCGTGGCCTTCATGGTGTACGTCCGTCTGTTCACCCAGCCGCTCACGCAGCTGGGGCAGGCCATGACCAGCCTGCAGTCGGTGGCCGCCGCCTCCGAGCGGGTGTTCGAGTTCCTGGAGGAGCCGGAGATGGAGGACGAGGGCCACAAGAAGATGGTCCATACCGACGTGAGCGGGGATGTGGAGTTCCGCGACGTCTCCTTCGGCTATTCGCCGGAGCGGGAAGTGATCCACCACTTCTCCTTCCACGTCCGGGCGGGGCAGAAGGTGGCCATAGTCGGACCGACCGGTGCCGGGAAGACCACCATCGTGAACCTGCTGATGCGCTTCTACGAGGTCAACTCCGGGGACATCCTGATCGACGGGATATCCACCAAGGAGCTGACCAGGGAGAACGTGCACGACATGTTCTGCATGGTGCTGCAGGACACCTGGCTGTTCGAAGGGACCATCCGGGAGAACATCGCCTACCGCAAGGAGAACGTCACGGACGAGATGATCGAGGAGGCCTGCAAGGCCGTGGGCATACACCACTTCATCGCCACCTTGCCGGAGGGTTACAACACCAAGCTGGACGACGAGTCCAAGATATCCATGGGGCAGAGGCAGCAGATGACCATCGCCCGGGCGGTGGTGCAGAACGCGCCGCTGCTAATCCTGGACGAGGCGACCAGCTCGGTGGATACGAGAACGGAGAAGATCATCCAGAGGGCCATGCAGGACCTGACCGTCGGACGCACCTCCTTCATCATCGCCCACCGGCTGTCCACCATCAAGGACGCCGACACGATATTGGTGATGAGGGAAGGGAGCATAGTGGAGAGCGGCACGCACGAGGATTTGCTGAAGCAGGGCGGCTTCTACAGCGACCTGTACAACAGCCAGTTCGAGAACTGCGATTGATCCCTCCAAACCTTTTTGGAAACCCCTTACCAACCTTTATTTTTCATAACCCCCATGGACGGAAAGGTATACACGATGCTCCACACAGGCCAGCTATCCAACGGTCCTTTCGCCCACACCTACTCGATTGTCGCCCGGGACGAAAGGACCGGGGAGATCGGGGCTGGCGTGCAATCCCATTGGTTCTGCGTGGGGGCGGTGGTCCCCTGGGCACTGGCCGGTGTCGGCGCTGTGGTCACGCAATCCTTCACCAATCCCGCCTTCGGCCCGGAAGGCCTTCGGCTCCTCTCCGAAGGGATGTCCCCTAAAGACATAGTTGAGGAGATGGTGTCCAAGGACGAAGGACGAGATTTCCGTCAGTTGGCGGTCCTCGATGCCCAAGGCCGCTCGTTCGCCCACACCGGTACAAAGTGTGTGGCCGAGGCCGGGCACATCTGCGGGAAGAACTTCTCGGTGCAGGCCAACATGATGTTGAACGCCACCGTCTGGCCATCTATGGCCGAGGCCTTCGAGGGTTCGGACGGACCTTTGGCCGATAGGATCGTGGCCGCGATGTTCGCCGCCGAGAGGGAAGGAGGGGACGCCCGGGGAAGGCAGAGCGCTGCCCTGGTGGTCGTGAGCGGAAAAAACACCGGCCAGGTCTGGAAGGACCGCCTCGTCGATCTGCGAGTGGACGACCACCGCGATCCTCTAAAGGAATTGGCAAGACTGCTGAAGGTTCATCGGGCCTACGAGAGCATGGACGCCGGTGACGCGGCCTTGGAAAAAGGGGAGATGACCGCCGCCCTCGGGCATTACTCCAAGGCGGAGAAGCTGTTCCCACGAAACGAGGAGATGGTCTTTTGGCACGCGGTCGGGTTGGCCAACAATGACCGCTTTTCGGAATCGGTCCCCCTGTTCAGGAAGGCTTTCGCGAGGAACCCCAACTGGAGGGTAATGACCCCGCGGCTGGTGGTGAACGGGACCTTGCGGGTCAGCGAGGAGCAGCTGCTCGAGCTGCTAAGATGAGAGCTACTCTTTCTTCTCCAGCACGATGTTGTTGCTGATGAGGTTTATCTCCTTCACATGAACGTTCTGAAGTTCCAGACGCTCGCCGACATCGTCGATTATGATCAGAAGCTCATCGTCCAGGTTCAGTCGGACCGCGTTCTGCACCAGTTCTAGCACGCCATCCTTGGTGGACATGTATACCGTCGAGCGGCACATGGTGCGATGAACGCTCTTGCGGGATAAAAAATTCGTGGCCTAGGCGAACTTCCACTGAGCGAACTTGCCCTTCTTCTTGTTCGTCGGGACGATCGCGCCGAAGATGGTGAAGGTGTAACGCACCGGCACGCGCCTTCGTGGACCGGTCCAATACGGACATTTGGTGCACTTGAAGCCCAGCTCGACCATGCGGTCATCCAAGGTCTGGTTGTGCAGCTCCTCGGTGGGCGAGCAGCACACCGGGCAGCGGCCTTTCTTGCTGCTCTCCTTCGTCTCTCGATAAGAAATGGTCACCCTGGCCAGGTTGCGGTGTAAGGCCATCCTGCGCAAACGAACCTCGCCCACCTTGTACTCCGGGTTCTTTTTCCGCAGGTCCTCCAGGACCAGCTCGGTGAATCGGTGCTGGGAGGGAATGCTCTGCTGCTCCCGGATCACCCTTCTTATGGAGTCCTCAAGGACCTTGACCGAGGGTATGCGGTAGGCCATCCGGATTGAATTATTATGTGAATACTCAATACTTTCCTAAGAGGCGTCGATAGCGTCAGTAATCCACCGTGGCCTAGGGTGGTGATTGGTTCGGATAGTGCGATTCGGGATCTTCTATCTCTGAATAGTCAAATATCATTGCCAATCGATCAGCGTTCACGAGGTACTCGAATGCATATCGCCCTGATGATCGCTATCATTCCTTCCTGTCGTTGATGAGCGCATTTCTGGGGCGATCATTCAAGCTCGATGTTCCGGTATATACGAAGAATAGTTTGTTGCCTACCTTCCTGCAATCGATGAACCCTCGTTCCGCTAAGGATAGGAGGTCCGTACGCGCGGTCTGATGAACTACGTTGAACTTGGAAGCAATCTCCCGAACAGAGACCGATCCCCCCCGATTTTTAATCATATCCCGCAATATCTCAGCCTGGCGGAAGTTCAGTTCGGGGTGCGATTCGACCATCTTCATCGCCGCCCTCCGCTCTTGCTGCTTTCTACGGATGTATTGCCGTGTGTTGTCGAGGGCTTCCTCCATGCATTGTAGGTTGAAATTTATAAAATACGTAATATCATTTTCATCCGTTTCAGCATAGAGATAGGCCATTCCATATTTTCCACGATGCTCCTTGATGACCTTGGATATGGCCATATGCTCGAACAGCCAGTAGTTGCTCTTCAACGCGTACCAATACATCAGTGCCCTCGCCAACCGTCCATTGCCATCAACGAAGGGATGAACGTAACCAATCATGAAATGCAAGATGATGGCCTTGATCAGAGGGTGCTGAAATTCAGTTCCCGATTCACCGTTGATGAACTGGCACAGCTCCTTCATATATCCAGGGATCTTCTCATGGGATGGGGGTCGGTGGTACACCTTCTCCAGTTCCAATGGATCGGCGACCACCGTCTCATCATCGGTTCGGAAACGACCTCCATCCAGGGGGTCGTCCAGAGTTTTATAGGTGATCAAACGGTGCAATTGCAGGATGAGATCAATAGTGCAGGGTAGGTCCTTGATCTCTTTGACCCGCATCATGGTCAAGAAATCATTGACTATCATCTGTTCGGACGGGGTCCTCGGTTTTCGGTTCGTTCGCAGCATCTGTTTTGCCACCTTTGTAGTGGTTACAGCTCCCTCCAACTGGCTTGATGCGATGGCCTCTTCCATGAGCGAACTTATCACATACCTTTTCATCTCCGAATCATTAAGCGGCTCCTCCAATACCAACAACCCCGAGGCGGTGGTATCCAGCATATGCATGATCCTCTGTGATCTGCTGGTCGTATTGTAGGTCAACGAGGTGTTCATCAGGGTAACATGTCGTGATTGTCCCTGTCGCGACATCTTCATCAATGCCCAAATGACCTCGGGGTCCTGAGGCATATCCTTTCGTCTGACCTCTTCCCAATGAAGATAGTCCTCATTGTATTGTTTCACAACGTCGGTAACAGTTCGATCCGCTGTGAAGACCGGATTTTTTATAATCTTATCTTTAAATATGTCTTGTAATGCCCTCGGTCTATCGGGGATCTTCATCGTTCTCCGACAAATAGTATGTTCATGCTGGTTAATAAAATATCTGCTAATTTAGCAGTAATTAGCAGTTTTTAGCAGTTCGATTGTCGACCTAAGCATTGCACTGCCGATGGTTGAAATCAGCTAATTTAGCGCCAATTAGCAGTTTTTAGCAATTCTTGACCTGGTCATTAATGCATTCTATACATTTGTTGCAATAAAATTTTACGAAAAAAATTAAAAATCGTCGGTCTCATTGCAGAAAATTGTATTATCGACGGTCTCGATTGCGGTAGAAGGTCGGGACATGAAGAAGAGCAAGGTCGTCATCATGGGCGCCGCGGGGCGCGATTTTCATAATTTCAACACTTACTTCCGGAATAACGAGAAGTATCAGGTGGTGGCCTTCACCGCCGCCCAGATCCCGAACATCGAGGGAAGGTGCTACCCGGCGTCATTGGCTGGTCCGTTGTACCCCACTGGGATCCCCATACTGGCCGAGGAGGACCTTCCCTCCATCATACGCAAGAACAAGGTGGACCAGGTCATCTTCGCCTATAGTGATATATCCCACTCGGAGCTGATGCACAAGGCGTCCTGGGTACTGTCGCTCGGCGCTGACTTCCGGTTGATGGGCAATTCGACCATAACCCTGAGGGGCAACAAGCCGGTCATCTCCGTTTGCGCCGTTCGCACCGGGGCCGGAAAATCACAGACCACCAGGAAGCTCTGTCGCATCCTGCACGACCGCGGCCTGAAGGTCGTGGCCGTGCGGCATCCGATGCCTTACGGCGACCTCACGAAGCAGGCGGTGCAGCGCTTCGGTGAGTACGCTGACCTGGACAAGCACGATTGCACCATCGAGGAGCGCGAAGAATATGAGCCGCTCATCGACAACGGTATAGTGGTCTACGCCGGCGTGGACTACGAGCGCATACTGAGGGAGGCGGAGAAGGAGGCCGACGTCATCGTTTGGGACGGGGGCAACAACGACCTGCCCTTCTTCGAGAGCAACCTGCATATCGTCATTGCCGACCCGCACCGGGCCGGTCACGAGATATCCTATCACCCTGGTGAGGTGAACCTGCGCCTGGCGGACGTGGTCATAATTAACAAGGTGCAGACCGCCGACCGGCGCAACATCCTGAAGGTGAAGGAGAACATCCAGAGGTACAACCCCAAGGCCATAGTGATCGAGGCCGCCTCGCCCATAAAGGTGGACGACCCGTCATTGGTCAAAGGAAAGCGCGCCCTGGTGGTGGAAGACGGTCCGACGCTGACACACGGGGAGATGGCCTTTGGCGCGGGGACGATAGCCGCGGAGGACAACGGGGCCTTGGATATCGTTGACCCACGTCCTTACGCGGTCGGCTCCATAAAGGAGCTTTATGACAAGTACCGCCATCTCGGACCGATCCTACCGGCCATGGGTTACACGGACGACCAGATCAAGGACATGGAGGAGACGATAAATCAGGCCGATTGCGACGTGGTCATCGCCGGAACGCCTGTGGACCTCCGCCGGGTGATGAACGTCAACAAGCCCATCGTGCGCGTGCGGTACGAACTGGCCGAGATAGGCAAGCCGACGTTGGAAGACATACTGGACGAGAGGCTCGGCCCGGTGCTCTTCGCCTGCCACGGCGACTCCTGCAGGGTGATGTGAGCCTCTAACCATACTGTCTCGTCAAGCCAAGGCTCCTATCTGGATCGATATCAGAGCAGGGGCGGGCGGCGCTCACGTATCATCGGCCTTACGCGTTCCATCCTTCTCTGGCGGGTCTCTTGGCGCTTGGCCGACAGGATGTACCTTCCGTAGCTCTTGCGATGGGACGGCGGCAGCGAATCGAACGCCGCCCGGGTCTCCGGGTCGTCCTTGAAAAGGTTGTCCAGCTCCAGGTCGATGGCCTTCTCGCCCTTCAACGATTCATACCGCTCCTGCAGGTCGCCCAATGCTTTTAACCCAGCCTCGGTCATCCTCCCTTCGGCCATCAGCCTCTCGACCGTCTCCAGGTTCACTCGGGACCAATGGCTCCCCTTCTTTCGCGGGGTGAAACGCAAAAGATAGCTTTCCTGATCGTGGTTGTTGAGAACGCTATCTATCCATCCGTACCTCAGAGCGATCTCCAGCGCTTCCTTCCTGTCCAAACCGCCTTTTTTGGAGCCTTTGTTGAAGAATCGGATGCGAATGCCCGGACAGACGTCATGGTTCTCGGCCAACCAGTCCTCCCATTCCCTGACCGAGGGAAAGGTCAGGAACGCATCTCGCTTCATGCCTTCCTCGTTGGTCATCCCTCACCGCCAGAACCAAGACCTGACCGAGCCCCTGGGGGAACGACCTTTATCCTTCTCCTTCAGCACCCTCTCGACCTCGGTCCCGCCGCAAACCGGGCAGGTCGATCGTCTTAACTCGTCCTTCACCTCGAAATCGTGTCCGGCGGCGCAGTGCCAGAGGATCTTCCGTTTCTCCTTGGCCATATATCGTATGAGGAATAGTAAACAATCGATTTATTCATATCCCACCTGAAACGATATTGGGGTCCATGGCATCGATCAGAGAGGTGGCCAAGGTCATCCAAGGCCATCCGACTCGGGACGGGGCCGGGGTAAAACTAACCAGAATGTTCAGCCGGGACGAGGCGGCGTTGCTGGACCCGTTCCTTATGCTGGACCATTTCGGGTCCGACCGCCCGGAGGATTACCTGCCGGGATTCCCGATGCACCCTCATCGGGGCATCGAGACAGTCACCTACATGCTGGATGGATACGTTGATCACAAGGATTCTCTGGGGAATCATGGGACCATCGGTCCAGGCGACGTGCAGTGGATGACCGCCGGGAGCGGGATATTGCACGAGGAGATGCCCAGAAAGGCCAAAGGCTGGATGCAGGGTTTCCAGCTCTGGGTGAACCTGCCCAAGTCGAGCAAGATGATGCCGCCCCGTTACCGGGACATAAAAAAGGAGGACCTTCCGGTATTCGACCTGGGGAACGGGTCCTCCATAAAGGTCATCGCTGGAGAGTCGCAAGGGCTGGTCGGGCCGGTCAAGGACCTGGTGGTGGACGTAAAGTACCTAGATGTCTCGTTGAGTTCCAGAACGGTCCTGGAGCATGAGATCCCGTTGGATCGGAACGCTTTCGTCTTCGTGTACGAGGGCGAGATGCTGCTTGGCGGCAACGACGCTAGAACGGTAACGGCTGGAAGCGTGGCAGTGCTGGGGGAAGGGGACACGCTCAGGTTCACGGTCGGCCGGAGGCCGGTCAGGTTCATGTTCGCCTCGGCGAAGCCGCTGAGGGAGCCGATCGCCTGGGGCGGCCCGATCGTCATGAACACCCGCGAGGAGCTGGACATGGCGTTCGCAGAACTGAAGAACGGGACGTTCATAAAGTAGGGCCTTTCGGAACTTTGACAAATTTATTAATGTATATCCGCCATGGCCGAACAGCGCGGGGGTAGCCAAGCTTGGCCAACGGCGCAGGACTTAAGATTCT
>JAXGNA010000005.1:0-120854 GCA_040768245.1 Methanomassiliicoccales archaeon | reverse complement strand
GCATGACCTCGATGATCTTGACCGCCTCGCCCTCCGGGATCCCGAGGGACTGCTGTATCTTCGTCAGCAGCTTCTTCTCCTCTTCCGCTATTTCACCGTCGGCGAGAGCCAGGTCGGTCGCGACCGCGAAGGCGGTGGCCTTCATGTCCTCAGGCAGAGACTCCTTGGCCATAACCACCAGGGCGTCCATGCCCTTCTTCTTGATGATATTGATCAACTTGTTGAACATCGAGGACATCTGGTTGTCGTTGTAGCCGGAGAACATCTTCATCCGGTACAGCTGAACGAAGAGCCCGCGGGCCTCCTCCTCGGTTATGACTCCATCGGCGGCAACGGAAACCAGGCTTACGGCGGAGAACGCCTCCTCCTTGCTCAACTTGACATTCTCATCCTTCGAGCTGAACTTGTCGAACAGTCCCATATAGATACCTCACATTTCTGGACCCGAGCCGATAATGCTTCGGTCGGTACCTAGCCCCGATTTTACGCCCTGGAATAAAGCTATCGCAACTACCATGTGGCCATGTGCCGATCAAAGAAGCTGAAGGCTTGAGAGCAAAAAAAGAAAAGGACTGGGGGAGAGCCCGGACCGTCCCTCCCCGGAAAGTGTTTCCAGACCTCAGTCCTTGCGGCGCAGGAACACCATGGCCAGGGCCACGATGGCTATGACCAGGCCGACCACTCCAAGTATGCCCAATATCATGGCGGTCGATCCAACGCTGGCAATCTCGTTGTTGGCCGAGTCCAGGTCCTCCTGCAGCTGGTCGATCAGATCCTGCTGCCCATCTATCTCGTCTTGCAGACCAGGCACAGGGTCGGTGTATGTCACCGTCAAGGATAGGTTTGCGATATTTCCCGCCTCGTCGGTAGCCTTCACCAGCAGCACGTTCGCTCCGTCCTCAAGCTCCACCAGCAACGAGAACTCACCCGAGTCGGACACGACGGCGGCCCTACCGTTCACGTCCACGGTCGCCCCCGGCTCCGTCGTCCCGGTGATCTCGAACAGCGGACGGTCCGTGGCGGTCGACATCTGATCGACCTGCAGTGACGGAGGCACGTGGTCCGGGAACGAGTATGTGCTTACCCAGATCGCGGTGACCGAGGTGACCGTGTAATAGCCGACCAATATATTTCCAGACTCCAAACTGACCGTTCCGATCGAATATGAACCTCCACCAGCGTTATATCCAACTGGCGCTACTTCCGACCAGTCCTCATCGGGCGTGTAGACAGCGGCCACCCGGTCTTCATCGGTCTCCGCCCAGGTCGCCACCGCCCTTCCCAGGTCATCGATGGCTATCTCCGGGTAGTAGAGCCCGGACAGGTTGGTGGCGAGAGAGATCGTCGGCGTCCACTCACCATCATCGTACATGGTCACGTTCACTGACCACTCGGACCCAATTTGATCGGTCGTCACCACCATCGCTTTTCCGTCACGGTTCATCACCATGTTGGAGTTCCAAGCCACCGTGTTGTTCAACCCCGCCACCGGCTCCGGTGTTGACCACATCCCGTCCTCGGTCACGCTATAGTAGGTGGAGACGTACGGTGGAATGGACTTCAGGTAGGTGGCCATGTACTCACCGGTGGAATCGTCGATGCCCACGCGGATCCAGAATGTGTACGCTCCTGCGTCATCTATCTCCGTCGGTGACTCCCAATCCCCGCTGACGGTCCTGGTCGAGACCATCACGTGGTTGTCGGGGTTTGTATACAACCAGCTTGCCGCCGCCCGGCCGGAGTCGCTCAGCGTTGCGTAGATGCTGTAAATGCCCTCGGTGATCGGAACGGACTGTAGTACCTCCGACTCCCAGCTCGATCCGGCCGTATATGACCATATCTCCACATTACTATCAGTGCTGTTGATCGTCTGGTGGGCCAGGAGGGCGTCCCCATCCCCGTTCACCGCCAGTCGGAAGCTCCTCCATCCATAGGAGTTGGACTCCCCATGGTCGAACACCTCGCTCCAGCCGTTACCAGGGGTATAGGTCCGCGATACCAGGTGGTTCTCGGTGGTGTACTTCAACCAGCTGACGACCGCGCTGCCGTCGTCGCCCATCCCCACCTGGGCATTGGAGACGAACGAACCGTTCGGAACACCGTCCAAAATGTCCGGCCAGCTCCAGCCGGACATTGGCGTGTACATCGAATAACAGATGAAGTATCTCATCTCGTCATCGGTCTCCGTCCACACCGCGATCTTGTTCCCGTTGGCGGATTGAGCCACGAACGGGTCGCCACTGTACATCAGGCTTTTTTGGACCGCAACTCCCCCGTCCCAGGCACCTTCCGCCGTATCGGCTTGGACCACCGGCAGCGATAGCGTTCCTAACAACATTACCATGGCCAAGGCCAGGACTGAAAACACTCTGATATCCAATTTCACAAGAGCACCTCTGAGGCTTTTCCTGGGAAAATATGGATTATATGAATATAGAAAGGTTTTTATTTAATTGGTTGCCGGAACTTTGAGAAGTATCGCGGTCCCTAGGTCCGAATCGATCGCTACTTCTTTTCGTCCAGGCTCTTCAATGCGGGGCAGGCCTCGCCTTCCACTTCCTTGACCACCGGGCAGGTCTTGGTCTTATGCGTCCTTATCCAGGAGGCGGTCATAGCGACGGCGAGGATGGCCACGATGATCATCAGCGAGGTCAGCACCGGCACGTGATAGTCGAAGATGCCGGCCAGCATCTTTACGCCCACGAATGCCAGTATCCCCGCCAGCCCGTACTTCAGGTAGCAGAAAAGGGTCATGATGTGCGAAAGCGCGAAGTACATGGAACGCAGACCGAGCACGGCGAAGGCGTTGGAGCTGAAGATGATGAACGTCGACGTCGTTATGCCCAGGATGGCCGGTATGGAGTCCACGGCGAACACTATGTCCGTGCTCTCGATGACCAGTAACGCGATGAACATCGGAGTGGCGAACACGACCATCTTCCCGGCGCCGTTCGGCATGTGCACGAAGAACTTGTCATCGTGATAGTCCTTGGTGACCCTCAGGAACTTGCGGAAGAACCGTACCAGAAGGTTGTGCTCCGGGTCCACGTCCTCCTTCTCCTTCCCGACCACCATCTTTATGGCCGTGAACAGCAGGAACGCTCCGAATATGTAGAGGACCCATTCGAACCTCTCGACCAGCGTGACCCCGACCATGATGAAGGCCAGCCTGAATAGCAAGGCCCCCATGATCCCGTAGAACAGCACCTTGTGCTGGAATTTACGGGGGATACAGAAGGAAGTGAAGATGAGGATTATGACGAAAAGGTTGTCCACACTGAGCATGAGCTCCATGAGGTAGCCGGTGGTGAACTCCAGACCGGCCTGCGAACCCATGTAGTAGTAGATTCCAGCGTTGAAGGCGATGGCGGCGCCGATGAAGAATGCCATCTGCAGGAGCGCCTCCCTCGGCCTTATGATATGGGCCTTGCGGTTGAACACCCCTAGGTCAAGTATCAACAAAGCCGCGAAGGTAACGATGAACACTATCCAGGCCAACTCGGTAACTAGGTCCAAAGGTATCAACTGTCCTTGGCGAGGCACCGTCCTCGACCATGCCCACGCCTTCGATTAGCTTGGGCAACTTTAACAGAAATCAGTATTTAGGTTATTCGAGAGGACGCTCTGCCTTGGATTCCCCGGATATGCCATCGATACCTGGCATGACGGGACCGGGGGCCGCTCCTGCGATCCCATTATATCGAACCAGAACGTGTGCGGGATATCGCCTTTCCATCCGCTGGAAAATCATAACTTTTAAAGTCATCGTCCCTTTCAAGGGCTGAGCGATATGGATGGCACGGAAGGTATGAAAGGCCGGTACGTGGCCCTGGTCATCGTCATGCTGGGGGTGTTCATGTCCGTGCTTGACGCGGTGGCCTTGAACATCGCCCTGCCGGCCATCACCTCCCATTTCAGCGTGGCCGTCGCTGACACCCAGTGGGTGGTCACCGGCTACCTTCTGGTCCAGACGTGCTTCCTGATCATCTGCGGCAAGATCGCCGAGAGGATAGGTCAGGCCAAACTGTTCACCGTCGGCCTGATGGTGTTCTCGCTGGCCTCGCTTCTCTGCGCCCTGTCGTCGAACCTCACCCAGCTCATCGCCTTCCGGGTGCTGCAAGGTCTTGGAGCATCCATGATGTTCAGCGTTTCCACGGCCATAGTGTTCCGCCTGTTCAGCATACGGGACCGCGGCAAGGCGCTCGGTTTCCTAGGATCCACCGTCGCCGTGGGCGGCATGCTAGGTCCGGTGATAGGCGGGGTTCTGGTCGGCACGTTCGGTTGGCAGTCGATATTCATCATCAACGTTCCGATCGGTCTCTTCGCCGCGGCGGCCGCGATCAAGTTCCTCCGCCTTGATGAGACCTTGTCTAATAAGCTCCGCCTGGACCTGATGGGCGCCTTCCTCTGGATAGTCATGATGGCATCGCTGGTTCTCGCACTGGGGGAGATCGGCAACACCGGGAAGGTCGGTACGAACACCGCCATCCTGCTCGTCGTGCTTTTGCTCGCGTTACTCCTCTTCATCCGCCGGGAGCGCCGCATCGAGGAGCCATTGCTGGACCTCTCGGTGTTCAAGGTTCACCGCTTCTCCCTGACCATCCTCAGCATGGTCATGTTCTTCATCTCCATGAACATGGTCACCATTCTCGGCCCGTTCTATTTCGAGGGGGTGCTGGTCTACGATCCAGTGACGGTGGGGTTCATCTTCATGATCCTGCCGGCCATAACCATGTTCGGCTCGCCCCTTATCGGCCGCGTGTACGACCGCAAGCGCATGTTCCCGTATACCACGTTGGCTCACCTCATACGCGCGGCGGCCTTCTTCATGATGGCCTACGGGTTCATGGACGCCAACATACCGACGGTGCTGATCGCCTTCGCGGTCATGGGCATAGGCACCTGCATCTTCCAGACACCAAATAACGCGGAAATGATGATGGCCCTACCGATGAAGAAGAGCGGTCTTGCGTCCAGTATCCAGGCCACGACCAGGAATCTGAGCCTGGCGGTAGGCGTCTCATTGGCCACCATACTCATGACCCTGATGATGGGGTCCATGGATTACGGGGCGATCGCCGGCGGGCCGCTCGCCGGGGAGCTCTCCGACTCCGTGGCAACCGCCGTGGCCTTCGGAGGGATATTGTCCTTAGCAGGAGCGGCGATCTCCCGTCTGGGTGAGAGCCGGACAGCTCCATCCAAAACCGAATGATGGTCTTCGGCCGACCCCAGCCTCAATCACATTTAAAGTCCAGAAACAATATGCGATGCCGGGGGAACAGAATTGAACCGTATCATGGAGAGCGTCATCCTCTTCGTGGCAATATTCCTGATGCTTCTGGGAGTGGTATTCCTCATCGCCGCCGGCACGCAGAACCTCATCACCGGCGGGGCGCTAGTTCTGATGGCCATCGTCCTAATGGTCTTCGTCTACCGCAGCAGGAGGATAGAGGCATCCAAGCCCACCCTGGTCACCCAGAACTTCAATGTGACCATGGGCGGTTCCGGGCAGATGGAGAAGAAGGAGCTGAACTGCAAGAGCTGCGGGGCGCCTCTTACGGACGATAACCTCAAGGTCGTGCAGGGCGGCGTAATCATGACCTGCCCGTACTGCGGCACCATCTCCTCGTTGGAGGAATCGCCCAAGTGGTGAGTCAGATGCAACGGCCTTTGCGTTATGTCACGGTCAACATCGTCCTATTGCTGCTGATATCTTCTCTGGTCCTCAGCGGGCTCGGGGCGCTGCACCAATCCCCGATCGGTGAGGTCAGGGCGGCCGACTACTCCTTCTCCGTGGCCAGAGAAGAGGTCAACGTCACCGTCCTCAGGGACGGCAGCGTGGACATCGATTACTACTTCCATTTCACCAACGTTGTCTACCTGGATGGAGTGGACATCGGCCTTCCCAATTACTATTATGATCCAAGCACGGCAAACGCCATTGTGGTCGTGAACGATGTCGAGTACACCCCGCCACAGGTGCACGAATCCCCGTACATCGACGTGGGAATGGCGGTGGAGTTCGGCAACGCTCTTCATAGCACCATCCAGGGCGCCGGTTCCTTTGAGCTCTACTTCCACGTGAACAACCCGCACATGGTGTATCAGAACGAATTGATCAACGATACCGTTGGCGTGAGCTTCCGTCCCACCTGGTTCGACCCGGAGTTCCAGGTCGGGCCCACGGGAACCCTGGTCCAGAGGCTGATCTTCCCGGAGGGTTTTAACGACGGTACGCTGGCCTTATGGGACGAGGACAACGTCTGGGACCAGTTCTATTGGGACAACGCCACGCTGAGGCACGTGGCGGTGTGGACGGACACCAACGTCTATCCCGGAGATGTGGCGGCCGGGAGCTACGACACGGGAATAGGCTTCCCTACCGCTTACGTCGAAACGTACTTCCTGCCCGACCCGGAGATGGACATCTTCGGGGACATCTGGGCCCTGGTCTCGCTGCTCTTACCGCTGATAGTCATGGCCCTGTTCGCCACCCTGTTCGTCGTTATCAACGTCTCCGTGGCCAGGAAGCGCCGTGGCGATTACTACGAACCGGTGATGAACGTGGTGGGCGCCGGTCCGCGCCGCGATCTCACCGTGGTGGAGGCGGCGGTGGTTCTTGAAAGGCCCTTGGAGATGGTCTCCACCATGGTCCTGTTCGGCCTGATCCGGAAGGGGAAGGTCCGTGTCCTCTCGGAACAGGCACCGATGCGCCTGCAGAAGCTGGCCGAGGTCGGCGAGCACCCTTACGAGACGGACTACCTAAGGTCCATCGGTCCGGAGGGGACCGTTGATCGGACGCTGCTGAAGAAGGCCCTGGTGAACCTGATCAACGCAACATTGGAGAAGATGAAGGGCTTCGAGCAGTCGGCCACTCAGAGGTATTACGAATCGATATGCGACAAGGCCTGGCAGCAGGTCAAGGCGGCCGGAACGCCGGAGGACGCCGCGTTCCAGCTGGAGAAGAACAATGACTGGATGATGCTGGACCGCGACTATCCCGGGCGCATGCAGAGGGACATACTCATACTGCCGGTGTTCATCCACCGCCCCATTCCCGGTTCCGGCACCGCGCGTCCCGGCCCGGACGTGGGAAAGATGGCCAACGATTACGTCAGCAACGTTCGGAACGCCGCCAACAATCTGGTCAACGACATGCGCGGCATCGCCAACGACGTGGTCAGGGTGACCAACCCCGTCCCGGTGTCCAGCTCCGGGCCGGTGCGCAGCGGGGGGCATTGCGCCTGTGCCTGCGCTTGCGCATGCGCCTGCGCCGGGGGTGGACGATGACGATCACGAACTGGTGGCGGGAACTGAACGGCAAAGGTCTCCGCCCCGGTGTCCACAGGTACGATGGTCAGGGCGATCTGAAAGGCCACCGTTTCCACCTTCGCATAGATTCGGAGAGCAAGGGCGCGCTGCTGGTCGACGCGTCAAGCATAATCTTCCTGAACGGCACCGCCCTGGACCACGTCCGCTGCGCCCTGGAGGGCCGGAACGAGAAGCGCGTGGCCAAGTACATGCGCCGCCGCTACAAGCATTTGGACAAGGACAAGGCGATCGAGCACTTCGGCCTGGTCAAGGGGCAGCTCATCGAGTTCCTGAAGGGGGACAACCAGGTCCTGGGCATGATCGGTCCCGACAAGCCGTCCATCGGCAAGGACGACTTCCCGGCACCGTATCGCATGGACCTGGCGCTCACCTACCGTTGCCAGAACCGATGCGGGCATTGCTACAACGAGCCGCGGGAGCTGAAGGAACTTAGCGCGGAGCAGTGGAAGCAGGTCATCACCAAGACCTGGCAGCTCGGGATCCCGCATATAGTGTTCACCGGCGGCGAGCCGACGGAATGTCCGCACCTACCGGAACTGGTCTCCTGGTCCGAGAGATACGGACAGGTGACCGGGCTGGTGAGCAACGGCCGCAATCTAGCCAAGCCGGGATACCTTCACGACCTGGTGGTAAGAGGCCTGGACCACGTGCAGATCACCGTGCTCTCCTCCTCGGGGGAGGTCCATGACCGTCTGGTAGGCGGGGAGGGTGCCTGGAAGGAGACCATCGAGGGGCTCAGGGCCGCTCTCGCCGAGGACCTTTACGTTTCAACGAACACCACCATCATGCGCTCCAACCTGGACGGGGTGGAGGGGACCATGCGTTTCCTGATCTCCCTGGGGGTCAAGAACATAGCGTTCAACGGCCTGATCCGCTCCGGCAAGGGCGTCAACGCCGAGGGTATAACCTATCAGGAACTCTCCACGGCGTTGGATTCCCTGAAGAGGATCGCCTCCGAGGGCGGGGCCAAGCTGATCTGGTACACTCCCACTCCGTACCACGAGTTCAATCCTATAAATCACGGGCTGGGGATCAAGCAGTGCACCGCCTGCTCCCTGAACATGGCCGTGGAGCCGGACGGCACCGTTCTCCCATGCCAGAGCTATTACCAACCTCTGGGTAACATCCTCACCGACGATTGGAAGGGGATCTGGGGCCACGACCTGTGCCGGCGCATCCGGGACCGGGGATACCTGGACGGGGATTGCGTGGATTGCGGCATGAACGAGGTATGCGGGGGCGGCTGTCCGTTGTCCAGGGAACACGGCGACTATATCTGCCTCGACCGGCACTCGAACATGTGATCAACGCTTCCAGCCTATGGCCCGGAACACGGGGTTGATGAGCACCAATGTATCATCGGCCAAGGCCGCGTCCCAGGCCGCCCTCGCCCTCTCCAGGGTCTCCGTGTCCACAAATCCCTCCACCGCCTTGGACAGGGAATTCCATTCCGCCTCCGCCTCCTCCCTGAGCTGGGCGCCGGTCCATTTCCCAGCGTACGCCTCGAAATCCACCGCCAGGCCGGCCTTCCTCATCAGGCGGTCCAGCTTCCTTCCGGTGAAGGGGTCGGCACCTTCTGCCCGCAACGATCTTATCAGTCCCTTGTCCAACCGGGACACTTCCGGAGGAGAGCAGATCCGCCGGCCGTAATCCGGCTCGGCCAGGCACACCACGCATTGGCGGGCCACTCTGGCCATTTCCTGAATTGCTTTCTGCTGGTCAGGCAGCCACATCATGGTGAACGAGCAGTAAACGAGATCGAAGCTATCATCCTTGAAGGGCAGGTCCTGCGCGTCGCCAAGCACCGCCTCCATTCCCTTGGCCCTGACCTGCCGGACCATCTCCGGGTCGATGTCCAGCCCCATCACGTCCAGGAAGGGGGAGAGCAGCTCCATGACCAGGCCAGGGCCGCAGCCGACGTCCAGGGCGGTCATTCCCTGCCGTTCCCTGACCAGGGTGCGCATGGTCCATTCCCAGTGCTGTCCCAGCCAGGAGAGCTGGCGTCTCAACTGCTCCTCCGAGGTTTCCGGCGCAGGCACGCCATGGAATATCGTTCTCCGATGGATAATCCTGCCGAATCGAAATTTCCGTTCGGTCAAAGCGGAGGATACCTGTTTATATCGAGTAGTTTCTCCCCGTGCTCATGCTTTCCCTGGCCTGGGTCTTCTTGGTGATGGCCGGGCTCATGGAGCCCTGCTGGGTCATCGGGCTCAAGAGGTCCGAGGGCTTCAAGCGCCTGGGCTGGAGCGCCTTCACCATCGTCTTCATCTTCCTCAGCATGTACTTTTTGGCCTTGGCCATAGACATGGACCTGCCGATGGGCACCGCCTACGCGGTCTGGACCGGCATAGGCGCCGTGGGCGCCCTGGTGGCTGGGTTCGTGCTCTTCAAGGAGAAGGCCGAGCTGCTCCGGATGTTCTTCATCCTGCTGATCATCATCGGCATAGCCGGTGTTCAGATGACCGCGGGGGTGTGAGATGCCCGAGGACGTCCCGGCAGTTGAGACGAAGGGAAAAGATCCCGCCTGGGCCACTTTGGTGGTCGCGGGTCTGCTCGAACCGGTCTGGGTGACCGCCATGAAGCTGTCGGAGGGTTTCACGGACGTTATCTGGGGGGCGGCCACCTTCGTGTTCCTGTTCTTCAGCATGTACCTTCTCGGAAAGGCGCTGAAGATGAACATTCCCATGGGAACGGCCTACGCGGTCTGGGTGGGCATCGGCGCCATAGGCGCCCTGGTGGTCGGCATCCTGCTGTTCAACGAACCGTCCGACCTGCTGCGTCTGTTCTTCGTGCTGCTGATCGTGGCCGGCATCGTCGGGGTGCAGGTCACCAGCAAGTGATTCATCCTTCCCGTTCAAAGAACGGTCTCTGGTCCTTCACCTTCCACCAGGCATGCACGAACAGCGCCCAGCCGATCAGGCTCAAGGCCATGCCGAGCAGCCACGCCCAAGGCTCGTCCGCCAACGGGTTCTTGCCGTTGCCGGTGACGGCCACGGAAAGGAACAGGGGGACCAGCATGGCCGACAGCTTCAGCATCACCCTGCGGTCCTCCACCCCCCACATCAACAGCAGGACGGCGGGCATCATGAAGTAGACCAGGAGTATCTTCGGATAGGTGACGAAGAACACCACGGTGACCAGCGCCGCGCCTTGCCAGAGGGACATCTTCTTCCAGTAGGCGAAGAGCGAGGAGCCCGCCAGCCCCAGAAGGGTCAGCGCCACCCCCGCCCATCCCGGGAGGCCGAAGCCTAGTTCGCCCAGGTAATGCCAAGGGCTTATGGACGATCCGCCGGTCGGCGAGTTCGGATTGGCCAGGAAATAATAGGAGAAGGAGGGCAGTTCCCCGGGGAAAAGAAGAACGAACGGTACTATCACCAGCAAGGCCAGGGTGCTGAAGGTGATGAGCATCCTCGCCCGTCCACGGTCATCACAGCGCAGGAAGGTCCAAGGGAGCACGACTACGTTGAACATTTTCGTTAGAACGCCGATGAAGGACGCCGCCCCGGAAGCGGCCGCCTTATTATTCAACAGGAGCAGCAGGGGCAGCACGAACAGGAATATGGTTATGGCCTCGTCCTGCACCCCGAAGCCGAACTCCATCATTCCCAACGGATATACCAGGTACAGCAGGGAGGCGGCCATGGCCTTGCGCTCGTCGAACTTCCTGAGGAACAGGAAGAAGGCCAGCGAGGTCAGTATGGCGAAGGCGGCGAAGAACAGCTGGTACGCCTGCGTCGATCCTCCGGCCAGCTGGGGTATGAGGAACATGTACATGATCAGCGGCGGCGATTCGGAATAGAAGTCCACGTAGGGGACCTTCCCGTCCAGGATATGCTCCGCCCTGGCCCGGTAGAAGTCCAGGTCGGTGGGATCGCTGAGCACCTCTCCGAACAATGGCCTCAGCAGCAGCCCGTCCAGGGCGATCACGGTCCCATAGATCAGAAGGCCGAAGATGACTATGGCCAGGAGCTTTCTCTTGAGGTCACCCTGCAAGGCCCGGTCCAGTAACCGAACTGCCGGTCCGTCCTTGCCCTCAAGCTCCACCTCGTTCTCCATCGGTCCGCGCTCATCCTCCCCAGGTCCAACGTCCTGGTGTGACGCCGACCCAATACCGTTCGTACATATTAGAATCAGCGTTCCCTCCGCCGAGCACTTTCAGCCATCCCGGTGAATGGTGTTTATATCCCGGCCCCATCGGAACGCTCATGAACGCTCCCGGGTCCATCTCGCCATATGATATGTTCATCCTCGCCCAGAGGACGGCCATCCTTTCCTGCCCTATCAGCTACCAAAGGGCCGACAGCCCCATGCACCGCCGAAGGAGGCCGATGAGGCGCCTCGACGCTCACCCTTATCAGGGCGAACGCCGATGAACGCCCATGGCCGAATTCTGGTCGGACCGACCACCGCTCTTCGTGCACCGCCTGGGCCGGGACCAGGAGTTCAAGGGTGAGCGCTTCGCCACTGTCGACGAGGGGGACGAGGTGACCGTCATTTCCCCGGACCCCGGGCCGCAGGCCATCGGTCCTTACGCATGCTTGACCATGGGCCCGTTCGATTTGTCGCTGGTGGGAATCCTTGCCCAGGCCTCGACAGCGCTGGCCCAGGCCGGGGTACCGGTGTTCGTCATTTCCACCTACCGGCACGATCACATTCTGGTGCCGTACCATCGCCAGGAGGAGGCGGTCCGCGCCCTGGCCCGGGAAGGGTTCGAGCGGAAGGATCGAGGTGATGGGTTTTTACCCCGTCCCACCAATTCCAGGCCGTCATGTTCTTTAAACGGGTAAGGTCCGAAGGCCTGGCGCACATCTCATACTTCCTGGAGTCGAAGGGGGAGGCGGCGGTGATCGACCCGCGCCGCGATGTTGACGAATACCTCTCACTGGCCAAGGAAAGGGACGCCCGGGTGGTTCTGGTCATGGAGACGCACCGCAACGAGGACTACGTCTCCGGCGCTCTGGAACTGGCCAACGCCACCGGGGCGGCCATCTACCACGGCGACCAGCTGGAGTTCGGCTACGGGAACCCGCTGGAGGACGGGCAGGAGCTCAGCCTGGGCGGTCTCACCATCAAGGCCATGCACACGCCTGGACACACCTATGAGAGCCATTGCTACCTGGTCTCCGATGACCGTGGACCATTCTTGCTCTTCTCCGGGGATACGCTGTTCTCCGGGGATGTAGGCCGGACGGACCTGGCCGGGCCGGAGAGCACCAGGGACCTCTCGGAGAAACTCTACATCTCATTGCACGAAAGGATCGTACCGCTCGGTCCGGAGATCATGGTGCTGCCGGCGCATGGCGCCGGTTCGGTGTGCGGGCACGCCATCTCCGATAGGGAGATGACCACCATCGGGCTGGAGCTGAGGGACAACCAGGCCCTCTCGCTGAAGAAACTGGACTTCGTGATGGCCAAGATGGGCGAGGGGATGGAGAGGCCTCCCTACTTCACCAGGATGGAGGCCCTGAACCTCAACGGCCCGATACTGTTCGGCACGCTGCCACAGCCTTCCCCCCTATCGCCGAAAAAGGTCGTCGAGGCCCAGGAGGGCGGAGCGCTGGTTCTGGACGTTAGGGAGCCTCACAACTTCGCCTCGGCGCACATCCCCCGCTCGCTGAACGTTTGGCTGAACGGCCTTCCGGTCTATGGAGGGTACGCTATCCCCTACGGCCGTCCGTTGGTAATCGTCGCGGAAAGGCAGCAGGAGGTGGACACCGCCGTTCGATATCTCATCCGCATCGGGTACGAGGACTTCGCCGGCCATCTCGTCCATGGCATGGAGTCATGGATCAAGGGCGGGAACGCCACTTCCACCATAGCTGCATCCACGGTTCATGAGATACGCCGGAGGCAACTGGCCGGGGACGAGATGGTCCTGGTCGACCTGCGTGACCGCCGGGAACTGACCTCCGGGCTGATCCCCGGTGCTATGCAGTTGCACCTCGGCAAGATCATAGAGCGGTCACCGGAGCTTCCGGCGGACAAGGAGATCGTCCTCTTCTGCGGCTCCGGTTACCGGGGCGGAATTGCGGCGAGCATGTTGCGCAACAGCGGCATCAAGAACGTGAGGATAATGCTGGGCGGGTTCGCCTCCTGGAGAGCGAACGGTTATCCGGTAGAGAAGCTCAGGAGCGTATGAACTTCAGATAGGCGATGCCTTCCAGTCGGTACATCTCGTCCAGAAGCAGGTTGATCTCCGCGGCCTCCCCGCTGAGCACCATCATGTTCATGCACTTGTGGTTTCCCAGATGGTTATGGATGTGGGTCTTGATCAGAGGATGGTTGTCGTGATAGATATCGTGGATGGAACCGGAGGCGCAGGCGTCGTTGATCATGATCAGGACGCCATCCACCTGGCCGACCATGGACCGGCGCTCGCTCGTTTCCGCCAGAAGAGTGCGCATGGCCGCGCGTATGGCTTCCGAGCGACCGCCGAAGCCCAGGTCCTTCTGCAGCGACTCGAGGTCCTCGATGTTCTTGTCAGTAAGGGAGACGCTGATGATCGGCATGCTTATGTCAATGTTATTAATCGATATATATACTTCTATACTTTGGTTAATAATTTGTTATCTGTATGTAGAAACTTCTGCACATAGCCAGATGAGCTAATCATGATCAAACCAGTTCGAAGGGAGGATACTTCATATCTAGGAGCATCTTATTAATCAAATGAGAAAATGTTATTAACAAGCTTGTCATAGGCTTCTACGGGCATATGAATCGCAAGCAGCTCATCTTGGTGATAGGATCGTTCGTGGTCGTCCTCATTCTCATACTCGCCTCATCCATCCTCCGGGACCCGGACGATGATGACGACAGGACCAAAGTCGTCGCGACGTTCTATCCCCTGGCCTACATGGCGGAAAGCATCGGAGGGGACCGGGTGAGCGTGACCTCGATGGTACCCTACAACACCGAGCTGCACTCCTGGCAGCCCGCCCCTCAGGACATCGTCCGGACGGAGGATGCTGAGGTCATATTGTACAACGGCGGTCCGGCCGACCACTGGTTGGTCGATGATGTGCTCCCTGTGATCGACAGCGCTGGAAAGGTTATCGTGAACACTACCACCGGCGTAGATTTCATCGCCGGTGGCGATGAGGACGAAGGCGGTATAGACCCGCATACTTGGTTGAGCCCGAAGAGGGCCATGGTCCAAGCTCGGAACGTCTATGACGCGTTGTGCGAGGCGGACCCGGAGGGCTTGGAGTACTTCACTGCAAGGTTCAGCGCCCTGAACGCGACCTTGTCCGACCTTGACCAGCAGTACCGGTCCCTGGAAAATGCCACGGTGTCCGGGATAATAGTGTCACATTCGGCACTTGGTTACCTCGCGTACGATTACAGCTTCACCCAGTACGGGGTGATGGGTCTCAGTGCGGACCAAGAGCCTTCCGCCACGGCCATAGCCAACCTCGTGCAGATAATGGAAAGCGAGAACATCTACACCGTATACACGGACCCAGTGTACAATAAGAGATATGCCACCATTCTAAAGAACGAGCTAGAGTCCGAGACCGGCCAGGACGTGGCGGTACTGGATATGTTCCTAATGCTCGGTCCCTACGA
Organism: Methanomassiliicoccales archaeon; assembly: GCA_040768245.1. Taxonomy (GTDB): domain Archaea; phylum Thermoplasmatota; class Thermoplasmata; order Methanomassiliicoccales; family UBA472; genus UBA472. The sequence continues at coordinate 105,953 of JAXGNA010000005.1, read as the reverse complement.
GGAACTTGACTATCTGGAGCAGCTATCCCAGAACCTGGCGAACCTGAGGACAGGATTGGGCGTGGCCCAGTGATCTTGATGGAGCCGATCATCGACGTGAAGGGGTTGACGGTAAGGCGTGGGAACGCTGACGCGATCTCCGACGCCACGTTCGCCATCGAGAAGGGTGATTACGTCGGGATCGTCGGTCCCAACGGCGGAGGGAAGACCACCCTGGTCCTGGCCATGCTCGGTCTGCTGCCGAAGGCCGAGGGCAGCATCAGGATCATGGGACAGGAGATCGGTTCCTTCGATCAGTGGGAGAAGGTCGGCTACGTCTCGCAGTTCGCCATCAACTTCGATTCCCAATTCCCTCTGACGGTGAAGGAACTGGTAGGCCTAGGGCGTGTGAACCGCCGCAACCTGGGCCGCTTCCGGAACAAGGAGGACTGGGCGGCGGTGGATGAGGCGCTCCATCTCATGGGCATAACCGATCTAGCGGAGAAGCGTATCGGCATGCTCTCCGGTGGTCAAAGGCAGAGGGCCTTCGTCGCCAAGTCCCTGGTGAGCCAGCCCGAGCTTTTGGTCCTCGACGAACCGGTCACCGGCTTCGACCCGGTCACCCAAGAGAGGTTCTTCATGCAACTGGCCAACCTGAACCAGAAGAAGGGCATCACCATTCTCATCGTCTCCCATGACCTCACGGCGGTGTTCTGTCGAATGTCTCGCGTGCTCTGTGTGAACCGCCAGGTGCACAGCAGTGCCATAACCGAAGGCACCGTGCCCGACGAAGTTCTCAAACAAGGTTATGGCGAGCATTTCCACTTCGCCTTCCACAGGCATCAGTGTCAGGGGGTGTTCATCGATGAGCAGCTTTGACATCTTCGATCTGCCCTCGCTGTTCCAGTATCAGTTCCTGCAGATGGCTCTGGTGGGCGGCATCCTTGCGGCGGTCGTCTCCGCCTGGATTGGTCTGTTCCTGATCCTTCGGAAAGAATCTATGCTGGTGGACGGGGTGGCGCACACCGCCTTCGGGGGTGTCGCCGTCGGTCTCCTGATAGGCATCGACCCTATGCTCGGGGCCATGGCCGTCTCGGCCGCTGCCGTGATCGGGATAACCTACATGCGAAGGAAGGGACTGGCGCAGTCCGACGCGGCCATCGCGGTCATGATGGCCATGGGATTCTCCCTGGGAATGATCGTCATCTCGCTCGCCAACGGCTTCAACGTGGAGCTTTTCAGCTATCTTTTCGGTTCAATCCTGACCATCGATACCTCGGACCTCACCGTGCTGGTCGTCCTGGCATTGATCATCATCGGCTTCATGGTCTTCTTCTACAAGGAGATGCTGGCCATCACCTTCGACGAGGACGGGGCCCGTCTTCAGGGCATTCCCGTTCAGGTAATGACCATGGCCTTCAACCTCCTGGTGGCGGTGACCATAGCCTTGTCGATAAAGGTCATAGGGATCATCCTGGTCGTCGCCTTGATGGTGTTGCCCGGGCTCACCGCCCTGCAGCTCAAGAGGTCCTTCAAGACCACCCTGATAGCGTCCACCGTCTTCGGGGTAGGGGCCGCGGTCCTGGGCATCGTGCTCTCCGTGCTCTTCAGCGTGTCCACCAGCGGGGTGATCGTCTTCAGCGCCGCCGGGATATTCCTGTTCGTGGCCGCCTATCAGCGCCTGGCCTGAGCCATTTGCTCCCAGGTCTACTTCATTAAAAAACTGATATATGATAAAAAGTTGCAGGTTTTTTGAGATTTATTTTAAAAATCATGTATTTTTTGAAAATATTTTCGATTTGATACTTCAATATAGCATGTTAATGAAACTTTTTTTCACTAGCCATCAACAACCATTATATAGGGTCCATGAGGTTAGTGGGCTGGGGATTTCTATGGGCTACGAAGAAATGTTTCCAGCCATGGATAGCAGGTGGCACGGTAATGCCGCCAAGCGCTTTGCGAGCCCCTTCGTGGACAACCCACATGACCGCATAGACGTGGACCCGATCATCTTGTCCAACGCCGCTGTGGCCTGCGGGTATACCATCAGGGACTTCTATGAAAAACCGGAGTTGGGTATCCACTGCGTCGGCTACATATCCCATCTCTTTGACCTATTACCAGTTACGCACTGGTTCTTCTCATTGCCGTGGGTCACTGAGCTGGGCTTGAAGCTGCAATACAAGGAGACCCTGCCGCCGGTCTCGACCGGACCGATATACTCGGACCCCGAGGACGTCGACAAGATGCACGTTCCCACCAAGGAGGAGCTGCTGAAGACCACTGGCGAGTTCGCCACCGTTCCCAGGTTCTTCAGGATCTACGACTATGTCGCCAAGAACCTGCCGATGACCCTGGTGCCAATCTCCTACGGTTTCGACCTGGTCGGAGCCGCTGCTGAGATGGTCGGTGTCGAGAACTTCATCATGTGGACCTTCACTGAGCCCGAGGCGGCGGACAAGTTGGTGCAGAAGTACACCGACACCGCCATCAACGGCGCTGAGGCCTTGGCCGACAAGTACGGAATGGCGATGCTCATCATCGGGTCCGTCTTGGGCAACAACGACATCTTCAGCGACGAGGGCGTTGAGAGGTACTCCGTGAGGAACATGTTCCGGTACGTGGACGGATGCTTCAAGAAGGGCGCTGGTCCGCAGATCTTCTATCACCTCTGCGGTAACCACCAGACCGACTACAAGGCCTTCAAGGACGGCCTGATGTGGTCCCCGTTCACTGTGATCCACGCCGGTTACCAGGGCAGGAACCCGTTCCCGTCCGGCCTGCTGAAGGAGACCTTCCAGGACAAGGCGACCTGCATGGGTTCCGTCGACACCAAGCTAATGATCGACAACAACCCGAACAAGGTGTACAACCAGGCCAAGGAGCAGCTGCTCGCTGGACGTGACTCGAAGAAGGGTTACATCCTGGGTACTGCTTGCGAGACTCCTCCGTACACCATACCCGGTCAGATGTTGGCCTTGGTCAAGGCGGCTAGGGACTTCGGTACCTACGGAACATGGTGAGGTGACAAAAATGGTAACTGTTACAATACCCGCCAACGTTAAGGAGCTCATCGCGAAGAGGGGCCTGAAGGAATCCGACGTCCTGGACGTCGTGAACACCGCAGCCCAGACCGGCAAGTACATCAAGAAGGGCAACGACGGATTGGCCAAGAAGGTCATCGGCGGACTCACCGTCTACGTCGTCAGCGACCTTGCCGGGTCCGGAACTGCCGTTGTCAAGACCGCCTACGCACACAAGATGTCGCTGGGCAAGGTCGTCAACGTCATGACCGAGACCGACTGGAAGACCCACGCGGGAAAGCCGGTCGCTCAGGGCCACGTCGAGATGGAGTACATGACCGTCAAGAGGACCGGTCCAGCTCTGGTCGACCCCTCCACTGGGGACGCCTGGGTTGAAGAGTACTTGGCCATCAAGACCCTGGCCGCTGCCGAGGGTCTCTTCGAGAAGAAGCGCGCTTAAAACAACTTCAGGCCGCTAAACGCGGCCTTTCCTTTTATTTTTCCAGGTCACGCGCAAGCGCCGTCCTTTTTTTCAACAAAAAGTAGAATAGTGGCGCACGTCATTCCAGTCAGATATCACGGTGAATGAAATGAGCGAGGTCATCGGTCATACCAAGGGGCTCTGCCCCAAATGCTTGAAGACCATCCCGGTCACCAAGGTGGTCGAGGACGACAAGGTCTATCTCATCAAGGAATGCCCCGACCACGGGACGGAGAAGGTGCTCATCTGGAGGGGCAAGGACGATTACATCGATATGAAACGCTACGCGGCCGTGCAGTCCAAACCCTTGAGGATCGCCGTGGACAAGACCGATGACTGTCCCCAGATCTGCGGGCTCTGCCCCGACCATGTTCAGCACACCTGTTTGGTGGTCATGGAGATTACCAACGGCTGCAACCTCAAGTGCCCGGTGTGCTTCGCCTCCGCCAACCAGTTCTACAAGTTCAGCCCATCCTTGGAAGTGATCCGCGGCATGTACCAGACCATGCTGGATTACGTCAGCCATCCGATAGTCGTACAGATCAGCGGCGGGGAGCCGACCATCAGGGACGACCTGCCGGACATCGTCCGCATGGGCAAGGAGATGGGCATCGACTATATCGAGATCAACACCAACGGAATCCGCTTCGCGGAGGACATCGAGTTCCTCCGGAAGGTCAAGGAGGCCGGGGCGGACGATCTTTACTTCTCCTTCGACGGTCTGCACGGGGACATCTACAAGCAGACCTGCGGACGGGACATCCTGGCCCAGAAGCTAAAGTGCATCGAGAACTGCGAGAAGGTGGGCATGGGCATCACCCTGGTGACCGTCGTCTCACCGAACATCAACCTGGACCGGGTGGGCGAGGTCATCAACTTCGCCAAGTCCAAGGTGCCGACCATCAAGGGGGTGCATTTCCAGCCGATATCCTACTTCGGCCGTTTCCCGATATCCCCCAAGGACGGCGACCGGGTGACCATTCCCGATCTGTTAAAAGCGATCGAGGAGCAGACCAACGGAGAGCTCCGCATGGACAACTTCATCCCCACCTCATGCTCCAACGTCCACTGCGACGCCAAGTCCATGTCGGTGGTCATGGAGGATGGTTCCCTGTTCCCGTTGACGAGCAGAGCCTTCGGACCGCCCAAGGACACCACGAACGTGGCCAACAAGACCCGCAAGGAGATCTCCGACCTCTGGCGGTTCATCGAGGACTCGCTCATCGTCGAGGAGGATGACGGGACCAAGAACGAATGGGGCGATTTCGTGGACCGGGCGAAGACGCACTATCTGACCGTCTCCACCATGGCCTTCCAGGACGCCTGGACGTCGGAGACGGAAAGGTTCCGCAACTGCTGCATCCATACCGTGACGCCGGACGGAAAGCTGATCCCCTTCTGCCTGTTCAACATCAACTCCATGGAAGGGAAGACGCTCTATCGGCACGAGATGTGGTCCAAATACAGCGAGAACAGTAAATAAGGGGCGAAGGCCCCCTTTTAATTTTTTAATTAAAATTTTAACGGGAGTTTCTCTTCCCGAACTGGTTGTAATAGTTGTTCAGGATGTTGTTGGCGTAGCCAGCCAAATACTTCTCGCCGTACTTGTTCTTGGTGATGACCTGCTCCATCGGGAACTCCTTGTCGCAATAGGGGCAGCGAGCGTACCGGCAGTTGGTATTGGCCATGCGGCAGCCGCGGCAGGCAATGGCGCGGGACTGCATGAGGCTGAACTCCTTTCCGCAGTTGGGGCAAGCGAAACGCCTGGTGGTGTTCATCAGTTCCGGCGTCACTCCCGCTCTGCGCATCTCCGGTGTCAGCGGCATATTATCACTCTGGCAGCATAACCACGCTCAAGATATATCTCTTTTCCCCCGTTTACATTTCTATAAGGAACTTTCGTCAGTCCAGCTCCTTCGGGCGGGGCTCCATGTCCGGTGGGAAGATGACCGACCAGTTGAGGAAGGGACGGAAAGGGTGGGCGGCGAACCTGTCCGTGGCCTTCATCCCTTCCAGCACCTCACCGAAGATGTTCGGTGAGATGGCCACCACCAGCTCCTGGTCAGGAACGAGACCCCAGGTACGATCTCCCACGCACGGTATGTCCAATACCAGGTCCTCCCCGTTCACTATCCGGGCGATCGCCGAGCATAGCGTGGATTGGCCGGTGAGCGTGGTCCCTTTCAGCACCCGGCCTTCCTTGAATTCGTATCCCAACAGAACCTTGAGCGACTGTCCGGGCGTCAGGTAGGCGATAATGGCGTCTGGCCGCACCGGCATCAGGTCCAGGGGGGCCATCAACACACCGTTGAACCTTCGTCCGTCATTGCCGAGCATGAAGATGTTGTCCTGGAGCTTACGGGCGGCGTCCTGGTCTTTGGTGAAAGGCAGGTTCAGATCACCCCTGGCCAGGCGTTCCGGGGTCTCGATCAGGCCGAGGCAGGCCAGCCCCCAGAGGCATTTCATGCCCTGGGCGGTGGTGACGGTGATCCCGTCCTCCCGGTAGTGGCGGGCGAGCGCGGCCATGTGGCAGGTGGCCGTAGAGCGCATGAACTTAGTTCCCTTCACGGCCATGGCCTCGGAGGCCTTATCGAAGAGCTTGACGCCGACCGGATAGGTCCCCAGGTTCAGTTCGGAACGGAAGTCCCTGGCCCATGTCTCCAACAAAGCGTCCGCCATGACCTGGAAATGAGCGTCCGTTCTTAATACCCCTGCGGTTTGAAATTAATATATGGGCATGAGGGCATTCGCCCACGATGAGCCTCAAGGAACGGATAATAGTCGCTTACGCTCGCACCAAGCTCTCCTCCCGCAAGGTATCTGAGGACGTGGAGAACCCGTTGCATGACTGGGTTCAGCTCAAGGTGCGCAACGCCTTCAAGCGCGAGGACGGTTTCCGAAAGGCTCTGGGACGGGACGCCTTGGGGGATATCGACCGCCGAACCTTCGAGGAGTACCAGCTGTACAAGTTCCGCAAGCAGATGGCCTACGTCATGGAGAACAGCCCCTTCTACCAGAAGAGGTACGGCGAGGCCGGGATAAGGCCGGAGGACATCCGGACCATGGCCGACCTGGACAAGGTGCCTCTGACGGACCCGGACGACCTGGCCGAGGAACCTTTCCTATTCCTTTGCTTATCCCAAAGCAAGATCTCCCGGACCTTCTCCACGTCCGGGACGTCCGGTAAGCCGAAGAGGCTGTTCTACACCAGCGACGACCTGCTGAACATCGTCGATTCGATCGCCGCCGCGCTGCGCTCCGCCGGGTTGAAAAGCAACGAGACGCTGCACATCATGTTCCCGGCGGTGGTGGCCTGGGATCCCAGCTTGATGCTGGAGAGCGCTTGCAAGGTGGCCGGGCTGAAGTCCGTGGTCTGCTCCGATGTGAACGTGGATGAACAGTTGAGGGTGATGCAGGATCAGCAGACCAAGGTGATCATCGGCCTCACCTCCTTCATCTACCGTATAACGGTACTGGCGCGGGAGAAGTATGACCTTCGTTCATTGGGCTTGAAGGCCATCATCTGCTCCTCCGAGCCGTTGTCCGAGGCCGTACGCCATGAGATGGAGGCGGCCTGGGGGTGCAAGTGCCTTAGCCAGTACGGATTGACCGAGATGGGATTGGCCACCACCATCGAATGCTACGTTCAAACGGGTCTGCACATCAACGAGGCCGATTTCATGGTGGAGGTCATCGACCCGGACACCGGGAAGAGGCTCCCGCCGGGCGAGGAGGGTGAACTGGTCTGGACCTCGTTGTCCTTCCAGGGCTCCCCGCTTCTCCGCTACCGTTCGTACGACATATCCAAGTTCATCCTGCCGCCCTGCGAGTGCGGGCACGTGACCGTGGGAAAGATCGGTAAGCCCAAGGGGCGGCGCAACGCGGCCACCAAGATCGGTCTGGGAGAGCATATCTTCCCAACCCTTTTCGACGAGGCGATCATGAAGGTGCACGGAGTGCTCAACTATCAGCTGGTGCTGACCAAGCCCTCCTTCCGGGACCATCTGCACTTCACCGTCGAGTACAACGGCGACATGGGGAAGGGTAAGGAGGAGGTCCTCCGGGCGATCACGGAGCTGGAAGAGATCCGCAGCGGGCTGGAGAACGACCTCCTGGACCCCATCGAGGTGGAGATGAAGGAAGTGTCCCTGGAGTTCACCCCTAAGATGAAGCCCATTATCGACCAGCGGAAGCGGTTCGATTCCTAGGAATAGAATTATCTATCATTCCCTGAATCGCCCTGGCGATGAAGGTCGGGGTCATCTCAGTTCAAGGCGCGGTGCCCGAGCACCTGCACATGTCCCAGAAGGCGCTGGAGGCGATAGGAAGGAAAGGAGAGGCCATAGCCGTCCGCCGTCTCGACGACCTGCGCAGCGTGGACTGCCTCATAATCCCGGGCGGGGAGAGCACCACCATCTCCAAGCTTCTGCGTAAGTTCGGCCTTTTCGCGGACATCGTGGCCATGGGCATGGACGGCGTGCCGATAATGGGCACCTGCGCCGGCTGTGTGCTCCTGGCTAAGAAGGGCGGAGAGCAGGCCGAACGCACGGGAACGGAACTGCTAGGCCTCATGGACATGTCGGTGGACCGCAACGCCTTCGGCAGGCAGAGGGAGTCCTTCGAGGCCCCGCTGGAGATCGCAGGTTTGGATTCACCGTTCCCCGGCGTCTTCATCCGTGCCCCGCTCATCACCGGCACCTGGGGCAGCTGCGAGGTGGTCAGCAGGCATCAGGGGGAGGCCGTGATGGCCAAACAGGATAACATACTGGCGCTGTCTTTCCACCCTGAGCTGACGAACGACACCCGGGTGCACCAGCTCTTGTTCTCTTTGGTTTAATAAGATCAGGCGGTTCCCTTGGCCGCCTTGATCAGTTTTCTGAGGTCCTCGCCCAGATCGGAGTCCTCGACGACCGTCCCGGTGACCACGACGTCCGCTCCGGCCTTGCGTACCCTGGCCGCGGTCTCCGCGTCCCTGATGCCGCCGCCGACGATGAGCGGAACGGTCAGGAGCTTCTTGCAGGTGGCGATCATCTCTTCCGGAACGGCCTGCGGAGCACCGCTGCCCGCCTCCAGGTAGACAAGTCCCATGCCCATGTACTCGGCCGCCAGGGCGAACGCCGCGGCGGTCTTCGGCTCATTGCGGGGGATCGGCCTGGCCTTGCCGACCTCTCCGACCTTCATGCCCGGCTCCACGATGATATAGCCCATGGAGAGCGGCTCGACGTTGATCTTCTTGACGATGGGGGCGCCCTTCACCTGCTGCAAAATGACGTTCTCCACGGTGGTGGAGTTCAGCATGCTCATGAAGTACATGGCGTCCGCGTATGGAGAGATGGCATGCGCCCCGGACGGGAAGTAGATGACCGGGAGCTTGACCTTCTTCTTGATGGCCAGGATGGTGGCGTCCAGGTTCTCCTGGGTGACGCCGGTGGAACCTCCCACCATGATGGCGTCGGTGCCCATGGATTCGGCCACGGCGGCCATCTCGGCGGCGCGCTCCGGGCTCTGCTTGGCAGGGTCCAGGAGCGTCATGTGCATCGTCCCTTTCTTGACCTTCTCGTAGATGTAATCCTTGACCGTCACAGTATCCCTCCGATGAGGAAGGCCACCAGTGCCAGGAGCATGCCGTATTTGGCCAGCTTCTGCCCTCTGGTGGGGTTTTCAAAATGAACAATGGAGCAGTATATAAATATTGCATCCGCAAAGGCCACCGCGGCCAGATACCAGATGCCGAAAGTACCATCGAAATATGGTATGGGGCTCAAGGCCACGGCGATGAGGAAGGACAGGCTAGCGAACAGGCCGGCCTTCCGCTTACCGATCCGCTTCGGGAGGGTCAGGCGGTCGAAGTCTCCCTCCATGTCCTCGATGTCCTTGACTATCTCCCGGCCGAGAATGGCCAGGAACGCCAGCAAGGCGATGATGTAGGTCCGTTCCATCATGCCCACCACCGCCCCTCCCAACAGGAAGAGCATTCCGGTGAGCAGGGCTATCTCCAGATTACCGGTCAGGGCGTCCTTCTTAAGCTTAGCCTCGTAGGAGAGCATCAGCAGGATGGCCAATACCACGATGATGATCGATTCCAGGTTGAGGAAGAGGGACGATACGAAGGATATGACGAAGCTGGCGATGGATATGAACAGCACCTGCCTCGGGGTCATTCGCCCGGAGGGAAGCGGACGCTCCGGATGGGCCAGCTTGTCCACCTCCCGGTCGGTATAATCGTTCAGTGAGTTTCCGCCGGCAATGAACGAGAAGACCGCCACGGCCGCGAAGGCCACAGGCTGCCAATGGTCCAGTATTCCGGTCCCGGCGGCGATGAGCACTCCCATCAGGAGCCCGACTATGCCCATCACGGCGTTGCCGATCCGGAACAGCTGCAGGAGCGGGTTCACGTCCGAACATCGCTATGCCCATACAAAAGCGTTGGCGATATGGCCGGTCTTCCTGGCCAAGGTCCTCGGTATTCCGTGGAGGCAAAATTTAATAATAAGTCCTCCTGAAATAAGGCTCTCATGGCCACCCCCGGACCCGCGGCCGAGGTGGAGAGCGTCAAGGCCGCGATATCCAAATATTTCCCGGTCTACGACGTGCGGGTGAGCTACGATTCCCTCACCTTCTTCATCACCCCCGAGCAGTCCAGCCTCCAGGGTAAGTTCGACCAGCTGCGCAACGAGTTCAAGGAGCGCATGCTGGTACCGGTGCTTCGCTACCATGGCGGCGAGTACACCATAAACGTGGTGCGGCGGCCCGAGCTCAGGACCCGGGGCCTCTGGCTGAACAGCATCCTGCTGATCGTCACGCTCATCACCACCATAATCGCCGGCGCGGTCCTATGGGCCTCCTACGGTGGCAACAACGATCTCTCTCGACCGGAGAACTACCTGTGGGGCGCGCTGTTCTTCGCTGTACCGTTGATGACCATACTCGGCACGCACGAGCTCAGCCATTATCTCGCGGCCAAGAAGTGCGGCGTGGCCGCCTCGCTCCCTTTCTTCATACCTTCCATCCCGCCGTTAGGGACCTTCGGCGCCTTCATCTCCATGCGGGACCCCATCCCGGACCGACGCTCCCTGGTGATCATCGGCTCCGCCGGTCCGATAGGCGGCCTGCTGGTGACCATACCCGTCTCGTTCCTGGGACTCTGGCTGACCTCCATGGGCGATCCCAGCAGCGGCATGGTGGGGGACGCCGGCGCCGTGGCCATATCCATACAGCCGCTGTACGCGCTTCTTTCGCTCCTGGTGCCGTTACCGGAGAACGTCACCCTGCACCCCACGGCGTTCGCCGCTTGGGTGGGCTTTCTGGTCACCGCCATTAATCTGCTCCCCGCCGGCCAGCTGGACGGCGGGCACGTGGCCCGCGGGCTGCTTGGTGACAAGGCCAAATATCTCAGCTACGCCACGGTGGGCCTGTTGCTGGTGCTAGGACTTTACTACACCGGCTGGCTCATCTTCGCCATGCTGATCCTGTTTCTGGGGCTGCGTCACCCCGCCCCCCTGAACGACGTGAGCAAGTTGAGCAACAAGACCAAGGTGCTGGGAGTGGTGACCATGGCCATACTCCTGATCACCTTCTCCCCCATCCCGCTGGTGGAGATCGCTCCCGACCACTCCTTCAACGTGGAGCTTCCCGGTGGCAACGAGACCACCATGCTCGCTGGCTCGACCGTCTACGTCACCATGCTGGTCAACAACACCGGGAACACCAATAGCACCATGGAGCTGAACGCCATGCAGGTGCCCCACGGCTGGAGCGTCTCACTGTTCCTGCAAGGAGGGGACGAGGATAACGCCACCGACCTGCTGGAGGTACTGGTCCCTTACGACGAGGGGATGGTCGTCATCATCAAGGTCAGCGTACCCGATGAGGAAGAGGCCGGGGTCTGGGACCTGCTCATCGATATGAAGTCCTTCAACAGTGACCAGTCCGTATATCAGAGCGATGAACATCTCCTCAAGTTCACCGTCGAATGAATATGTGGTAGTGACGGGTCAGCGAGCGATGCACCCTCTGCCTATGCAGTTCCAGGAGCTCCATCTCTCCGCTCAATGCTTCCCGGGGAAGGACGATGCCCGCCCTGCACCCTGGGGACAGCACTTCCGCCGAGGCTTTGATCCCCCGACGATAAAGAACATCGATGTCCTCCTTCTTGGTGCTGGCCGCCCTTCCGTACGGTGGATCGGTGGCCACTGCTCCCACCTTTCCGAACATGGACGGGACGTCCCCGATATCGGCCACCTGCACCTCCCCCTCGACGCCGAAGTGCTCCAGATTCCGCCGGCATCCTTCCACCATCTGCGGGTCGATGTCCGAGCCCAAGGCCCTCATTCCCAGCAATGCCGCCTCCAGGACTATTCCGCCGGTGCCGCAGAAGGGGTCCAGTACCCTATCTCCCCTCTTCGCCTCGGTAAGGTTGATCAACGCCCTGGCGTAGCGGGGGTGCAGAGAGATAGGGGAGAAGAACGGCCTTTCGGCCACCTTGCGGCGGTCGAATTGCTTTCGGTCGATCTCATGCTCGGAGATGAAAAGGTGAACCTTCTCCGACAGGAGCGCTCTGACCGTAAGCTCCGGGCAGGTCAGATCGATCTCATGTTCCCTGGAGAGGACCTTCCCGACCTTCCTGGCCACCTCGTGGGTGTTCACCTCAGGGAACGACCCCTCCACCTTCCGGGCCCGGACGCAGACGCTTCCCGAAGGCAGCTCGAGCCGGGAGGACACCGGTTCCAGTTCATCGAGCTCGCACGAGGCCAGATAACGACCGAAGCGGTGGGTCAGGCCCAGGCGTCCGTGCACCTGGGGAAGGGAACCGAGATCGCACGCCGCCAGAAGGTATCCCGGACCCAGGGCCAGCTGTCGGGAGCCAGGGGACTCCGCCCGAAGGCAGGCCAGCACTTCCGCTGCAGGCAGGGTCGGGTGCTCCCCCGACAGCTCGAAAAGGACCGGGGTAAGGGGCATGAGGGCGATCAGTCCCTGACGCCTTCCTCGGTCACGTTGATGACCACTTCGGCCTCCGGCCGGTCCGGTGAGTCGATCAACCTGGCGATCCTGCGAGTACCTTTGCTCTTACGCAGATACACCCGGTAGGTGGAGGCGTGCCCGACCACGTGGCCGCCCACCGGACGGGTGGGGTCGCCGAAGAAGGCGTCCGGCTTCGCGGAAACCTGGTTGGTAACGGCGATCACCGCGTTGTTGACCTCGGCGAAGGCCAGCAGCTCATGCATGTGCTTGTTCAGCAGCCCCTGTCTTTCCGCCAGCGTACCCCGGCCGACGAACTCGGCGCGGAAATGGGCGGTCAGGGAATCGACTATCAACAGGCGTACCGGGTGTAGCTTGCTCACGTCCGCGGCCTTCTCCACCAGCAGCATCTGGTGCGAGGAGTTATAGGCCCGGGCGACGTGGATGCGCTTGAGCACCTCTTCCGGGTCCGCCCCCATGCCGTTGGCCATCTGCACGATCCTTTCCGGGCGGAAGGTGTTCTCGGTGTCGATTATCACCACATCGCCATCCAATCCGCCCTTCTCCTTGGGCAGGGTGGCGTTCACGGCCAACTGGAAGCATATCTGGGTCTTGCCGCTCCCGAACTCCCCGTAGAACTCGTGTATGGCCTGGGATTCCAGGCCATGGCCCAGGAGTTCATCGAAAGCCTTTGAACTGGTGGTCAGCCGGTCGAGGTTCTTCCTCCTCTCGAATATGATGTCGCCCGATTCGAAACCGCCCACGTCGGCGGCCTTCTTGGCGGCATCGATGATCTTGATCGCGGTGGCCTCCCCTATGTCGCAGGCGTCGGCCAATGTCTTGGGCGACTCCACCGCTATGGTCATGAGGTTTGTGTATCCGGCTTCCCTGAGCTTATCGGCAGTTGCGGGTCCTACTCCAGGCAACTCTTCAATGTTGGCGTTCGCCATGTCTGCACCTATCCTTCCTTATCCCTGAGCATATTAAAAAGGTGTTTGGGGGTATGCCGAAAGTGATTCGGCCGAATGAATCATGCCAAATCGGAGATTAATCGATGATGGTTACAATCGGCGTTCGGCGTATCAAAAGGGTTTATTACCGAGTTATTATTAGGGAAGTCCATGGCCCAGAAGAAGCGTAAGGAGCCAGAGGTCAAGGAGGAATACAGCTTCACGCCTCCGGACTTCAACGAGAAGGAGTTCTTGGAGAAGGACATAACGGTCACCAAGACGGTTCTGCTCAGTGCGCTCCTGGCCACGGTCTTCGGAGTGGTGGCGTACTTCACCACCGATGTCGCTTACGTCATCGGTCTACTGATAATCGTCATCGGAGCGGTGGCCCTGAAATGGATATTCCAGTTCCTGCCGGTCGACCTGAGCGCGGTGGAGAACAAGACCTGGATCGGCAACGGCGCCATGTTCTTCTTTTTGGCGCTAGGCATCTGGATCCTGTTGCTGAACCCCCCGTTCGGGGACACCGTCGATCCCCAGATACACGATCTGGAGATCTGGGCGAATGGCATTCAGTCAGATTCGAATTACCGGAACGTTCCCATGGGCGAGGTCACTTTCAACGTCACCGTGACCGATAACGGTGAGCTTTCCAAGGTCCAGTTCAGCATCCCGGACTCTGATCCAGTGAAATATGACATGGTCAAAGGTGATGATGGCCGTTACGAGGTCGTGTACAACTTCACCGCACCTGGCATGTATCGCTTCTACGTGACCGCGGTAGATGAGGCTGGCAACATCCAGGAGTTCACCGAGCTGGTCGAGATCGTGATGGTCTAGGCTCGCCAAGGCTCTCTTCTATCCAGTAGAAGGGTGAACGCCCTCCGGTTTCCCGCCCTATATGCACGGTGGCCAGAGAAGCACCTCAGTCCCTTGAGCTCTCGGAGGTCGTTGCCCAGGCTGGCCTCCTTGCCTTTGACGGTGAGGAGAGTGGCAGGGTCGCGGTGTTCCCGTTTCACGTAGACCATCCATTTCCCGTCGACCATGAAGGGCTGACCCAGACCGGCATTCCTCCACTTGCTGACGAAATCGTCAGCGTTATCGGTGCATACCGGGGGACCCTGATGCAATCGTGAGGGCGGCAGCTCGGTGGAGGACAGCTCGAAAACCATTCTCACGTCCTTCCCTACCGAGCACCGCACGTCCAGGACCTGGAACTCGTTCATCTCCAGAAGCTTCTTCATTCCCAGCATGCTCTTCTGCACCTGGGGGTAGAGGTTGTCATCCACCAGGTCCGGGCGGTCCAGGACCACCACGAAAGGCGAGGTGCCCCGGTTCCGGAACGTGGCCTCGATGGTCTCCAGGTCCATCAGAGGGCGCGCCCGGGGGAAGAAGAAGCGTTCGCTCGATGAGCGCAGATATTCGCGAGAGGCGTGAACGAACAGGCAGAACTGGTCCAGGGACAGGGCTGAAGAGACGTTGCGCTTGGGGTCCACCGGGTCCCAGAAGGTCAGCGGGGCGCCTCCGCCCGACCTTTTCGTGCTGTTCATGTCCATGACCATGCCCGGCCGCCAAGCGGACGCTGACCTGAGCACGCTGAGCATATCCCCGAACTTGATGACCAACAGCTCGGTCAGGTAGCCGGAGAAACCCTGCACCCGGGCCTCCGCGCCGTACACGCCCACGCCTTTCATGAACTGCTTCAGCAGAAGAACCTGCCCCCTCCTCCTCTCGTCCAGATTGGAAAGGACGAAACGGGTGTGGAAAGGGGTGCGGTCCACGGCGGATATTATCCTTGAGGCGTCCTGCACCGCGTAGCAGGGCACGAGGTCCACCTCGAACCCCCCGATCTTCCCGTGGGTGTAAGGGTGCTCGGCATATCTGGTCTCGCCCCCTAGGACCTCTTGCCCTATCCTCAGGCCCACCCTCTCCAGGTCCTTTCGTTCCACTGTTTCCGGGAAGAGGACGAACAGGTCTATGTCCGGCTCGCCAACGTAAGTGCCCTTGGCGACCGAGCCTACCAGCATGGAACGGAGTTCCAGACCGCTACGGGAGATCGCCTCGTCCGTCAAGCGGGTCAGCTGCCCGACCGCCTCATCCAGCCTTCGGACCGTTCCGGCCTTCGGGCTCAGTTTTCGAAGGACCTCCTCCTCCAAGGACATGGATTGGGCATTGGGGAAGGGCATTATCATCTTTTAGGAAAAATCCGCAGCGGGCCGGTGTGGTGGGGATTCAAAACTATAGGAGGAAGATCCACCGGCCTTCGTGCGCTGCAGTTCATACTATGTAAGCGCTACTATATATTAGTAACTGTTCAGGACCCCGAACGGTGGATGCGAATGGCCTTGCCCAGCTGTACGCTCATCAGGTCTTGGGCGGCGACGGTGCGCACCCCGGTGCCCTTCTCGATCATGCCCGCCTGCTTCTCCGCCCCGGCATGTATGAGCTTGGCGCCGAAGTGGGTGAGGATGGCCATTTCCGGTCTTATCGCCCTAACGAACTCCAGCGCGTCCTCGGTGCACAGGTGGTTAGGTATCCTGGCCCCCCAGGGGCGGGTGAGCGGAAGGATGAGCAGGCGGCTTCCCTCCTGTTCCTTGGTCACGCGCTCGTCCAGCTCGGTATCGCTGACGTAGGAGACCAGGCCGTCCCGGGTCTCTATGGAGAAACCGACCCCGGTGGGATCGCTGTGCCTGGTGCTGGTGAACCTGATCTTAACACCATCGACATCGACGCTGCCCCCCGGCGAGGCCATCTCGATGCGGTCCAGCAGCGAACGGTGATAGTTGGATATGGCCGGGCCGTGCAGCTGCGACCCCTCCAGTACGGAGCGGGAGGCCAGTAGCGTGCCTCGTTTCTTAAGGCCGCCCCGGGACATGCCCTCGATCATGACCTCCGCGTCCGTGTAATGATCGGGATGGCAGTGTGAGACCAGCACCGCATCGGTCTTGGCCGGGTCCAGCTTGACGCGGTGCATCTGGTGCGCGGCCGACGGGCCAGGATCGATATGCATGTTGATCCCGTCCATGAGATAGAGACCTCCTGTGGCCCTGATCTGGTATATGGTGGAGAAACGCCCTCCCCCCGTGCCCAGGAACACCAGTTTCGTCATCGAGGCTCCGCAATATAACGATGTGAGGTCCCATGCAGGAACTGTGAAATTAAACTTGCGACCCCGGCATACAATTATAATCGGCGGAAAACCTTCCAGGGCCGATGGCTAAGAGCGTGCTTGTCAGGAACGGGACGATCATCACCCAGGACCGGTCCCGGAGGGTGTTCACCGGGGATGTTCTGGTCGAGGACGGCATCATCGCCGAGGTCGGGAAGGTCCGGGGCGGAGCGGACGAGGAGATAGACGCCCGGGGCGCCCCGGTGCTGCCCGGGCTCATTAACACCCACTGTCACGTGGCCATGTCGGTCATGAAGGGGATGGCCGACGACCTGCCGTTCGGTGATTTCCTGAACCGGGTCTTCGCCATCGATTCCGACCGCAAGGACGAAGATCTCCTGGCCGGTGCGCGCCTGGGGTGCCTGGAGATGCTTACCGGCGGGACCACCACCTTCGTGGACCTCTACTATTCCCAGGACGTCATCGCCCAGGCGGTCAAGGAGGCCGGGATGCGCGGAGTGCTTTGCTGGGCCGTTCTCGACCAGCAGTACACCACCCAGAACGGCGTCCCGCTGGACAACTGCAAGTCCTTCCACTCCCGTTTCGCCGGGGACAGGAACATCGTGCCTGGAATAGGGCTTCAGGGGGTCTACGTCTGCTCGGAGGAGACCTTCATGTCCTCCCGGGAGTTCTCGGACCGCACCGGCGCCCTCATGACCTTCCATCTCTCGGAGACCAGGGACGAGGTCTACGAGCACAAGAAAAAGACCGGCAAACGCCCGGGCGACTGGCTTTCTTACATCGGCTTCTTGAACCAGAGGTGCCTGGCCGCCCACTCCGCCTGGCTCACCATCAGCGAGGTGCGCGCCTTGGCCAAGGCCGGCGCGTCCATCTCCTCATGTCCAGTGTCGAACATGAAGCTCGCCACCGGGGGCGTGGCCCCCATACCGGAGATGCTGAGGGAGGGCGTCAACGTCACCATCGGCACGGACGGTTCGACCACCA
Organism: Methanomassiliicoccales archaeon; assembly: GCA_040768245.1. Classification (GTDB taxonomy): domain Archaea; phylum Thermoplasmatota; class Thermoplasmata; order Methanomassiliicoccales; family UBA472; genus UBA472. The sequence goes on along the minus strand of JAXGNA010000005.1, from coordinate 88,445 downwards.
ACAATTCCATGGACATGTTCGGGGAGATGAAGACCCTGGCGCTGTTGCAGAAGTCCAGTCGCTGGGACCCCACGGTGGTCAAGGCCCAGGAGGCCCTGGACTTCGCCACGGTGAACGCGGCGAAGGCGCTCGGACTGGAGAAGGAGATCGGTTCCATCGAGGCAGGCAAGCGGGCCGACATCGTGATAATGGATTCCCGCTCGCCGACGCTCCGGCCGCTGACCCTGGATAACGCCGTCTCCAACCTGGTCTACTCGGCCGGGCGGGGGGATGTGAGGAGCGTGATCTGCTTCGGCGACATCGTGGTCAAGGACCGCATCCCGCAGAACTTGGACCTGGGCAAGGTCATCGAGGACGGGCAGATGGCCATGGCGGCCATATCCGCCAAGCGTAGGTGAAGAAAGGATGGTCCCGACTCCCGGATTTGAACCGGGCACCTGCTGATATCGGCGGCTGAGGACCGGCAAGCCGGGATCCCACTACAGTCAGCCGCTCTAGCCAGACTGAGCTAAGTCGGGTGTAAGCCACCATAATACAGATAGCGTATTTATCAATTATCGTGTGCCCGCGGCTCGATTTCATGCCTTTCGACACCTCCAGGCATGTGCGCCGAAGGAGGTCCGACAAAACAACCATTATATATGGACCAAGTCATAGAGATGTCGGACAATAGAGGTCTAAACGACCTACGTTGTCAGGAAGTACGATGGAAGAAGGCGACCTGGAGAAGGTCACGTTGCGATTGCCGGCTAGGCACATCCGGGCTCTGGATTTCCTAGTTCAGGTAGACGACTTCCCCTCCAGATCAGAAGCCATCAGAGCTGCCATCAGAGACTTCATTTACGCTAGGGTCGACCTGGTCGCCGACAAGATGAAAAAGATGGAAGAGGCCGAGAGGGTCCTGGCGGAGATGGAAGCCTACGAAGAGCGGTATATGAGGAAGTAGCCTGTCAGGAAGGGATGGGATGCACCTAGTCAGGCCCGAGGTTCCCCCCAGAAACCTCCCCTCTTTTTTCTTTTTTTAAAAGGATGAAAAAGGTTTAACCGATGTAGCCCAGGTCCTCGCGCTTGGGAACGTCCGGGGTCTCGGCCTCCTTCAGCTTGCTGGCGATGAGGTCGATCTGTTCGGCCTTGTCGGTGAGCGCGGTGAGGTCCAGCTCGATGTGCATCAGGGACATCAGCACGCGGAGCACCGCTTCCGCCCCCTTGGGGTCGACAAAGTATCCGGACGTCTCGCCCATGAGGCAGATCGCCGGTATGCCCTCCATCTTCCCCAGTCCGAGCATGAGGCCGGAGGCGCCGACTATTCCGCTGCCGGGCTCTCCCTTGGAGAATATCACGCCGTGCTTGGTCATCTCCTCGCAGATGGAGATCTCGGTCACCGCGCCGAGCACCCTGGGCTTTTCCACGATCTTGCCGACCCCGTACCCGCCCAGGGTGTAGATCCTGGAGACGCCGAGGTCCTTGCAGACCTTGATGGCATGATACGACAGCTCGTACTGGCCGTCGGGGGTCATGCCCTGGTAATCGCCGGTCATGATGATTATGTCCGGCCGGTCCCCCTCACCGCGGTAATAATGCAGCTCGTTGTTGACCAGACGGATCACTCCATCGTCATCCAGCAGCACCTGCGGCGGGAAATGCTTGGAATATATGTCGGCGAACTTGACCGCCTTGACCTGTTCCACCAGGTGCTCCGCCGCCAGCTTGCCGACGTTGCCGACCCCTGGCAGCCCCTCGATAAGTATCGGGGCGCGCAGCTCGGGCCGCTCATGCATGACCATTATGACGCTATCCATGTGAATCACCTGTTCTCCTGACGCGCCCTCCGGCGATACTCCCCGTATCTGTCGTCGGGTGAGTACCGAGGGGGTATGGGCGTGGAGGTCTGGGAACCGCACCTGGGGCAGATGTCCTTGAGAGTGTACTCCCGGCACCTATCGCATATCCTCAGGGTGGTCTTCATAGTCCTATCGCCTGCGGACCAGTATAAGACTAGACCTCGATAAATCACTTTGCCGTACTATCACTTAGCGTCCCGGTGGAACGCCCCGTCGCCGCCGGTCTCCTTGATCTCGGCGATGACCAGGTTGGTGACTTCCTTCAAAGCCTCTTCCGCGGTCTTGTAGTCCGGGGCGCTCATTACCAGACGGTAACGCGGGGCCCCGATGTACTGGATCTGGAGCTCTTCCTCCGAGGACTCCTGTCCCTTCTTGAGGGCGGCCTTGATGCGGTCAACCCCATCTGGGGCGGGGGAGCGCAGCTCCAGTATCCCAGCTATCTGGACGTAGGGCGGGGTGACGTTCTCCTTGGCCACCTCTATGAACGCGTCCGTCCAGTCTCCGGCGAGCTCGGCCTCCTCCAGAGCGTTATCGTCTATGGCGCAGCTCTCGAACGCTCCGTACAAAGTCCCGAAGGCGTCCACTAAAAGGTATCCGAACTCCTCCCAGCATTCGTCAGGGGTCTTGCCCAGGCGGGTGGCCACGATCTCCAGGAGCTTTTCGGCCTTGGTCTCGTTCTTCCATTGCTGGACCTTCTCCCGGCGCTGGTGCTCGTTGACGGATTTTAAAGAAAGATCGATATGTCCCTTGGTCGAGTCCACACCCAGAACCTTGCAGACGACCTTCTGGCCTTCCCTCACGTAGTCTCGGATGTACTTGACCCAACCGGTCGCCACATCGCGAACGTGAATGAAGCCTTCCTTGCCGCCATACTCGTCGAGGGTTACGAACGCCCCGAAGTTCTTGACGTTCTGCACGGTGCAGACCACGAGCTCCCCTTCCTCGGGGAACTCGCCGACCCTAGCCATTAGTCGACCACCTCAAGCAGCTCTCCCCTGACCTCGCCCTCGCCTCCGCGGGACTTGACCAGAGTAGAGCCGCATACCGCGCAGGCCACGTTCATGGCCGGCTTCTTGTAGGTGATCTGCTCGTTTCCGCAATCCTGGCACTTCACTTTTATGAACTTACCGGTGGTGGCCATGAAAATCACTCCGTCAGCTCGAACTTCTTGGCCCTGAAGCAAGTCTTCTGGTGGGCCTTCTTGCACTTCTTGCAGCGGTATCTCAGAGAGATCCTCTTGGTGGGCTTCTCGCGCCCTTCCGGCTTTGGCCTGGGGAAACCTCCGTAACCGGCGGTAGCCCTGCGGAACCTTCTCTGACCCCACTTCATCTCGCTGGCCTTCTTCTTCTTAACCCTCTCGACCTCGTGATCGGTATGAGTCTTGCAGGATGGACAGTAAGTCTTGATGGACCTAGGCATCTTCATAATATTCATCCCATTGGAGCAAAAATGCCTTAATACTCATTCTCTATTTAAACCCTTAGCATGGAAAAAAACCCCACCCCAGCATACTGGGTCGGTTATCCCGGACCGATAGCTTTCCGGTCCACGTGCCAATTCGTCGATTGCTATATGAAATCGTTCCTTTCCAATATTCTTCTGTGATATATAATGAATATATTCATCGAGACTATTAATTATCTAATTTTTCGATGGAGCGGATCGAGGGGTCGCGTCTTCCGTGATAATCTTTATCAGTGGTCAAATAATAAACGAAAGTTTATAATAGGGCCGCAATTCTCGGGGGTTTCTCGGCATAATATTCGCTGAAGGCCATTAAAGTTTAACGGACCTTAAAATGCCTATGCCAGTAATATGGCCAGCAATATAAAATATTATGCGAATAGAAAGTAATATATATCAATCAAATAATAATTGATATGTATTTATAATAAATAAAATGGGTGATGTGATATGGCCGACAAAGGCTTCAACAAGAAGGACGAATCGCTCGTGGATCTGCTGGTCAACACCGGAATGCCCAAGAACGTCGCTAAAACTTTGGCGTTCCTGCGCAAGAAGGAAGAAACGACATCTGTCGAAATTGAGATCATGACCGCCCTCCGTCAGCCCGAGGTGTCCATCGCTATGCAGGAGCTTCGCCGCCGCAAGTGGGTCATCAAGAGGGACATCAAGAAAGAAGGGAAAGGCAGGCCGGTGCACGCCTATAAGCTGGCCATCCCCTTCGACAAGATCATCGAGACCTTGGAGAAGGAGGAGAGGAAGCGGATGGAGTCGATCGAGAAGAACATCGATCAGCTCAAGGCGCTTTCCCTGAACCCGTGATCAAACCCTTTCCATCACCCTTATCCCGGGATCGGAGGCCACGATCACCCTTTTAGCCATGTTCAGGAACAGGCCGGTCTCCACCACTCCCGGTATCTCCTTCAGTTTCCTCTGGAGGTCGTAGGGGTCCTTGATCCCCCGCTCGAAATGCAGATGGTAGATGTAGTTGCCGTTGTCCGTCACGAACGGGTCATCCCCGCCGCGCAGGTCGGCCTGGCAGCCCAGCTCCTCCATGTACGCCTTCGTCCGTCCATGAGAGAACGGCACCACCTCCACCGGCAGCGGGAACTTGGTGCCCAGCTTGGTAACTATCTTGGAATCGTCCACCACGATGACCTCCATGCGAGTGGAATGGGCGACTATCTTCTCCCGCAGCAGCGCCCCGCCCATCCCCTTGATGAGATCGAGGTTAGCATCCACCTCGTCCGCCCCGTCGATGGTGATGTCCAAGGTCCCGGCCTCCTCCAGGGTCGCTAACGGTATGCCCAGTTCCCGGGCCTGCTTCTCACTGGCCACCGAGGTCGGTACCGCGATTATCTTGTACCCGCCCTTCACCAGCCGGCCGATGGCCTCGATGGCGAAGTAGGCGGTGCTTCCCGTTCCCAGCCCGACCTTCATCCCGTCCTGCACCAGCTCCACGGCCTTCTCCGCGGCCAATCGCTTCTTCTCGTTCATCCTAACCCTCGAAGTTCTGGCGGACCAGGTCGGTCAGCGCCTCGATGACGAACTGATTGACGAACCTGCCCTTCTCCTTGCTCGCTCTCCTGGCGTCACCGCCGAAACCCTGCGGCAGACAGCATTCCGCGTCCGCCCGGACCATGAAACGGGTGTCCACGAACTCCCCGACAGTGCGTTCCTCATTCACCAGGTCGGGCCGGATGTCGATGATCCTGGACGTTTCGATGATCCCGCCATGTCCGTCCGGCAGTCCCTCGCAGACGTCCGGTTTCTTCAGGTACGCCAGCTCGTAATCGCTGAGGAACATGACCTTGAGGCCCTGCCGGGCCGCCCTCTCGCAGGCCAGTTTGATGGCGGCGCGATGGACCGAGCCCAGATGGCCGGAGACGATGACCACCTTCCTTATGCCGTTCCTCTGGAAGGCGTCCAGGATGTCCATGACCAATGCCCGCAAGGTATCGAAGCTGATATCGATGGTGCCCGGGAAGTTCCTGGTCGAGGAATGCTGGCCATAATTGATGGTGGGGGCGACGATCCCGCCGACGTTATCGCTCACCGCCTTTACCACATGCTCAGGCTGGAAGGTGTCCGTGCCCAACGGCAGATGCGGCCCGTGGGCCTCCATGGCGCCCATGGGAAGGAACACGATGGGGTCCTTCTTCACCGCTTCGGCGAACGAAGCGGAGGACATCTCGTCCATCCTCATTCCTTCACCTTCCTATCGGTATCGATGAGCGGGGTCATGCACACCGGGCACAGTCCCCGTCTCAGGGCGTCGTTGTGATATGCGCTCATCAGCTGGGCGTCGATCTCATCGACCTTGGCCTTGTCGATGTTCTTCTTGCAGCGTGGGCAGTGTAAGGGCATTCTCGTACCGGAGGGGTTATGCCCGGAAATCAATTTCAATCCTTGCCCCGCATGGATTAAATCCGCTTACGCGGTTCCAGGTTCATGCGCTTGGCCTGCCTTTTCTCCGGCGGTAAGGACTCCACGTACGCTGCCCACCTCATGGAGCAGGCCGGGCACGAGGTGGTATGCCTGGTGACCGTGGTGCCGGAGGACCCCCATTCCTGGGTGTTCCATACCCTGAACCTGGAGCACCTGCCGGAGATGGCGAAGGCGATGGGAAAGGACCTCATCGCCGTGCCCTCCAGCGGTGAGGAGGGTGCCGACCTGGAGGCCCTGGAATCGGCCCTATCGAATCTGGACGTGGAGGGCGTGGTGACCGGGGCGATAGCCTCCGACTACCAGTGGGACCGCATCAACGGGGTATGCCACAAGCTCGGGCTCAGGGTATTCTCGCCGCTCTGGCGCAAGGACCAGCTGGCCCTTCTGAACGACATGCTGCAGGCGGGAATGAGGATAATGCTGGTCGGTGTGTACTCGGACGGACTGGGCAGGGAATGGCTGGGGAGAGTCCTGGACCGCGGTTCGGTCGATGAGCTCGCCTCCCTGGCCAAAGCGAGAGGGATGAACGTGTCCGGCGAGGGCGGGGAGTACGAGACCCTGGTCCTGGACTCGCCGATGCATCTTTCGCCGCTGGTGGCGGACGATATCCTGGTGGAGTTCGCTAGGGATTCTGGGCAGCTGCGCATCGGCCGGCTCAACGCTTCGCGATAGCCGCCGACTCGCGCAGCAGGGAGGGAACGTCCGGCCCCTGGTGAGGGGTGGGCGGGATCCACCGGTAGCGGACGACCCGGTCCCGGTCGATGATGAAGGCCCCCCGGCATGAGCGGTTCCTCAGCAGGTCATCATCATCGCAGGCCATGTGCCATTCCCTGGTCACCAGGCCATCCTCGTCGGCCAGCAGCGGGAACGGTAAGCGCATGGATTCCTTCCAGGCCGCGTGCGACCGTATGCTGTTGGTGCCCAGCGGCAGCACCATGACCCCGGCGGCCAGGAACTCCTGGTGCATGTCCCTCAGCTCGCCCATCTGCACACTGCAGATCATGCCGAAATCGGCCGGATAGAAGAGCAGCAGGACCACATGTTCCCGGCACAGATCGCTCAAACGCAGGACGTTGCCGGAGTCGTCGGGCAGCTGGAAATCAGGAGCCAGCTCCCCGACCTTGGGCATCTTCTGCAGGTCCACGTCCCTCACTTCCTCCGGTCCTCTTCCTCATATTCCCTGGCCAGCATCCGGGCCGCGGCCAAAATCTCGTCATAATCCGGCTCCCAGTTGGAGTCCGGGGGGATGTGGACGTAGCGGAGGTTGCCCTTACGGTCGATCATGAACTCGGAGCGTTTGGGGAACCCCGGCCACGGCCCGTCGTCCGGCTCCATGGCGTTGAAGCTCCTGGCCAATCTGGCGCCCTCGTCGCTGAGCAGGTGGAACCCGATCTTGAGGTTCTCGCTGTAGGCGCCCAGGGACCTTCGGGTGTCGTTGCTGACGCCGAAGATCTGACAGTTGGCCTCGGCGAAGGCCTTCCTCATGGCAGTGAAGGTGAGCATCTCCAGGTTGCATACGAACCCAAAGGCCGAGGAGAACACCAGCAGGAGGACGGTGCCCTTGGACCACTCCTCGCTGAGGCGCACCTCCTGGCCAAGCTCGTTCCTCAACGTCCAATCTGGAAAGGCCTTTCCAACCAGGTCCTCGGTCACGGGAGATGAAGGGTTGGAACTGATTATAATAGGTTGCTCATCCTTCCCGGGGCCAGTGGAGGAGCGCTTCCTTCATATGCAGGACCGCATCCTCCTCGTATCCCTTCAGCTCCATGAGCAGCGCCGACCCCCTTTCCCTGGCCTGGTCGCCGATCCTTCCCTGGAAATTGAAGGGGAACAGTCCGACGTACTCCTCCATCACCTGCGCCCCCTTGGCGTACGCGCCGGCCGCCTCCAGCAGTTCCCGGTTGACCCGGCCGCGCTGCTTCCTGGCCATCCGCCGCAGGAACACCCCGGCGTTGGACCTGCCCTCGGACCAGCAAGCGGCCGTATAGGAGTTGCCTATGTACTCGCCGTCATCGGCCTTGAGCAAGCATTCCGACCATTCCTGGGCGGCCTTCGGACCGGCCAGGTATCCCTGGCACACCTCGACCGTGCCGGAGGCCATCTCCACCGCCCGGGCCAGCCATCTTCCCTCTTTATCGTGCCCGGGAGCGAAAGATACCGTCATGAGGCAGCCTGGGGCCTGGATGGCCTCCGCCTCCACCAGCTCCTCCTTCTCCGGGGTATCCATGGAGCGGTAGGTGCTGGCCACGTACCTCGTTCCCTCGTAGCCGTTCACAATCCCGAACTCCGGGATCGGCAATCCCCAAAGCACCACCGGCCGGCCCAAGGTGTCGATCTCCTGTCGCACCCGCTCGAACAACCGTCTGGCGCGTTCCTTGTCCGTTTCAGAAGGGTCTTCGTTCCCCATGTAGCCGCCAGGCTCCGTCCACAGGCGTCCTTCCGCTCCCAGCTCGCACGCGCCCTTGACCATCTCCCGGTACACAGAATCTTCCAGGGCGGTCGGCGCCGACGGGCACATCCTGCCCTTGGGCACGTTTAAAAGGAAGGCGTAACCGGTCCTTCCGGACACGTCCACCAGGTCGCACTCCACGCCCAGGGCCCGGAGGGCCCCGCCCACCGCCCCGTTGAATGATATCCAGCAGCACATGTAGCTGCCCTTGCTTGCCACGGTCTTCCGTTCCATCTCCAGTCCCTCCTCTCTCCCCCTTATGTACAGCTGGCGCAGCCGCTCCCTCTCCATCTCCCCGCGCTGGTTGGAGTCCATGTACAGGCGGGTGCCGGTCAATATCAGCCCCCGCCCGTCCTCGGTCAGGGCGTACCGCCCCCGGCTGACCCGTTTTACCATGCCCATCCCCATGAGCTTGGTCAGATGGTTCACCGCCGCGTTCTTGGATAGGCCGGCAGCACGCATCAGGTCCGTCAGTCCCTGCTCGCCGCAGGTGAGCATGGCCAACATCTTCACCCTCGCCGGGTTGGAGGCCGAGCTGAACAGCTCGGCGATGTCCTCCGGCCTCTCCATCAGCGCCTTGGTCAGGGTGCGGTCCGTCGATCCGTTCATCGTCATCGCTTTTCATTTCGGGGATATAAAAGTATCCAATTTGATGAATTTTGGTACCAATAAAAATGAACAATTATAATAGGAATGAGTGAGGCCGTCCGAATTTGAATCGGAGTCTCAGGCTCCCAAAGCCCGAAGGATGGACCAAGCTACCCCACGGCCCCTCGGCGGCGGGATGGAATGTCCGGTAATAAATAGTTGCTGACCTGGCAAGGAATAAATAATCACCAAGGTCAAACACCGTCCATGAAGAAGACCTGGACGGCCATCGCGCTGGCGGCAGCGGTGGTCGTCATGCTCTTGGCCATTTTTATCTTCCAAGGCTTCGTCCAGACCGCTTCCGGGTTCGATGAGGGCGATCTCAACGCCCCTTTCATCAACGACATCGTCCGGAACGAGGAATACCCGGGACCGCTCAGCGGGATGAACTATCCCATGCAGATACAGTCCGCGGTCAGCTACGTTCTCACGGTTTACACTACCTTCGGAGGTGTACTGGAGCTGGAACTAGTCAACGATGGGAACAACGAGGTCTATGTGCACCATTACTACGCGGTCTGGGAAGGTGGAGATGAACGGTTCCAGGTGAACTGCTCCCGCCTGGTATCCTCCGGTGGCCTGGAGGAGCTGGGCAAGCTCTATTTCGCCGGGCCGGGGAAGGCCGGACCGGCCACCCTGGAGGTATGGGCCGAGATATGGACATCCTCGTCGGACGGCGAGCTGTGGGACGACCAGGGCGAGATATCCGTCGGCACGATCGAATTAGATGTGGTCGACGAGGATGCCCTGCGGGAATGGGACGTGGAAAGGAATCCCGTGAATTACTACAACAAGGTGAACGAGCTGATCGACCTGGAGGTCGTTGGATCGCTGGCCGACGAGGTGCGATCCGCCGTTCCCGGGAACTACAGTCTATTGCAGGTGATAGAGGCGTACGAGCTGGTCAGCCAGAGGATAGCGTACGCCGAGGACGAGGACAACCATTGGCAATCCCCTTCCGAGACCATCGCCCTAGGTTCCGGGGACTGCGAGGACCACTCCCTTCTTCTGGTCTCCCTGATCACCGAGCTGGGCGGGACCTGCCGGGTGAACCTCATCGCCGGGCACGCCTTCCCGACGGTGTACGTGGGGAACGCCTCGGCCATCGGTGACGTCGTAGCTGCCATCCAGACCTATTACGGGAACCCGGTGCCGGTGCATTACACGGTGGATGGTCTAGGTTACTGGCTGGTCATCGATACCAATGGCATACCGTACGTCGGCGGCTATCCCGCCGCCACGTCCCCTGTCGGCGATACCGGCGGGGTGAACTGGAACTTCGACGATGGCGATTGGATAAGGCTGATCGATGTCACCGGGGAGACGGTCTTCCTGCTGTTCTAAGCGCTCTGAACTATCTCCCGCACCGCCTTCTTGATGGACTGCGAGCTGTTCATGGTCGGCTCCCAGCCGTAGGAGCGCAGCTTGTCCGAGGAGAGCAGCATGTTCCTCACGTCCCCGATCCAGCCTCGTCCGCCCTGGACGCCGCCGGTCCACTCGTAACGCACTCCGCGCAGCCCCATGACCTCGACCACCGTGTCGGCGATATCCTTCACCGACATGCGGTCGTTCGAGCCAAGGTTGAAGATCTCGACCTTGTTCCTGGCGTACTCCGCGCCGATGATCATGCCGCGCACGCAATCCTCCACGTGCACGTACGATTTGGTGGTGCCCGGTTCGGAGCCGAGTATCTCCAGCCGGCCGGGGTCGGCCCTCAGCTTCTTTATGAAGTCGTGCAGGACGTTGTGAGTGCTCCTGGTCCCCACCACGTTGGCGAACCTGAAGATCACCGCGCCCATATCGAAGGAATGGGCGTAGGAGCAGATCAGCGCCTCGCAGGCAAGCTTCGTCGCCCCGTAGACGGAGATGGGCACCAATGGGCCGTACTCCTCCGGGGTCGGGATGACCGTGGTCTCGCCATAGACGGTGGAGGTCGACGGGAAAAGGATGTCCTTCACCCCGGTCTCTTTCATGGCCTCCAGCACCTTGTAGGTGACCTCGATGTTCTGCTTATAGTGCGACAGTGTGTCCTTGGCCCCGGAACGCACATCAGGATTGGCGGCCAGGTGCATCACCGCGTCCGCGCCCTTGAATATCGGCCGCAGGTCATCGTTCAACAGGTCGGCCTGCACGAACCGGAAGTCCTGGTATCCCCTGGAGTTCTCCAGGAACTCCTGGCGTCCGGCGCTGAGGTTGTCCACGCCCACCACGTGATTGCCCATGGCCAGCAACGCGTCCGTCAAATGACTTCCGATGAACCCCGCGCATCCGGTCACCACTATGTTGCTTCCTCTTATCTTCATTTCAGTTTCCCCATCCTTCTCCTTATCTCCGCGGCCAGGAGCACCATGGCCTTGCCCCGGTGGGAATGCTGGTTCTTCGACAGCATGTCCATCTGGGCGAAGGTCCTCTCCTCGCCGTCAGGCACGAATATGGGGTCGTAGCCGAAGCCGCCGTTCCCCCTTTCCTCGTAAATGATGCGCCCTGGGGACACCCCGGTCACCGAGAACTCCCCCAGCTCGTCCGAGCAGACCCCGATGCAGCACTCGAAGCGCGCTCCGCGGTCCAACCCGTCGATGAGGCGCAGCATGCCCTGGCAGCCGATGGTGTCCATGACGTATGCTGAGTACACGCCAGGGAACCCGTTCAGCGACGGGACGAACAGCCCGGAGTCGTCCAGCATGAAGTTGCGGTATCCCTGGTCCTTGAGCTGCTCTATGCAGGACCGCACCACCTTCTGCAGCGTGTCGGTCTGGATCTCCTCGCAGTCCGCCTTGACCAGTTCGATGTCCACGCCCAGCCGCTCCAGGCCGTGACGGTACTCCTCCAGCTTGTGCTTGTTGGAGGTGACCAGTCCGAGCTTCACGCGTACCGCCCCCGCTCCTCGATGTCCTTCACCTTGGCCAGGACCTCTTTCCCGCCCGCGTATTCGCGGACGTACGTCTCCGCGATGATGTCATAAGCGTACATCAGGTCGGAATGGGCGGACTGGAACGCCTCGCGCAGCAGATGCAGGTCCACCCCCATCTCCTCCAGGCTGGCGGCCTTGCTGCCGAGCGAGAGGTCGATGAAGAACACCCTGCCGTCGCGGAGGATCATGTTGGACGTCGTCAGGTCGCCATGGGTCATGCCATGGGAATGGAGCTTGGCCACCATCCGGCCGATCTCCTGGGATATCTCGCGGACCTCGTCCGACCCGGCCTTCATCAGGGCGTCCTTGGCCCTAGGACCCACGATCTCCTGCATCCAGATCTCCGCGTTGACCGTGTCGATAACGTACACTATTGGCGTTGGTACTCCGCAGGAGCGGGCCTCCTGGAGCAATCTGGCCTCCACTTTGGTGCGGTGGGCCCGGAGGGACTGGTCCAACGCGGGATGGCGGTAGGACTTGGGCACCCGGCTTTTGACCAGGACGCTGCGCCCCATGAACGTGTCCCGGCGGATCTCCGCCTCCGCCCCTCTTCTTATGATCACGCCTTAGGGAAGTCAATACCCGGTTATTATCCTTTCACCCTCCTGCTGGAGCTTCCAAACGTTTTCCAGGGGGGCGCCGAAGAATTCGCTCAGCAGTTCCGTGGGATCGCCCTCCGCGAAGTTCAGGTCCGGAGGGAGCATCCTCCGCACCTTCCCCTCCAGGTACCTAGGGTCCATCAGCACCACCGCCGCCCGGTCCTCCTCTCTCCGGATCGCCCTACCGCACGCTTGCAGCACCCGGCTCAGCGTCTCGTAGGTCTCCAGGTCGTAGCTGTCGCCGATCCTGCTGGAGGCGCGGAGCATCATCTCCTTGCGCTCCAGGCTCGGGGGCGTCAACGGTAGCCCGGCCACCATCACCGCCGACAGGCATCCCGCCGGAAGGTCCACGCCCTCGGAGAACGAGCCCCGGATGTTGCAGAGCATCAGTATCTCCCTCCCTCCGCCGAGAAGGTCGGCCAGCCCGTCCCGGTCGGCCTTGGTCATGAGCGGACCTTCCGATAACAGCAGCTTGCGCTGCCCCAACCGCCTCAGGGTACGGTGGACCGCGCTCATGTAGGTGTACGAGGGCAGGAACACCATCACGTTGCCCGGGACCGGCTCGCTGAGCTCCCCGATGCGCAAGGCCATCTCCATGGTGGTCCGTCGGCAGCGGTCACGGAACCGGGTGCCCACGTCAGGGACGATCAGCGCGAGGCGTCTGGCGGGATCGAACGGCGAGGGATATGAACGACATAAGGCGTCCGACAATCCCATCCGGGTGGCGAACACCTCTGGGGGGTGCAGCGTCCCGCTCATGAATATGGCGCCCCGGCATTCCTGGACCACGTTCTTGGCCACCAGGTCCGGTTCCAGGAAGCGCAGCGATATCCTTCCCTCGTTGGGGTAGGCGACGCGAACGGCCGCCTCGCCCAGGCGCATCCAGTCTCCCACCATGGGGTCCAGGTCCACCAGCTCCTCCGGCTCCGGCAGCCCGTGGCGGTCCAGCAGGGAGCGCAGCTCGCCCAACGGAACGGTCCGGTGGCCCCGGGACAGCATGTCCCGCCATACCGCCTGCAGCGGCCCCTCCGGACACCGTTCCAGGACCAGGTCCCGGCTGAAGGCGTCCATGATCCTTGATGGAAGGTTGTGCGCCTCGTCCGCCACCAGATGCTGCTTCCTGGAGGAGGAGCGGAAGCGGATGACGTCAGGCAGGTTCCCGAAGACCCGGGAAACGTCCCCCACCACCAGGTCGGCCCCGCCCGAGGCCATCTTGGCCGCGAGATACGGACAAGCCCCCCGTCTCAGGCACAGGGCCACCAGCTCCTGGGCGTGCATGGGCCTGGTCAGGACCTCCTTGGCGCACTGGGTGATCCTCCCGTCCGCCTGAAGATGGCAGTTCCTACCCTCCAGGCAGGGGGACCGGGAACCGTGGGGGCACATGCTCTCCCGGGAAAGCAGGTCTACGGTCGCAATGTTCCTGGGCATCATCTTCACCGTCTCGATCACCGCCCGGTGCTGCGATTGCCTAGGAGTGAGGAAGACCGTCCTCCCGCCGTCGGCCAGGGAGGCCTCCAGGGAGGCCGTCAGGGCCACCGCGGTCTTCCCCAGTCCGGTGGGGGCGTGGGCCACGAGAACTTTTCCAGCCGTGGCGCACTCCCGCGCGTCGCGCAGCAGATCGGCCTGTCCCCGTCGAGCGGAGGGAAACGGGAAGAGGTCCATGTCAATGTTCATGCGCTTCCATCACCGTCGTCTAGGTAGGCGGTTACCGTTACGGTGAACCTACGTCCACGGGCATACCGAATAAGTGGAAATATCATCAAACACGTAACCATCAGCAGTGATACGATGAAGTACAGCATCACTGGGGATAACCTGCAGTTCGTGAACGTCGAGTTCATGCCGGGGGAGATGATCTATTCCGAGGCGGGCAGCATGATCTACATGAGCGGCAACGTCCGCCTGGAGACCAAGGCCGCCGGGGGCATCATGGGCGGTCTGAAGAGAGCGGTGTCCGGGGAATCCTTCTTCGTCACCAACTTCTACGCTGACGGCGGACCGGGGCTGGTGGGCTTCGGCGGCAACGTGCCCGGGAAGGTCATGGCCATCGACCTGCGGGGCGGAAGGCAGTGGATATTGCAGAAGACGGCGTTCCTGGCCGCGGAGGCCCAGGTCAACCTGGACATCGCCTTCCAGAGAAAGTTCGGGGCGGCGCTCTTCGGAGGCGAGGGACTGGTGCTTCAGAAGGTGCAGGGCGAGGGCACCGTGTTCATCTCCGGTTCTGGCGACTTCATCGAGTACAACCTGCTCCCGGGGCAGGTCATGAAGGTCTCCACCGCCAACGTCGCGGCCTGGGAGTCCAGCGTATCGTATGACATCCAGAGCCTGGGCATCAAGACCGCGCTGTTCGGGGGCGAGGGGCTGTTCGTGACCACCCTGACGGGACCGGGACGCATCGTGCTGCAGTCCATGACCATGTCCAAGCTGGCCAATTCCCTAGTTCCGTATCTGCCCAACCGGGGGTGAGCGAACGTCCAAGGCCATGGACGCCACCATCGTGGCGCTGCTGACAATAGCGGTGATAGCCGTGGCCCTGCTGGCCGTGTGGTATCTGGAGTGGGTGCTGGCGGCCATCATCGTTCTGGTGGCCGCGGCCTTCCTCATCCTGGCCCTGGTCGCCATATTGGGCGGGCTGGCGGTCATTCCGTACTACTTCGCCAAGCGTGGTCGGGACTCCCAGCCTGGATCGTACACCCTGGAGCAGATCAAGGACCCCAAGGACCAGGAGAGGAAGTGAACTTGGAAGAGCTCAAGCTGGTCCCCTTCAACTGCCGGCCCTTGGACGAGATGATGTCCGGGGGCATAGAGAGCGGATGCCTCACCCTGATCTACGGGGAGGCGGGGACCGGCAAGACCAATCTTTGTTTGACGTTGGCGAAGAACCTGGCCCTCGAGGGCCGCAAGACCGTGTATGTGGATTCGGAGGGTGTCTCGCTGCTCAGGCTGCGCATGATCGCCGGGGAGGACCAGGAGAAGGTGCTCAAGGAGGTGCTGGTCAGCGAGGTGCACAGTCTGGAGGACCAGGACCGCATGATCGGAAAAGCGATAAAACTGGCCGAGGGGAACCCGGACGTCGGGCTGATCGTGGTCGACTCCATGACCATGTTCTATCGGCTGGCCAGCAAGGATGATGAGAGGGCGGAACGCCGAGTGCTAGCCGGGCAGAGCGCCAAACTTCTGACCGCGGCCAGGAAGCTCAACCTCCCGGTGGTGGTGACCTCCCAGGTATACACTGACGTTGAAACGGGCGCCTTCGAGGCCTTGGGCGGGAACGTGCTGCATCACAACGCCAAGACGATAATAAAAGTGGAAAGGCTGGCCCCCAGCAAGCGCCGGGCGGTGCTGATGAAGCACCGCCATCTGGCCGAGGGCCGGTTCGGTGTCTTCTATCTGACCGACAAGGGCATAGAGGCGGAGCCTCAGAGCTCCCGCCCCACCGCGTAATCGACCAGCTCCCGCAGCATCTCCTTCTCTTCCGATTCCCTGAGGCAGGAGAGCAGGTCCTTGGCCCGTTTCGCGTAATCCAGGGCGAACTGGCGGGCGCGTTCGATCGAGCCGAGGTCATCCAGCAGTTTGATGGCCGCCTTGACCTGCTCATCACTGGCCGTCTCATTGCCCAGGGCGTCCGTCAGCACATGCCTGCGTTTGTCCTTCTCCAGCTTCTCCAGGGCGTCCAGCACGATCAGGGTGCGCTTGCCGTTCCGAATGTCGGAGCCGACCGGCTTGCCGACCTTCTTGGTGTCGCCCTTGATCCCGAGAACATCGTCCCAGATCTGGAATCCTATGCCTAGGAGTCTCGCATACTCCTTCATGTCGGCGATCTGCCTCTCCGTCCCGTGGCCGATTATCGCTCCACCTTCAGCAGCGCAGGCGAAGAGCACCGCGGTCTTCTTCTCCACCATGTCCAGGTACTCCTCCCTGGATACCGAGGGACGGTCCTCGTTGTCCACGTCCATCTGCTGCCCCTCGGCCACCAGGAACACGGTGTCGGAGACGGTGTGCAGCAGCCTTCTCAGGCGCTCGCCGTCCACGTCCGTAGTTGCCAGCACATCGTAGGCGATGGCGAAGAGAGCGTCGCCGGCTATTATGGCCGTCGGTTCGTCGAAGGCGATATGCACCGCCGGGCGGCCTCGCCGCACCGGGTCCTTGTCGATGACATCGTCGTGCACCAGCGTGAAGTTGTGTATCAGCTCGAGGGAGCATCCGAAGGACAGCGCTTCCTTTCCGCGCTTGCCCACCGCCTCGGCCACCAGCATGGCCATTACCGGCCTCATGCGTTTTCCGCCCGCTTCCGGGTAATGGCGCATGGCCCGGATCAGCTTCTCGTGCTTGCCGCGCTCCACGTACTTCATCAAAGCGCGGTCGACCTCCTTGATCATCTCTTTGGTTCTCTCTTGATGGTCCATGAGCATCAGTCCTCCGAGGCGGTCAGCCAGTCGGCGGTCCGCCCGCTAATGATGACCCGGCGCTGGCGCAGCTCGTCCACGCTGGCGCAGCCGGTCAGGAACATGGCCGCCTTGAGTTCGGCCTTCATGACATTGATCTTTTCCAGCACGGCCTGGCTGGATTCCATGGCCTCCGCCAGGACCGCCCGTGCGCAACCGGCGGCATTTGCCCCGATGGCCAATCCCTTGGCCATGCGAAGTCCGTCGTCCACCCCGCCGCTGGCGACGATCTCCAGGCCGACGTCCGCTTCCAGCACCGCGGCCGGCGCGGGAATGCCCCAGTCGAAGAACGTCCTTCCCAATGCGGAGGCCATCCGGTTATCCTGCGATTCGGCCCTATACATCTCCACCGCGGCGAAGCTGGTACCCCCGACCCCGGAGACGTCCATCCCCCTTATGCCGGTGCCCTTGAGCAATAGCGCAGTCTCCCTGGATATCCCGGCCCCGGTCTCCTTGACCATGGTCGGACCCTCCCGTGCTATCGCTCGTATGCCATCAAGGCATCCTTCGGCGTTGAGGTCGCCCTCCGGCTGGACCACCTCCTGGAGGAAGTTGAGATGCACGGCCATGATGTCCGCTCCGACCACCTCCTGCGCCCGGAGCACGTCCTCCACGCTGAACGCCTTCTTTCTCTTCTGCTTCACCAGCTGGGGCGCTCCTACGTTGCCGATGACCAGCGGAACGTCGTAATCCTTGACCACGGAATACGTCCCGTCGTCCCCGTTCTCGATGGCCGGCCGTTGGCTGCCCACGCCCAGTCCCACGCCCGCTTCAGCGCATGCTTCCGCCAGGTTCTGGTTGATCTTCTTGGCCAGGGGGAACCCGCCAGTTATGGCCGTAATGACCAGGGGCATCTCCAGCCTCTTCCCGAACAGGGTCACCGAAGTGTCGATGTCGTCCATGTTCACCTCAGGTAAAGCGCGGTGGACCAGCTTGACGTCCGACCAGTAGTCGTAATCAGGCACTACCTTCTCCCTGAGCGTCACTTCGATGTGGTCCGATTTGCGCCTCTCGATCTTCTTCATGAAATCACCCTGGAGGCGATCACATCGTCACCGCGGACGGCCGCCTCCAGCCTTCCGGGCACTTTTCCGTTCAGTACAAGGCATTCACCGGTCAGCGACGCCATGTCGATCATGTAACGTATCTTGGCGAATATGCTTCCGGTGACGTCCACGTTCCGTTCGGTTCGTGGTAAAGAATCAAGCACCTTCTGGTCGACCGTCCCTATCAGTTCCGCCTGGGGATCTTGCGTGGGGTCGGCGGTGAACACGCCATCGACGTCGGTAACGAATATCACCTTGCTAGGCCGGAACTCCTTGGCCAGGGCGGCCATGAGCTGATCTCCTGAGCATATGCTCAGCCCTCGCACCTCATCCCGGACGACATCGCCGAAGGTCACCGGGACCATGCTCAGCTCGAGGTAGGACTTGAAGACGTTCAGATCCAGATGTTTCAGCTGGCCATCGCTCATCACCGCGCAGGAGGCCGGCGGTAACGGAACCGCCCGCAGGCCCTTGGCGGACATTATTCGACATACTTCCAGGTCAAGCTCGCGCACATCGGACATGACCAGCGACGCACCCAGCAATTGAGAATCATCGGTTATGCCCAGATGGAGCCGGTGCTCCTTGGCCAGCATGTGCCCGAAGGACCCGGCGCCGTGAACGACCATCACGTCCTGCCCGGTCCTGGCGATCTCCTCCGCCAGCCGACCGGCGGTCTCCGGATCGAAGGTGCGGTACCGGCCCTTGTCGGTTATGACGCTTCCGCCCAATTTCACCAGGATCATTTGATTCCGCGGGATAATTGGTCTTGATGTATTAATGTTACAGCCTGTGGCCTTCAGGCCTTGCGGCCGCATTTTGGACAGAATATGTCGCCAGTCTCCAGATCGGCGCGGCAATAGGCACAGGCGCGTTTTACTACCACCGGCGCGCCGCACTTGCGGCAGAAAACATCATCGTTGCTGATGGTATTGGAGCACTTCTCGCACTTCCTCTCTGGCTTGGGGACCTTGACGATCACCGCCTCCTTGACCGCTTCCGGTTCCGACGGTTCTTCACCAAGCATCTTCCGGACCCGAAGGCCTTCGCGCAGGGCCTCATCGTATTTCTTATCCTCAAAGCACTTTTCCGCCCTGGCCAGAGCGTCCTTGGCTTTGAGGACGTCCTTGCCTGAGCCCTCAGCGGTCTCGATCCTACCACGGCAGGCATTGATGATAAATCGCGACTCGAGCATGTGCGGCTCGAGCTTCTTGACCTCGTGCACCATCTTATGCTCCTCTTCGGGCTGCTCTTCTGAGACGGTCTCGGCAGACCTGGGAGCGGCGACCTCCAACATAGGCGCCTTCATCAAGAGTTCGCGGGCACGCTTGGCCTGGTCCCTCGCAGCGATGTAGTTGTTGCGTTTGTAAGCATTATCGGCCTGGATCATGACCATGTCGGCTTCCTTGGTGTCCCTCCCCTTTTGTTTGAGGGAGGCGGCGATGGCCTTGGTGGTGGCGAGGGTGTTGTACGCATCGTCCTTGTCCATCATCCGCTCGATATACTCCTTGTTGCGGGAGCGCATGAACCTTAGCTCGAGATAGATGACTATGCCGAGAACGACAAGAAGGGCGATCAGGAAGATCTGGTCCGCGTCCAGCTATACCACCTTCAACTCCGGAGAGGACTAGGTTCCTGATTGGTATTAATCCTATTGCATTGATAGAACACAGCGATTAAAAATCTGGTATTCGAGAAGGAGATAAAGAATTAGAATGGCTGACAGCGTTCCGGGCTTCCCGTGGGCTCGCGCACCACAGTAACACAGGGAACGCGGGCGGGCTTAGCTTCTGGGATCGGACGAGACCAGGCGTATCCCCGCCGCGATGGCCGTCAAACCATTCTGATTCAAGGCATTATGGATATGATATTTAATCTTTAGGATTGAGTTATTATTCTATTTATTATAATATATACTATAATATTTAATGCTAATTTTGCCTTGTCGATATCAATTACAATAATCATACTAAATTATTCATGATCGAAAAAATAATCTTTATCAATGACACTCGTTATCACGCCTAATTTTAACCATCCAGCATCAAGATTAGACGATGTACATTATCATTTACGATTTCACATTTGTTCCAAAAACGTTAATATACCGCAACTACAAGGCAATAACATACAATAACTCGATATCAAAAACGATACCGACTTACAAGTCGACAGACGTGCCGGCTTTACCTACTTCTCACCGATGTCGAGCTTAGGGGGATCGCACCCCGATAAAAAACATCTTAGTAAGCGCTTAAGGGGGGAACTATACGAATACTAACATAGGTGTAACTACCCGCAGGTTCACGAAGACCATTGTCCTTATTTTGGCATTTATAATGGTCTCTTCTGCAATGCTGGTTGCCATACCCACAGGTGTGGAGGCCGCAGGAGACAAGTGGACCTCGGAATTATATGCTTGGGACCCTGTCCAAATGAACTAGGTCAATGGAAACCTGGCTGGTTATCACGAAGGAGATCTAATAGGATTCAAGTATATCTTGACGCACGACACAGGAACGAATAATTCGTCACCACAACTTGATTCCGTATATGATCATTTCAACAAGGGAAAAACAGCATATGGTATAGATGCTGAAGTTCTGTGGGGATACAACAGGGCGGACTGGACGGTACAGTTCCCTGCCCAATCCGAAGGGGTCACCAACACCATGAACGTGGTTGACCCGATCGTACCGACATTATCGAACCAGTTCTTCGGAATGAGCGGACAGACGATACAGAACTACTACATGTTCTCGGCAGGCTTCTTCACCGTGCCGGTCGGAACATCGATATACATCTACTTCCAGGCTCATGTGGCGGAGACGGCATTCTACAGCAATGTACAGACCACTCCTGGGCAGGGCGTACCGATGGGCTACTACTACGGTGCGGCTTACTTCCCAGGGGCGTCCCTGCAGGTAGCTCTGTCCCTGGTGTTCACTGGAACGAGCGCACAGACCCAGAGCATCCCTGTCACATATGCTGCGGGAAGCATCTCCGGAATGAAGTTCAACGATGCCAACTCTAACCACATAAGGGATCCAGGTGAGAGTGGTCTGTCCAATTGGACCATAATACTCAATGGAACGTCCTTTGGCGGATTCCCGATCCATATGGAAACCACCACGGCATCCGATGGGAGCTACAGTTTCTCTCAGGTCCCGTGGGGAATATACATTATATCCGAAGTTCAGAAACTAGGGTGGACCCAGACCTATCCGACCAACGCTACGTACACCGTAACAGTTAATGGCACAGCGCTCGTCCACACCGGGATCGATTTCGGTAACTCCATGCCCGGGAAGATAAGGGCGCACAAGATCATCGATAACGATGGTGATCTGACCACCACTACCGACCGTTCTCCGGGTGTTGGCTGGACGTTCGAACTGTTCTACCAGAACGGAGCATGGAACTCTCTGGGCACCAAGGTCACCGGTTCCGATGGATATACCGAGTTCTGGGAGAACCTGATGCTCGGCAATTACAAGATGGTTGAAGTATCCGCGCCAAATTCGAACTATACTAGTGCGGAGCCGAAATACATTACTTTGACCACCGCCGACCAAGAGATTGCGATGACCTTCTACAACTATCCTCTTGGTAATATATGCGTATACAAATTCGACGATCTTAACGGCGACGGTAACTGGGACGAGGGAGAACCGGCGGTGCCAGGCGTCACTGTCAACTTGTACAAGGGCGCTATCTCCGAGGGTGAGGAGCCTATCGACTCCGGCGTCACTGGAGCGGACGGAAAGGTCTGCTTCAATGGTCTCAATTTCGGATTGTACACGGTCGAGGAGATCATGCTCGAAGGCTGGTACACCGATGGTTCTCTGACCCAGGAGGTCACCGTCGATGTTGTTGGGGAAACCGAAGTGGTCACCTTCCTGAACATCCGCCTCGGCAAGATCTGCGTGTTCAAGTACGACGATCTTAACGGCGACGGTAACTGGGACGAGGGCGAACCGGCGGTATCCGGCGTCACTATCAACCTGTACATGGGCGCTATCTCCGAGGGTGAGGAGCCTATCGACTCCGGCGTCACTGGAGCGGACGGAAAGGTCTGCTTCGAGGACCTGGAGCTGGGCAGCTACACCGTCGAGGAGGTTCTGCCTGATGGCTGGGCCAACACCAATGGTGGTGTCACTCAGATGGTTACCATCGATGAGTCAGGTGGGTGCGAATCCGTCACCTTCCTGAACTTCAAGCTGGTGGCCATCACCGTCTGCAAGCTTGAGGACCTCACCGGTGACGGACTGAGCGATGACGACTCCCCGATCGAAGGTTGGGAGGTCTACCTGTACAAGTGGAACGGCGAGGATTGGGACCTAATCGACACCAACTACACCGGAACCTGCGGCTGCCACACCTGGTTCGATCTCGGGCCTGGTAAGTACAAGGTAGGTGAAGAGGAGATAGTCGGATGGCTGCCGACGACCGACACCGAGCATGAGTTCGGACCGGTCACCAGCGGAGCTGTGTACTCCTTCAACTTCACCAACTTCGAGGTGCTGCCGTGCATCAACGTGACCAAGAGCGTGTGGTGGGACGTCGAGGAGGAGTATCAGTCGCACACCCAGGGATACTGGAAGAACCACCTGAGCGCCTGGGAGGAGATCTGCCCGTATGCACCGTTCTCGATAGGCGGCACGCAGGCGGTTGATTTCACTAAGTTCCCTGGTGGACTGAGCTTCATCCAGGTGTTCAACACCGCTCCGAAGGGAGATGCCTCGATCATCCTGGCCCACCAGTACCTGGCGGCCAAGCTGAACGACCTGAAGTGGGGCGCCCCGGACGTCTACGATGGATTCATCGAGGATGCCGAGGAGTTCCTGCTGGAGCACCCCGTAGGCAGCAACCCGCAGGGCGAGGACCGTGAGTACGCCTTGATGCTGGCGGAAGTCCTGACCGATTACAATGAGGGCAACCACAGCGGAATGGCGATACCCGGCGGTAAACTGATCTACACGGTGAACGTCACCAACTGCGGCAACGTGCCTCTGTACAATGTGCACGTGTACGACTCCCTGCTCAATGAGACCTTCTGGCTCCATGACTACGAAGGATACGAGGATGGCATCCTGGAGGTCGGAGAGTGGTGGGAGTTCACCTACGAGTACACGATACCTGAGGACTATGAGGGCGACAAGATCTGCAACGTTGCCACCGCCTACGGACAGGCCGGGCCGGTCGAGTGGGACATGTGGGTGAACGATACGGCTAGAGTGTGCGTGGACATCTGGTACTACGCCGCCACCCAGGGATACTGGAAGAACCACGGGGATGCATGGGTCGGAATAAGCCCTGACGCCATGTTCTTCGATTCCGGCATGACCTGGATGGAGGTGTTCTGGACCCCGCCCGCGGGCGATATGATCATCGTCCTGGCGCACCAGTACATGGCCGCCATGCTGAACGATGAGATGTGGGGGGCCCCGGCGAAGTACGTCGGCGTCATCGAGGATGCCACGGACTTCCTGGAAGTCCACCAGATCGGTGACCCGCTCTCGGCAGAGGACCAGCAGATGGCCCACGACCTGGCGGAGTTGCTGGCCGAGTACAACGAGGGCGGTATACACCCCTAGGTGAGCAGCAAACCCTTTCGTTCCAAACCTTTTCCCAAATTTTCATTTTTCTGGAACGGCGGGAACGCTGAATGAGAATACATCTATAGAAAAAATGAGATGAAAAGTAAGGAGGCTGACAGCGTTCCGGGCTTCCCGTGGGCTCGCGCACCACAGTAACACAGGGAACGCGGGCGGGCTTAGCTTCTGGGATCGGACGAGACCAGGCGTATCCCCGCCGCGATGGCCGTCAAACCATCCTTGAGCCCAGTGAAAATGACCATTGTATATAACTGTTTCTCAGCCCCTAGGAAAGCTGCTCCGGTCGCTCGATGACCGAGGTCTCCCTTTCCAGGAAGGCCATCTCCTGATTGGTGAATCCAGTGGGATCTGCGAACATGAGGATCAGGCCCCGGTTCACACAGGCCTCTTCGTACAACCTTCCTATGAGGTCGGTGAGGTCGTGGAATCCTCCACCTTGCTTAAGCACCTGCAGGTCGAGGATGACCACCGCCTTCTTCTCACCTCTCTGAATGTGCGCCAGGAGGGCACGCAGGAGCTGGACCTTGTTCCCCGTATGGACCTCCCGGTCGGACCTCTCCGGTTCCAGGACCTCTATCTCGGGATCGGCGGGCAATTCCGCATCGACCGGGGACACCAGGATGGGGTCGAAGCCCTGTCTGACCAGTTCGCGAAGGTATTCGGACGCGGAATGGGCGTTGCCCTTCAAGACCAGGTACGCGCCGAAGGCTTCCTTTTCCGCCAACCGAAACCCCTGGTGACAATAGGCGGCCTGGCTCTATTAATGGTTTCTTTATAAAAGAACGAGCAGGGCGATGGCCGCGCCCAAGGCCATGGAGGTGATGTTGTTCCACAGCTTGGTCACCCATCCCCTCGTTTCCAGCGTAGCGCCGATCACGCTGTCGATGAAGCATCCCAGGACGCCCATGGATACCGGTATGAGGAGCAGGAGCGAAGGCCAGGTTCCCAGTATCACTATCCATCCGGCCAGGGCGGCGAACGCCGAGGCGGCGATGGCCCATCCCGTTCCGTAAAGCGAGACCCCGCCGTCCACTCCCGGCGGCACGCGCTTGAAATTGGTGATCATGTACGTCCGGTCGGAGAGCACGCCCAGCTCGCTTGCCGTCGTGTCCGCGGCGGCGACGCAGACGGCGCTCATGTAGATCAACGCGGGAAGCTCGCCCTCCCAGCCCACCAGGGACGTCAACAAGGCGATGGCCATGGGCACCGCTCCGTTCGCCAGGACGTTACGGTAGTTCCTCTCTCCCTTCTTGCCTTCCTGCACCCCCTTCTTGATCTTCAGTTCCATCTTGAACTTGGTGACCAGGAACCCGATGAAGGCGAAGAGGACCAGCAGCAGGAGCCACCCTATGCCCCCCAAGACGCCGAGGACCATGCCCACTCCGAACGAGGCCAAGCTGCCATCGGCGGTCAACAGCCCCAGCTTCCACGATAGCGCAGAGAGCGCCGCGCAAAGCACTAGCACTATGACCGCCTGCTCCACGGTGATCATTCCGCCCACCCTAGAATTACGAGATATTTAAATCGAATCGTCTTCCCCTTCCTTGCGTTTCAGAAGGTCCAGGGGGTTGGCGCGGGAGAACATCGGCTTCGTTTCATCCCTTATGCCGCGCACCTTCTCCAGGTCTCCGTCCCACTCCCTGAGCACCGGGGCGTAGCCCTCCTCGATGTTGTCGAGGACCCTGAGCATACGCTGCGCGGCGTTCCCGGCGCGCTTGCCGCTGAGCACCACGGCCATGAAGAAGTCGTCCTTGCGCTCCACCAGCAATTTCCGTTCTCCGAAGTCCATGCGCCTCAGCACGGTCGAGTTCTCGTCCTTGAACGAATCGCGCACGAAGTTCTGCAGGGCGATGAGCATTCCGCCCAATATCTCGTCATCCATCCCCGGCTTGAGGCGCCTGGTCTGATGCGCTAGGAGCGTTCCATCATGGTACATCACGAACACCTCGTCCACGATCGGCCGGGACAGGAACAGGTAGATTATGATGACCAGGAAGGCCGTCAGCAGTATCAGGGACGTGTAGATGAACAGCGAGGGGTCCTCGTATTCCAGGGCAAGGGTGAACTGCTCGGTGGTGGCGGAGTGACCTGCCATGTCCTCGGCGATGATGCGATACTGAAGCTCCATGGTGCGGTTCTGCGCGGGGATCTGGGCGAAGTAGATGCCGCCGCCCTCATGGGTCATTACCACGGTACGAGTGACATTTCCGATGGTGTACTCCAGTTTGACCGAGCCGATGCCCACCAGGTCGGTCACGTTGACCCGGACCAGGGTGGGCTCGCCGACGATAGCCTTCAGCACCGGATCGTCCATGGATATTATTGGCGGAAGAAGGTCGATGGTCACGTTCTTGGTGCGCATGACCGCGGGGTTGTGGTCGTCCCGCACCTCTAGACGCACGGAGTAGATCCCATCCAAATCATAGGTATGTTTGGCCTTGGACGAATTGGACCACTCGCTCTGCTCCCCGTCACCGAAGAACCAGCGGTACTCCAGCAAGGGCATGTCGTTCTCCGTGTCCAGGGTCAGGGCGGCGGAGAAGGAAACGGTACGGTTGGCGGCGTTGGTGGACGCAGTGAAATCCGGCACGGGGGCTGGATCGGTTATGGTGATCTGAATGGAGGTATCGGTGTAGCTATCGATGTCCCAGACCCGCACGGTCACGCGATACGTTCCCGAGAAGTTGTAGGAGTGGATGGCCGTGTACACGTTCGTCGTCTCATCTGCCTGGAAGGTCTCGGTCTGGAAATCCCACTGGTAACGGACGATCGTCCCGAACAGCGGCGAGGCGTTCACCTTGAACTCCACGTCGTCCCCCTCCTTGAACGAGGTGGAACCGCCGACCACGTAAAGGCTCGAGATGACCGGGCTGGTGTCCAGGACCACAACGGTTCTGGTGATGGTATCGTTGCTACCGTCCGCGTCGGTTATGGTCAGGCTCACCAGGTAGGTCCCGTTATCGGTATAGATGTGCTGCACCGACCCACCGTAAGCGGTCAAAGTTCGGCCATCCCCGAAGTCCCAGTACCAGCTCTCTATGCTGTCGACCCCGGGCGAGGAAGCGTCAGTGAAGGTGACGTTCTGTCCCTCCAAAGGCGATGAAGGGGAAAAGGAGAACTGGGCGGTGGGGGCGGTATCTAAGATGATGACCGCGATGCTGGCAGTATCGTTCGTCCCATCCTTGTCCCAGACCGTCAGGGTGACGGTGTAATTGCCGTTATGGGCATAGGTGTGCGAGGGGTTCCTTAGCTCAGACGTACCTCCGTCCCCGAACGCCCATCGCCATTTGTCTATCGTATCCGGAAAGGAGGTGCTGTTGTCCCTGAACTGGACCGGGGTTCCTTCGAACAAGGTCGTCCCATCATAGGTCAGCGAGGCCGAGGGTCCTTTATCGCCCACGCTCACCTGGAAGGATGTATGGTTCGTCAGGCCGGCGGGGTCCCTTGCGGTCAGGACCACTTGGAAGGTATCGTTGCGCAGGTAACGATGCGTGGTCAGCTTCTCGGTGGTGGTATTGGTGCCTCCATCCCCGAAGTCCCAGATGTAGGTAAGGCGGTCCCGATCGGACCGGCCATCCGTACTGAGGGTGGCGTTGAACGTCAGGTAATCCCCTTCCAGATGTCCGCTGCCGTCCACGGAACCCTTGGCCGTCGGGGCGAAGTTGTTCTGGTAGTAAATGGAGGTCGTCCGTGACAAGGAGGAGACCACCACGATATCCTGCTTGCCATCATCGTCCATGTCCGCCAATGAAAGGAATGCCGGGGAGGAGCCTGCGGTCTGCCTGGTCAAGAGCACGAAACCCATGCCGGTCCTCTCATAAGCCTCGATCGTGGAATTGGCGGTCATCAGACCGATCTCCGGTGCACCGTCATCGTCCAGATCGCCTATGGTGAAAGAACGGGGCCTTTCCGGCACCGGCAGGTCCTCCGGGGTCTGTCCATCCAGGAATCCCTTGGTGTACCCAGGGTTCTGGACCAGGAGGCGCAACGCCTGAGAGATCCCGGCCAACAGGTCCTCTCTGCCGTCCCCGCTCAGGTCCTTTGCGGTCAAACCGAACAGGCCGGCCGCAGGCGTTAGCAACAAGCGGTCACTGGTAACGAACCTGGCCCCTGTCGTCTGCTGGAAGTAGATCTCCGTTCTCGAAGTTGTCCCGTTGACCAGGGCCAGGTCCCGCAGGGCGTCATTGTGGGCGGATCCCTGTATCCGGATGGTGGTCAATGACGTCACTGAAGCCCCGGCAAGCGTAAGCGTGAATCGCTGCCCTTGAGAGTATGCCGCAGCGGTCCCGGAATTCCAGAAAATGTCCACCGCCCCGTCCCCTCCGATCGCCAGGTCCAGGTCACCGTCACCGTCCAGGTCCCCCGCGGTCATCGACAGTCCCTGGGACATCGAATATGCCAGGGAGACGCTGGTTATCGCGTGATCGGTTTTCAGCACATCCGGATCGCCATACCAGACAGTAACCTGCGCCGGAGCCGATTGGACCATGACCAGGTCCTCTCGCCCGTCCCCGTTCAGGTCCACGCATTCCATGACCGAAACGTTGAGCGGGGCGGGGACCCACCTCAGCTCCGGGAAGCCTTCCCTGGAGAACCATATGATCGGCCCCGATCCGTCATAGGTGATGATCTCGTTGCCTCCGTCCCCATCCATGTCGCCGACGGTGGCCGAGTTGACCTGGGTGACAGGAAGCGGTTGATTGTCATTAGCGTTGGACAGCGTGTCCCCGCTCTGGAGGTATACGGAGATCGCGCCGTAGCCGTTCGATGGGCAGGATGTAAGCAAGATATCATCTTCGCCATCCCCGTTCATGTCCGCGGCGAAGATGCTCACCGGCATTCTTGGCACAGGGAAATTGATGGATTCCGGGTAGGATAGGCTACCGGAGGCGGCGGCCTTGAAAATGCTGATATCATTATTGTCAGCCGAAGCGGCGGCTATCTCCATTCTTAGGTCGGTGTTCAATTTCAAGGCGGCGAGCGAGTTCATCGTCGATATTGTATCAATGTTCGTGATGGCGCTGAATCCGGTCGGCGTGCAGTCCCAAACGGTCACCAGGGGGTCCTCCAAACCCTCTTCGGCCACAGTGAGTTCCAATGAGCCGTCGCCATCCAGGTCGCCCAGCATAAGGGTCGTTGGAAGGTTTCGGGACGTGCTATAGTTTGCACCCCACGCCCCATGTCCCGGGTTAAGGAACCCGGCCACCTTTCCTGAGGTACGGTCTCCGATCACCAGGTCGTTCAACCCATCCTGGTTCAGGTCGCCTATCTCGGTCATGCTCGGCCTGACCATGCTCAAAGGTGCGGGATTCAGAGGCAATGGTTCGACCCAATACTGGTATGTGCCGATCGACCACTCATAGATCAGGAACCTGGGACCACCGGCCGCCATTACGGTCAACGCGATCTCCGGTAGGGAGGACCCAGTGAAATTGCCCACGTTCACCGTCAACGGGCGGTAATCGATGGGCTTCGTGAATGAACTTCCCATCTGGAAGTTGGAGGATTGGTATAGCACGACCAGGTTGGTGAGGGCGGTGACGTTGAGAACGAGCACGATGTCCAGTTTGGTATCTCCATCCATGTCCCCGATGGCCAGGTCCGTGATCTCGTAAGGGAGCGCGATCCTGGTCCGGTTGGAGTTCGAAAACCCGATCGCCGGGTCGAAAAAGAACACGTCCAGGGAGGTCGAGCCCTTGTAAATGACCGCAAGGTCCTCGCGCGTGTCGTTGTTCAGGTCGGCCAGCACACTATCCCTCGGCTCTCCCGGTATGATCAGGGTCTGAGCGAACTCGTCGAAAAGTGATGACCCATCATCGATGCCAGTATGTTCATAGAGGGCGGTCGGTTCGGTAGGCCAGGAAGGGACCGCTAGGGATGGAGCGACCGCGCTGATGACGAATAGGAATAACAGCACGGCTACCGCTGAACGTCTCATGCCCACCCCTTTATCGAGTGATATTCATCTATGCGGATAAATAATTTGGCTATCACTGGACGGGCAATTCGGTTTTATACTGCTTGAAAAAGGAAGAAGGGGTCACTCCGGCACCAAGTGCTCGAAGACCGTCTCCGCCAGTTCCTTCGCTTTCTTCTTGTCGTTCAGAGGATGCACCAGCACCCTCCCGCTGCCGTAGATGGTCAGGTCCAACGGTCCGATCTTGGTGACCAGGTAGAGCTCGTGCGATTCCACCTCGTATCCCTTGGACCGCAATGAATCACAGGACCGGGTCAGATCGAACCGCACCTTCTCCAACGGTATCGCGGACATGGAGTCGCTGCGGCAGATGCGTTCGACACGGAACTTCATCCCTTCAGCTCCTCGAGCAGGGCGAACGCGTCCTTCCGGAAGCTTTCCAAGGTACCCTCGTTCACGATCAGGGCGTCGGCGAGGGCGATCGTCTCTCCCAATCCCCATCCAAGCTCCCTCCTGTCCCGTCCGTCGAACTCCTCGCGGTCACGAGGGGCGTCGGACCTTGCCCGGTCGACCAACCTGGGGAATCTGGTGGAAGGGGCGCTGTGCACCGCCACGATCTTGACGTTCTTCCCGAACGCCGAACGGAAGACGTTCACCTCGGACATGCCGCGGCAGCCGTCTATCAGCGTGTCGTCCCCACCGACCAAAGGCACGATCCTCTTGGCCCAGATGTCGTAACCGTGGCGCTGCCGCTCCTCATGCGCGAACCTGCCCACGTCCTGTGGCTGGACGTTGTTCTTAGCGGCTTCCGCACGAACCACGTCTCCCATCCTGCGGACCTGGTATCCAAGCTCGAGGGCTACGGACACCAGCTCCTCCTTGCCCGCCCCGGGCATTCCCGTCAAGATAAGAACGCCCATATCGCTCAGAGCAGGTTCCCGGCGATGTCGTCCAGCTGGCGGTCGCAATAAACGCAGCGCAGCACCGGCGGGTTCTTAGATTCCACGACGAACTCCGGTTCCACCGGCTCGCACTGGTTGGTGATGCAGTTGGGATTGCTGCATTTGGCCTTGCCGACCACGCGCTCCGGCATCCTGACGCTGTACTTCTCCGCCACGTTGAAATCGCGGATGATGTTGATGGTGGCCTTGGGGGCGATGAGCGCTATCTTGTCCACTTCCTTGGGGTCCAGCTCCCGGTCCTCCACCTTCACCACGTCCTTCCATCCTTCCTTTTTCGAGGGAACGTGCATGAGAACGCTGACGGGCGACTGGACCTTGCCGCCGTCGGTCATTCCGATGATGCGCAGCACCTTCAGGGCCATTCCGCAGTCTATGTGGTCTATGACCGTGCCATTGCGGATCGGTGTCACCTTGAACTCCTTCATCACAGCTCACCCCCCAGGACCAGGTTCAATAAGGCCATCCTCACCGGCACTCCGTTGAAGGCCTGCTCAAAGTACTTGGCGTGCGGCGTATCATCGACCTCCGGGTCGATCTCGTCGACCCTGGGCAGCGGGTGCATCACGATGAGGTCGCTCTTCGCCTCCCTCAACAGCTTCTTGTCCACCCGATACATGCCGGCCACCTTCTGGTACTCGGCAAGATCGGGGAACCGCTCCTTCTGTATTCGCGTTACGTAAAGAACGTCCGCGTCGGCGATGGTCTCCTCCAGATGGCTGGTCAGCTTTGGCTTTCCGCCGGCCTTCTCCACCTGCTTCACCGTCTCCTTGGGCATCTGCAGTGCGGTCGGCGCGACGAAGGTCAGTTCCACCCCGAAGGAGCTCAGCGCTTCCGCCAATGAATGAACGGTGCGTCCATACTTCAGGTCGCCGACCATGACCACGTTCAGCTTGCTGAAGTCCTTCTTGATGCGCTTGATGGTGAATAGGTCGAGAAGCGTCTGGGTCGGATGCTGTCCGGCCCCGTCGCCGGCGTTGATGACCGGTTTGGAGGAGAACCTGGCGGCCAATCGGGCGGCGCCTTCCCGCGGATGCCTTATGACAATAATATCCGAGTAGACCTCCACCATGCGTATGGTGTCCGCCAGCGACTCGCCCTTGGATATGGAGCTCATGGACGGGACGCCCAGGTCGGTGATCCGACCGCCGAGGCGCATCATGGCGCTCTCGAAGGACATCCGGGTCCGGGTGGACGGCTCGAAGAACAGCGTGGCCAGGATCTTTCCGTCCAAGGCCTTGGAGCCCATCTCTCCCCGAGCATAGGGTATCATTCTCTCGGAACGTTCCAAAACCTGCTCGATCTGCTCTCTAGACAGATCGCGGATCGACACGATGTCCATTCCTTCGAAGGTCATGCTCTCAGAGTTGAATCCTCAAGACCGTATTTGACTCTTGGCATGGCCCAACAACAGCTGTCTGAGCGGGATTGGACCGCGTCAATAAATAAAGGAAAAGGGATCAATCGCCGTCCGCGGCGCCGAACTGCTCCAAGGCGTCCTGCATCTTGCGGTACCAGTTCTCCACGCAGCTCTCCAGCTTCTCCCTGAGCTCCCTCCGGCTTATGGCCCGGTAGACATGGAAGTATCCACCGCGGGGTATGCTGCAGGTCTCCCGTAAAACCATGCCGCAGCTGAGCATCTTCTGCAATGCTCGGTACACGGTCGAGCGGTCCTTGCCCATCTGATCGGCGAGGTCGTTGGCGTTCACCGGCCCGGCCTCCAGCAATCGTTCGTACACCTCGACCTCGAACCCGTTGAGGCTGTAGGCGCACTGGACCAGGTCCTGGCAGCTGTTCACGTCCTTGATGGACTCCGGCATTCTATCCCGCTCCTTCCCTAAGAAAAGCTTATAAACTAACAGTTATATATAATTGTTGCACAACCGTGCAAAACCGTTATGGTGATCATTATGGACAAGAACGATACACTTGACGCCAAGGGCTTGATGTGCCCAATGCCCATCGTGAAGCTGGCCAAGAAGATGAAGGAACTGAAGGTCGGAGAGGTCCTGGAGCTGATCGCGGACGATGTGGGCTCCAAGGAGGACGTGCCGGCCTGGTGCAAGAGGACCGGCAACCAGCTCGTAGGCCAGAAGGAAGAGGGCGGGGCGTTCTACTTCTACATAAAAAAGGTCCAGTGAGATAGGTCATAGAGGTGAATAAAATGGCAGAGACCAAGAAGTTCGCAATGGTGGTGTCCGAGGGCACCTTCGACAAGGCCATGATGTCCATGATGATGGGCAACACGGCCGCCAGCATGGGCATCGAGACTCATATCTTCTTCACCTTCTTCGGGCTGAACCTGCTGAAGAAGGGAGCCAATCCGAAGATGCCGGGAATATACCGTTTCTTCACCGGCATGATGAAGAAGAAGATGAAGGGCATCGGGATCGAGGGCTTCCAGGAGCAGCTGGAGATGGCCAAGGAGCTGGGGATCAAGATCTACGCCTGCAGCACCTCCATGGAGATGATGGGCATCAAGAAGGAGGACCTGGTGGACGGAATAACCGTTCTCGGCGCCGCGGCCTTCCTGGACATAGGTACCGACTCGGACATGCAGCTGTTCATCGGCTGAAGGTGGTCCCATGAAGTCCAAGCTGTTCATAACGCTGAAGTCGCCGCACGAGTTCGGCGGTTTGGAACTGATGCGTGCGTCCGCCAAAGGGGCCCAGAGCGCCCTGCTCCTCTTCGAGGACGCGGTGATCTTCGCCGCCAACGCCAAGAGGGGCAGGGAGCTGCTATCCGCGGTGCAAAAGGTCTACATCATGAAGGACGACTGGGAGGCCCGCGGTCTGCCGCTTGCGGTTCCCGAGTTCAAGATCGTGGACTATCCGGAAGCGGTCGAGCTGATCATGGAGAGATACGAGCAGACCATCACGGTGTGAGGCGAGAACATGAAGACAATGGTTATCCAATTGAGGACCGGCACCATGATGAACATGGACTCCAACGTCGCGGTGAAGCTGGCGCAGGCCGCCCTGGACAAAGGGTACGGGGTGCGCATCTTCGGCTACGGCGAGGGGGTCACCCTGATCAAGAAGGGTCAGGACCCCAAGCGCTTCCCGAACGTGGGGAACGAGACGAAGGAGATGCTCCCGAAGGGCCTGGAGGTCGTGGTATGTGAGACCTGCTGCAAGGCCCGGGGCGTGGCCAGGGGAGAGGAGATCGAAGGCACCAAGATCGGCAGCCTGACCAACGACCTTTCCAGGTTCGTGGCCGAGGGCGACCGCATGGTGACCATCGCGAGGTGATCAAGATGGCCGAAAGCTTGCTGATATTGGTCACGAAGCCCCCGTACGGTTACGAGGAGGCCTTCGCCGGGCTCCGCGCTGGACTGGGAATGCTGGCGTCGGGACAGGTCCCGGTCTCCAACGCGCTGCTGGTGGGCGAGGGGACGCTGAACGCCGTCGCCGCGCAGAGGCCGGAAGCGGTGCGCATGCCCTCCAACATGGAGGCCATCAACGACCTGCTGGACTTCGAGGCGAAGGTGTACGTGGTCAAGGAGGACCTCCTGCACCTGGTCGGGGACGTTCCGCTCATGGAAGGGGTGGAGGTCATCGATTGGGAGAAGGCGAGGCAGATCATCGAAGAGCACGACATGGTCACCACCTTCTGAAACGCCTACAAACCCCTTCTGACCATTCTTTTTTAATAGGGATGCCAATAACCGTTCATGTTGGAACTGCTGGCCAGGTCGGGGACCGCCCGCCGCTGCCTCTGGTCCCTGGAAGGGTCCAGGGCCGAGACCCCCGGAACGTTCGTCGTGGAAGGGGGAGCTGACGGTCTAGCCCTGGTCTCGAACGGGGATCCCCTCGTCCTGCGCATGGACGGGCGCGCCGTCCTGGAGATGAAGGGCAATGGGCTGCTCCCTCCGCTCAAGGCGCGAAGCGGGGTGAAGGACAGCTGCCTCCCGACGTCGGCCGGATCAGAGGAGATCGCCGTTCTGGACGGGGCCTTCGAGCTACGCCGGGACGCCCGCGCGTTCGTCAGGGCGATCGTCGAGCTCCGATCTACGGTGGGCCGTTCCAAGTTGATCTACGCACCCGGGATCGCCGAGCCTTCCAATGTGGCCATCCTCGCCTATCTCGGCGTCGACCTCTTCGATACGTCCCTCGTCGACCATCGGGCCGCCCTCGGGCAGCTCTCGCTGGTCGAGGGGACCATGGACGCCGCCAAAGCTTCCTGGACATCGGAAGGCTCCGACCTTCGGACGGTGAACCGGGAGACGATGTTACGAGAACTGGCCTTGGTCCGCAGCATGATCTCCTCCGGACGGATGAGGGAGTTCGCCGAGCTGCGCTGTCATTCCACGCCCTGGAACGTGGCCGCCCTGCGCATCTTCGACGATGAGCATTACGCTCACCAGGAGATGGATTTCGCGGTGACCGGTCCCCGGTTCTACTGCAACGCCAAGCAATCACTGGTCCGACCTGACGTCAAGCGCTTCCGGGAGATGGTCAAATCTCGTTTCCACCGGCCGGAGCACCGCAGGATATTGCTGCTCATCCCCTGCTCGGCCAAGAAGCCCTATTACACCTCGAAGAGCCACCAGCTGTTCCGGCAGGTGCTCTGGGAGGTCCCGAACTCGCAGGTGGTCCAGGAGATGATCGTGACCTCTCCGCTGGGAACCGTGCCCAGGGAGCTGGAGCTATTCTACCCGGCGGCGCAGTACGATATCCCGGTCACCGGTCACTGGGACCGCGAGGAGGAGGCGATGGTGCAGGACATGGTGCTCTCCATGGCCTCCCAGGGCTACGACCATGTGATACTTCACCTCGGGGACGAGGGACCGATCATCCATGAGGTCCTCGACGGTACGATCACCTCCAACGGCTCCCCGACCTCCAACGAGTCGCTTGGAATGTTGAAGGAGACCCTTAAGGAGCTGTGCTCAAAGTACGAACGCGTGGACCCATCATTAGATCGCTGGGCCGCCATGTCGTCGGTGGCCGGCTACCAGTTCGGTCCCGGCGGCGAGGCGCTGCTGGAAGGGGCGCACGTCCTGGGCAACTATCCGTTCATGAAGATCATGCGCCACAAGGAGCAGCTGGGCATGCTCAATCCCGAGCGGGGGATGATCTCCTTGACCGTGGAGGGGGCGGAGGCACTGCTCCCGCTCATCCCCAAGGTCACCATGGGCGACTTCGAGCTCAAGGGAAGCCTGTTCGCCGTCGGGGTCATGGACGCCGACCCCTCGATACGGGCCGGAGAGGAGGTGGCCATCATGCGCAATGGCAAGATCGCCGGAGTAGGAGTGGCGGTCATGGGCGGACGGGAGATGGTGGAGATGCGCCGCGGCGAGGCGGTGAAGGTGAGGCACAAACGCAAGTAAGTGCACTTTCACCTTCATTTTTCGTGTCCAGCATCGACCAGAGACTTTCGGCGTTCGGCGACCCCTCCCCTTCCTGGCTTTAATACCGGCAGGGCGTACCATGTATTGCAGGCAAGAAAGCCTATCACGATGAATACCATCCCAAGGCGAGGGAGGCAACCAAGGCCCCGCTTCCCCGCCTTACCTTTTTTCCCTTTCGGACGGGGCAGGTCATTATTATTTATACGATATCATTCGACTGGCATGTGATAAAGGGCGCGGAGGGGCGTACTTTTCGAGGTCCCGACGACCCCTCTCATCTTTCGACAAAAAACATAATAAGCGTCCATTATTGCTTATATTCCTCTTGGATTACACAACTAGAGGCGATCATCATTTCGAACTATTCCATTCAGAACGTCGTGGCTTCCGCCAACCTAGGGATCGAGCTCGACCTCACCGAGCTCGCGTTGAACCTGAACGGTGCCGAATACGAACCCGAGACCTTTCCCGGGCTGATATTCCGGCTGAAGGAACCGAAGACGGCGACACTGCTCTTCCGGAGCGGCAAGCTGGTATGCACCGGGGCTACCAACCTGGAACAGGTGAACAAGGCTGTGAAGACCGTGGTGGCCAACATCAGGAAGGCCGGCGTGAAGGTCGACGCCGTCCCGCCGGTGCAGGTACAGAACATAGTGGCCTCCGCGGACCTGGGGCAGCCGGTGAACCTTTCATCGGTGGTCATAACCCTGGGGTTGGACCGCGTGGAGTACGAGCCGGAGGTTTTCCCTGGTCTTGTATACAGGCTCACCGAACCGAAGGTGGTCATCCTGCTCTTCGGGTCCGGAAAACTGGTCTGCACCGGGGCCAAGGTCCCCGAGGACGTCGAGGCCGCGGTGAACAACATAAAGAACGAGCTTCGGGCAGAGAACCTGCTGCTCTGAGCTCGGAGGTCACCGACCACGGGCCAGGCATGGCCCGTTCATTAAATCTTACGAGTGGTCGCCTCGGATAAAAAGGAAAATGGAGTGCAGGTGTCGGGATTCGACTCTGAAGATAGCCAGTATGTCAATTATTTTATTCAATCAAAGGGTTTCTGACTTCAAACCATTTCTCCCTTTTTTTATTCAATATCGACCTTGTTACAATATCACAGTAACCAGGCAACCCGGTCATTGTTGTTCTACAACAAGGCCAGAAAAAATTAACGAACTTATAAATACTTAAAAAAAAGATGATAATTCGCTCGGTCAGTAATGATCGGGTAGTTAGTGGGGGAGTGATTGATCAATGAACAAATTGTGTAATCTGATAGTTGCACTGCTCATTGTGACATTAATGGTTACAACGAATGTAATTGCATTATCAGTATCGCCTAATGTTCAAAATGAAGAAAATGATGATGAAATAAATATTATTTCAAATATTCCGCTCATTATTCTTGGAAGTGGAAATTATTATGATATAATAATCAATAAAATGATAGAAGTCTCATCAGATATCACTTTAACCTCTCTTGACGATCTACCAATGAAAGTCTTGAGTAATGAGGCGGTCATTTTGGTGGATGCAACATGGGTAAAAACGCAAGATTCATCCGAAGTTAGTAATGCATTAAAGGTATTACTTGATAAGGGGGCGCCTCTCCTATGTATAGGAGAAATGTCTGATATCATTAAACAAACTGGCTACTCAATGGATTATGTTGGTGGATGTGACCTCATAGTACAAGGTATAAAGGTCTTCGATGGTGGACAAACAGCTGTTTACACCGGAGCTGGGAATATAGATGATGTTGATGAGATGGGGGAGGCACTGTCCGCCGCATATTCATGGGCATTGAAATGGATATCGAATACTATACCTGACTGTAGAGTATCTAGTTCAACAGGACCTTTATCGAATCCTTGCTTGTTATCTGGGGCGTATTGGGGATGGGTACATGATTGGGAATTTAATTCTCTCGATTCACTAAAACCGTATGGAAGAACAAACATACAAAATGAATATGTATATTTATATAATGATAATACAGATGTATACGATTGGTACTCTATACACTTTTGTCAGGAAGCAGTACCAGGCAAGGTCGCTTATGATAGAGGATACTATACAATGCACATGCACACGTTCATAGATGCTGATTATGGCCCTCATGCTTCCGATGAGTTGGTAAAAAGGGGCCCGACAACAACATCGGGAACGACAACGGCGACTGTTAATATTGGAGTAACTCTGAATCAACAAGGGGCAGGAGTCACTTGTGGATATGGCTGGTCATATACAATCAGTGATGTGGCCGTCGAGGAAACAGGAGATCTAAGTTTAGAAACAGGAAACTGGAAACACGAGATAGAAAACGGTTGTGCCGCGTCAAGATGTACGTTAGATGTCTATCCAGGGGCTTCAATAAGAGTTAATCAGGGAGGGTCCATTCAACCATATGAATCTTATGCCAATGCATTTGGTTACCATGGATTATGGGGCTGGTATGTGAAGAGTGAACAAACCTACATCCATATACCTTTTATATTGGCTTGACCATTTTAATTCATCCCCCCTCTAATTCGGGGGATATGATCTTTTTTACCGGTCCTTTTTACATAATTCAACCTTGAGCATCTTATCAACCTCTTGATATTATAATTACGAACCTTACTATCAATACTAATTCCTCCCAATAGCCTGGTCATCTAGGACCTAGTGAACGTCATTTTTAGGAACATTTAACCTAACTTCGACAGTTGATTTGGTCGAAATTGAGATGAGTTCAATAATGCTTCGATGCTGAACGCTACGGTATCCAGCATTAATTGACCATTCATTTTTCTTGAATAATCTTGCCGACTGTCGAACTCACCTTTGTTAAAAGGGTTCCTCGCGTTTCCGTCATGCCGTTATTGATACATCATGATTTCTCCGACCTCCATATTCTCGCCTGAAGCACCATTCCGATCGTGACGATCAGACAACCACCTTTCCACGCTCGCTGGCGTATGATGACACGTCCGTCGTCCTCTCTCACCGACCTGCCACGATCAGGATAACGCGCTCCGGGGCGGATGAGTTCGCCGGTGGTCGACGTCAGTGAGCGTGATACGTTTCCTTACGATACAGCATGAAGTAGACCGCCTCCAGCATCTTCCTGGCGGTGGCCACCATGACCTTGTTCTCGCCCAACGGCCCCTTCTTCCTTTCGTAGAAGTCCTTGATCTTCGTATCGTCTTGTGATGCACGTGCGACAGCGTAGCTTCGATCAGCACATGCTTGATGCGGTCGTTGCCATGCCCGGTCGGTCCGAACCATTCTTTCTCCCCGGACTGTGACCGGGACGGCGTCAGTCAGGCATAGGTCGCCAGGTTCCCGAAGGACTGGAACCTGCCGATATCACCGATCTCACCCTTCAGCACCGAAGCGGTGACGATGCCTATGCCAGGCATCGTCATCATCAGTTCGACCTCGTCGTCCTTGCCATAACGTTCCTCTATCACGGCCTCGACGTTCTTCAGCTTCTCGATCGTCGTAACGAGAAGGTCGAGCTTCTCGTTGATGATGAAAACGTCCAACTTCCGAACGTGCTCATTGAACTTGTTCGAGAAGTTCGTCTTGAACTCCGCCGGGACCTTGATACCGTGCTGATCCAATGATCCGATGATCTCGCGCTTCAGGTCACCCATCTTGCGCACCAACGACTCTCGGTGCCTGGTCAGGTCTCTCAATTCCCTTACATCCTTGGAGGGAACGTATATTCCTTCCAAACCGCCCAGCTGAAGCAGCTGGGCGAGCATGAAAGCGTCGTTCCTGTCGGTCTTGGACCTTGCTTTCATCAGTGCTTTCGCCCGGTTCGGATGCACGACCTTGACCTGATGACCCCGCCCTGCGATGACGTCATATATCCAGAAATAGAAGCCAGTGGCCTCGATGACGACCGAGAGGTCGTCATCGTTCATCCGTTCTATCTTCTCAAAGAAATGACCGATGTCCACGACATCGGTCCTTATCCGTTCCCCGTGAACGAACTTTCCCTTCTCGTTCAGAACGGAGGCCTGAGTGTCCTTCTTATGTATGTCCATTCCTATATAGTACATGGTTCTCCCGCCTTGGGCCATTATGCAATTACCCAGATCGGCGGGGAACCTCTTTTAACATGTCAGGTATGGCGTTGAGACGAAGAAGTTCGGCCAGCATCTCTGCGTCGTTCTTATCGGTCTTGGCGCGGCCAGCGGTCAACGCCTTCACCTTCAAAGGATGAGCGACCTTGATCTGGTGACCTCGGCCCGCAATGATATCGTAGATCGGGACACAGAATCCGGTCGACCCGATCACGAAGGAGGCCGGCGGACCGGCCTCCTCGAGCCTATCGATGAAGGAGTTAAGAACCTTAGGTTTTGATGGGAATCTTCCAGTAAACAGGATTTTCCCAGCCTCGTTCTTCATACATGCCTGGGTGTTCTTTTTATGTATATCCAGTCCAATATAGTACATGGTTCTCCCGCCCTGGGCGTTGTTTGCAAATACCCATATCGGCGGGGAGCCGCTTTTTAGCATGCCATCAACATCTAAAACCAGTGAAATTTCGTTTGATCAAGTGTTAAAGTCGGGATAAAAATAAAAAAGTAATCGTTGCATTCTGGCATTGTGATTTTTTAAGTCTATTCCGTCTGAGTCCACGAGACTGTCGAGATTGATGAATTTTCTTAGTCTTCAGTCAGTCAATGAATAAGTCTTTTCCGCAAGCTCACGAGGGACTGTAAAGGCTCATGCGAATGCCAAACATAATGACTATAGGGAAAGAGTTGGGGACTCCAACAATCAGCATCAGTAAGAAGACTCAGAATATCCAGGAGGATGTCGTGTTCTTGAATGAAGTCGGATTTCTCAAGATCGATGGCGGGATTCTCTCTTTCATCTTTCCAAACCGCGATTCGAAAGCGTTGAGCAGGATTAATAATTAGAATTAATCGCTTACCTCACAAGGCGTTTCCTTCCTATTGTTATCATCAGCGATATCCAGCGTTCTCGCCGCAGAAAGATAAACACTCAGTGCTTCAACGAGAGATTCCCGATCGACCCTCCCTCCGGACAAGCGCCTAAGAGATGATATCAAACCCCCATCCATCGCCCTCCGCATGGCCTCGGGAGAATCCGCTATGAAGCTAGCTAAGTTATCGCGCTGATTCTTTGTCAAGTTAATACCGTATGCCTCCAGTACGCCTTCCATGATTCCCTGAACGACCGCTATTGAGATTGTCTGACCATATGTGGAATTGACCAATTGTGGACCAAACCCTTTCAGGAGGTGTTCAGTCGTCTTCCTAGCTTTATTTCCATCGCTTATGGGCAGGAAATAATGGGGTGTATCCCGCATCCCGGGGCTTCTTGGCGGTCTAACGACCATCGTCTCCAATAGCCCCCGACTGAACAAGTCCTGGCACGCCGCAGAGACTGTGGGATTGGTCGGTTCGACTGGCACAGCCTCATCCCTAATTGATTCGGTGAACTTCGATATTCCCTGCTCTTTTAACTTGGTGGTGATTCTGGACACGTTAAGCGCTTGATTGTCATTTTTAAGAAAGACGAGCAGGATAGCTAACCTCGCGGCGTTGTCGGTATCCCTCGTCATCGATCGACCATATGGTTGAGGTTCATTAAATCTAACGGAACGCGGAATAATTAACCCTGCTTAATTTTTCACTTTACTGGCGTCTAAAATATCCTACTCCCATGGGGATAATAGGTGAGATAATTGGTATCTCGAAGAATTGGAAAAATTCTCACGGAGCTTGGACAAGAACTCATCGAGGCAGGGCTGAGCGAAGAGCAAGCCACCTCGATAGTCGACGGTCTGGAAGACAGCCTAGACGACCTCGGTGTCATAGAAACAGAATCGTCTGAACTGAGCGACGACTACGATGAGGGCGAGAGTGATTCAAGCACTGAAGAGGAATGAGGTTCAAACCCTTTAATTTTATTTTTATAATTAATATTCAAACAATTGCTAGACGGGGTATCGGAATGGGAGCAAAAAGCAGATCGGCAATTCACTCATACGAGAGAAGCCAGTCTGCTAAAAAGTTAAGTAAGAGACAGCTCTCTTTCTTCTCCGAGGGAATAAATGCTACGCACAGACGTAGCGGCAGAAAACCCTCCGTGGAAAGTTCGGTGCAATATAAGCGGGGTCGCAAGAGGGGGTCGAGGTCGATGGGCCGGTATCCCTTCCTGAACGCCGCCAACCAGTATCTCAAGGCGA
Organism: Methanomassiliicoccales archaeon; assembly: GCA_040768245.1. Taxonomy (GTDB): domain Archaea; phylum Thermoplasmatota; class Thermoplasmata; order Methanomassiliicoccales; family UBA472; genus UBA472. The sequence goes on along the minus strand of JAXGNA010000005.1, from coordinate 46,539 downwards.
TGAGAGGGTTACTGGCCGAAACAACTTGGGCGGAATATGAAAGACGGTTGAGACGAATGGACAAAGATTTCAGGACACTGGTTGATTCAAAGGTCATCGATAACTATAATCCCTGGAAGATGACCGATAAGGAAATACTAGCATACTTGAAATTGCTGAAGGCCAAAGGTATGAAGCCATCTGGAATCAGCCATAACGTGGACCTGTTGAACAGTATGCTACGTTTCATCGGCAACGGTTCAATGGACATGACGCGAATGCGGTTTGCCCAAAACTTCCCGAAGCGCGTGTTCCAGAGGTATGACCCCATCACTGACAAGGACAGGGAAAAGATCATCCATTTCGCCAATAGCGTGAACGATTCAGATTGGCAACTGATGCTAGGTTATGGAATAACCATAATCGGTATCTGTACTGGGCTGAGACCGAAAGAGCTGAGGTTAGCGAACAATGGAGATCTCGACCTAGATAGGGGAATCATTCACGCAGAGCATGTCAAGGGCGAGGGCAAGTACGGGGAACCCAGAGACACCGGGATTCATCCTGATGGCATTCCGTTCCTAATGCGATACGTTAAGGTCAGAGCCCAAAAGATATCGAAGGAAGCTCCGACATGCGAAGCGCTCTTCCCTGCCATACAAAACATAAAAAAGGGTGGTGACGGGTACTTCTCGCAGAACAGCCTTACCGTGCTCAGAGCAAAGGTAATTGCTCAGACCGGGGTTCGATATGACAGCCGCGCTTGTCGTCGCACCTTTGGTCAAAAGAACGTCGATATGGGCGTCCCGATCGATTCCGTGTCCCGCATGATGGGGCACTCGACCACGAAGACCACGGAGAAATATTACTGCCGGAAAACGACCGAATCAGCTATCTCGGAAGCACAGAAAGTGTGGGGCAATGCACCGAAGCCCGACAAGGTAGCCAGTTCAATGAAAGTCAAAAACCCTCTGATTGATGAAAAATTTTCGATTACTGGATATGGTTAATGGTGCAGGTGTCGGGATTCGAACCCGAGTAGTTAGCTTGGAAGGCTAAAATCCTGACCGCTAGATTACACCTGCGCGGTGCCGTCATAATAGAGATTCAATATTTTAACCCTTCCATAAGGGGAAAATAGCTGGCGGCGCGAAGAAAAAATAAAAGGTAGAGGCTAGTGGAAAGTGTAAGGGGGGGGGGACTCTCCACTAGAGTCGTTCCAGGAACACACGAACCTAACGGCTCATGATCTTCAGGTCATTGATGAGGTCCCACAGCTCCATGGTCTCCTGTCCCTGCTGGTCCAATTCGAAGGCCATCAGCTTCAGGTCCCTGATGGTGTGGGTCTTCATCCACTCAACAGCGTGACCATCCAACATCTGTTCCGAGAGCGAACCCTCATTTCGCCTCATTTTTGCATCCCGTCCGTCCGACTTTCGTCGGACAAATAATGTTATTGTGTCACAGGGTATATATAACTTATCTTCACCATATCCAGCATCGCTACGTACCATCTTTGTCGACCGGTTTTTCAAAAAGAACAGTGGTCAGACAAAAAGCAAATAAACGTATGACGATCTGAAAAAACAAGAGCTCAACAAACATATTAATTGTCCGGGCTCCATTCAAGTCAGGATAGGTGGGCGAATGGGTCTGTTGAACAGCTTGTTGGATGCGGAGGCGAGGGCCGTCAAGAAGGCCGTGAGATCATTGGACGCGGCCGACAAGCACCTGCAGTTGAAGGAGACGGACAAGGCCGTGGCGGAAGCCGACAGGGCCCGGCTCGCCCTGGAAGGTCTGGACCCCCAGACCGTTTCCAACCTGAACGATTACAGGGCCGCATTATCCCGCCTTACCAATATTTACCTGGAACTAGGGGTGAACACAGTAGCGTTGCAGGTCCTGGACCGTTTCATCAAGGCCCTGCCGAAGGATGTGCCGGGCATAAAACTGAAGGTCTCCGCGTTGCGTAAGATGGGCCGTCCCGAGGATGCCCTGGCCTTGCTGGACGAGCTGGTGGCCAGCTTCCCCAACGACCGCGACGCCCACATCCAGAGAAAGGACCTCCTGATCAAGCTGGACCGACGGGGGGAGGCCATGCAGGCCCTCCTCAAGGCACTGGACGCCGATCCGCTCCACGAGGAAACCTACGACATGATACTGGAGATGACGGATGACCGGCCTCTATGGCTGGGCAGAAAGGCCTCCGCCCTCATCCATAAGGACCGGGCGGAATCGGCGCTCTACGAACTGGACGCCGCCCTCAAGATCTCACCGAACGACCTCACCCTGATGATGATCAAGGTGGAGGCCCTGCAGGCGCTGGAGAAACAGGAGGAGGCGGACGACCTGCTGGACGAGGTGCTGCAGCGGGACCCCTTCAACCGCACGGCCAACCTGACCATGGCCAGGAAGGCGCGGGCCGCCGGCGATGGGACGAAAGCGATCGAGCACTACAAGAACGTCCTGCGATCGGACCCGGAGAGCGTCGCCGGCTGGTCCGAGGTGGCCGGTCTGCTGATGGACCTGGGTAGGTACGAGGAGAGCCTCCGTTCCTACGAGAGGCTCAAGGAGATCATGCCTGACGATGTCCCCGCGCTCAAGGGAAGAATGAACGTGCTGGCGGCATTGAAGGACCTCGCCGGCCTGGACGCGGCGGCGCAGGAGATGATCGATTTCGCACCCAATGACCCCTCCACCCTTCTGTTCATCATCGACACCTTCCTCGGGCTGGATGCTGAGAAGGAGGCCGAAGCATATCTGGACAAGGCCCAGACGGCCTTCCCGAAGGACCTGGAGGTGCTGGACCGCCGGCGTTCCCTGCACGCCAAGCACAAGCGGTTCCAGGAGGTCATCACCATCAGCGAGGCCCAGCTGGCCATCAGGGTCGAGCACCTTCCGGCCTTCCAGGACCTGGGGCAGGCCCAGTTGGGCCTGGGCAACGTGGTGGAGGCCATCAAGACCTTCGAACGGGGGTTGAAGATCTGGCCCGACGACGCCATCATGTTAGAATCGCTGCGCGAGTGTTTCAAGCGGGCCGCCCGGGACAAGGACGTGGCCGAGGTGAGCGACCGCCTGCTGCGAGTGAAGCCGAACGACAAGTCCGCCCTCTTCGACAAGGCGGTGGCCGTCGACCGGCTGGGGCGGAAGGAGGAGGCCATAAGCCTTTACGGTCAGGTTCTCGCCATAGACCACAACGACGTGGACGCCTCCACCGGTATATCCGTGGCGCTTTTCTCGCTGGAGAAGTACGAGGAGGCCTTGGCCAGAGCGGCGCAGGGCGCCCTGCACGACCCGGACAGGCTGGTCTTCTGGCGCATCCAGGCCGATTCGCTGTTCATGCTCAAACGCTTCGAGGAGGCGGTCAAGGCCTATGAGAGGGCGATCGCCCTGTCGCCGCAGGAGCAGAAGCTGGTCTATCAGAAGGGGCTATGCCTGGAAAGCCTGCGTCGCTTCGAGGAGGCCATCGTCTGCTACGATCAGGCCATAACGTTGGACCCCAAGGACAAGAACGTCTGGATATCCAAGGGCATCGCCCTGGAGTGGCTGGAGAGGCACGAGGAGGCCCTGGCCTGCTACGATCACGCGCTTTCCCTGGACAAGGAGGGGCGCTTCGTGCACGCCCGGCGCGGCCAGGTGCTGGCCAAACTATCGCGGCACGAGGAGGCGGTAGGGTCCTTCGACAAAGCGCTGGAGATGGGGCCCAAGGACATCGAGGTCCTGACGGCCAAGAAGAACAGCCTGAAGTCATTGGGCCGATACGAGGACATCGTAAAGGTATGCGATCGCATCGTGAAGATCGAGCCCAAGAACAAGCAGGCCTGGGTGGACCGCGGCATGGCCCAGTTCCGCCTCAGCAACTTCCTGGAGGCGGTGCGTTCGTACGACCGGGCTCTGGAGGTCGAGCCGGGGGACATGAGCGTCCTGCAGCTCAAGAGGTCCGCCGTAGTGGCCAAGGGCGATCCCGGGGAGATACTGAAGGTCTGCGAGGACATCCTGCGTCTGGACCCGCGCAACAAGTCCGCCCTGCTGGACAAGGCCGGGGCGCTGGAGAAGCTGGTGCGGCTGGAGGAGGCCTTGTCCACCTTCAACGCGGTCATAATGCTGGACGAGTCCGACCCGCTGCCGCACAAGGGCAAGGGCCGGGTGCTCATGTCCCTGGGCAAGTACGGCGAGGCGGCGGAGACGTACGATACCGCCTTCCAGCTGAACCACGATGTGGACGCTTTGTCGCAAAAGGGCCGGGCGCTGCTGATGATGCGCAACTACGACCTGGCGCTGAACGTGTTCGATCAATGCATCAGCATGGACAGCACCGTGCCCCGCTACCACAGCGACCGCGGACGGACCTTGGCGTCCCTCAATCGCCTGGAGGATGCGGTGGGGGCGTTCGATAAAGCGCTGGCGTTGGACCGCAATGACGCCCAGACCTGGAAGTACAAGGGAAACGCCCTGTTCCGCCTGGGGGAGATGGAGAACGCCATGATCTGCCTGAACCGGGCGTTGGACCTGGGCGCGGACGAGTTCTCGATATTCAAGATGCGCGGCCGGGTCATGGAGGAGCTCGGACGCCTGGAGGACGCCATGGACTCCTACGCCAAAGCGCTGGAGAAGGAGCCCAACGAGCCCTCGGTACTGGAAGGCATGGCGCTCATCGAGGACAAGCTCGGCAACCCGGGCAAGGCCATGGAGCTGCTGGACCGCTCGTTGACCATGGACCCGCGCAACCGCCACGGCTGGATGGAGCGGGCGGACATCGCCGAGAAGCTGAAGCGGGACGAGGAGGTGCTGAAGAGCTATGACAACGCCATCGGCCTCGATCCCAGCGACCCGGCGGCCTGGAACGGGAAAGGGTTCGCCCTTCTGCGCTTAGGACGTTACGATCAGGCGCGCCGCGGCTTCGAGAAGGCCCTGGAACTGAACCCCAACATGACCTCGGCCAACGAGGGGCTGCGCATGGCCGATGCGAAGCAGAGGGAGAAGCAGATAGCGGAGATGGCCGGGAAGGTGCTGGAGTTCCAGTACCGCAACGGACGGAGGATGAGCAAGGAGGAGGTGTTCCGGGAAGCCAACGTACCGTATCAGATGCTGGACGAGGTGTTCGCCTTCCTGGAGCAGCGCGAGTACGTGGACCCGGCGCAGCTGTCCGACGGGGAGTTCGCCTCCCTGGAGGTGCAGTCCCGCACCGCCCTGCTGATGTATTACCGTTCAGCAAGAAGCGGACAGGGCGGGCTGGGCCTTTCTGACGTATACTCGTCGCTCCCGGAGAGGGACATCGCCCAGGCCAAGCGCGTGCTCGGCTACATCGAAGGGGTCAACGACATCGATTTCACCTACGTGATGCCGGACCAGGAGACGGAGAAGCTATTGCGCACCGCGCTCAACATGCCAGAGGAGAAGCGCAACCTCTTCTCGTTGATGGAAGGGCTGAACATCGGGGTGTACAAGGCGCGCAACATATTGGCGATAATAGGTTCCCTGAAGACCGGGGAGCGCCCGGCGCCGATGCCGCGGTCCAAGGGTCAGCGGACGCCCCCGGCGCAGCGTCCCACGGACGACCTGTTCGTGGAACCGCCGCGCAAGAAGAGGCCGGAGAAGGGACCGGACGCGGTCATGCTCCCTGACATCAACGACCATTACGAACGCGACGGGGTGCGTCTCTTCGGCCAGGAGGAACGATTCCTCTACGATTCCATCTACCCTCCCAAGGAGAAGAAGAAGCCGGAGAAGCTGGACGACATGCAGGGGCGCAAGTGCCTGTTCCATGGCGGTCTGGCCGTATCGACCTGCGCCAATTGCGGCAGCATGCTGTGCAAGGAATGCCAGAGCGGCGGAAAGTGTCCTCGCTGCGGCTTCGTGCTCGGCGGGAAGGTCCAGAGGCCAGAGGAACTGGCCCCGGCACCGTCCGAGCCCGAGGAGCGCGACTGGAGCCGGCTGTGATCAATAATCGGAGATGTCCGATTTCATGAGCTCCCGGAGGAGCACCGTGGCGTAGCAGCCCTTTCCAAGGAAGAAGGAGGCGGTGTACTCATCGTCCGCGATCTCCAATCTAAGGTCGCGGTACTCGCAGACCAGTTCGCGTCGTGAGCCGCGCGAGGAGCAATGCGGTATGGCCGGCACCAGGAAGTCCTTTGGCGAAAGGCCTTCCTTGGCTATGGCCGCCCGCTCGATCTCGCCCATCTCTCCCTCGGCAAGCACCGATTCCGAGCCGAACAGGGTAGCGGAGACGAATGCCCGGCGGTCCCGCACCTGGCGCTCGACCAGGTCCAGGTTGGTCTTGGTGACCGGCACCTGCTTGTCATGATCGGGATTCCCATCCTTGTCCGCCGGGAGCACCACGTCGCCGACGATCGGCGCGTTCAATGGGATCCCGCGGCGCATCCGTTCCGATAGGATCAGATTGAAAAGGTATGACTGGTAGGCATGCACGAACATCATCTGCAGGTTCGGCGGCAGAACGCATATCGCCCCGGCGAAATCACCCGGGTTGCGGTCCAGGAAACCGATGACCATCCTTTCGAACGTCAGCTTCCAGGGGAAGTCGCGCAGGGCCGCGGCGTAATCCCTATCCCTCTGCAGAGCCTCGCGGGCCGCCCGGGACCGTTCGTCCTCCTCCTCGCTTGGATTGCCGATGTAGAGAAGCACGGCCCGTTCCAGGTCGCCCTTGACAATGGCCCTGCCGACCAGGTGGGTCACCGGTCGCACCGTCCCGAAGCGCTGCACCCCGAAGAAGTTCGGGAAGCCGCCAAGTTCCCTGAGGGATGATTCGGTCCCCTGCAACGAGGAACGGAGCTCCTCGCCCCTGAGCACGGTGTCCCGGACCCTTATCCTGAAGTTGTTGCCGACCAGGTCTCCGATGGTCATGCCGCGCTTGGCCATGTACCCGCCCTCCACCTTGACCTGCGAGAGCCGCAGGGCCATGACGTCGGCCACGGGCGCCTCGAAGGACATCAGCTGCGAGGTCACCGCGCGCTTATCCTTCGTCCCTGCGAACCCGATGCGGTTGCGGGATATCCCCAGCGATTTGGACATGTGGCGGACGAGACGGTTGGTCTCCCAGTTGGTGGCGGTGACCCGAGCCACGCAGACCTTGCCATCCGGTTTCTCCGGCGGGTACTTGGACACCTCGTCCACGATGAAGTCCTCCGCCTCCGCCTTGAGCTTGCCGCCGCTGCCGGCGGTGTCGGAAAAAAAGACCTCCAGCCCTATCTCCCTTTCGCGCTGCGCGCTGGGCTGCACCATGAAAATTACTTCAGGTCCTTCTGCAAAGCGTCCCTGGCCTCCTTGAACTCGTTGGTCAGGGCCTTCGCCGTCTTCTTCAAGGCCGACTGGGGCTTGCCGGTCTTGACCCGGATGTAGAGGGTGGGGTCTTCCATCTGGGAGTGCCCGATGGTGTACTTTACCTCGGCCACGTCCTTGTCCTCCAGCAATCCCTGCACCAGGGGGGTGATCAGCGTCATGTCCGCTCCCTTGATGCGGACCTTGATGGAGTCCTTTTCCTTCTCTAAGAGCTCGATCTCCATGAAATGGACCAATATGGGAGGGGGCTATAAACCTTTTGACATCACTCCACCCGCTTGAGCTGCGCCTGGTACATGGCCAGCAGCTCCTTGCTGGTGGTGGCCTCCCTTCCCTCCTTGTCGTCCCGGAACTTCCCGGTGAAACGGGGGAACCGAATGGCCAGCCCCGAATCGGGACGCACGGAGCCGAAGGAACAGGTGTGGATCGGCGATAACGTGATCTCGGCCCCGCGGACCTCCAGCACCAGACGCGGCGTGAACCAGAAATCGGCCTCCATCTTCGATTCCACCAGATGATGCTTCTCTGGAAGGCGGTCGGCGGACAACAGGTCCAACAGCGCGGCCAGGTTCGCGTCATCGAAGCCGGAGCCGAGCTTGGACACCGTTTCGAACCGGTCGGCGTCAGGATCGTAGGTGGCCATGAGCAGCGCCCCGTAGAACCCCTTGCGCTTGCCGCGCCCAGCGAAGGCGCCGACGACCACCAGATCGACCGTGTCGTTCATCTCCGAACGGTACTCCTTCTTGTACTTGATCCAGAGGAAGCCGCGGTTGCCGGCGCGATACACGGACGTATCGGCCACGGATTTGGCCATCAGTCCCTCGCACCCGTCCTTGATGGCCTCTTGGAAGAACGATTGCGCCTCTTCCGCCGAGGACAGCACGCGTATCTCCGACAACGTAACGGAATCGTCCGGCTCCACTATGGACATCAGGGCCTGGCGGCGCTGCAGGAACGGCCGGTCCGTCAGATCCTCGCCGTTCTTCAGGATGCAGTCGAAAAGGCACAGCTTGACCGGGTACTCTTCGATGGCTTCCTCAACGCCATACTTGCGCCCGCGACGATGCGAGACCTCCTGGAAGGGAAGGAACTCGCCGGTGTTCGTGTCGACGGGAACGCATTCCCCCTCCACGATGGCGCTCTCCGCCCTCATCGTGCGTTTCAGACCGGCCACCACGTCCGGGAATTGTGAGGTCAGCTCGTCCAGCTTGCGTGAGAACAATCGCACCTCGCCCTTGCAGATGTGCGCTTGGAGCCTCACGCCGTCATACTTGTACTCGAAGGCGCAGGTCCCGCCCATCTTCTCCAATATCTCCTCCGGGGAGGACATCCGCTCGGCCAGCATGGCCCGCAGAGGACGATTGACCTGAACATGGATGGTCCTGACCCCGTCCAACCCGTGCAGGGCCATCTCCTCCGCGACCAGTCCGAGGTCGGAGGAGACGTTGAACGCCCGCTCGACGGCGTCCCTGTCCTCCTTGGTCGCGAACGCCACGGCCAAAGCGTCCAGCACGGTCATTGATGATACGCCCAAGCGCATCCTCCCGGTGATCACCCGGGATAGGAACTTCGCTTCCGACGATGATGCGTCGCTCAGCAGCTTGGACATCAGCTTGATCTTGAGGTCCTGGGAGCCGCCGCCTTCCGAGCGCGCGATGCCCTCCAAGGTCTCGTACGCTCTTTTCAGGGTCAGCGGCTCCGAGAACAGGGTGGTCTGCTTCTTGTTCTGGAACGCTTTCTGCGCCACGATGCCCGGGTCGCCCTCCTTCAGCATGAGGTCCTGGACGAAGGGTTCGCCGGCCCCGGAGGCGAAGGCTATGGCCTTCAGGATCATCTTGTCGGCCATTCCCAGTTTGAGGGGATTGAAATCAGGGTACAGCTGCCCCTGGGTCAGGTACACCGCCATCCTGATCTCCGAGGGGTCGAAGCGTTTGAACGCCTCCGCCAGGATGTCGGTCATCTCCAGCCTGGAGGAGGTGGCCTCCAACCTCTCGTAGGTGTCGGCCAGTTCCCGGAACAGCATGCTAATGCGAACGGTTTGCGCCTATTTAACTGCTCAGAAACCGTCCAGGGTCTTCTGCCCCTTCCGCTTAGTTCCGGCGGTACCGCTCAGCTCGTCCTTCATGGTCTCCAGGCGGCGGCGCATGGCCTTCTCCTTGTTCAGCGATGAGTAGTAGTACGCCTCATCCCGGGTGCCCCGGGTGATGAATATCACCACGTTGCCCGCCCGCGACCGACCGGTGCGGCCGCGCCTCTGGATGCTGCGTATCTCCGACGGGACCGGCTCATAAAAGATCACCAGGTCGGTGCTGGCCACGTCCAGGCCCTCCTCTCCCACGGACGTCGCTACCAGCACATTGAACTCCCCGTCGCGGAAGCGCTGCAGGACGCCGACCTGCTCCTTCTGGCGCAATCCCTTCTCGCCCTTGCGGTCCGACTGGCCCACCAGCTTGGCCACCTTGGCCCTTTCCACCTTGCCGAGCTTGTTGGCCACCAGATCGCAGGTGTCCCGGTAATGGGTGAACACCAGGATGCGTGATTCCGGACGATCGGTGAGCTGGCGGGCCACCACTCCCATCACCCGGGATAGTTTAGGGTGTTCAGCCTTCACCGCCTGGGCCTCATCGAACAGTCTCTGGAAGTGCTCCGAGGACACAATGTCCCGGGACGCCTTGGACCCCGCGTCCGAGGCCGCCTCGTCCTTGAGCCGCTGCAGGTACGCCCGCAGTGCGGACATGCCCTGAGTCTCCACCAGGTCCAGGGCGTGCTCCACCTTGACCGCCTTGGCCTGGGCGCTGATGGCCTTGTACAGCGTCCGGCTCTTCTCCCCCCCGCGGATGCGGGCCTGCCAGGTGGCGGCCATCTCCAGAAGATAACGCTTGTTCATCACCCGGTCCTTGTCCACCACCTCCAGGCTCACCAGCTCCCGGATGTATTGCTCGTGGAGCGATTGGATGGAGCGGGAGAGCGCCTTCATCTCCGGGGGCAGCTCCACCTCCACCCAGTCCATCCCGATCGATTGGACGTACTTGGCCACGTCCGGGTCCCGCTCCGTTCGGACCTCGATGTCCTTGATGTTCAGGTTCGAGCAGACCTCCTGGATCTTGGCCTTGTCGCTGCCCGGAGAGGCGGTCATGCCCAGCACCAGCCCATCAAAGTCCTGGTATGCTTTGGCCACGTCCACGTAGGCGTAGTTGCCCACGGACCGGTGCGCCTCGTCGAAGATGATGAGCTTGACGTCCTTCAGGTCCAGACGGCCGTTCTTAAGGTCGTTCGACACCACCTGCGGGGTCGAGGTTATGATGTCGTTCTCCAGGAAGGTCAGTTCCCTCTCCAAGGGATCGACCTCGCCGGTCATCATCCCGATGCGCTTGCCCTCGATCATGTTCTGCAGGTAGCGGTAATGCTGCTCCACCAGCGGCCGGGTCGGCGCCAGGAAGAGGACCTTCCCGCCCTTGGAATGCAGCACCTGGGCGATGACCATGGCCGCCACCACGGTCTTTCCCAGCCCGGTGGGCAGCACCAGCAACGTGCTGGAACGCGCAGCGCGCCTGGCCAGCTCGACCTGGTAATCGCGCTGCTGCACGCACTGCCGCTTGATCAGGGGGTGCTCAAAATACACGATGGGTAATCGTATTGGCAATAATAAAGGAAAAGGGATTGGTTGGGGGTTTAGTGGCAGCCGCCGCCGCAGGACCCGCATCCGCCGGAGGCGTTGGGGTTGTTGACGACCAGGCCGGAGCCGTAGGGGGTCTCCACGAAGTCCACGGTGCAGGCGTCCAGGACCTCCTTGGTCTCCTCGTCGTAGTAAACGGAGAATCCGTCCAGCTTCTGCTCGATGTCGCCTTCCTTGGCATCCTTCTGGAAGGACATGCCGAACTGGGCGCCGGAGCAGCCCATGCCGGCCAGATAGATCCTGATGCCGAAACCGGACTTGTTGTTCTTGGCGATCAGGTCCACGATGTACTTGCTAGCTTCGTCGGTAACAGTGACCATGTATACCTTTCTCCTGAGGGTTTCAAAACAACAGCCCCTATATAAATAATTGTATGGAAACCCCGTGCTGGAACATGATATCAGGGCGCATGGCAGGCGAATGAACGATGCGGTCCCCGCCATCCTTTTTCTAGGGGTTCGCCATATGCAAGCGATGCGCTGCCGCTGCATGCAGAGGTCCGACCTTCCCGAGCTCGTCTCCATGAGCCGGGAGAACATGGCCGCAATCATCCTGGCCTCCTGGGGCGAGGAGTGGAAGGACGAGCAGCTGCTGAACCTTCTCCTGGACCAGAGGGTGGAGACCACCGTCCTGGAGGGGGAGGAGGGCATCGAGGCCTATTACTGCGTGGAGGACATCGACGAGTACGTCTTCATCTCCTCCTTCCAGGTCCGGCGGGGCTTCCAGGGCCGGGGGCTCGGCGCCCGGATGCTGGAAATGATCGAGGAAAAGGCGAGACGGGAGGGCATGGCGGAGGTGGAGCTGTGCGTGCAGTCCACCAACGATCGGGCCAAGGAGTTCTACTACTACCATGGCTACGACCTCATGTACCGCAACGGCAACAACCTGGTCATGAGGAAGAAGCTGTGACGGCAACTTTTTAATCGTCCCGCCCTCATCATCGGACAGGTAAGATCATGTCCGTCCGCCCTCTCATCGCAACAGCACTGATTTTAGTTCTGGCGTCCCTGTGCATGGCCCCTTCCGTTCTAGCCACGGAGGCGCCCACCGGACTGCAGGCCACCGCCGGCGTAGGCTATGTCGATCTCAACTGGCAGACGGTGGCCGGGGCGGATGAGTACTACGTTTACCGCGGTACCACGGACGAGATGACCATGATCGAGAGCGTCCCCGCCAACTTCACCTCCTATCACGATGCGAACGTCGATGAAGGCTCCAGCTACCTCTACTACGTGACCGCCTGGGACCAGGGCAACGAGAGCGTAACCAGCAACAGCGTCTCCATCACCATCCCCGCGGAAGAGGAGGAGAACATCGTCCTGCCGGTCCTGGCTATTGTTCTCTCCGTGATCGCCATACAGGTGTGCGTGGTCATGCTGCTCTACTTCTCCAAGCAGAAGATGCAGCTGAAGTGATCAGGAGACCCGTTCCAGAAGATGGTCCAGGAACAGCTCCCCGCTTCCGGTCGGGATCCGAGCCCCTGCGGCCTTGGGGTGCCCTCCCCCGTCCACCCCATTCTCGCTGGTGAAGTCCTCCACGAAGCGGCCGAGGTCCACGCTGTCCTGGGCGATGCCGCGCACGGAGACCGACGAGTACTTGCCGCGCGGGTTGATCATAACCGCGTAGTCGCATCCCCGACGATGGGCAACCTCCACCAGGGCGCGGGTGCCGAAACCGTAGAGCGAACGGTTGCGGTCCATCTCATCCATTATGCCCAAGGGGCCGCGCACCTTCAGGCAGCTGTCCACCTTGGCCAAGGCGCGAGGCCACCGCTTCTCGTTGACCACCTGGATGTAACGCCTTTTCACCGAATCCACCTGAGAAGGCCATACGCCCTGGGACAGCGACTTGGCCGCGGTGTAGCGGAAGCGGTCATCGTCAATGATCAGGCGCCAGGCGAAGTCCAGGACCATCGATTCCTGGTCCACCCGCTGCCTTCCGTAGCGCCGCATCTCCTCGTCCAGCAGCGGCGTGGGCATGTATTCGACGAGATCGGCCACTGCCACCAGCTTCCGCAAGCGGACCTCAGGATGAAGGTGGTGGAACAGTACGTTCGCCGCGCTCACCCCTTCCTTGACCAGGGTGGTGCATTCCACGGCCAGGGAGGAGGGGTGATGGTCCACCAGGATGAGCGATTGGCACGGTCTCCGGGCATGAACCGCTTCCACGAGGTCGGGTACCGGAGCGATGTCGACCAGGTATATCTGGTCCGAGGCGGTATCTAGCGACAGTGCCTTGGCCCCGGCGGTCGGGGAGGTGACGAACGTGACCTTGGCGGAAGGAAATCGGTTCAGAAAGATGGCGGCGGAAACGATGCCGTCAACGTTGCCTCTGGTTATGATATGCTTGTCGCGGTCATCCCTCGAAAAGCAACCTTGTCCCATCCGGTGAGCATAATGGGACTCCAGACTAGATAAATCTATTGTAAATTATCTAATTTGGAATATTGACCATGGTCAGTGTTATTAACCTAGCGAGGAGATACCTGGAGGTGCGTAGCCTGCATCTACTCTCACCGGTTAAATGGCGGTCGGACGGCTCGCTCCCATGGTGAAAAATTGACGGACATATCCTATTGGGGGAACAACCGGATCGGCGGTCAGGAGAGCGAGCTGCAGCGGTGCTTCGCCCGGGTGGGGGCCGAGCACGGCTTCACCGACGTGAACGCCAACTGGGAGCGGTTCAAGGAGTTCAAGGCCACCTGGAAGCGGTGCTCGACGAGCGCGGAGCTGCACATCACGGATTACATGAAGGAATCGGGGGAGGACCTCATCACCGACCTGGCCCGGGGGATATTCGGGCGCATGGGCCGCGGCGGTGTCCGAGAGATATACTCCGAACGATTGAAGCAGCATTTCCTGAGCCCGGAGTTCATCCTGAGGAACCAGCCGTTGTACTTGCGGAGGAGCCGGAACCTCGCTTACGCCCAGCAGGGCCGGGTGCACGACCTGCGATCGCTGGAACAGGACCTGCACGACCTTGGCCTGGTGAAAAGGGTGCCGCACGCCTATGTCACCTGGACCAAGGGCGACAACCGCCAACGCGTGGGCTATTGCAGCGTGATCATGAGAGTGGTGGCCATCTCCCGCGTGCTGGACCGCAAGGAGATACCTTCCTTCGTACCCTCCTATGTCCTTTACCACGAGCTTCTGCATCTGGAGAACGGGTTGCGCTTCGGTTCATATCACGATCGCGAGTTCCGGGAGAGGGAACGCATCCACCCGCATCACGAGGAGGCGGAACGGTGGCTGCGACGTGTCGTAGCCGACCCGCAGTTTCGGTGAGGTCAGCAGAATTGTTTTAAGGACGCAATGCCAAACCAGGTGTGATCGAGATGAGGAAGACGATACGGATCAACGAGCTGAAGGCGGGCGGGACCGTGGACGATCTGTTCGCGGTACGGTTCAAGAAGCCGGTGACAGCGTACAAGAACGGGTTCAGCTTTCAGTTGTGGGTCTCGGATTCCGGAGGGGACCTGGCGGTCAAATACTGGGGCGAGAAGGACGAGAAGAGGGTCAAGGCGCTCTTCGACACCATCGCCAAGGGGTCGGTGGTCCACGTCAGCGGAAAAATCACCGAGTACAACAACGCCCTGGAGATCCACGTAAATCCCACCTCGGGCGATCTGGTGGAGGCGCTCAAGGAAGGGGAATATGAGATGGCGGACTTCGTGGCCAGCTCCCCGGAGGATGTGGAGCAAATGCGCTCCCAGCTCTTCACCGTCATCAGGAAGGTAAAGGAGCCGCATCTCAAGCAGCTGCTCGAATCCTTCTTCGGGGATGAGGACTTCGTCAAGCAGTTCTGCTTCTGTCCCGCGGCCATAACCCACCACTCGAACTATATCGGCGGGTTGCTGGAGCACACGCTGCGAGTGGCCAAGACCTGTGAGCATTACTCCTTGCTCTATGCGGGGCTGGACCGGGACCTGCTGGTGACCGGGGCGATATTGCACGATATCGGCAAGCTGCGCGAGTACGTCGTCAGCAGCATCATCGGCGCCACCGACGAGGGCCGTTTGGTCGGCCATCTTGTCATCGGCGCAGGGATGGTCAACGATGCCGTTCGGCTGCTGGGCGATTTTCCGCCCGATCTCAATATAAAAGTCCAGCATCTGGTCCTCTCCAGCCATGGTAGGACGGATTTCGGCTCTCCCAAGGAGCCGTTGTTCCCGGAGGCGGTGGCCTTGGCCATGGCCGATCTTTCGACCACCCGGATCGAGGATATTCTGGAGGTAAAACGCACCGCCAACACCGAGGACGACTGGGTGCAGGACAAGAACTTGGGGAGCGTCTACCTAAAATGATTTAATGCAACCACCCAAAGGGTGTGCCCCCCGCCCTAACAGATCGGTTCACGGCCGCGGCGGACCGCGCTCCCCGCACTGACCCGGGCAGGGGGTTCGTTGTCGTGCCCCGGGGTTGTCCTCCAGTCATGACGCGATGTCACATCGCTGTTCCTGCAGGGACCTATCGGCGCACTGTGCACCGCCAGACTATTGTAGGGATCACGGTCACCCTCATTTTTACTGGCGGCGTTGGACATCACGCACCTCGGACATATCAATGTTGCGCAGTCCGACCGCAAAGGATATGTCCGGAGGCAGGCCATTAAGCCTCCAGATGCGAGAGCTTTTCGAGCCGGCTAGCGTGGCGGTGATCGGCGCCTCCGCCGAGAGGAACAAGGTTGGCAACATCATCCTTGGCAACATCATCGAATCCGGTTTCCAGGGGCCGATCTATCCGATCAATCCACGCTATGAGGGGATCATGGGGCTGAAGTGCTATCCTCGCATCACCGATGTCCCCGGCCCAGTGGAGATGGCGGTCATCGTCGTCCCGGCCAAGTTCGTCCTGCAGGTGATGGAGGAGTGCGGTCAGAAAGGGGTGAAGGCCGCCGTGGTCATCAGTGCCGGGTTCAAGGAGGTCGGGCTGGAAGGGGCCAAGCTGGAGAGGCAGCTGGGGGAGATAGCGCAACGTTACGGCATGCGTGTGCTCGGGCCCAACTGCCTGGGGTTGGTGAACACCCATCATCGCATGAACGCCACCTTTGCCCAGGAGGGGCCGAGGGAGGGCAACATCGCGATATCGTCGCAATCCGGGGCCATCTGCGTGGTCGTGCTCGACTGGGCGGCCAACATCAACATCGGCTTTTCCAAGTTCATAAGCGTCGGCAACAAGCTGGACGTGGACGAGGGGCATCTTCTGGAATATCTTCGCGAGGACCCCTACACCAAGGTCATCGGCATGTACATCGAGGGAACGGACAGGGGAAGGGAGTTCCTGAGGCAGGCCGAACTGACGACCAGGGTGAAGCCGGTCATAGCCCTGAAGGCCGGGCGCACCAGCAGCGGGGCGAAAGCGGCCTCGTCCCACACCGGGGCGATGTCCGGCAGCGATAAGGTTTACGACGCGGCGATGCGCCAGGCCGGGGTGGTGCGGGTGAAGAACATCGAGGAGATGTTCGATCTTCTGCAGGCCTTCTCCACCATGCCGTTGCCGGAGGGCGAGGGGGTGGCCATAGTCACCAACGCCGGCGGGCTCGGCGTCATGGCCGCCGACGCCTGCTCCGACAACGGTCTCACCTTGGCGTCGTTCGAAGCGTCCACCGTCGAGAAGCTCAAGCAGGGTCTGCCGCCCGCGGCCAGCCTGTACAATCCGATCGACGTGGTCGGTGACGCCGACGCCGCCCGTTACGATCACGCCATACGGACGGTGATGGAGGACCCTAACGTGGCCTGCGTGGTGGCGCTTCTGGCCCCGACCGACCTGGTGGACATCTCGTCGGTGGCCAGGACGCTCACCGCCTTCGCCGGTTCCTCGCCTAAACCGATCGTCACATCCTTCGTCGGGGGCAAGGAGATGATGGCCCCCATCGACATGCTCAAGGCCGCCGGCATTCCCAACTATCCCTCGCCGGAAAGGGGGATACGGGCATTGGCGGCCATGGTGGAGCACCGCCACAGCCTGGACCGCAAGGAGTCGCACGCCGTACGGCCGTTCGAGGCCGACCGCGAGGCGGTGCACGAGGTCATATCCTCAGTGCGTTCGGAAGGGCGCCTACAGCTCAGCGAGAACGAGGGCAAACGCATACTGAAGGCGTACGGGATAGCCACCCCGCAAGAGGGCATCGCCCACGATCTCGTCTCGGCGTTGAAGCTGGCAGGAGATATCGGCTACCCGGTGGTGATGAAGGTCGAGTCCCCGGACATCGCCCACAAGACCGACGTGGGCGGAGTGGTCCTGGACATAGACGACGACCAGGAACTGGAACGTTCCTACCAGGTCATGCTGAGCAAGGTCCGCGAGAAGCTGCCCAAGGCCAGGGTCACCGGCGTTTCCATACAGAAGATGGTCAAGGGCCGCGAGGTCATCGTGGGAATGGTCAGGGACGACCAGTTCGGGCCGGTGATAACCTTCGGACTGGGCGGCATATTCGTGGAGATCATGCGCGACGTCACCCAGGGCATCGCGCCCCTGGACCGGGATGACGTGGAGCGCATGGTTCGTTCGATACGGGCCTATCCGATGCTGGCCGGGGCCCGCGGCAAGCGCCCCGGGGACATCCCGGCGCTGGTGGAGGTGATCCTCAAGATATCCCAGATGGCCATGGAGTTCCCCGAGCTCGAGGAGCTGGAGATGAACCCGGTCATGGTGGGGGACGAGGGAACTGGCGTCATAGCGGTGGACGCCTTGGTCACGATCAAGGGGGAGCAGCAATGAGATCTCTGTATCTAGGTTCGGTGGTAGAGAAGTCGGGCAAGTCCATGGTAACTCTCGGACTAGCTAAGAACTTCCAGGGCCAGGTGGGCTTCTTCAAGCCCTTCAAGGAACGCCTTATGCGGGAGGGGGACCGGGTGATCGATCAGGACGCCTACCTCATGCGCCACGTGCTGAACTTGGACAAGCCTGAGGAGGTTCTATGCCCCTTCACCTACGACGTGTTCCGCGCGGCGCGTATGGACGACGTGAAGGCAGCTTATAAAAAAGCGGCCTGCGACTGCGATATGATGCTGATCGAGGGCACCAGGGAGGTGACCACTGGATACCTTAACGACGTCTCCGGTCTGGCGATAGCCGAGGCCACCGGTTCCGACCTGGTGCTGATATCCACGCCGGAGACGGCCGCCCTGGACAAGATCGCCATGCTCTACAAGCTCAGCGAGAAGTACAAGATCAATGTCAAGGGCGTGATACTCAACAAGACAGACGACCTGTCCGTGGCGAACTTCCTGGAGAGCAAGGGGATCAAGGTGCTGGGCTGCGTTCCTCATATCCCGGAGATGACCTACTTCACGGTGAAGGAGGTGGCCGAGGCGCTCTCCGCCAACGTTCTGGTCGGCGAGGGTCACATGGACCGGGTGGTGGAGGGCGTTTTCATCGGTGCCATGACCATGGAGACCGCCCTGAAGTACATGCGCCGTCACCGCCGCAAGGCCATAATCACCGGCGGCGACCGCTCGGACATTCAGTTGGCCGCGCTGTCGACGGACACCTCGTGCCTGATCCTAACCGGCGGCATGTACCCGGCCAACCAGGTGGTGTCAAAGGCCTACGAGAAGGGCATACCTATCCTGGTGACCAGGTACGACACGCTGGCCACGTCGGAGATGGTGGAGCATCTCATAGCCCGCATCGAGCCGCAGGATTCCGAGAAGGTAAGGCTGGTGGAGAAGGCCATAGCCGAGAACGTGGACCTCGAGGCGGTCTTCCGCTAGTGGCGACAGATAAATTAATACCGTTCCCGGCGATGCGCGAGGCATGGTCAAAGAAGTAAGGGCAGCTCACATCCTGGTGGCCAAGGAGGACAAGGCCAAGGAACTCCTGCAGATGATCAAGAACGGCACCAGCTTCGCCGATCTGGCCAAGCAGTACTCCATGTGCCCCTCCGGCCGCAAGGGCGGGGACCTGGGCTGGTTCGGCAAGGGAATGATGGTGAAGGAGTTCGAGGACGCCGCCTTCAACCACGCCAAGGGCGAGGTCGTAGGACCGGTGAAAACCCAATTCGGCTGGCACCTCATCCAGGTCGTCGACCAGAAATAAACCTAATCCTCCAGCACCGCGGTGCTGGAACCATCCTCTTTTTCCTGAACTCTTAGAACGGCGCTGACATTGTCCTTGACGTCCTCGATGTGCGTTATCAGCAGTATCTGCCGGAACTGCTTCTGCAGCTGACCGAGCGTCTCCAGTATGCTGCGCTTGCGTGATTGGTCCTGGGAACCGAATATCTCGTCCAGCACCAGGAAGTTCATCTGATTGCCCGAACGTTCCATGATCATCCGGGATATCGCCAGGCGCAGGCACAGGTTGGCCAGGTCCGCCTCCCCGCCGGAGAACCGCTCCAGGCGGAACTCCTCGCCCTGGTCGTAGAGCCACATCTGGTAGTTCTCGTCCAAGCGCATCCCGCCGTACTTGCCCTCGGTGAGCTGGGACAGGAGATCGGAGGAGACATCGGATAGCGTGGGAACGATGCGGGCGATGACGTTCTCCTTGAACCCCCTCATCACCTGGCTCAGGCGGCTCAGGGTCTCCAGCTCCCTGGTCAGGGCGGAGTGCTTGGTGCGCAGTCCTTCCAGTTCCTCGGCGCGCTTGCGCAGCGAATCTATCTCCGACCCCAGGCGGCGCTGCTCCCCCTCCGAGCGGATGATCTCCTGGGCCAGGCGTTCGTCGTTCTCCCGGGCCTCCTCGTATTCCTTCTTCCTCTGCAGCAGCGCCTTCATGTCGAAGCCCAAGGCCCTGCGCTCCTGGGAGGCTAGGCGCAGCGTCTCCTCCTCGTTGGCCACGGCCGTTGCCATCCTGGCCTTTTCCTCCAGGGCCAACGGGAGCCTTTCCATCTTGGCCAGGGCCCGGTTCAGGGCCAGATGTGCCGATTCCAGCTCGGCCGCTCTGCGTTTGGCGGCCTCGTGCGCCTGGACATCGTACATCACCGGTCCCAGGACCTCCAGCTCCTTGCCCAGGGCGTCCACCTTCTCCCGCGTGATGACCAGGGAGTGCCGCGCCTTGCGCTCCCTCTCCTCCAGGGACGCCCGCGAACGCGACTGGGACAGGAGCTTAGACCTTCTGGCCTCCAGCGCTTCCCTGCGCTGTTCGCCTCTGGAGCGCTGCTCCATCAGTCCTTTCCGGACCTCGTCCTGCAGGGCCGCTCCCTCCTCCAGGGCCTTCTGCTCCTCCCGATACCGCCGCAGGAGGTCGGCGTACTGCGCCCCCATGCGCCTCTGGCAGGTCGGGCAGTTGCTGTCCTCGCCGAGCTGGGCGATCTCCTCGGACCTCCGCTTGGAGGACCCGAGCTCGGCCCGCAGCCGGGCCGCTTCCGACTCGGCCACCCTGGCCTGGGCGGATATGGACGTCAGTAGGTCCCGGGTATCATTTAGGTTGGCCTCGACAGTGGCCAGGCTGGTCTCGATGTCCGGCAGGCCGGACATCTCCTTGGCCGCCTGCTCCGCCTCGGCCCGGAGCGTCTCCATCTCCCCGGTTCGGGCGGCCAGGTCCTCTTCCTTTCTCTGTCTTCTCAGGAACGATTCGCGCATCACGGCATGTCTTTCCGCGACGTCCTTGGCCTCCTGATACTCCTTCTCCCTTTCTTCCAGCTCAGGCAGGGACCCGCGCAACCCCTGGAGCTCCAGGACCTCTTTCTCCAGTTTGTTCAGCGATTCATGCATGGCCTGCAGTCCAGCCCGGGCGCCGGTCTGCCTTCTTTCCAGGGCCACGTCCTGGCGGTAGCGCTCCTCCTCCCTCTCCCAGGACCCCCTGGCCGCCTGGCTTCTTTCCAGCGCGGCCTTCCTGTCGACCTGGAGCCTGGAGCTCCCCTCCACCATCTTGCGCAAGGAATCGGCGGCGGCGCGCTCCTCCTCCCTGAGGATCTTCAGCTTGTCCTGACCGTTGGCGTCCCTCAGCAGCGACGACACGCCCTCCGCCTCCCGCTTGGCGTTGTTCGCGTCGGCGTCTATGGACTTGATCACCTTATCCAGGAAGTCCACGCGCAGCATGCGCAGCACCAGCGTCTTCCGTTCCGCCGGTTTCAGGTTGGCCAGCGCATTGAGGTCCTTCTGCTTGGTGAACACGGACACGAAGAAGGCCTGGTGGTCCATCCCCAGTTTGGAGACGACGGCCCTGGTGACCTCGGTGTCCCCGGTGGCCAGCAGCTTGCCGTTCACCTCCAGCGAGGCGTCGGTCTTGAGGCTCTTCACCTTCATGTTCCTCGCCAGACGATAGGTGTCCTCGCCCAGGTCGAACTCCAGGACCACCGAGCATTCCTCCCCCGGGGCCGCGCCGAAGCTGACCACCCCCTCCTTGTTGTCCCTGACCACCGAGGAGGCGTTGCCGAACAGCGCCCAGGTCACCGCCTCGAGTATGGTGGTCTTGCCCGTTCCGTTGTTGCCGACGATGGCCACCACGCCGTCAGGGAACTCGATGCGGGCCTCGCGGAACTTGCGGTAGTTGCGCAGCTCCATGTAGCGCAGCCTCATTCCCCGTCCTCCTTTTCCAGGTACTCGAGGCCGCGGCGGCGCAGCTCCTCCTTGTCGATGCCTTCCACAGACACCTGCGACAGATAGGATTGGAACTCCTGGTCCATGGAGCCGAAGGTGGTGGAGCGCCATTGCACGGCGTCCGTGCCCTGCACGATCTCGAACTTCAGCTCCAGGTGCACGGCCTTGTCGGCCATCGCCCGCAGGGCGTTGAGGTCCAGGCTGCGATAGAGCGCCGCGGGCACGTCGTCCACCACCAGGCGTACCATGCTGCCCTCGACGGGCACCGAGCCCAGGGCGGACACCAGCTCGTCCTGCAGGACCGCCGCCTCCTTCCCCTTGGCCTTGAACGGGCCGAGGGAGTACATGGGCCTCGACGGCAGCTTGACGAAGTCCTTCCTGCCGCGCTCCAGGTCCACCAGCAGGTATCCCTTGTCCTGGCCGGCCTCGGCGAAGGACAACCGCTCCAGAGAACCGCAGTACCAGGCGTTCTCGGTTATCTGCTCCCGGTCGTGGAAATGGCCCAGGGCGATATAGTCGACCTCGAGATTGAGGAGCGAGGAGGGCAGGTTGAGCTCATTGGCCTCACCCATGCTGTAACGCGTCAATCCCTGAATGCCGGCGTGCAGCATGCCCACCTCGTAACGGGAGCGTCCGCGTTTCCAGTTCTGCAGCGCCTCCACCATCGAATCCTTGTCCTGATGGGGGAAGGCGGCGATGGCAAGGTCGCCCAGCTCCAGGCGGTGCATTCCCGGGGTGTAGAAGGCGTGAACGCCATCTATGTGCTCGAACAGCCGGAACACGCTGCCGGTCTCCTTGAGGCGCGGCGTCGAATGGTTCCCGGCGATGAGCACCACCGGTATTTTCGCCTCCGACAAACGTAAAAGCTGTTCCAGCACCACCGACAAAGCTCGGTTTGATGGTCGCACAGAATCGAAGAGGTCTCCCGAGTGCAGGACCACGTCCGGGCGCTTGGACAGGATGGAATCGACCAGGTCCTCGAAGGCCCGGTACACGTCCACCTCCCGCTGGTTCATCCCCGTTTCGGGGTCCGAGCGGCGGTAGGCCGAGAAGCCGACATGACTGTCGGCGATGTGCGCGATCCTCATCCGGCAGGGATTAGAGGGCTTGGCTTAAAAAAACATTCCATCGGGTGCGCTGAAAATGCTCATTCCTCGTGCAACCGGTCGGTAAGGATGTGGCACATGCGGTCGTAGGCGCTCTTGTTGGCGTCCCAGAGCAGGTAGGCGATCACCAGCCCGACCGCCACCCCGAAGACCAGCAGCACCGGGAAGCCCTCCACCTGCGGGGCTATCGGAATGAAAAGGAAGAAGAGCACTATGCCGATGATGGAGATGATGAGGTCCACGAAGGACCGGAACAGCCTTCCCTCGGCGCCGGATTCGAAGTGACCAGCCTCCATCACCCCCCGGATGAGCATCAGGCCCACCACCCTCACCCGGCTCAGGATGTTGATGAGCGGCGGGAGCATCATCCCGATGAAGGCGGCGATGGCCACCATGTAGGTCAGGGCGCCGACCCCCTCGGGGTCGACCCCGAACAGCCCGACGATGTCGTAGAAGGCCACGGCCATCACCTGCAGCAGGAAGATGATGATGACGTCGATGAATATCCAGAACACCTGCCTCTGCACCTCCCGGCGCCGGTCGGCATGGGCGTTCATCCAGATGGTCATGTCCGTGCGGAGATGGTCCACCCTCCGCAGCGATTCGCGCACCGAGGCCGGAAGGGCCCTGCCCAGGGCGGTGACCGTGCTCGGCGCTCTGCGGAAGGAGGCGGGAAGGTAGAGCATGGTTATCAGGGACGCCCCAATAACCGAGGAATAGAACAGCTGGTCCACCGCCCCCAGGTCGAAAGCGGTCTTGGCGATGACGAAGGAGAACTCGCCCATGGCCACCATCCCCAGTCCGGTCATGGCCGAGGTGCGGGCGTCCTTGTTGCTGAGGAAGGTCCCGATGGTGACGCTGAATATCTTGCCCACGATGAAGACCGCGGCGATGGCCACGGCCACGATGATGTTGTCCAGGATCAGCCAGGGCTCGATCATCAGGCCGATGGAGATGAAGAACAGGGCCATGAACATCTCCTTGATCGGGGTTATTCGTTCCACCACCTTCTCGTGCACCATGGACTGGGAGATGATGATCCCTACCAGGAAGGCGCCGATGGCCACCGACAGACCGAAGAACTGGGCCACTATGGCCATGCCGAAGCACAGCCCCAGGGAGACAATCAGCAGCGTTTCCGGGGAGGCGGTGGGGTACATGCGGTCCATGAGCCTCGGCAGCACCGCCAAGCCCATGATCAGCAGTATCAGCATGAAGATCCCGATGTAAGCGATCTGCAGGACGATGCTGGCAATGGTCACCCCATCCCCGGCGGCGAGCGGGGATGACAGGGTAAGGATGATGACCGCGGCGATGTCCTCGATGATCAATATGCCGACTATGGCCTCGGCGAACTCCTTCTTCATCACGCCGGCGTCGGAAAGCACCTTGATGATGACCGCGGTGGAGCTTATGCTCATCACCGCGCCAAGGAATATGGACTGGATGGTGGACCATCCTAGAGCTATGCCCAGACCGTAGCCCAAGGTGATCATGAGCACGATCTCCACGCTCCCGGCCAGGGCGGCGAAGAGCCCCACCTTCCTGAGCCGGCGCAAATTGAACTCCAGGCCCAGGGTGAACATCAGGAGCACGATGCCGGCGTTGGCCAACGCGTCGATGGTGTCCAGGTCGGAGACGAAGGACGGCTCGAACAGGTTAGGTCCCAGGATTATCCCGGCGGCCAGGTAACCTATGACCACCGGCAGGCGCAGCTTGGAGAAGATGACCGAGATCACCCCTGCGGTGACCATTATTATGGCCATCTCCAGCAGGAACGCGGTCTCCGATTCCATCAGTGCGCCTCAGAAGAACGTCTGACCCACATCCTTCTTTACCGTATTTTTTCTTTCCCCCGCTCTAGCGTTCGATTCCTCGAGGTACTCCTCGTAAAGATGCACCTTGCAGGGTATCGCAAAGGGGGTGAAGGGGGAGGCGATGAGCGCCTCGCCAGGCATCAGCATCTGTATCTCGTTGTCCAGCATGGAGATGTCCTGTTTGGCCGAATTGCGCAGTATGTCGCGGTCGCGTTTGTCCGCCAGTCCGAGGATGAACAGGGTGTTGAACTGGGAGATGATCTCCTCGTTGATCAGCTTGGGCTGCTGCGACACGGCGCACAGCCCGACCTTGAACTTGCGCCCCTCGCGGGCGATCTGAGCGAACACCGTCCCCTTGGACTGGGAGAGCACGCGCTGCGCCTCCTCCATGGCTATCAGCACCGGCGGCGCCCGTTCGAACTTCGGTTTATCGGAATACATGGCCTTGTTGTGATCGAATATCGCGCGGGTGAGCACGGTGGAGACCAGCAGCTCCTCCGCCTCGAACATGTTGGAGGTGTCCACCAGCACGGTCTTCCCGGCCTGCAGGGCGCTGATCACCGCCTTGGTCATGCTAAGATTGCGATCGGTGGTCACCAGGTCGAACTGGAATATGGAGTCCAGGCGGCGCTTTATGACGTTCACGCTGCCCTCGTGGAAGCGGCCGTTGAGGTCGGTGACGATGGTGGCCACGCTTCTGTCCCTCAGTTCGTCCAGCCATCGCTCTCCGTACTTCCATTGCGAGGCCTGCAGGCATTCCAATTGCGGCCCGGAGAACTCGTAGAGGTTGGCCAGGTCGGGGATCTCGATCTCCGAGCTGGATATGTGGATGGAGCTGTGCGGCCCGTCCAACCTTCGGGACGAGTAGACGTCCAAGGCCTCCGGGGCCAGCCTGGACTGGGACAGTCCCTTCTTGCCGCGCTCCCCGCCGTCAAAGTACTCCCCGTGCGGGTCGAGTATCAGGAAGCCGCAGCGCCGGGACTCCATGCAGGACAAGGCCAAGGATTTCATCAGGTTGCTCTTGCCCATCCCGGTGGTGGCGAATATGCCAACGTGATGTGGGAAGCCGCGCGAGTCGATGCCCACCCGGAAGTCCAGTACCCGGTCGCCGGAGCGAAGGCGCCCGACCTCCACGTCCCCCATCATCGGCCTCAGGAAATCGTAGTCGCCCTGATCGGCGCGTCGAACGCGAGAGAAGTGCCTGGGTATGGACTTTGCCTTGCGGTAGGTGCTGTCCCTGAGACAGCCCAGGGGAGTGCAGACCCCCACCTTGTACAGGTCCCCCTTGATGCGCTCGTAATCGAAACCGTCCTTCAGCGCCGCCCCGGCCTGCCACTCCAGGTAATCGTCGTCATCCGAGTCGGCGCCGAACAGCACGTCCATGGTCCTGACCAGGAACTTGACGCCCGACTCCTCGACAACCAGCATCTCTCCCACCTGGAGGTCCTCCGCCTCGCTGGTGCGGAAGCGCAGCTCCATGACCCGGTTGCCGAATATCCTGCCAATCTCTGTCATGATGGCCGGCCATATCCTCCTGGGGGTATAGAAATTTCTGCGGGTGCGGTGAAAATGCCATATCCAATGAGAGTGTTAATGAGCTTGTGCGACCGGAGATAGTCGAGCTTCCGACCCGTTCCGAACAACCCCGACCGGAGGTGCTGGTCGTCGGCGTGGGCGGGGCAGGGAGGCATATGGCCGCCCAGATGCCTGGCAGCAAGCTCACCGTCTGCCTGGAAGGGGACGCCGGGATACCCGGGCACCGGCAGGTGCTCCTGCGGAAGGGCGAGGTCACCGTGGCCCGTACCAGTTCATCCACGGCCCTGCACGTTTCCGATCTCCCCTGGAAGAACCGGCTGGTGGAGGCGGTGGGAAGGCCGGACGTGCTGTTCCTGTTCAGCGGGCTGGGCGGTGAGACCGGGAGCTACATCGCCCCTCTGATCTCCGAGCTCACGCACTATACCACCATGACCTTCACCAGTGTCTGCCTTCCCTTCTCCGTGGAAGGTTCCAACCGCCGGGCCATGGCCAAGGAAGGGCTGGCCCGCCTGAAGGCGGCCTCGCACATGGTGGCCGTCTACGCCAACGACCCGTTGATCAAGCTGGCTCCCAATCTTCCGCTGGGCAAGGCCTTCGGGGTCATGGACCAGATCATGCTCTCCCTGCCCACGGACCTCTGCCAGTGTCTCACTGCCGAGGCCATACCGATATTGAAGGAGAACCTGGGCAGGAGGGAGCTGCGGGCGGGCATCGGTTACGGCATGGGGCTGGAGAAGGAACGTCTGGCGGTGGAGGACGCCCTGACCTCGCCTTGGTTCCCCTCGGCCGAGTTCCAGCCGGACTCCGCCCTGATGCTGGTATGTTCGGGACAGGAGGACAGGATCAGCGTGGAGGACTGCGTGCGTGAGATGTCCGACCGGCTTAAGGTAAGGAAGCTGCTTCTGGCCTCCCACGTCGACCCCTCGCTCGGCCGGCGGGTGAAGGTGTCGTTACTGCTCGGTTATAGGTTCTGATCGTCAGCGATCTCCTCGGGGGCGCCGGCGAACTTGACCAGGGCGTACGCCTCAACGAAATGCAGCTTTCCGGGAACGACCACCGCATGTAACGGCGGTCCCATTTCCTCGTCCAGCATCTTCGACGGGTATCCCGCCGAGACCTTCTCGGTGCGGGAGCCGACCCGGGCCGCGGCGCAGATGATGGTTCTCTCATCTATCATGCCCAGCCCCTTGGCCTTCTCGGCGTCGATGAGCCACTGCACCGCCTGGTTGGCGGTCATGTAGCGTCCCTCCTCTTCCCTGATGTCCAATAGCACCAAGGTGTGCAGCCCGCGGGACCAGTTCTCGTATATGTTCTCGAACGGGGAGAGCGGGGTGTAACCCGGCTCCGGGAACGGGATGGTCACCGCCCGGCCGAACTTGTAAGGCTGCAGTCCAAGCGCGGAGGCGCAGGCGGTGAATATGGACACGCCGTAAAGAACGGTGGTCGTTATGCCCTCCTCCATGGCCCGGATCTTGAGGTCCACGTGGGTGGTGGCGGCCATGGTGTCCCCGGCGGTGACGAAGGCGACCTTGCCGTTCCTGGCGGCGTCGATCACCGTCTCCTCCTCCTCCACCTCCCGGCGCTTGAGGCGCACGATGCTCTTGCCGATCGCCCTCTCCAGGTCGTCCGGCGTGGAGTCTATCAGCTTGGACGTGTAGAACTCGCCGAACACCTGGTCGCAATCCTGGAGCGCCCGGACCGCTCTGGCGCTCAGATCGTCCACGCCGCCCAGCCCTAAACCAACAAATATCAATTCTCCCATGGCAACACCGTGCGTTCCCTTTGCGTCAGGGTCCGAAAGGGGGAAGGTGAGTCCGTCCGTAAAAAGCTTTTAGAGGACGGTCTGCTGGACCAGTCCCTATACGTGGACAAGGACCAGGAGCACCTCTACCTGCCGGTTCTGGCCTCCCCGGATGGCCTTCCGACCGAGGAGCGCGATTTCCAGGAGAGGGAACGGGAGGAACGCGACTATAAGGCACTGGCCAAGGTCCCCGAGGAGCTGCGCCCGCTATTGCCGACGGCCTTCGACACGCTCGGCGACATCGCGATCATCAGATTGTCCGATCAGCTTCTCCCGTACGCCGCGGAGGTCGGCGACGCTCTCCGTTCGGCCTTCCCCCGTCTGCGCTCGGTGTTCCTGGACCACGGGGTGGTCGGCGAGTTCAGGGTGCTGGACCTGGAGGTCATCTCCGGCCAGGACGTCAGCGAGACGGTGCATACCGAATACGGGCTGCGTTTCAAGGTCGATCCCCGGAAGGCCTACTTCAATCCCCGCCTCTCCAACGAGCGCAGGAGGATCGCGTCCCTGGTGCGAGACGGTGAGACGGTGGTGGACATGTTCTCCGGGGTCGGACCGTTCGCCATCATGATCGCCAAGCTCTCCCGTCCTGGCGTGGTTTACGCGATCGACCTGAACCCGGGGGCGGTGCAGCTGATGCGGGAGAACGTGGAGCTTAACAGGGTCGCGGGAGTGGTGCCATTGGAAGGGGACGCCCGGCAATGGGTGTTCGACCTCCCCTGCGCCGACCGGGTGATCATGAACCTGCCGCACTCGGCCATCGATTTCTTCGCCGACGCCCTGACCCGCCTGAAGCTGGGAGGGGTGATGCACCTCTACCACATCTGCGACCGGAAGGATTTCCCGCAGGTGCTGGAGGAACTGAAACAGAAGGCCTTCGGGATGAGCGTGAATCTGGAGGTTCTCCGGAGCGAGGAGCTCAAGACCTACTCGCCCTCCTCGTCCGTCTACTCCGCAGACCTACTTCTTTCCGGCTGGCTCTAGGGTTATGCCTTTCTGGTCCTGATAGTTGCCGCTGCGTTTGGCGTAGGTTCGCTCGACCGGCGAGCTCATGTGCTCCAGGACCATCTGCACCATCCGGCTTCCTATCGGCAATTCCACCGGGACCGAGGAGGCGTTGAAGCCGCTGAAGGTGAGCGTGCCGTGGAAGCCGGCGTCTATCTTGCCCAATCCCATCAAAAGACCTTTCCGAAGCCAGGAGGTCCTGGTCCACAGCTGCGCGGCCAGGTCGTCGGGCAGCTCCACCCGCTCCACGGTGGAGACGAAGAACAGCCTGCCCGGGGGTACGATGAAAACCCCGGAACCGACGCTCTCCCCGCCCTCCAGGCGGGCCTCGGCCACCCTCAGGTCGTAACCGTTGGGGGTCAGGCCGTCCGGTGAATAGTTGGCGATGACCAGGGAGCCGTCCTTCATCCGCGCTTCGATCTCATGGTCGGGGACCAGGCACATGCTCACCCCTATCTCGTCGTATAGATTAGAATTTGCGATTATCTGAAGAAATTATTAACGATAGTATTGTATCATCCGCTCAGTGGCAGGTTCCTACGGTCT
Source organism: Methanomassiliicoccales archaeon (assembly GCA_040768245.1). Classification (GTDB taxonomy): domain Archaea; phylum Thermoplasmatota; class Thermoplasmata; order Methanomassiliicoccales; family UBA472; genus UBA472. Next base: position 17,294 of record JAXGNA010000005.1, on the reverse strand, counting down.
CAGAGATGATGATATGGTCCCCTCTTCCAGGCCTGCCCTCGTCATGCCGCCGGGGGAGAAGGCGGCCCTGTTCTTTCATCGCTTGGACGATGTGTACGACGTGGTCACCGAGCTTCTCAAGGACAGCATCCGGCAGAGGGAGATGTGCGCCTTCGTGTTCCGTTCTCCCCTGGCCACCCTGAAGGAGATGATCAGGGCCAGGGGTCTTGATGTGGACGCCCACCCCTCGATCGTCCTGGTGCCCCTGAACAAGGCGCCCATGGACAGCTACTCCCGAAATACCATCGGGGAACAGATGAGGGCGCTGGTCCAGCAGGCCAAGGGACTGGGGTACAGCGGGGCGAGGCTGATAATGAACGTCCCGGAGGAGCTGTCCGCTCAGGTTCCCTCGGAGAGCACCTGGTTGGAGCTTGACAACGTCCGTCAGGAGCTGGATTTGACGGTCATCTGTCTCTACGACATGACCGTCCTTTCCCCAGGCTTCCTTCTCCGCACCCTCTCCTCCTACCCCCAGGTGATCATGGACGGCGTCCTGTGCCGCAACTTCTACTACATTCCCAGCCTGAACTTCCCCCAGAGGGACGCCTACCGCGATCTGTACGAACAGCTGGAGAGCATCAGGGAGGAGCGGGACCTCCGGGAGAGCGAGGGGAAGGAGCGTACCAAGCTGATGGAGCTGAACCGTGAGCTGCAGGAGGAGATGATGCAGCGGCGGATGGTGGAGTTCGCCCTGCTGCGGGCGGAGAACAATCTCCGGACCATGCTGGACGCCATGCCTGAGATGGTGTTCATGGTCGACCGGGACCTGCGGGTGACCCTGGGGAACCAGACGTTCATCAGGTACCTGGAGGCCATGGGGGTGGACGCCTCCTACGAGGGGAAGCCGGTCCACGACCTGTTCCCCAGGGCGCCCACCGGTGACTCCAAGCTGTTCGAGGAGGTCTTCCGTCATGGTTATTCCACGGTGGTCGAGGGGTCCCTGATGATGGACCACGACCGCATGGACATGGAGGTCCGGCTGGTGCCGATCAAGATGGGCGACAAGGTGGACCGCGTGGTGGCCATGGCCCGCCCCAAGCACGCCACCGCCCGGGACATGAGGGAGATGTGGGAGAACGCCGAGGTCCTGAAAAAGGAGCTCCTGGACCCCGATGGGCCGGCGGCCGGCTCCATGGAGTACTGCCCCCATCCGGTACTGGTCACAGCCCAAGATGGGAAGCTGCTCAAGGTGAACCGGGCCTTGGGGCGGGAGCTGGGCCTTCCGCCGGCCAAGGTCATGGAGCTGGACAGCGCTCACAGCTTCCTATCGCCTCTGGTGGATACCGACGGGTCGATCCACCGCATCGTGGTCGATGGCAGGATATCGATACCCAGCATCCTGACGCACCAGGACGGCTCCCAACAGGAGGTCATGTGCTACGTAGTGCTCCTGGGAGAAGATGAGGGAAGCGACATCCTGACGATCATGGCGCCCCGTTATTGAAACAGATGGGAAATCTGTTTTATTCTACCGTGGCTATCAGGTAGCGAGATGGACCACATCGTCTACCTGGACAAGCCGGCCGGCGCCCTGGAGGCCATGCGCCAGGGCCGAAAGACCATGGTCGGCCGGGCGTTCAACGGCCGCCGCTCGCCCTACGGCAAGGTGAAGGTAGGCGACCTACTGTACTTCACGGAGAACGACGGCCAGCAGTTGATCTACGGCCGCGGAAGGGTCACCAAGGTCTATGATTCCCCCAAGCTCACCCACGAGGAGAGCGAGGCCATGCTGGAGAAGCACCGACGCGCTCTCTGGCTATCGGAGGCGCAGTTCCTGCGCATGGCCGGGAAACGCTATCTGGTGCTGGTGACGGTGGACGGGTTCCAGGAGATGCCCCGGTTCCGTTTCACCCGACGCGACTTCCACACCCTGGACGACTGGATACTGGTCGGTGACGTGGAAAGCGCCCGCAAGGAAGGACCGGGGCAAGAGTTGAAATAATCCGCTCAAGCATCCCGCTCCAATGGAAATGTTGGCCGCCCTCAGCTTGTTCCTGGGCGCTTTCTCCGCCCTGGTCCTTCTATCCATGCGGGCGCTCCCGGGAAGGTGGGCCAGGCTGTTCGCCGACGCCGGCCGGGAGCGAGGCCGTCCTTCCTGGGCCTGGGCGTGCATCGTCCTGTCCATCTCCGGCATCGTCCTGTTCTGGTACCTGCATTTCACCGGCCAGGCGTATCTGTCATTGGCCATGGCCGTGCTGGGGTCCTTCCTGCTGGGGCGTACGGTCCAATCCCTCCTGGTCAAGAGGGGCCTGCGCGACAACGTCCATCTGATGCGCGACGAAAAGGTGGGTAAGGCCTTCCTTCCATACACCATCGCCAGCCTGGCTCTGGTCCTCCTCGGGCTGCTCTAGAACATGTCCAGGGAGCCGTGCCTGAGCGCCAGCTTCTCGAAGTAGCTGAACAGGGCGTAGGCCAGGATGAAGAAGAGCGATCCCAGTCCCAGCATCACCGCCACCAGGAACGTCATGTCGCCCAGCCCGGCCCCGGCCGCCACCTCGCGCACCGCCTGCACCCCGTAGGTCAGCGGGAAGATGTACGCGGCCGGTCGCAACCATTCCGGCAGGTACGATATCGGGAAGTTTACCCCACAAAGAAGCAGTCCCAGATAGAGCACGATGGACCCCAGGATCATGGATGAGCGAAGGTAAACGCCCACGCTGCCGATCACCATTCCGAAGCCGACCATGGCGAAGCAGGTGGCCAGAAGTACCGCCGCCAGGGCGGCGGGGTCGGCACCCGACAGGTCGACGCCGAAGAACAGGGAGGCGAAGGCCAGCGAGACGGTGACGGTGAAGAGGCCGATCAATGATTGGTACGCCCCCTTGCCCAGGAACACGTAGAACATCCGGGTCGGCGTGGACATTATGGTGGCCATGGTCCCGATGTGCTTCTCGGCGCCGGCGGACATGGTGACCCCGTACACCGCGGAATAGGTCAGCGAGGAGACGGCGTTGCCCAAGGCCACATAGGCAGGGGCCGCGCCCGGATCGTCGGCAAAATCGCTGACCAGCACGAAGAACCACATCTGGAAGAGCGCCGTGGACAGTATCTGGATGAGCCAGAGCCCAGGGCCGACCACGGCGAACTGCGAGCGGAGCGCCACCAGTGCGGAGGCCTTGACGCCCAGCGTGTTCCTCAGCATGTCAGTACCTCACCAGCGTCCCGTTCACCTTCGCCCGGCCTTCCAGATAGGTGAACAGGGACAGGGATATCAGCAGGAAGGCGGCGGTAGTTAGTACGGTCAGGCCCAGGGCGCCGTAGTAACCGATGCCCAGGGAGTCATAGCCAGGGATGGTGGATATCTTGAGCGCCTCGGCGCCCCAGGTGGCCGGTATCAGATACGAGAAAGGCCGGGACCACTCCGGCAGGACCATCAGGGGGAACACCGCCCCGGAGAGGACGTAGATCGGGAACTCCAGGATCTGGAAGAAGGCCGACGACGCTCTGGTCACCACGTAGAACGCCCCGAAGACCATGCCCAAAACGGAAAGCGAGAGGAGGGTGGCGGCCAGGGCGATGACGAATCCCACCGGGTCCTGCACGGTGATCTCGATGCCGAAGGCGAACTGCGCCACCAGGAACACCGCCAGGGCGTTCAGCAATCCCAGGAACGAGTTCCAGAGGCAGCGGCCGAAGACCACCGAGGACAGGGGAGCGGGGGTCACCATGATGGCCTCCAACGTCCCGTTCATTCTATCGTAGCCAATGGACCAGCTGCTGCTGTGGATGGTGTTCCCCCACATTCCCAGCACGCCGCCGCCAAGTACGGCGTAGAGCAGCAGGTCGCCGCCGGCGTGACGGAAAAGGAACAAGGTCACGGTGGTGAAGATGAAGGGGGCGATTATGCTCGGTATCACCCACTGCGGGTCCACGAAGAAGTGTATCGACTGCTGCTTAAGGGCGGCCTTCATGGCCCGCAGGTCCATCATTTCCCGTTCACCATCTTGATGTAGGCGTCCTCCAAGGTCGGCTGGTCCACCCGGATGCTGATCACCTTTCTGTTCTCCAGCAGGGCGGCGATCGTGGGGATGAGCGAAGGGGCGTCGTCGACCACGATGCGGGCGAGCTGCCGCCCTTCCAGGAACTCCATGGATACGGCGGAGACCCCGGGAAGGTCGGCCAGCTCCTTCCTCTGCGCTTCCCCAAGTTCCCGGGCCTCGATCTCGATGATGGAGTCGTTGCGCACCGCCTCCTTCATGGAGTAGGGCGAGCCCATGGCTCGTATCCTTCCGTCGGATATGATCGCCAGTCTATCGCACAGCTCATCGGCCTCGAACATGTAATGGGTAGTGAGCAGTATGGTCATGCCCTTCTCCGAGAGTCGGCGGATCAATGCCCGGGTCTCCCGGGATATCTCCGGGTCAAGTCCCAACGTCGGTTCGTCCAGGAAAAGCACCTCCGGGTCGTTGACCAGTCCCCTGGCCAAATGCAACCGCTGCTTCATCCCCCTAGAATATTCCTCCACCCGGACATCGGCCGCCTCGGTGAGGCCTACCAGTTCCAGCAGGTCCTCGATCTTTTTCTTCTTAACATCCCTGGGCACCCGGTACATGTCCGAGAAGAACTCCAGGTTCTGCCTTCCCGTCAGGCGGAAGTAGAGCCCGCGCTCCCCGCCGGAGACCAGGTTGATGCGCGGTCTCAGCCCGATCGGGTCCTTCGTAACATCCAGGCCAAGCACGGTGGCGCTTCCGGACGTGGGGATGAGCAGGGTGGTCAGCATCTTGATGGTGGTGGTCTTGCCGGCGCCGTTAGGGCCGAGCAGACCGAAGATCTCGCCGCGGTGGACGTTGAAGGAAACGCGGTCCACGGCCAGCTTTTCCCTTCCCCCGTCGCCGAATAGCCTGGCCGCTGCAGGGTAGACCTTGGTGAGGTCCTTGACCTCGATGACCTTCTCACCGCCGTTCATGACGTGGCCGCCAACGCCCTGCCGATTATAATGAGGTTACGCCGTTGAGATATCAAAGGTTCAGGCGTCAATTTTGAAAGGAATTACAATTAATGACTAGTTTTATCTTATCAAATGGCATCGATAATCTCAGAGATTGATACATTATGGCAGATAGTATGACGCTCGATGAGGCCCGGATCGCGTTCGAAGGAAAACCATATTCCAGAGAGGTAGCGATCCAGATCGAGCGTAGCGGATTCGGTTATGCGATATCCGCGACAAATGGCCGTATCGCCATGATCTATAAGCCAGTATCTTTTAGAAGTAAATCTGGCGTCAAAGAGTGAGCATTTGGCTTCTCACTCGATATTCATCGATACTTGCGTCCTCATAGAGAGCTCCACGCCTAACATCAATGGTGAGGAAAGGGCCAGGCAATTACGTCATATCGCCAATGCTGGCCATTCGCTCTTGACCTCTATAACCGTGGTTGGTGAAATGGTGAGCGTTAGCTTAGAAAAAGATACTTTCGATCTCTCTCGAGGTGTGGAAATTCTAAGGTCGCTCGGTATCAGAATACTCTTTCCAATACCAGATATCAGGAGGGTTTGCATACTCGTCGATGCCGAGATGGAAAGCCTAGGAAGGTATGGTTCATCGGTTACGGATCGCACCCATTTTGCATACGCTCTCACATCGGAATGTGATTATTATGTCACTTCGCAGGGAGAGACCAGAACCCTTGCCGTACCGGCCAATCTGAAGGTAAATACCTCGGTAACAACTCTGGACGACCTCGTCTCAGAGCTGATGTTCTAGGCCATCGCACGACCTGGAAGTTAGGCCACAAGATTGCGGAGCACTGTCTGCAATATTCCGCCGTTGCGGTAGTAGTCCACTTCGACCGGGGTGTCCAAGCGAGCCACGGCCTTGAAGGCGATGGCCTTGCCGTCCTTGCGGGCGACGACCATCACCGGTGCCCTCGGCCTCAGCTCCATAAGCTCGATGTCGTACTCCTCGCTTCCGTCCAGCCCGAGGGACGAGGCGCTGAGCCCCGGCTCAAACTGAAGCGGCAGGACGCCCATCCCGACCAGGTTGCTGCGGTGGATGCGCTCGAAGGACTCAGCGATGACCGCCCTCACGCCCAAAAGGTGGGGGCCCTTGGCCGCCCAGTCCCGGGAGCTGCCGGTTCCATATTCCTTTCCAGCCAGGACCACCAGGGGAACGCCCCTCCTGGCGTATTCCTGGGCGGCGGAGAAGATGTCCGTCACGGTGCCCTCGGGCTGGACCGCGGTGAGGCCGCCCTCCCTGCCCTTGGCCATGGCGTTCTTAAGGCGGATGTTGGCGAAGGTCCCCCGCATCATGACCTCATGGTTGCCGCGGCGCGAGCCATAGGAATTGAAGTCCTTCTCCTCCACGCCCAAGGACATCAGGTACTGGCCGGCGACGCTGCCGGCCGGGAACTCGCCCGCCGGGGAGATGTGGTCGGTGGTTATGCTATCTCCTAGGACAGCCAGGGTTCGGGCGCCCTTGATGCTCTGCGGCGCCGAGGGACTCTTCCCCATCCCTTCAAAGAACGGCGCCTTGCGGATGTAGGTGGAGCGGGGGTCCCAGGCGAACGTCTCGCCCTTTGGCGAAGGAACGGAATCCCACAGTGCGCTGCCCTGGAATACGGTGGAGTAGGCCTTGCGGTACATGGCCGGGGTGACCTTTCTCAATGCCGACTTGAGCTCCTTGGCCGTCGGCCAGAGGTCCCCAAGGAACACCGGTCTGCCGTTGGGGTCGACGCCCAGCGGCTCGTTCTCCATATCCAGATCTACAGTTCCGGCAATGGCGTACGCCACCACGAGAGGGGGAGAGGCCAGATAGTTGGCCTTGACGTAGGGCGATATCCTGCCCTCGAAGTTGCGGTTGCCCGAGAGGACCGCGGCCACGGTCAGATCGTGCTTGGTGATGTCTTCTGCCAGTTCCTCGCGGGCCGGACCGCTGTTGCCTATACAGGTGAGACAACCATAACCGACCACGTGGAATCCCAGGGCCTCCAGGTAAGAGAGCAGGCCGGCCTTCTCCAGGTACATGGTCACCGCCCGGCTTCCCGGGGCAAGCGAGGTCTTGACGTTGGGGTTCGGGCGCAGTCCCCTCTCCACGGCCTTCTTGGCCACAAGTCCCGCCGCCATCATGACCGACGGGTTGGAGGTGTTGGTGCAGGAGGTGATGGAGGCGATGAGCACATCGCCGTCCTTCATCAGCTTTCCCTTCTTCTTCCCCCCTTGCTTCTCCATCATCTTGCCGAACTCGGTCCTCATCTGCGCCAGCTCGATGCGGTCCTGCGGGCGCTTGGGCCCGGCCAGGGATGGTTTGACCTTTCTAAGGTCCAGCTCCAGCAGGTCGCTATAGTCCGGGGTCTGGTCCTCGTAGAACAATCCCTGCTCCCGGGCGTACTTCTCCACCAGCTCGCACAGTTTCTCCCGCCCGGTCAGCTTGAGGTACGCTATCGTCACCTCGTCCACCGGGAAGAAGCCCATGGTCGCCCCGTACTCCGGGGCCATGTTGGCCAGGGTCGCCCGGTCCGGCAATGATAGGTTCTTAATCCCCGGTCCGAAGAACTCCACGAACTTGCCCACCACTCCCTTCTTGCGCAGCATCTCCACGGCCGTCAGCACCATGTCCGTGGCGGTGACCCCCGGCCTCAGCTTGCCGATGATCTTGAACCCCACCACCTGCGGTAAGGGCATATAATAAGGCTGGCCGAGCATGACCGCCTCCGCCTCGATTCCACCAACGCCCCAGCCCAGTACCCCAAGCCCATTGATCTGGGTGGTGTGCGAGTCCGTGCCGAACACAGAATCGGGGAAGGCCACCCCGTTGCGGGTGGCCACCACCGTCGCTAAGCATTCCAGATTGACCTGGTGGATGATCCCGTTACCCGGTGGGACCACTCTAAAGTTGTTGAAGGAGCCCTGCGCCCATTTGAGGAGCGAGTACCGTTCCAGGTTGCGCTCCATCTCCTTGCCCTCGTTGAGCTCCTGGGCGTAGCACGTTCCGTGATAGTCGGTCTGAACGGAGTGATCGATGGTCAGGTCCACCGGTACCAGCGGATTGATCTGGGACGGATTTCCGCCCATCACCCGCACCGCGTCGCGCATGGCCGCCAGGTCCACGACGCAAGGCACTCCGGTGAAATCCTGCAGCACCACCCGGGCCGGTATGAACGGTATGTCCAGCTCGTCATTGCCGGCCGGGGTCCACGACAGAAGCTTCTGGACATCGTCCTTGGTCACCAGCACCCCGTCCTCCTGTCGGAGCAAGGATTCCAGGAGCACCTTGATGGAGAACGGGAACCTCTCGATCCCGCCGTCCAGCTTCTTCAGGGAATAATAGCTCAGGGGTCCGTCCTTCAGCTCGAGGACGCTCTTGGTTTGGAAGGAGTCCGCGGTCGGTGCCATCTTTCTCGGATGGCAGTAAGCGAACATGTGCTTAAAACATTGCAGGGGACGGGGGAAAGGATATTATGGCCTCAGGGACTTGACCCAATTGGATGATTAATCCAACCGAGGGGGACCAGGACGATTCGGAGGATAACTACGGCAGGCATGCCGCGGTCCTCCGGTCCCAGATGTCCAGGGGCAACATCGGCAGCAATACCGAGTGCGCCCACTATCCATGTCATCATACCGGGCAGAACTGCACCTTCTGCTTCTGTCCCCTGTATCCCTGTCTGGACCCGGATCTGGGGGAGTACGTCATATCCAGACGCACCGGGGGCCGGGTGTGGTCCTGTCAGAGCTGCCTCTGGATGCACCGGGACGATGTCGCCGATTCCCTTTTCAAGATGATGCCCGAGATAGGCGAGAAGGGTCTGGACGAAGGGACCAGGTCGTCGCTCAAGGCGGAACTGGAGCTGAAGCACCGGAAGAGGGCCAGGGCCATCATGGTCCTGGGCGCCACCTCCGGAGCGGGAAAATCCCTCCTCGTTACCGCTCTATGCCGCGCCTATCGCAACCGCGGACTGAAGGTAGCTCCGTTCAAATCGCAGAACATGTCCCTGAACTCCATGGTCACCGCGGATGGGGACGAAATAGCCCGCATCCAGGACCTGCAGGCCCGAGCGGCCGGCACCCGTCCCCGGGGAGAGCTCAACCCCATCCTGCTCAAGCCCAAGGGCGGGGTGACCTCCCAGGTGATCGTGGAAGGGAGACCTTACAAGGACTGCACGGTGCAGGAGTACTATTCACAGTTCGTACTCGAGGAGGCCCCGGCGATCATATCCCGCAACCTGGAACGGCTGTTGCGCTCGAACGATGTGCTGGTGATCGAGGGAGCCGGCTCGCCAGCCGAGATCAACCTGCGGGGAAAGGACGTCGCCAATATGTTCGTCGCGAGGCTGGCCAAGGCCGATTGCCTTCTCGCCGTCAACATCGACTGGGGCGGCGCTTATGCTTATGCGGTGGGCACGCTCATGCTGCTGGAGGACGAGGAACGGGAATTGTTCAAAGGCGTGCTCATCAACAACATGTGTCCCGGGGGCGGGTCCCTGGGGGATTCCCTGGAACTGGTGGAAAGGAAGACCGGGGTACCGGTGCTGGCGGTGCTTCCGCATCTGCCCTCCCTGTATCTCCCGGTCGAGGACTCCATGGACCTCGACCAGCGCCAGGGCGGTGAGGGGATTATCACGGTGGCCGTGGTCCGCCTGCCGATGATATCCAACTTCACCGACTTCGACGCACTGTCCCTGGAGGAAGGGGTGAGGGTGATCTACGCCAGAACGCCGGAGGAACTGTTACCGGCGGACGCCATCATTTTGCCCGGAACGAAGAACACCGTGCAGGACCTCAACTGGCTGAGGGAGAGCGGCATGGCCGAGGCGGTCCTGGCCAAGGCTGGCGCGGTCCCGATACTAGGCATTTGCGGCGGCTACCAGATGCTCGGCCGCAGGATCATCGACGCGCATGGACTGGAGGGCAGCGGTCCCTCCGAGATGGAGGGGCTGGGACTTCTGGACGCGGTCACCTATTTCGATACCTATGACAAGAGGACGGTCCAGGTCAGCGGGTCGCTCGCCGATGGGGGCGAGGTGCGTGGATACGAGATACACATGGGTCGGACCGAGAGTGCCGAGGGAGCCTTGTTCCAGCTTCGTCCGGACCGGCGGCCGGAAGGCTCCTGGGACCGCAAGCGGAAGGTGATGGGCTCGTATATGCACGGGTTGTTCGACCTTCCGGCCTTCCGCGGTCTCTTCCTTTCGATGATCGAACGCCACGAAGGCGCCAGGACCAAGGGGACGGACCACGACGCGGAGATCGAAACCTCCCTGGACCGGCTGGCGGCGATGATCGAGGAACATCTGGACCTGGATGCTCTGCTCGGAGGTGATGGTCATGGTGCGTAAGCTCATGGTCCAAGGCGTCACGTCCGGGGCCGGGAAGACCACCCTAACCGCCGCTCTGTGCCGTCACTTCGCCTCGCACGGAACGGACGTCGTTCCGTTCAAGGCGCAGAACGTCTCGCTCAACTCTTTCGTTACCAGGGACGGGAAGGAGATGGCGATTTCCCAGGCCTATCAGGCCTGGGCCTGCGGGATGGAACCGTCGGCGGACATGAACCCCATCCTGATCAAGCCGAAAGGCGACGGGCAATGCCAGGTCGTGCTTCGCGGAAGACCCTGGAAGGACCTGGGACCGGGAGGGAGCACGACCGAGGTCATCACCATGTTGAGGGAACAGGTGCTATCGGCGTTCCACGACAATGCTTCGGGAAGGGAACTGGTTCTTATCGAGGGAATGGGCTCCCCGGTGGAGATGAACCTCAAGGAGAAGGACGTCAGCAACATGTGGCTGGCCAAGGCCACGCGCGCCCCGGTCGTCCTGGTCGGGGACATCGAGAAGGGAGGCGTCTTCGCCGGCATCTACGGAACGTATCTGTTGATGGACGAGGAGGAGCGGGACCTGCTGAAGGGGTTCGTCATCAACCGCTTCCGGGGGGACGCCTCGATACTGAGGGAAGGCATCGAGGAGCTAGAATCACGCATGGAGATGCCCTGTCTGGGCATCCTGCCCCTGGTCCGGTTCAGCGCTCCGGCCGAGGATTCCATGGACCTGACCAGGCCCTCGGGAAATGGCTGCGGTTCCGGTGACATCAGACAGCGCTGGATGCGTGAGCTGGATGGGGTATTGGAAAAATGGGAAGGGGCCTGGGACCTGGACAAGGTCCGCGGCCTTTTGGATATGGTTTGACCGTCTCAGAGGCGGTTGCCGCACTTCGGGCAGAACTGGGCGCCCGGCTCGTAAGCGGCCCCGCAGCTGCGGCAGGTGTTTCCCTGCTGATATTGCTGAGGAGGTTGCTGATACTGCTGGGGCGGCTGCTGGTACGGCTGCTGATAAGGCTGGTTGCCGTAATAGCCCGTTCCATACTGCGGGCGCTCCTCATACTTCATCAGGAAGTAGATGAGCGCCGCAGGCCAGCACAATATTATCAGGATGATCACGATCACCCAGCTGCCAGTGAATTCCTTCGACATGACGTTCCACCTTTTAGCGTTCATCCACTTGAGGAATATTTATCCGTTCCCATATATTTTCAATCTTCAGGCCTTTCCGGTGCCCGTGCGCAACGCGGGTAGGAAACGTAGGACGGGCACTCCCTGCAGCGCTTCAGCATCCTCCTTCCCTTGAAGTACTGGAATATCACGATTACCGCGATAATGAACGGATATACGTAAATCCTCAGCTCCGGCGGGCAGACCAGGGCGGAATAGGTGACCAAGGCCAGGCTCGAGCCCAGTATCATGTTGAACAATATGGACCAACCTCGGCCATGGATGTGGAAGCGTAACAATTGGATGGTGAACAGGAACAACGAGGCGTAGAATGCCACCGCGAACTCAGGCTGGGCCATGAACAACAGGACGAGAACGACCGCGAAGGTAGGGTAAACGCTAATGCATCCCCGGCAGACCTTACAGCCTCGGATGGTCAGCAGGTGTTCGTCGAAGCGGCCGCAGAGCGGGTGGTGGGCCAGCAAGAACGGTTCGTTCCTCAGCTCATCGATGAACTTGATTCCGCCACCTCCTTCCCCTTATGGTACTAGCATGCCACTGATAAAAAGGGACCGCTAACGGCTTTATACTTGGATGATATATCCAATTCTAGTTGGATTATACATCCAACTAACTGATGGTAAGTGAGTCTAATGGATAAGAAGGCGATTATCGCAATAGTACTGGTCGTGGCCCTGGTGGCCGTCGGCACCATAATGGTATTGGGAATGAACCCCTCCGATGGCGAGGGCGACGGGCCGGTCTCGGTCATCGACGCCAATGGGAGGACCGTGACCACCGATGAGATGCCCACGCGCATCGTGTCCTGCTCTCCTTCGTTGACCGAGATGGTCTACGCCATGGGGATCGGGGATAACCTGGTGGCGGTCACCGACTACTGCGACTGGCCGGCCGAGGTGAACGACAGGAAGACCGATGGGACGCTCGCCTCCGTGGGCGGCTACTTCACCCCCAGCGTGGAAGCGGTCCTCGCTGCGGAGGGTGACCTCATCCTTATCGACAAGGGGGTGCAGGCCCAGATGGACATGCTGCCCCTGCTGGACAACGCTGACCAGAACTACATCATCCTGGACAAGGGGACCACCTTCGACGAGGTCTACAAGGCCATGCTGATGGTCGGCGAGATATGCTGGGTCAAGGAGGAGGCGGAGGACCTCATCGATTCCATGAACGACCGTCTGGCCGCCATAGAGGACCAGATCGGGGATGATGAGATGCCGAGCCTCGCCTTCGCGGTCTGGCTCGACCCCATCTACCCCAGCGGGAATGGAACTTTCGCTGCCGACGTCATGGCGCACGCCAAGGGAGTGAACGTGTACTCCGATCTCACCGGATGGCCCGAGGTGGCGGTGGATTCCATGCTCGACAGGGACCCTGACTACTTGGTGGTGTCCATGATGTACCTGATGTCCCCCGGCGAGGAGATAATATCCGACCTGGAGAACGACACCATCTGGTCGGAGATGTCTGCGGTCCAGAACAAGCGGGTCTACATCATGACCGGACAGGCCGACAACGTGTTCAGCCGCCCCGGCCCGCGAATGGTGGACGCCGTGGAGCTTCTGGCCCAGATATTGCACCCCGAGGTCTTCAACGTCAGCCTGCCCCATGTGATATCCAACGACTATGTGGATTGGGTATCGACCGACGAAGTGGCGGAGGCCGAGGCGGTCCCCGCTCAGATGGAGATACTGGCGATGGTGCCGGCAAGGATCGAATGAACACGTCCTCCTTACCCGTGACCCCAGGCGGAATTAAAATATCTGGCCGGTGTTACGGGAAACAACCGACCTCCGGCCGGTGCGTTGCACCGGTCCCGGCGGTCCAACACGGGTGATGCGGAATGGAAGGGACCAAGGCGAGCCGGGCGAAGTTCAAGTTAGCCCTGGTCCTGGGCCTCGGTTCGTTGAGCATCGTCCTTCTTTTCATCCTGTCGCTCACCACCGGCGCCATGGAGATATCGTTCAACAACGCCATGTCCGGCCTTTGGAACCTCATCCAGAACGGAGGTGCGCACGAGAACACCCAGGAACTGGTCCTCTGGCAGATCCGTATTCCGCGCGCCTTGGGCGTGATCGCCGTCGGTGTCGGGCTATCGGTGGCCGGGGCGGTGATGCAGGCGCTCATCCGGAACCCTTTGGTCGACCCGTACATCACTGGCGTCTCATCCGGTGCGGCATTGGGGGTCACCACCGCGGTGCTGGCGGGAGTGACCATCGCCGGGCTCGGCGTTTATCTGACTCCCATCATTGCCTTCATCGGAGCGGTGATGGCGTTCCTGTTCACCATGCTTCTGGCCGAAGCCGCTGGAGGCCGGTCCATCAGCTACGTGCTGGGCGGGGTGATCGTGGGGATCGCTTTGCAGTCAGGGACGACCATTCTGATGTACTTCAACGCCGACCGTCTGCACAGTGTGCTATACTGGCTTTTCGGTTCGTTCTCCACATTGAACTGGCAATCGACATCGATCATCATCATATGCGTTTCAGTGCTGTCGATCATCATGCTGCTCTACGCCAAGGAGCTCAACGTCATCCTCTTGGGGGATGAGCAGGCACAGCAGCTGGGCATGAACGTCAAGAGCTTCAAGACCGGCATGTTCGTCCTGGTGTCCGCTCTGGCGGCGGTCTGCGTGGCCTTCACCGGGATCATCGGGTTCGTCGGTCTCATCGTCCCCCATCTGGTCCGGATGCTGATAGGCGGCGATCATCGTCTGTTGCTGCCGGCCTCCATGGTCGTCGGGGCAAACATTCTATTGGTGGCCGACATTGTATGTAAGACCGTGGTGGCTCCCTCCGAGCTGCCGGTAGGCGCCATTATATCGATCATCGGTGCTCCCTTCTTCGGGTACCTGATGATCAGGATGGGCAAGGAATATGTCATGTGACGACGAGCTGACGGTGAAGGTCGACAACATCTCCTTCAGCTACGGCGCCAAGAAGAGCCTCTGCCCCAGGACGTTAAAAGGCATAACCATCGACGCGAAGAAGGGGCAGCTCATCGGGATCATGGGTCCGAACGGCTGCGGCAAGACCACCTTCATGCGCTGCATCAACAAGGTGCTCAAGCCGCAGGAGGGAGCGATATACATAGACGGCAAGGACCTGGACCGCCTCAAGATGATGGAGGTGGCCAAGATCTGCGCCAACATCCCGGCGGACGTGCCGGACGATTTCCATCTGTCCGTGGAGGAGTTCGTTGCTCTAGGACGTTATCCCTTCGTCACCGGCATCTGGTGGGAGGGGGAGAAGGACGAGCAGCTGGTCCGCGATGCCATGAAGGCGTACCACGTCACTCACCTCAAGGACCGCAAGCTGGCCGAGCTGAGCAGCGGGGAGAAGGCGAGGGTGTTGCTGGCCAAAGGCGCCGTCCAGCAGCCGAAGATCCTTCTGGCGGACGAGCCGAGCGCGCACCTGGACCTCAAGTTCAAGCTGCAGGTGATGCAGGCCCTGAAGGACCTCTCCCGGCAGGGCGTCACGGTCATAACCGCCTCGCACGACATCAACCTGATCGCCAAGTACGCCGATCTGGTCATAGTCATAAGCGACGGCGGGATAATCAGCTACGGGCCTCCGGCGGAGGTCATCAACGAGGAGATCATCCGCGCCGTGTACGGCGTGGAGGTCACGGTCATCCGGGATAACGGCGAACTATACGTCATCCCGCTGAGGCCGGCGGACCCGGAGAAGGGCGACGATGAAGATACAAGACCTTGTGAAAAAGGAATTGTTGCCGATTAAGCGGCCGGTGCACGGGGGGCAGGGCTGGAAGCTTCCTGGGGTGGAGGACTTCAGCCATAACCTCAACCCGTACGGGCCGCCAGCGGAGCTGCCGCGCCTGGTAGCGGAGGCCTCCCAGCATCTAGGTCATTATCCGGACGACACCGCGGCGGAGTTCCGGGAGGCGGTGGCTAGGCTTCACAACGTCTGGCCGGAGAACGTGATCGCCGGAGCCGGTTCGGCCGAGCTCATACGATTGTTCCCTGAGGTTTTCCTATCTCGAAAGGCGAGGGTGATAATTCCCAGGCCGACCTTCTCCGAGTACTCGCACGCCTGCCGGATGCAGGGGGCGAACATACTGGACGTGCCGCTGACCGAGGGCGAAGGGTTCCGCCTGGACATGAACGCCATCCGGGAGAAGCTGCCCCTGGCCCGGGCGCTGTACATCTGCAATCCCAACAATCCCACCGGGACGGTCGAAACGAAAAGGCGCATCATGGAACTGGTGGACGAGTGCGAGGCGGCCGGCAAGCTGGTGTTCCTGGACGAGACCCTGCTGGAGCTGGTGGACGAGCACGATAGCGTATCGTGCATGTCCGAGGTGCAGAGCCACGAGAACCTGTTCATCATCTCCTCGTTGACCAAATCCTTCGCCATCCCGGGCATGCGCGTCGGTTACGGCGTGGGCGGCGTGGAGATCGTGGACATGATGGAGCGCGCCCGGTTATCCTGGAACCTGGGCGTGATCGAGCAGTACGTCGGCGCTCGGTTACTGCGCGACCATCGGGACCACGTGCGCAAGGCGGCACGAATGATGGCCTCCGAGCGGGCACGGATAAAAAGGGCGGTGGACGGCACCGGGCTATTCTCACCGCTCCCGGACCAAAGCTTCTTCTTCTTCACCCGGGTCAACGACCCCAAGATGTCCGCCCAGGACGTGGTCGAGCATCTGCTCCCCCGCAAGGTTCTGGTTCGCGATTGTTCGACCTTCGGAAGGCCCTTCGACAAGTTCGTCCGCTTCAGCGTGAAGACGCCGGAGAAGAACGACCTTCTGATCTCGGCCATGGAGGAGACGGCCAGGGAGATCCGCAGCACGGCGTTCGGGGCGAGGATGCATGTTTGAGCTGGTCCCCTACGCGCTGCTGACGGTGATCGTGGCATTGCTCATCGACCGCTTCGTCGGCGAACCGCCCAACGCCTTGCATCCGGTGGTCTGGATGGGCAAGGTGATATCCTTTTTCGACAAGCGAATATCGCGCGGGCATCCCCGCCGGGAGCGCCTTCTAGGGGCGTTGATGGCGTTGACCGTCATACTTCTCTTCTCCTTCCTGGTCCTCTTGCTGATGGCCCTGGTGCGGTACCTCCTCGGGTCACTGGTATGGGCCATCCTTGGCGGGATATTGCTGAAGACCATGTTCGCCATGGCCGCGATGGGCAAGCACACCGAGCCGGTTCGCGAGGCGCTTCTGGCGGGAGACCTGGAGCTTGGGCGTAGCAAAGCGGCCATGATGGTCTCCCGGGACGTCAGCCAATTGGACAAGGAACATGTCATCTCATGCGCGGCGGAGAGCGCGGCGGAGAACACCGTGGACTCCATCTTCTCTCCGCTGTTCTACTTCGGGCTCCTGGGGCTCCCGGCCGCGGTGGCCTACCGGGCCTCCAACACCCTGGACGCCATGGTCGGCTATCTGAACGATAGATATCGTCACGTGGGATGGTTCTCGGCGAAGCTGGACGACGGCACGAACTTCGTCATGGCCCGGGCGGCGGTGCCCTTCATCCTGTTGGCTTTGTTCATCCTGGGCAAGGACTGGAGGGCTGGCTGGAACGCCTCCAAGAAATATCACGATCAAACGTTATCGCCGAACAAGGGGTGGCACATGTCCGCCTTCGCCGGCGGGCTGGGGATACGGTTCGAGAAGATCGGCTGGTACGTCATGGGCGACGGGCCGCTTCCCTCGGACCCGGAGGTGCTGCGGGACACCATAAAGGTCATGACCATGGCCTCGTATCTCTTCGTGCTCGCGGTGGTGGTTCCGCTCTATCTTCTGGTAGGGGTGGAGGCGCAGGTGTTCCTGGAGGACCTGCTGTT
>JAXGNA010000004.1:0-152122 GCA_040768245.1 Methanomassiliicoccales archaeon | reverse complement strand
TGTCCACCACGTCCAGCACGGAGCCGGTTATGATGCCCCTGGTCTGGTTTCCTGCCAATCCCTTCATGTCCTCACCTCTTCTCCACGACGACGAAGGACACCGTCTTGCTCAAGGGGCGGCATTCCATGATGCGCACCTTGTCCCCGGCCGCTATCTCCAGGCAGGGGGGGTTGTGGGCGGTGTAGCGCCTCGTCCTCTTCTCGAATCGTTCGTACTTCTTGTCATACTTCAAGTAGTTCCTCTCGACCACGGCGCTGCCGTTCATCTTGACGGAAACGACGACGCCGTCTATGATCTGCCCCCGTACCGGGAGCTGCCCGTGGAATGGACAGTGCTTGTCCTCGCAGGTGGCCGAGGGGGCCTTGACATCAATGCCAATGTCTCTGACTTCGCTCATTAGATCACCTAATTCTCTTGATCCTATCCTCTGGTCGATGCTGGATCTCGGATCCTAGGACCCTGATCCTCTCGCCCTGGTATGTGAACACGAACTCATGGCCGGACTTGGGTATCCACCTCTCCCTGCCCTGGCAGGATATGGCAAACATGTTCTTGGTCTCGTCCACCACCTTCCCGTGCAACAGGTGCCCGGGGCAGCTGGATTCCACCACCTCGATGTCCAGTCCGATGAATTCTTGCCTCATGAAATCCCTCTTGTCCATGGCTCCTACCGAACCTCGGTCTTGAAGCCCATCTCTTCCAGGGTCTGGGCCACTTTCTTCTTGTGGTCGCCCTGGAGCTCGATCTTGCCTTCTTTGGCGGTGCCGCCGGCGGCGCACTTGTTCTTCAACTTGCGCGCCAGGTCGTCGATGTCGATGTCGGTGGAATCGATCCCATCGACCACGGTGACGATCTTGCCGTAGCGCCGGCTGTCGGTGTAGATCCTTACGGACTGCTGTTCTCTGGCGATCTCCTCGCACATGCACAGCTCTTTAGGGAGCCCACATACCGAGCAAATATCGGCCATTATTGTTCTTCCTCCTTCTGGACGGTTAGGATCCTGGCGATGTTGCTCCTTAAAGCCCTGATCTTCCCCGGGTTGTTGGGCGCCCCGCCCATGGCGGCGGCCCCCTTCTCGTGCATGAGCTCGTCCTGCAGCTCGCGGAGCTTGACGGCGCGCTCATCCACGCTCATCTCTCGTATTTCAGAGGTCCTCAGCAATGCCATTTATTCGGTCACCTCCTCCTTGTCGCCCTCGGACTTCTCGTCCTCGGCGGGATGCTCAGCGATGACCGAGGCCTCCTCCTGCTTCTTCAGAAGCTCGGCGAGGTCCGGGTTGGCCTGCATGGCCATCTCCATTGGCATCACATCGATCTCGGCCGGGAGGCGTGCTCCAGGCTGCATGATCTCGACCTGTACCCCGATGACCCCGGGCTTCAGCTTGGCCACGGCGAACCCGGTGCCGACGAACAGCTCACGGGACTCTCCGCAGTACTTTATGTAGCCCTCTTTGAACTTCTCGGTGCGGTGCCTCTCCCCGGTCAGCTTGCCGGAGATGATTATGAGGCAGCCGCGGGCGCCGGACTCCATTATGCGGCGGACGGTCGAGTGACCGGCCCGCCTGAAGTGCCAGCCGCGCTCCAGGGCGAAGGCCAACTTCTCGGCCATGATCTGGGCGTTGAGGTTGGGGTTCTCCACTTCCTGGACCTCGATCTGGGGGTTGTCATAGTGGAACTTGTCCTCTATGTCCTTGGTCAAGGTCTTGATGGCGGCTCCCCGGCGTCCGATGACTATCCCGGGGCGCTCGACGACCAGGGACACCCTGGTTCCCATGGGGGTCCTCTGAACGTCCACGCCTCCGAAGCCAGCGCGGTCGACGGTCTTCATCAGGTGCTCCTTTAGAAGCACCCTCCTGATGTTCTCCTGTGTGAACTTCCTCTCGCTGGCCATCTACTGAACCTCCTCCAATATGACCTCGATGTTGACGGTCTGCTGGTCCCAGGCGGTGCTGCGGCCGTGCGCCCTCGGCATGTAGCCGGGGATGGTCCGTCCCAGATGGGCGGACACTATGCGCACGCGCATGTTGTCGGCGTCCAGGCCCTTGTACTCCGCGTTGCTCTTGGCGCTCTGCAGCACCTTGATGATGGCCGCGGCGGCCTTCTTCGGGAATCTTCCCGGTCCCACGCCGGTCTTGTGCGCCACGCCGTAGTTGTAGCGGCGGATCGGCACCGGGCGGCGCAGCTCCACTACCTCTTCCAGCATGCGGATGGCGTCATCGACCTTCTTGCCCCTGATCATGCGGCAGATCTCCCTCGAGAACTTGGGTGAGATGGGCAGTTCCTTGGCTATAGCCTTGGACGTGGTGTCCGGATCGGCTTCTGCAGTGTATCCTACCATTTTTGTTCACCTCACTTCAGCGGCATGAACTTGGAGCCCCTGGTCGCACCGACGCCCGGACCGGAGTGCTTTACCGATCCCCGGGTCATGGCGAACTCGCCCAGGAAGTGCCCGATCATCTCGGGCTTTATCTCCACTTCCTTGAATTCCTTACCGTTGTATACGGACACGCGGCGGCCCACGAAGGCCGGCACGATGGGTATGTCACGGCGGTGCGTGCGCACCACTTCCTGCTCTCCTTCCACGATCTTGTCGAAGGTGGTCTTCTGCTCCTCGTTGAGGCCGCGGCGGAAGGACCTTCTGACCCTAGACGGCAGGAGGTCCACCATTTCCTCGAAGGGCATCTCCAGGAGCTGCTCCATGGTGAAGCCGCGGTAGGTGAACTCCTTCTTCCTACGGGCGGTCATCATGCCCTTCTTCTTCCGCTGCTTCCTCCTCGAGGCCTTGGTGCCAGTTAGCTTATCTTCAGCCATCTAGAATCACTTCCTCTTCTTCTGGGGGGAAAGCCTTCCTACCTTCCTTCCCGGCGGAGCGTTCCTCGAAACCGTGCTGGGCTTACCAACGTGGGGGTGACCTCCACCGCCGTGCGGGTGGTCGATGGCGTTCATCGCCACTCCCTTCACCTTGAAGTATGCCTTGCTCTTGCTGCGGTAGGCGTGGAACTTCTTACCGGCCTTGGCGAACGGCTTCTCGTCCGCACCTCCTCCCGCCACGATACCCACGCCGGCGCGACAGCGGGGGTCGAAGTTCTTGAATGCCCCGGAGGGCAGCTGTACGACGACGGTGTCGCCCTTGGTGACCACGGTGGCGTAGGTTCCGGCGGTCCTTACGAACTTGCCGCCATCGCCAGGCCTGGCCTCCAGGTTGTGGACCAGGGTACCCTCGGGGATGTTGGCCAGGGGCATGATGCTCCCGGGCGTCAGGCTGAGCGCCCCATCCACGTTGATGTCCTGTCCGACCATCAGACCCTCAACGGCGATGATCTTGTCCTTCTTACCGTCTACGAACTGTACCTCGGCCACCGGGCTGTTGCGGCCCGGGGCGTGCACAATGTCCAGCACCTTACCGGCCTTCAGCTCGGTGTGCGGGTGCTTGATCTCTCCCACGTGCCTGTGGCTCGGGGACCTGTAGGTGGAGGTTCCGCGACCTCTCCTCTGTTGTCTCAGTTGTCTTCCCATGTTCCCCCTCCTCAGAACACTCCTATCCTCATGCCGATGTCCTCGGCAGAGTATCCTTCAGCCAATTTGATTATGGCGTGCTTGCCTTCCTTGGAGATCTTGGTCCAGACCTTGTCCACCTTGACCTCGAAGTGCGCCTCGAAGGCGTCCTTTATCTCCGCCTTGGTGGCGAAGCGGTCCACGATGAACTCGATCTTGTTGCCGTCCTTGAACTCCTGGGTGGGCGTGCCGGTCATGTAGTTCATGGTCTTTTCCGTCACGTACGGGTAAAGCAATACCTTCCTGGCCATGCTCACCACTCTCCTATCTTCTTAAGGGCGGACTCGGTGAACACCGTCAGCCGGCCGGGCATTCCGCCGGGGGCCAGATGGCCGGGGTTCAGCATCTCCGCGAAGGCCACCTCGACGCCGGGAAGGTTCCTGGCGCCCTTGACCACCGCGGCGTCATGCGCCGAGACGACGATGAGCAGGCTGCGGGGCATTCTGTACGGGCGACCGCGCATCTTGCCGCGACCGGCCCTGATCCGGATGCCGTCCTTGGCCCTGACCACATCGTCGGAAACTCCGATGCTCTTCAGGGTGTCCAGTACCTCAGCGGTGCTCTTCACGTCCTCCAGGCGGTCCTCCACGACCACCGGCAGGGTGAGCCCCTCGTTGAAGCGGTGACCCCTGGCCCTTACCTTCTCCTCGTCGGCCGTGGCGGCCAGCGCGGAGAGCTTGGCGAGGGTCTTCTCCTTCTGGTTGACCTTCATGGTCCAGATCTTCTCGACCCGGGGCGGGTGGGCGCGGCGACCTCCAACGTTGTTGGGGGACTCGGCACCCTTGGCTCCCTGGGCCAGCCTCTGGACGCGGGCCACACCGCGGCCCTTGCCCCAGGTGGACACCGAGTGCCGTATGCCGGCGCCGGGCTTCGGACCGTAGGGCTGCCTCTTGTTGGACTCCTCGGCGACCACGGCCCTGTGGATGACGTCAGGCCTGAACGCGGTGGAGAACACCTCGGGCAGGGCCTCGGTCCTCAGGACCTCGCCGTTCAATGAATACACGTTGACTTTGGACATTGCTTACGCCCCCTGCTTGGACTCGGTGGAAATGTACACCATCTCCGGAGCTTCCTTCAGGTCCGCCTGCTGCCTCCTGACCGGGTCCCTCATCCGGACCAGCCTCTTGGTGGGGCCGGGCACGGAGCCGTGGACCAGGACGAAGGGGTTCCTCACTTCGCCGTAGTGCAGGAAGCCGCCCTTGGGGCTGACCTCCTGCCCGCTCTCCCCTACCTTGAGGATGAGCTTGTTCACTTCGGTCCTCTGGTGATATCCCATCTGACCTCCCTGCGGCACGGTCGTGCGCACGTAGCCGGGCCGCTTGGGGCCCAGGTTACCGATGGCGCGGCGGTGCTTGGAGTTCTTGTGGGACATGAGCTTCAGGCCCCAGCGCTTGGTGGCGCCCTGGAAGCCCTTCCCCTTGGTGATGGCGACGACATCGATCATCGCGCCGGTCTTGGCGAAGTCGGTGATGGCGATGTCCTTGCCCAGAAGTCCCTTGGCGAAATCGATCCTGGCCTCCATGGTGCCGCCTCCGATGCGCAGCTCCATGAGCTCCGGGCGCTTCTTCGGCACTCCAGTGACCAGTTTGGGCTGGGTGAACGCTAGGACCCTTACGTCCTCGGCGTCCACGCCCTTCATCCTCTCCCAGGCCGCGTCGGCGTCGACCTTCTTGGGGATGGGCAGCAGCCTGGAGAGGGTCTCATCCAGCTGGGTCGCCCAGATCTCCCCGGCGGTCTTCAAGCCGTAGCGGGTGTTCTCGTAGATGCGGACCGCGGCCACCTTCATAGGCGGCACTTCCAGAACGGTGACCGGCACCTTGATCTCCTGACCGGAGGTGGTGCTGGTCTTGCGGTGGTCCACGATGAACGCGTGGGTCATTCCTGCCTTGTAACCGGCAAATCCCTGGACCTTCGGGCCTTCGCTGATCTCGGGCCACGAATCCAGTCTCGGTGTCTGCGATATGGCTCTCTTTCTGGGACCGAATCCCTTGGAGCCCCTTCTCGGACGTCTAATGTTCGGCATTGGATCTCCTCTCCCTTTCTCATGAGAGAGCACACTCTCTTACGCTAACGCCTGTTCTCAAGAGTGTTGAGGTCAGCACCTTCGACCGTGACACCGTCATCGCCCACCAGAATGTGCGGTTGGGGGCGGCTTAGGGTTGCTTTCGCATTGCCCAAGGGGTCTGGTCGAACGTCCTCAGTGCGTTGAGCAGAGGTCCGATATTATCAATATTATTTAAACCAATCGGTCCACCGTATATAAAGGACCAGGGGGAAAAGGGATTTGCTGGACAAGCTCAGAGCTTGCCTTCCTTGGCCTTCTTCTGCAGGCGGTTGCGGCGCTCCTTGGAGGAGAAGCCGGTGGCCTGCTCCAGGAACTCGTTCCACCGCTTGATGGTGCTCGCGGCCAGGTCCGGGGAGGCGTTCTTGTCGGTGACCGCGCTGATGTCCAAGGAGGTCTTGCTGACCAGCCGAACCTCGATCCGGGTCATGGCCCCGTAGGAGGAGACCAATGCTCCCCCTTCCTCCTTGACCGATCCGAAGGCGGCCTCGACCATCTTCTTCAGTCCATCCCCTTCCAGCTTCCCGTAGTTCCCCTTCTTGATGTCGTAATCCATATGAATCCCTCTAAAGCGGCAGCTCGTCCTCCAGGTACCGGTGCACGTCGACCGAGGTGCGCATGGCGTCCTCCGTCCGGAGCAGCGACCGCCACTCCTCGCGGCAACGGCATTCGTGTCTCTCCAGCAGCGAAACGTCCTGCTCGAAGTTGAACTTTTCCAGGGCGTCCAGCAGGCGCTTGTCGCACTCAGGGCAGTTGTGCACGCCCCGCTGCGTACCCGCTCCGCTGGGGGATGAGAATATCCGAACCCCGGAGATCTCCGACCTCAGCTTCAGGACCTCGAACAGGGACCAGATCCATGGCGGGCGGTAGTCGCCGCGCCTCCACAGCCCCTCCACCAAGGTCTCCTTCTGAACGTTGAGCGGGTTCACCGAGACGCTCTCCGAGCGAGGGGCGGCGAAGAGCACGGACGACCTGGCGTCCTCAATGGCCGCCCTCTCCGTAAGATACGGAGGTTTCAGTAGCAGGTAGGTCCGCACCGGCAACCCGCGTTCGTTCAGGGCCTCGGCCGCTCTCACGTAATCCTTGACCCCGAACCCTTTGCGGACCGAGCATCTCAGCACAGTGTCGTTGGCGCTCTCCAATCCCAACGCCACCGCGGAGTGGTCCGGCAGGTCCTCAAGAACATCAGGGGTCACGAACTCCGGACGGCTCTCGAAGAGCACTCTTCGGACGCCGTCGAAAGCGCTCAGGATGCGGTCCCTTGTCTCCAGAGGTATCTCGTTGGGGTCTAGGAAGCTGCCGGAAGTGTAGAGCTTAACCATACGCTCGCCCTCGTACCTTTCCAGGACCGCGGCGAGCTGGGCGGAGAGCTCCTCCGGGCCTATGCCCTCCAGGCTCTCCACATTGTAACCGCACATGGAGCATCCGCCCTTGCGTGACCAGTGGCAGCCACGGGTGCGGAAGATGGCCACCAGGGCCTTCTCTCTCTTCCCGTCGACCACGTCGTCCTCCTTCCAGACCGTTACCGGCCGGTTCAGGTCCATGCTCTTCATGCGTCCTCCATGCGAACGAAGGTCAAAACGTCCCTAACTATTTGAGCGCTCCTACGGACGATAGCAACATTTTATATCCTCACTTCAGGATTTGCGGCCTGGAGATGCATCATGGCCAGGAAGATCGTGGTTATCGGGGGAGGCGCGGCCGGCATGACCGCGGCCTCCACCGCCAGGGAAAGCGGGGCCGGGGACATAACCCTCATCACCGAGGATGAGCACGTGGCGTACTCGCCCTGCGCCATCCCCTTCGTTGTCGAAGGGAGGATCAGGGACTTCCCTAGCATCGTGATGCACACCCCCGAGTTCTATAGGCGGGAGAGGGGCATCGAGGTTCTCGTCAAGACCTCCGTGGACAAGGTGGACGCCGAGGCCAAGAAGGTCGTCACCAAGGACGGGCGCATCTTCGATTATGATTCCTTGGTAATCGCCACCGGCGGGACCGTCTTCGTGCCGCCCATCGAGGGTCGGGAACTGAAGGGCGTGTTCCCGATCAGGTGGATATCCGACGGGCAGGCCGTAATGGACTTTTTGCCCGGGACCAAGCAGGTGGTGGTGGCCGGGGCCGGAGTGATCGGCCTGGAGATGGCCATCGCGCTGCGGGCCAGAGGCAAGGAGGTGACCGTGGTCGAGATGTTCGACCAGGTGGTCCCCCGGATCATGGACAAGGACATGGCCGTTCTGGTCCAATCGCACTGTGAATCGCAGGGGATCAAGTTCGTTCTGGGTTCCCCCTGCTCCCGCATAGAGGGCGAGGACAAGGTCACCGGGGTCACCGCGGGCAAGACCCACATCCCCTGTCAGATGGTCATCATGGCCACCGGGGTGCGCGCCAATCTCAAGATACCGGAGCAGATGGGGCTGGAGATCGGTCCTTTGGGCGCGGTCAGGGTGAGCCCCAGCCTGCAGCCCTACCGCAAGGGACGATTGTTACCCGACGTTTATCTGGCCGGGGACGTGGTCATGTGCCAGAGCGCCGTGCTGGCCGGACCGACCATGAGCCAGCTGGGCTCCACCGCCGTGCGCCAGGGAAGGGTGGCCGGGATTAGGGCCGCTGGAGGCAGCGCCACCTTCCCCGGAACGGCCAGCCCTTACGTGAGCGTGATCGGCGGATTGCACGTGGGAGGCACCGGCATGTCCCGTTCCCTCGCTGAGTACTATGGGGTAAAGGTGGCCGAAGCGGCGGTCAAGGGGTCGTCCAGAGCCAGGTACTATCCTGACGGGAAGGAGATGACCGTCAAGTTACTGGCGGACGCGGAGAGCGGACGCCTCATAGGCGGTCAGATAGTCGGCGGGGAGGACGTCACCGGGCGGGTGAACTGGATCACCGCCGCCATACTGGAAGGCGTGACGGTCCCGGCCTTCGTAGAGAGGATGGAGAACGCCTACTGCCCCCCCACCTCCATGGTCAGCGATACGGTGAACGCAGCGGCCGAGAAGCTGGCCAGGGTGTTGCGGGGCTGAAGGCAAATCTGTTTAATATTCCGTCCGGTATTCGACACCGGTTATCATGGACGTCGATGAGCGGTACGCGTTAATAGCCCGGAACACCGAGGAGATCATCACCCCGGAGGACCTGATGGAGGTCCTGCGGAACAAGAGCGCTCCGACCGGCTATATCGGCTTCGAGCCGTCCGGGCTGGTCCACATCGGCTGGATGGTCACCGCCCAGAAGGTGAGGGACTTCGTGGACGCCGGGTTCACCTTCATCGTATTTCTGGCGGACTGGCACGCCTACATAAACGACAAGCTGGGCGGGGACATAAACAACATCCGGGTCTGCGCCGAGTACATGAAGGACTGCTTCGAGGCGCTCGGTCTTCCGCGGGACAAGGTGGAGTACCGCCTGGCGTCCGAGATCATGGACGATATCGATTACTGGGAGACGGTAATGAAGGTCGGCAAGGCCTCCTCCCTTCAAAGGGTGAAGCGGGCCATGACCATCATGGGCCGCAACGAGGACGAGGCCGAGGTGGACTCCAGCAAGACCATGTACCCGCTCATGCAGGCGGCTGACCTAATATTCATGGACGTGGACGTGGCCTACGCCGGTCTCGATCAGCGCCGGGCCCACATGCTGGCTCGCGAGGCGGCGGAGAAGATGGGGGTGAAGAAGGCGGTGGCCGTGCACACCCCCCTCTTACCGGGGCTGAAGGGCGGAAACCGTATGGACCCGGTCAGCGCCAAGATGTCCAAGAGCGATCCCGAGGGCAGCCTGCTCATCCACGACTCGCCGGATGACATCAAGCGCAAGATGGGCAAGGCCTTCTGCCCTCCGGAGGCAGAGGGTAACCCGGTACTGGCCATCTGCAAGTACGTGATCTTTCAGAGGACGGACGTCATGAGGTTCGAGCGCCCGGAGAAGTTCGGCGGTAACCTGGAGTTCAGGAGCTACGATGAGCTGGAACGGACGTACCTGGCGGGAAAGCTGCACCCCATGGACCTTAAGAACGGCACCGCCGCAGCGCTGGCCGAGATCCTGGCGCCGGCCAGGGAGTATTTCCAGCGCAGGCCAGAGAACCTGGAGCGTATAAGGCAGGTCCTGACCGAGGTCAAGAAGCTGCGCTGACCTCACTTCAGCTTGCGCAGGAAGGCCATGGTCTTCTGCATGCATATGTTCAGTATGGCCTCGGCGTCGCCGATGCCCACCAGACCGGCCGCCCCCCCGTGTCCTCCGCCATCGTTGTCCGTTTCGTCGCCCACGTCGCCCAGGAGCTGTCCTAGATGCAGCCCTTTCCGCACCAGGTCCTGCCGGGCCCTGGCGCTCAGGCGGAACTCCTCGCCGCGCTGCGATGCCACGAACGCTATGTCCGCGCCTAAGGACAGCAATGATTTGCACACGGAAGACTCGAAGGAGCTGCCCTGCGATATCGCCACGATGTAATCGCCGACCCGCTCGAAGCGCATGCGCTGCCCTCCCTTCATCTGGGCCACCCTTTCCGATATGTCGGTCGGGGAATCGGTAAGCGACAGGACGTCCTCCATGCTCACCCCGGCGGTCTCGATCAGGCGGGCGAAGGCTCTCAGCGAGGCGGGATTGGCGAAGCGGAAATGACCGGTGTCCGTCAGGATCCCCGCGCAAAGCCCCAGGGCCATCTCCCGGCTGACCGGCTTTCCGGCCCGGTCGATCAGGTCCAGGACCACCTCGGCGCAGCTTCGCTTGCCCTCGTCGCACAGGTAAGTACCCCGTTCAGCCCATTTGCTGGTGGGGCAGTGATGGTCGATGATGATCATCTCCCCCTGCATCTGGCTGTAACTTCCTAGCTGCTCCGGCGAGGAGGTGTCGAGCACGACGATCAGGGGATAGCTGCGGTCCGGACGGGCCAAAAGCTCCATGCCCAGGCGGGCCGATACGTTCTTGGAGGTGCGGTCCAGCCCCTCCACGGGAAGAATGTCCGCCGGCGGGAACGCCTTGGCCAAGGCGTACGCGCTGCCTAGGGCGTCAGGGTCGGCATTGCCATGGACCAGGATGATCTTGTCCGAGGAGGACAGCCTGGATATGATATCGTCGAGCATCCAAGGCAGCGAACGTTTCCTGGCTATATCCAATTTATCTTAGAATATGGTAAAAGGGAAGGGATTTGGTCTCGGAGCTCAGTTCTCGTCCTGGTCCAGGTTGAGGGGGGCGCCCTGCTGCTGGCCAATGGCGCGGTTCAGCTGCTCCTGAACGCTCTGGAACTTCTCCTTGAGCATCTTCTCCTGGCGGTCCAGGCTCTTCACCCGGATCTCGGTGGTCTCCTTGTCGTCCTCGATCTCCTTCAGGAGGGCCGGGGTGTCCGCCACTTTGATCATCAGGGAACCGACGCTCTTGTACACCGTCGCCTCCGCCGGGGCCTTCTTGAGCTCCTCGATGGTCATCTCCATCTCTTTCAGCATGGCGTCCATCCTGATCTTTTGGCTCATGACCGTCTGAAGCTGCTGCTGAAGCTGCTGGAACTGGGCGATCTGATTCTGAAGTTTGGGGCTGATCTCATCCATCGTTTTCACCGACCGTTTCACTCATCTTTTCCGCAATGCTCATCCATCGGATGTAGGAATTTAAAGCTGCCCTGAGGGCGGAAAGGTCATCGGCGTCCAGCTTCAGGGTCATGGACCCTCCGGACGACCGGACCTCGGCCCTGGTGCGCGGTATCTCTCTTCCGGCCTCCGGGCTGATCGCCCTCGCCACGTTAGAGGCGAAGGGCGAGGTCACCGCCAGGGTGGCCCGGAACATGTCTACCGACCCTTTATGACCTTCTTGACGTTGGGCCGCTCCTTGTAGAACAGCTTGGAGCCGCAGCTCTCGCACTGTATACCGACCTGGTTGAGGTTGGAGCGGGTGGTCTTCTCGCACTGGGCGCACTTGTAGTTCAAGTCATTCACTCCTTGCTGTTGGCGGCCAGGATCTCCTTGGAGACGGCCTCCCTGGTCTTGGGGGAGTAGCAGGCGGCGGCGAACTTAGCCTCGCAGTGCCTGCAGGACCAGATGCCCGACGCTACCCTCTTGACGCTCATGTGGTGGCAGCTGGGGCACTCGAAGTTAGACCTCTGGTTCTTCTCGATGTCCCTGGTCAGCTTCCTGACGACCACACCGTACCTGGTTCCGTACCTTCCGGAGCTACCGGCCTTCACAGTTCTCTTTGCCATTGCAATCACCCGATCAGCTTTCTAATTTCGATGCCCAATCTGCGGGAGGTCTCGATCGCCGTCTTGACCTGCTCCAACGTGAGCGCCCCGCTGAGCCCTTTCTGCATGGCCCGCAGGTCTCCATTGTCATCAGTGGTAACGGTCAGCCTAGCTGCCGCGACCTTTTCTTCGTCGAGAGTCGGGTCAACTAATATAGAGTTTTCTATCTGTACCGAGGTCACGGATATGGGCGTGCAGGTTATGGGCATGGGGTAGTCCTCACCCAGGCCATTGGCCTTGGCCGGTACGATGGCGCTCTTGATGGCGGTCACCGCGCCCAGGTTGCAGGCGTCGAACAGGTTGCCGTCGAAGTCCAGGACGTAGATGTCCACGAAGTTGATCCAGACCTTCTTGCCCGGCTCAATGCACAGCTTCTCCAGGTCGATCATCTGGCTTTCCCTGATTCCCCGATCGACCACGCGGGCCAGCTCGATGGAGTTCTCGTCCGGGGGTCCGGACTCGAAGTTGGGGGAGGCCATGGGAATGAGCTCGGCGTTGGTGGACAGAACTCCCCGGTTGGGGGTGTCCGCGAACGGCTCTCCCACGGTCATCTTCACACCGACGATGACCTCGGTGTTGCCGATCCGGACCCGGGAGGAGCCCTCGGCGGTCTCCACCACGTTGGTCTGCACGGATATCTCGCGGACCTGGTCCCAGGCCCGGCCGTCGACGCGCTTCCCGTCAGCGATTAGCTTGTGGATGTGGTCCCTCTTGATCTCGGAAACTATGGATCTTGCCATCTTCAGGCCTCCTCGTTGACGTCCTCGGCGGGTTCCTTGGTCTCTTCCTCCGTCTCGCCGTTGACGATGGCGTAGCGGCGGCGCAGGGCGTCCTTCTGCATCTCGTATATCTCATGACAGGCCTTGACGCCCATCTCCAAGGCCTGGTCGAACTCGGCCTGGGTCAGGTGGCCGTCCATCTGCATCAGCAAGACCTCCCCGGTGCGGGGTATCATGGCGATGGGCAGGTCGGCCTGGCCATAGTTGTCCTCCTCCTTGTTGAGGTCAAGGACCACCTGGTCGTTGACCTTGCCGACGGCGACGGCGGGAACGATGTCCTTCATCGGTATCCCGGCGTCAGCGAGAGCGACGGCGGCCGCGGTCAGCCCGGCGCACCTGGTGCCGGCGTTGGCCTGCAGCACCTCGATGTAGACGTCGATGGACGTCCGCGGATAGTTCTCGGTGAACACCACGTACTCCATGGCCTCGGATATCAGCTTGGATATCTCCACCGAGCGGCGGTCCGGCCCGGGCCTCTTGCGGTCCGAGACGGAGAACGATATCATGTTGTACTTGCACTGGACGATGGCCTTGGCCGGGTTCTGCATGTGCCGGGGGTGGCACTCCCTCGGGCCGTAGACGGCTGCCAGGACCTTGTTCTTCCCTATCTCCACGTAAGCAGAGCCGTCGGCGCTCTTGAGCACCCCGGCCTCGATCTTTATCGGCCGGAGCTCATCAACCTTCCGGCCGTCTATCCTTATCCCGTTTTCATCGATGAGCTTCATATCAGAATTTCCACCCATTTAAAACACCTCACTCTTCCTTGCGATATACCGATTCCAGGAATTCCTTCACCCGCTCGGTCAGCTTCAGGGTCTGCGCTCCCTCGTCTATCATCTTTATGGCCTGCATGGCGTGCACCATGTCCTCCATGTTGCCGTCCATCCAGATCCTGCCGTTCTGTCCGATGAATATGCGGCAGTTGGTGTAGGTCTTGATCATCTGGATCATGGAACCGTTCTTGCCTATCACCCTGGGCACCTTGCTGTGGGATATCTCCACGATCTGTCCTCCCTGCAGCTTGCGCAGCCCCTGTTCCTTCATGGTCACCTGCACCCGCTTGGTCTCGTCGACCGACAGGACCTTGGCCAGCAGCGTGTCGCCCACCCCTAGGTAACGGGCGGTGTCCCCGAACTCCACCCGCCACGGAACCTCGTTCACGTGCAGGGGCGCCGGGTAGGGCGAATAGATGTCCACCAGCCAGTTGGAAGGCCCGATGTCTATGACCTTACCGATGATCATGTCCCCGGGGGCCGGGATGTACCTGCCTCCCAAGGGGATGACGTTCACGAAATTCGACTTGACGCTCTTGATGCCCAGCATCGCGGCGAAGATCTTGCCGTCATGGACATAGGTCCCCTCGCCGGGCTTCATGGTCCCGGCGTCCAATAGGTCCCCGGGTAGCACCAGTTCTCTGGTCATGCTCTCTTTGTTCATTTTATCACTCTTGGAACGTTATGTGTCATTACTTCAGCTGCTTGGTCTCCACGTCGCCGTGGGTCTTGGCGTTGAGCCGGTGGAACAGGTCGTCGCGGAGGCCGGCCGGTATCTCCACGACACCGATCCAGTCCCCGTTCTTCTGCCACTCCTCCTTGATTATCTTCCCCATCTCCGTCATGTCCTCGTAGCATCGGCCATATTCATCGGCCTTCAGCTTGACGGCGATGCGCACCTTGTCGAAGCGTATAGGTATCAGCGGACGTAGCTTGTCCAGTACCTGCTGCACCTGCATGTCCACCGGTTTGAAGGGGTCGATGTGGACCTTGGCCTCTTCCATGGCCATCTCGATCCGGGCCGGGGTGTGCGGGCCGCCGGTCTGCGGGTTGATGGCGTTGCGGGCGATGGTGGCGATGATGCGCAGCCGCTTGCTCTCCAGCATCTCCTTTCGCTGCTGGGCGGTGAGCTGCACCTCGCCCTTGAGAATGATCACCTTGGCGATCTCCGCCGCGTCGATGGTGCCGAAGACCTCCTTCAGCTTGTCCTCGGCCGCCCTGGTGCCCTTATGAGCGTTCTTGAAGATCTCGTCGATGACCATGTAGTCGATCAGCTCGACCTCCTTGCCCTCCTTCAGGTGGTTGACCACCTTAGGGTCGATGAGGACCTCGAACGTCTCGCCGTGGGATTCCAGGCGGGCCACGATCGCCTCTTCCAGGTCGACCATCTATTTCTCCGATTACCCCTGGTTGACCTTGGCGATGAAGGTTTCCACCTCGGACTCGTCGAGGCGGCGGAAGTTGTCCCCGTGGCGGACCACGCCGATCTCCACGGCCTTGGGGTTCAGCTTCTCTTCCTCGGTGGCCTTCTTGAGGGCCTTGAGGCCGAGGGTGACCGCGTCCTCCATGGACATGCCTTCCTGGTAGTCCTCCTCGAAGACCTCCATGACCACGTTGCGGCCGGCCCCGATGCTTCCCGCCTTGTACGATACGAGGGCTCCACTAGGGTCCGTCTCGAAAAGATGCTCGCCCTGGTCGTCCACCCCGGCCACCAGAAGCGCGGTGCCGAAAGGCCTCACGCCGCCGTACTGGGTGTAGTTCTGCTTGTAGTCGCAGATCCTCTTGACCAGGTCCTCCACCCCGGCCCTCTCGTCGTAGGTTATCTTGTTTATCTGGGCCAGTACCCTGGCCTGGTCCACCAGGATGCGCGCGTCGGCCACCAGGCCGGAGGTGGCGCAGCCGATGTGGTGATCGATCTGGAATATCTTCTCGATGGACTTGGGCTCCATCAATCTGCTGGCGATCCTCTTGTCGACGATGAGGACGACGCCATCCTTGAACTTCAGTCCGACGGTGGTGGTGCCGCGCTTGACCGCCTCGCGGGCGTACTCGACCTGGAAAAGCCGGCCATCAGGAGAAAAAACCGTTATGGCCCTGTCATATGCCATCTGTCCTGGTTGCATTAAATCACTCCAATTATCCTCGATTCAAGCCACCTAAGTTATGAGGACGTATATATTTCTTGGGTATTATACGAAAAACCTGAAGGCCGGTCCAGTCATCCCCGGCCCTCCGGCTCGGGAAAGTACTTTTCGCGAAGGGTCAAGAGGGTCCCGGAAGTGCTCAAGGTCTCGATGCCGCAGCGGGTCGCCGAACGTTCGGCGAGGACCGCGACCACCTTTTCCTTGTCCGGGGGAGAGCAGCGAAGTATGCCCATCCGGCCGTCGAACTGTATCACCTTGGGTACCTTGATCCCTCGGGGCGACAGGGCGGCGTTGAGCGTCGCCAACAGCTCCGCGTCCGACAGATCACGTTCGGACCGGAACGCGATGTATCGCCGCCGGCCCCGTTTCTCCTTGACCACCATCGGGCGCCCTCATCTGCCCTTGAAGGATTCGACTATGCTGTTGAACTTTACGCCAGTGAGGACGACCATCACCCGCATCTCGTTCTTTATGTCGCCGTGAACGGCGCATCCCCAGATGATGCGGGCACGGGGGTCCACTCTCTCGCTGACCAGCAGGGCGGCCTTCTCCGCCTCGGTCACCGTGAGGTCCTCGCCGCCGATGACCCGGACCAGGGCACCCTTGGCCTGTTTGATGTCCACGTCGCCGAGCATCGGGGAGGACAACGCATCCTCTATGCACTTCTCCGCCCTCTGCCCGTACTCGCTGGACTCTCCCAGACCTATCAGGGCCATGCCGCCACCCCTCATGATGGTCAGCAGGTCGTTGAAGTCGATGTTGATGAGGCCTGGTTTGGTAAGCGCGTCGGTGATCCCCTTGATGCTCTGCATGAGCACCTCATCGGTGACCCTGAAGGCGGCCTCCAGAGGCAGCTTCGGGACCAGTTCCAGCAGGCGGTCGTTCTGCAGCACTATGGTGGTGTCGCAGACCTCCTTGAGGCGTTCCAGTCCCTTTATGGCGTTGGACAAGCGCACCGCGCCCTCGGCCTTGAAGGGCAGGGTGACCACACCCACGGTCAAAGCCCCAGCCCGCTTGGCCAGTTCGGCCACGACCGGTGCGGAGCCGGTACCGGTCCCGCCCCCCATCCCCGCCACCACGAAAACGATGTTCTGTCCATCGACGTACTTCCAGAGGTCGTTCTCCGATTCCTCGGCGGCCTTTTGTCCCACCTCGGGCAGGGAACCGGAGCCCAATCCCTTGGTCATGCTCCGCCCCATCAGTATCTTGTGGTGCGCCTGGATCGAGAGCAGGTGCCGGGCGTCGGTGTTGCAGGCGACCATCTTTACGCCCTCCACCCCTGCCTGGTACATGCGGCGGACGGTGTTCGAACCGCCTCCCCCGCACCCTATGATGGCTATCTTGATCTTCAGCGACTCGACCAATGCCCGCAGCTCATCGTCCTCGGCGCTCGAAGAGACTATCGGCTGCTCGGCCTCCTTCTGGAACATGTCATCGAACAAAGGGCAAATGGCACCCACCCGCTTTATGAATATTCTATAAAGTATAAAAAGGCAAGGAAGACCAGCTTAGGACGCTCAACCGCTCTCGGCGGTCTCGAAGGCGGTCCCGCAGCTCGGGCATCGTTCATCCTCGGGAGAGAGGCGCACCCCGCACTCGGGACACGCCTCGCCTAGGAACGAACCGCACTCGCAACCCCCCCGGCTAGCATCGAACTCCCGGCCGCAGAAAGGGCACAGCACCAGTCGAACGTCCTCGAACCGTTCGTGGCAGTAGGGGCATTCGTTCTCCCCCTCTCCTATCTGAGTTCCGCACACGGGGCAATAGAAGATCCCGTCCTCGTCAGATATGATCGCCCCGCATTCGCAGCTCCCGGAATCCTTGTATACGGTCCTCTCGCAAACCGGGCACTTGATGCTCTCCATCTCGGGGTAGACGGCCATCTCCTCCACCTGCTCCGCGGTGAACGATCTCTGGCAGTAGGGGCAGAAACCGGTCCTCTTCAGGCAGGTGATGTGGAACACCTTCCCGCAATCGCACCTGACCTGCGGAAGACCGTGCTTGAGCTTGCCCATGCATATCTGGCAGATGACCCCCTCCCCCCGGACCGGACGGATCTTCACCCTGGGCTCTGGCGGACCCAGCGGGTCGAGCCGGTCCTCGTGGAAGGTCCAGCCCTTGGCCCCGTCCCTGCCCCGTCTGGTGATAATATAGTATATAGGGACCAGGCTCGAGAGTCCCAGCGAACCGAGGAACAGGGTGAGCAGCACCTTGGGTCGGACCACCTTTCCGAATAAAGCAGTTGCCCCATGATTATTGAAATCCGTCATGGACCACAGTCCATCGGGCCGCGGTCAAAACCCGTTTCCCATACACGCAGGCTTATTCTTCCGAATAGTGAAACGATAAAAGCGAAAAGCTCTTAAACGGAACGCAATCACGAGAACACCATGTCCTACCCCTCGACAGAACACATAATGTTGAAATATGGACATTTTAATCCCGAAGGAACTGCTCCGCTATCAGGGATGCGCTCCCTGACGGTCCAGGCTCCAGGGATGTATATTCATGGAGGTACCCATTCGCCTCAGGGGGGTAGGTATGCGAAGGGTAGGGGATCACGGTCCTGTATTCTGGTCCGGAATGGGGCTCTAATAGGAGGGAGAGGCAACTGAGCGGTTTGAAGTCAATATTTGGCGGATTGTTCAAGAAGGACTCTAAGACGGAACAATCGTCCAATGGATCGAAAGATGATGTGAAAGGAGGAGTGAATATGGAATCAAAAAGCGGTTCTGTTTTGGTGGTAGGAGGCGGCATCGGCGGCGTCCAGACCTCCCTAGACCTGGCTGAGTCCGGGTTCAAGGTCTACATGGTCGAAAACAAGGCCAGCATCGGCGGTGTCATGTCCCAGTTGGACAAGACCTTCCCGACCAACGACTGTTCGATGTGCATCCTGTCCCCAAAGCTTGTGGAGGCAGCGAGGCATCCCATGATCAGCATGATGACCTTGACCGAGGTCATGGGGGTCGAGGGAGAGGCCGGTAACTTCACGGTTACCTTGAGGAAGAAGCCCCGGTACGTCCGGGAGGACAGATGCGTCGGCTGCGGCCTTTGCGCGGAGAAGTGCCCGTCCAAGGTCCCCAGCGAGTACGAGCTCGGCCTGATGAACCGGAAGGCGATCTACGTCGCCTACGCCCAGGCCGTGCCGATGAAGTACGCCATCGACGCTGACAAGTGCCTTTATCTCCAGAAGGGCAAGTGCGGGAACTGCAAGAAGGTGTGTCCCGCCGACGCCATCGACTACGAGATGAAGGAGCAGATCGAGAAGATCAACGTGGGCGCGGTCGTTCTCGCCCCCGGGTACGAGCTCTTCGACGCCCGCCTGAAGAAGGAGTACGGCTATAAGGAGTTCAAGAACGTGCTCAACAGCCTGGAGTTCGAGAGGGTACTGAGCGCCACCGGTCCCTACCAGGGACACGTGGTCAGGCCGTCCGACCACCAGACCCCCAAGAAGGTCGCGTTCATCCAGTGCGTCGGTTCCAGGGACGAGAAGGTCGGAAATCCCTTCTGCTCGTCCGTCTGCTGCATGTACGCCCTGAAGCAGGCCATCATCGCCGGGGAGCACACCACCGGCCTGAAGTCCACCATATTCTTCATGGACGTCAGGGCCTTCGGCAAGGAGTTCGAGGACTACGCCAAGAGGGCCGAGGGCGAATACGGCATCAAGATGCACCGCGGGACCCGCGTGGCCTCCGTCGAGGAGACCGAGGGCAACAACCTGCTGCTGCGCTACAGTGACGGATCCAACGTCCTGGCCGAGGAGTTCGACCTGGTCGTTCTGTCCGCTGGCTTCCAGCCTCCGGCACAGGCCAAGGCCTTGGCCGACAACATGGGCATAAAGCTCAACGAGTTCGGCTTCTGCCACACTGGCGTCTACAGCCCCCTGGAGACCACCAGGAAGGGTATCTACGTCACCGGCGCCTTCAGCGCCCCCAAGGACATCCCGACCACCGTCGCTGAGGCCAGCGGCGCCGCCGCCAAGGCCGGTGCCCACGTCTTCAACAACCGTGTCAGCATCGACACCGTGGTCAAGGAGGTCCCGGAGACCGACGTGGCCGGACAGGAACCCCGCATCGGCGTGTTCGTCTGCGACTGCGGTATCAACATCCGCGGGACCGTGGACTGCCCGTCGGTCGTGGATTACGTGAAGACCCTGCCGAACGTCGCGTACGCGGTGGAGAACAAGTACACCTGCTCCGCCGATACCCAGGAGGCGATCAAGAAGGCCGTGAAGGAGCACAACCTGAACCGTGTCGTGGTCGCTTCTTGCACCCCCAGGACCCACGAGGCCCTGTTCCAGAGCACCATCAAGGAGGCCGGGCTGAACCCGTTCCTCTTCGAGATGGCCAACATCCGTGACCAGTGCTCCTGGATCCACATGCACGAGCCCGAGAAGGCCACCGAGAAGGCCAAGGACCTGACCCGCATGGCGGTCGCCAAGTCCAGGTTCCTCGAGCCGCTGACCAAGTCCAAGCTGGGCGTCAACCACTCCGCCGTCGTGGTCGGTGGCGGACTGGCCGGAATGACCGCCGCGTTGGACATGGCCGCTCAGGGATTCAAGGTCGATATCCTGGAGGCCACCGGAGCCATGGGCGGTAACCTGGTCAACCTGTACACCAACGAGGGAGGCGTCTCCCCGAAGCAGTACATAAAGGACCTGGAGGCCAAGGTTCGCGCCAACGATAAGATCAGCGTGCACCTGAACACCAAGGTCGAGGACGTCTCTGGCTTCGTCGGTAACTTCAAGGTGAAGGTCACCGGCGACAAGGAACTGGAGACCGGGGCCATCGTGGTCGCCACCGGCGCCAAGGCCTACGTCCCTACCGAGTACAACTACGGCAAGGACAAGAAGGTGGTCACCCAGAACGAGCTGGAGAAGGTCCTCGTAGAGGGCAAGTTCGCCGCTAAGAACGTGGTCATGATCCAGTGCGTTGGTTCCAGGAACACCGAGGCGCCCTACTGCAGCCGGGTGTGCTGCTCCAAGGCCGTCAAGAACGCCATCGAGATCAAGAAGAAGGACCCCAAGGCCCAGGTCTACATCCTGCACAAGGACATCAGGACCTACGGCTTCAGGGAGACCATGTACAAGGAGGCTGGGGAGCTCGGCGTCAAGTTCATCCGCTACCCGGAGAACAAGATGCCCGAGATGACCTCGGACGGCAAGATCGTGGTCGAGGATACCGTCCTCGGCGCGCCGGTCCAGCTGTCCCCCGACTGCCTCGTGCTGAGCGTAGGTATACGCCCGAACGAGGACAACGAGGAACTGGCCAAGATGTGCAAGGTACCCCTGAGCAAGGACAAGTACTTCCTCGAGGCGCACATGAAGCTGAGGCCGGTCGACTTCGCCACCAGCGGTGTCTACCTGGCCGGACTGGCCCACTGGCCGAAGTTCATCGATGAGACCATCGCTCAGGCCTCCGGTGCGGCTTCCAGGGCCATGACCATAATATCGAAGCAATACCTCGAGACCCAGGGCATCATCGCCGCGGTCAACGATATGGTGTGCAACGGCTGCGGCGTGTGCGAGCCGGTGTGCGAGTACCGCGCTATCACCATCGTCGGCGACCCGTCGAACCCGGAGAAGCGCAAGGCCGTCATCAACGAAGGCCTGTGCATGGGCTGCGGAACCTGCGTGGCCGCCTGCCCGTCCGGAGCCCTGGAGCAGAAGGGCTTCAAGAACAACCAGATCCTGGCGCAGATCGACGCCGCTCTGGTCGGAGGTGGAAAGTAATGTCCAACGAAGCACAAGCCCAGAGCGCTCCGGCGGAAGCCGGGGCCTGGGAACCCAACCTGTTGGTGTTCTGTTGCAACTGGTGCTCCTACGCCGGGGCCGACCTGGCCGGAGTGTCCCGCCTGCAGATGCCCACCAACTTCCGTGTGATCAGGACCATGTGCTCCGCCAGGGTGGACCCCGAGTTCGTCCTGAGGGCCTTCGCCAAGGGGGCCGACGGCGTGCTCGTCCTGGGCTGCCACCCCGCCGACTGTCACTACATCGGCGGGAACTACCGCACCAGGAGGAGGATCGCCCTGCTCCGCGTGCTGTTGGAGCAGTATGGATTCAACCCAGACCGCCTGAAGCTGGAGTGGGTCTCCGCATCTGAGGGGATGAAGTTCCAGCAGACCATCAAGGAGTTCAACCAGAGGATCAACGAGCTGGGCCCGAACCCCATCAACGAGGAGTAAATCTGACACCCAAGGAGGAACAAATATGGCAAAGATAAGGATCGCACAATATTGGGCTGCCGGATGCGGAGGCTGCGACGTCGCCCTGTTGGACATCGACGAGAAGATCCTGGGCGTCGCCGAGATCGCCGACATCGCGTTCTGGCCCATAGCTGTGGACGCCAAGGTGAAGGACATCGAGGCCATGCCCGACGGATACATCACCGCCACCCTCATAAACGGGGCGATCAGGAACAGCGAGAACGAGCACATGGCCAAGCTGCTCAGGCAGAAGTCGGCCCTCATCGTCTCCTTCGGTTCCTGCGCCTGCTTCGGCGGAGTTCCCGGACTGGCCAACGTGACCAACAAGAAGGACATCCTGGAGTACGTGTACTGGCACACCCCCACCTCCGACAACGTGGAGAAGGTGCTGCCTACCCCGCACTGGCAGGCTCCGGAGGGAGAGGTCGAGATACCGGTTCTCTATGACACCGTGATGACCCTGGACCAGGTCATCGATGTGGACTACTACATGCCTGGATGCCCGCCGACCACCAACTTGATCAACGAGTTCCTGGGCATCGTCGAGAAGCACGTCAAGGAAGGCGCACCGCTGCCCCCCAAGGGCGCGGTGATCGCTTCCCAGAAGACCCTTTGCGACGAATGCGCCAGGAAGAGGACCGTCAAGAAGGTCGACAAGATCTACATGCCCTACGAGATCGACATCGATCCCGAGAAGTGCATGCTGGAGCAGGGGGTCATCTGCCTCGGGCCGTCCACCAGGGCGGGCTGCGGGGCCAAGTGCCTGGAGGGAAACCAGCCCTGCCGCGGATGCATGGGACCGACCGCCGAGGTCTTGGACCAGGGCGGAAGCATGCTGAGCGCGTTGGCCTCGATATTCTCCATAGGCAACGACGAGGGACTGCTGAACGAGGACGACATCCTGGAGATGATGGCCCAGGTCAAGGACCCCCTCGGGACGTTCTACGCGTTCACCATGCCCGCCTCGATCATCAAGCGGAAGGTTAAAGAGAAGACAGCTACCACTGCTTCCAAGGAGGCCTGAATCATATGTGCCCTATACTGATGGGTCAGGGAACTGACAAGATTGAGAAGACCACCGAGAAGCGGATCACCATCGACCCCATCACCCGGTTGGAAGGCCATGGCAAGATCGAGATCTTCCTGGACGACAACGGGAACGTGGCCAATGCCTACTGGCAGGTGCCCGAGCTGAGAGGGTTCGAGAAGTTCTGCATCGGCAGGTCCGTGGACGAGCTCAACAAGCTGACCTCCAGGCTCTGCGGCGTTTGCCCAGGCGCACACCACCTGTGTTCGACCAAGGCGTTGGACCACGTGTTCGGCGTCGAGCCCCCGGAGACCGCTAAGAAGCTGCGTGAGCTGTTCTACATGGCTCACTACGTGCACAGCCACATCGCCCACTTCTACGCCCTGGCGGCCGCGGACTTCGTCCTCGGTCCCGGTGCCCCGAAGGCCGAGAGGAACATCCTCGGCGTGGTCGGCGCGGTCGGAGTGGAGATCGGTGGCGAGGTCATCAAGCACCGTTCCTACGCCCAGAAGATCCAGGAGATGCTCGGCGGGAAGGCCACTCACCCGGTGTGCGGCATCCCCGGCGGTTTCGCCAAGAGCATCAACGAGGACGAGCGGGCCAAGATCGAGGCCATGGCCAAGTCCTGCGTGGAGTTCGGCAAGTTCACCAACCAGCTGTTCGCTGATGTTGTGCTGAAGAACCAGGATTACCTGAACCTGATCGTCAACAAGGACGTCTATTACCACGAGACCTACTACCTGGGTACCGTCGACAAGAACGACAAGATAAACTTCTACGACGGAACGCAGAAGATGATCTCCCCCACCGGAGAGGAGGTCGCCAGGTACAAGGAGGGCGGCCGCGACTACCTGAAGTACATCGCCGAGCACACCCTGCCCTGGTCGTACGAGAAGTTCTGCTACTTCAAGCCGGTCGGCTGGAAGGGACTGGTGGACGGGAAGGACAGCGGCATCTACCGCGCCACCCCGCTCTCCAGGCTGAACGTCTCCAAGGGCTTCACCACCCCGCTGGCGCAGGCCGAGTTCGAGAAGTACCACGGAACCTTCCGCGATCTGGGCGTGAAGGGGCCAGTGCACTTCACCATGGCCACCCACTGGGCCCGGGTGATCGAGATGCTGTACGCGGCCGAGAGGCTGCTGGAGCTGTCCCAGGACCCCGAGATCACCGGAAAGCACGTGCGCAACCCGGTGAAGGAGCCGGGCGAGGGAGTCGGTATACTGGAGGCCCCGCGCGGAACTCTGGTGCACCACTACGTCGCGGACAAGAACGGCATAACCACCGACGTGAACCTGGTCGTGGGGACCACCAACAACAACGCCCCCATGAACCTCAGCGTCCGCAAGGCCGCCACCGCCCTGATCAAGAACTGGGAGGTGTCCGACGGTCTGCTGAACGCCGTGGAGATGGCCTACCGCGCCTACGACCCGTGCAACAGCTGCGCCACGCACACCCTTCCTGGCCAGATGCCCATGGACGCGGTCATCAGGTGCTCGGACGGTTCGGTCTACAAGACCCTGTCCCGCAACTGCTAAATCCCTTCTTCCCAACCTTTTCCTTTTTTTATTTTTTCAGAACGGCGAGAGCGCTGAAGATCTCAGTCTTCCAGGCGGAAGTACCCTCGTCTCTTCACCCTCAGCGATGAGACGGTGCCTAACAAAAGTCCATCCATCAGGTACACCTGCCCGTTCTCCAGGTCCACCAGCTCGTTGGAGAGCAGGGGTCCCAACATCCTAGGTCCCTCCAGGTTGACGGGCCCTCCGCCCAGGGAGCGGTTGAAGGCCGGGATCATGATGGCCTCCTCCGGCACCCTGGGGTAGCGGTCGATGGTGCCCTTGAAGCGACAACGCACCCAGCACCGTTCGACCTGGTTGTGGTGCAGCCCGTCCTCGAATATCACCGCGGGATGATTGTGCCCCATGACCAGCAGCCGGGAGGACATCACCTCCTCCGAGGGCCAGGCGTGTCCATGGACGAATCCAACATCGTCCATCACGAAACCTCCTTGGTCGTGCACGGTCACCCGGGAGGGCAGCATGCGCTCGATGTCCGTGTCGTGGTTCCCCTTCACCAGGTCTATTCGTGGGTAGTGGTTGAGCAGGGAGTTGAAGAAGCGGGGGACCTCGATATGCTCCTGCTTAGTGGAACCGGGCACCTGGTGCTTGACGTCCCCGATGACCACCAGACGGTCCACGCCCTCCGCCAGGTCCTTGAGCTCCTTCTCCATGCGATGTGTCTGGGATGGGACGATGACCCCGCGGAAGCGCATGTCCGCCTCTATCCCGATATGCAGGTCGCCGACGCACAGAACCCGCTCCTCGCCGACGAGTTCCAGCACCGGTCGGTCCGGGATCGGGGAGGCCTCATAGGGCATCTAGGTACCTCGGAGCAGTCGGGAGGCCAGCATATCCGGGAGATGGTTCTCCCTCACCATGTCCATGAC
This sequence comes from Methanomassiliicoccales archaeon, assembly GCA_040768245.1. Lineage (GTDB taxonomy): Archaea > Thermoplasmatota > Thermoplasmata > Methanomassiliicoccales > UBA472 > UBA472. The sequence goes on along the minus strand of JAXGNA010000004.1, from coordinate 126,918 downwards.
CGGCCTCTGGTCATAGGGCACCCGCACGGTGGAGAACGTCCATTCCGAGGAGTCAAGTATGGCGTAGGAGGCCCTCGGATCGCCGTCCCGCGGCTGACCGACCGAACCCGGGTTGATCACATGCCCGGTGGGGAACTGGACCTGGTAAGGCTGATGCGTATGCCCCAGGACCAGCAGCTTGGCGCCGGCAGTGGCCAGCAGCTCGTCGCTCACATGTTCCTCGAAAACATATTCGGACATGTGGCGCGGGGAGCCGTGGTGCACGGCCACCATGACCTCCTCCACCGGCCGATGTATGGAATTGGGAAGGTCCTGGATGTATTCGTAGGTCGACAAGGACATGTGCTCCCTGGTCCACTCGATGGCCGCCGCGGCTATGCTGTTCATCCCCTTGGTTCCCACCAGCACCGCCCGGTCATGGTTGCCAGCTATGCAGTGGACGCCCTTCCGCCGGAGCAGCTCCACCACCTCGTCCGGATAGGTATAATAGCCCAGGATGTCCCCGGCGCAGTATACTTGACCGACATTGCGAACGGACATGTCCCTGAGCACCGCCTCCAGGGCGGGCAGGTTGGCGTGCACGTCGGAGATGAACCCTATCTTCATGTCACATACCTCGTCATATCCTGGAAAGGCTGCGGCGGAGGACCTGCGGTATCCTCTCCAGCAGGTCGGTGGCCACCAGCCCATAGCTGTTCTTCTCGAAGGCCAGGTCACCGGCCGAACCGTTGATGAAGGCCGAGATGCGCGAGGCATTGAACGGCACGACCTTCTTGGCCAGCAATCCGGCGGTTATTCCCGCCAGCACGTCCCCGGTGCCCCCCACGCTCATCCCCGGGTTCCCGGTCCGGTTCATTTTGATCCGTCGGCCGTCCGTGACCAGGTCGACATGTCCCTTCAGCAGGACCGTCCAGCCCGTGGCCTTCGCCAGCTCGAGGGTGAACTCCTCGCGGGCGTCGGAGGTCACTGGGTGTCCGATCAGCATTTCCAGTTCGCGATGGTGGGGAGTGAGCACGCCGGCCTTGTGCCGCAGGATGTCCAGGTGCCCGCCCACCGCCTTCAGGGCGTCGGCGTCGAGCACCATCGGCCGATTACAGCTGGCGATGAAGGAGCGCACCGCCTCCAGGGACGCCGGATCATCACCCAGGCCTGGTCCCAGCAGCACCGCGTCCGCTCCTTCGGACAGAGCGACCAACGATGCGACGTGCTCAGGTCCCAGCCGCTTTCCTTTTAGGGGAACCACGATCAGGTTCGGCGAGTAGGAGGCCACCACCCCGCTCACGCTCTCCGGGCAGGCCAGGAACACCAGGTCGGCACCGATGCGATAGGCGGCCATCCCGGCCAGGGCCGGCGCTCCGGTGTAAGGGCCGCCTCCTATGACCAGCAGCCGGCCGTTCTGTCCCTTGTGGGCGTTTGGCGACGGCACCGGGTAATGCACCAGGTCGCCCGGGCCAACGAACCTCTCCGCGTCGGCGGGTATCCCCACGTCGGCCACCACGATCTCGCCGCAGCCTGCCTGGTCCATCCCGGTCTTGAGGTCGTGGAAGGTCACGGTTAGCTGCGGTCGGACCGCCAAGGGGCTGCCCAGGCCGGAAGGCACGTCCACCGAAACCACCGGCCTACCCGAGGCGTTCATGGCCTTGACTATCTCAGCATAGGCGCCTTTCGGCTCCCCTTTGGCACCCACGCCCAGAAGGGCGTCGACCAGCACATCGTAGCTGGAGAGGTCCTCTCCGGCGTACACCTTGTGCAGCTCCTCCACCTTCTCGAAGTTGATGCGGGCCTCGGGGGTGCTTATCTCCGACGGCGGCAAGGCCAGGAACACCCTCACCCGGTTGCTCTTGGTGAGCGCCCGGGCGGCCACGAGACCGTCCCCGCCGTTGTTGCCCTTCCCGCAAAGTATGGCGATGCGTAACCCGTCACCGAAGCGGGAGGTGATCTCCTGGGCCAAGGCCCAGCCCGCGTTCTCCATCAGGACCTCCGTGGGCACCCCCAGGAACTCCGAATTGATATCCAGTACCCGGACCTCCTCCCGCTCTATCATGCGAGGTAGATGGCCGGGGAGGTGAATAATCCTTTCCAGGCCATCAACAACCAATTTATATCAGGATTCCATTTTAACGCTGGAAGATATTCAAATGTCCGAGATCAAACGCTTAGTGCTCGACGTGCTCAAACCCCATCATCCATCAATAATCGATCTGGCCAACAGGCTCAGCGTTGTGGAAGGCGTCTCCGGCGTCAACTGCACCCTGGACGAGGTGGACCAGGAGACGGAGAGCATCAAGATAACCATCGAAGGCGTGGCCATAAACTACGAGGACGTGGAAGAGGTCATCATAGACTCCGGGGCGGTCATCCACTCCGTGGACAGCGTCTCCGCCGGGAAGAAGCTGGTGGAAGAGGTCGAGACCCCTCAGGACCGCTGAGCCTTAATCAGCAGTTCTCCCACCTTTTTTACCAATTGGGACTTGGGCATGGTCTTCTCGACCAATACCCGTCCATCACTGGAGAACCAGTTGGCGGGATACTTCTTCTCCCGCTCTATCTTGTGCTGTAGACCGAGCTGCCTCAAGGCAGCCGATAATTGGTCCACGTTCGGATCGTTTATGGCCGCGCCCTTCTTGACCTTGCGGCCCTGGGACCGGGGCCTCGACCGGTCGAAATATTCCGGCCAGAGCACCCATGCGGTGTCTTCGTCCAGGGCCATGAAAAACCCGTCAGCCTTACTCCTTCACCAGGATGGCGTGGATGGCGCCGTCCTGTCCCGGCCGGGAGGTGACCTTGGCCAGGCCTAGCTCGGTCTGGATGACCGCGCCCTTGGTGATGATGTTGCGCTGAACGTAGTTGGGGTTGGAGGGGCTCTCCTTGACGGTGATGATCTTGACCTTCTGGGTCTTGTTGGTGGCCGGGTCGACCACGTTGGCGAACTGTGCCTTCAGCAGGCGCACCTTGACGTTCGCCCCGCGCACCCTGGACACCTGGCGCTTCTCATTGCCTACGAAGGTGAAGACAGGCTCCTTCCCGATCTCGAACCTGCGCTTCTTCCTAGACAGTGTCAAACGCCCGCCAGTGGGCTTCCTCTTAGACCTACCTTGCCATAATGCCATAGCAATCCTGAGCCACCTAAATGGACATGTATATAAAAACCTTGGCTTCCGGCCTAGAGGTCCAGTAAGGTGAGCTTGACCTCATCGCCCAGTTCCATCATCCCGGCATAGCGGTCCTTGGCCGCTCCGGGGTTCATGTACCAGACCCCGTCCTTGAGCTCAACGCCGCGATCCTCGTGGATATGGCCGGACAGGACCACCGAAGGTTTGCCTCTACCGATCGCCTCGGCCACCGCGGTGCTGCCCACGTGCTTCCCGGAGAAGGTGGTATCGAAGGTGCCGTAGGCGGGGTTGTGCAGCACTAAGATCATTCCGGGTTCCATGACCGGTTCCAGCTTTCGGGCGATCTCCTCCTCAGACATCTCGAACGGGGTCCGGAATATGCTGGGATTGGAGCCGCCCAACCCGCCCCAGGTCCGCCCGTCGATCTGTACCTTGACCCCGTGCAGGGACGTTCCGACGCTTTTGATGAAGGCCTCGGTGCCCAGGGGATCGCAGTTGCCCGGGACCGCGTAGCATTTGACGCTCAGCCCCCTGATGAACTCCTCGGCGAACTGCGGCGGGCCGAAATGGGTGATGTCCCCGAGCAGCACCACCGCGTCCAGGGAATGCTCCTTGATAAGCTCCCCGGCCGCCGCCGGCACCCATTCCCGGCGGTGCACGTCCGAAAGCACCAGGTATCTGCCGCCCATGCCTCGGCATATAGGGGCCAGGGATAAACTTTTTTCTCAGGCGAAGCCGAAGCCCAGGTCCTGGTATACCAGAAGATAGGCGGCGGTGAAACCGATGATGGCAAAACCGTTCAGAAAGGGCAGCCCGGCCTGCGGCCGTCCCTTGGATATCAGGAACATCAGGGACAGGAAGCCCAGGAACACCGCGCCGAGGGTGAGCGCGGCCACGGTCATGGCCGGGGATGCCCACCCCGTGGAGCTTACCGGGGACAGGTTAGCGGCGGCGGACACGACCAGAACCGAGGGGATTATGGCGTCGCCCAGTCCCATCAGCATCATCTGCCGTTCAGCATCCTTGCTGCGGTCGTGAAGGTCCAGCTTCCTGCCCTGCGCCCCGTCCTTGCCCGGTACGATGAGCACTATCGGAAGTCCAAGGTCACCCACGCCCTCGGCCAGGGTGAGCATGTGTTTGGTGACGTAGACCGAGAGCGCGTCGTACACCGCCAATAGGGTCAGCAGGATCAGCGAGGGCAGTATGCCTAGCGAGAGGCCCAGGACCAGGGCGGCCCCCACCCCAAGAACAAGTCCTGCCCCGTTCACCACGTACCAGCGAGGGAATTTCAGAAGAAGGAGGACCAGGAAAGCGGCCAGGAAGATGCCGAAGGCCAGGGATGGAATTTCCGGAAGACCGGCCAGCATCAAGAACAGCGACCCGATGGAGAAGAGCCCCAGTCCCATGGCCGTGAACAGGATGGCCTTCAGAAGACCGACCTTGGACCTTTTGATGAGCAGGAGCATCACCCCGGTCATGGCCAGTACGAGCGCTATGTACAAGAGCGGACTGGTAGGATCGTTCTGGTCCGAGAAGGCTCGGTAGCCGGAGGGAACCCCGGGCACCATGAGCAATGCCAGGACCGGCACGGCCAGGAACATGCCCGTCATCATCAGGTACTGCCTGGCGGTGCGCATGCATGGCCATGCGGTTCCGCGGATAAAACGGTTGCCGCCGCCGGAACGGCGGGAAGGTATGAACTACGCGGCGCTCCGAAGCGACGTCGAGATGAAGGACGAAAGGATCGGGAATCGATTGGGGCGAGCGAACGGCCTGCCCGAGATATTCGAGGTGGTGAAGGAGGCGGTGCGCTGCACCACCGGAATGTCCAGGGCCGGCCTGATGCTGGGGCTGGCGGACCTAGGGGGGAACCCTATGCACATGGTCGGCGGGCTTTATCCCTCGGCCACCAACATCATCGTGATGAACAGGGCGCCGATGGCCTCCCTGGCCAAGGACCAGGAGCGTTACCGGGCCTATTGCTTCCACATTCTGCTGCACGAATACCTGCACAGCCTGGGGTTCATGGACGAGGCCGAGGTGCGCCGGAGGACCTATCAGATAAGCCGGGCGGTCCTGGGAGAGGGGCATATGGCCACCATGATGGCCATGGACCTGTCCAGGTTCCTGCCCAACGTGAGCTACGGCGCAACGAAGGATACGGACGGAGAACTGGACATCGAGCTGGTGTCCGATTTCGACCGTTCGAACTGCGGATACTTCGCCTGATCACTCCACGGAAACGTTCCCGTAGGCGACCTTGCCAGTGATCTTGGCCACCTTGACCTTAACGCGGGAACCTTTGACCGTCCCGGGAACGTAGATGATATAGTCGAACATGCGGGCCACTCCATCTCCCTTCTTGCCCACGTCCTCGATCATCATCTCGTATATGCCGCCTTCCCGCAGCCCTTCCTCGTTGGGCTTCTGGACCTTACGAACGTTGACCGGTCGGTGCGCGCCGCAGGCCTCGCATTCCAGGATCAGGACGCGGTCCTCCTTGTTGATGTGCGTGTCCGGCCTTCCGCATTCCGAGCACAGTACGAAGGTATCGACGTAATTCTGGATCTTGTCCGCGATCTGCTGTGGGGTGAGTCGGGTCTTGAATATCACCCGGCGGCCCTCCATGGTGCCTGGCGTTCCCAGCTCTCGCAGCAGGTACTGCAGGATCTGCTCCGGCTCGCGGCGCAGGGTGTCCACCACGTCCCCGAAGTTGCGGAACACGGTGGTCTTTCCTTCCTGGAACACATCGGGCTCGGGGACCACGAAACGCTCGTGCTTCTCGATGGTCTCCGGCAGCTGTGTCTTGGCCCGGTCCAGAAGGGAAAGGTAATCGTCACTAGCCATGTCTATCGGCCCTTCAAGTCCCCCATGCGATATAAAGCTTATTGGGTCCCGCCGTACTTGCGGGCCACTGCGGCCCTGACCAGTCCATAGTGCAGCGGCGACGGCTTCCTGGGCCGGGACTTGAACTCGGGGTGGAACTGCGAGGCGACGTAGTAATCGTAACCGGTCATCTCCCCGATCTCCATCTTGATCCCGTCGGCGGAACGGCCGGTGAACTTCCAGCCGCCCTTCTCCAGCTCCTCGATGTGCTTCGGGTTGACCTCGAACCGGTGGCGGTGTCGTTCCATTATCAGCGCCTTGCCGTAGAGCTCGTACGCCTTCGAACCCTCCTCCACCATGACCGGCTGCGCTCCCAGTCTCATCGTGGCGCCCATCTTCTTAACGTTCTTCTGCTCCGGAAGCAGGTCGACCACCGGGAAGGGGGTATCGGGATCGAACTCGGTGCTGTTCGCTCCTTCCATGCCCAGGACGTTCCTGGCAAACTCTATGGTGGCGATCTGGAAACCTAAGCATACGCCTAAGAAAGGAATGCGGTTCTCCCGGGCGAACTTGGCGGTGGCGATCTTTCCTTCGATACCGCGGGTGCCGAATCCTCCCGGGATGAGTATACCGTCCGCTCCCAGCAGCTCCTCGGTGATCCCGTACTGCTGGACGACCTCTGAATCGACGAACACCACCTGCACCTTCGCGCCAGCCTCCGCCCCAGCGTGGTGGAACGCCTCCAGGTGCGAGATGTAGGAATCCGCCAGGTTGGTGTACTTGCCCACGCACGCGATGCGAACGATGCGCTCCTGGTCATGGATGCGGTTGGCGAAAGCCTTCCATTCCGACAGCTCGTCCGCTCTGGCCGTCAGCCCGAAGCGCTGCATCACGTAATCGGTAAGGTTCTGATCCTCCAACGCCATGGGCACATCGTAAATGGAGCGGGCGTCGGCGGCGGTGACCACCGCCTCGATCGGTACATCGCAGAACAGGGATATCTTGCGCCTTATGGACTCCTCCAGGGGCTCCTTGCACCTGGCGACCAGTATGTCCGGCTGAATGCCGATGGCCCTCAGCTCCTTGACCGAGTGCTGGGTGGGCTTGGTCTTCTGTTCGCCCACGGTACCCATCACCGGTACCAGGGTGGTATGCACGAAAAGGCAGTTGCGGCCTTTCCCCAGGTCCTGGTTCATCTGCCGGACGGCTTCCAGGAAAGGCATGGACTCTATGTCACCTACGGTGCCGCCCAGCTCGACGATGCATACGTCCGCCCCGGTGGCCTCGGCCACGTTCACGATGTGCGCCTTGATCTCGTTGGTTATGTGGGGGATGATCTGAACGGTCTTGCCCAGGTACTCGCCGGTGCGCTCCTTCTCGATCACCGACTTGTACACCTTTCCGGTGGTGATGTTATGGGCGCTCGTTAAACTGATGTCCAGGAACCTTTCGTAGTTACCGAGGTCCAGGTCCACCTCGCCGCCGTCGTCGAGAACGTAAACTTCGCCATGTTCGAAGGGGTTCATCGTTCCAGCATCCACATTGAGGTAGGGATCGATCTTGATGGCCGTGACCTTGATCCCCCGGGATTTCAGAAGACGCCCGATGGACGACGCGGTTATGCCCTTGCCCAAACCAGAAATGACTCCGCCCGTGACAAAAATGTATTTCATACCTTCACGGGAACTCTCGATATCCTGGAAGGATATTTATGACTTCTGTTTTGAATGTCTGGATGATAACAGCGTTGAATAGAGGAATAATAAAAATTAAGCTAGAATGGGGACGCTCGATGTTGTTTTTAGTGCCTGGTAACCCTGCCGGAATTGGTGGGGGAAACACACGTAATGCCATGTAGCTTCACAGTGTTTCCCCTTGCGTAGGAGGTGATCCATCTGCAGGTTCCCCTACAGATACCTTGTTACGACTTAACCCTCCTTGCTGAATCTCAGTTCGAAGACCCCAAAACGAGATATCCTTACTGAAACCCAACTCGGGTGGTTTGACGGGCGGTGTGTGCAAGGAGCAGGGGCATATTCACCGCTTGATGTTGACAAGCGATTACTACGGAATCCAGCTTCATGAGGGTGAGTTACAACCCTCAATCCGAACTACGATTGGGTTTCGAGATTGCCTTCACCTTTCGATGTCGGAGCCCATTGTCCCAACCTTTGTAGCGCGCGTGTAGCCCAGGAGATTCGGGGCATACGGACCTACCGTTGACCTCTCCTTCCTCTGTCTTAGCGACAGCGGTCCCGTTAATGTGCGTGCCCTCCGGAGAGAACACTAGCAATTAGCGGTGAGGGTCTCGTTCGTTATCTCACTTAAGAGAACGCCTTACGGTACGAACTGACGACGGCCATGCACCACCTCTCGGAAAATCAGGCAAGGTCATCAGCCTGGCCTTCATGTAACCGTCGCTCCTGGTGAGTTGTCCGGCGTTGAATCCAATTGAACCGCACGCTCCTCCCGTTGCGGTGCTCCCCCGCCAATTCCTTTAAGTTTCATCCTTGCGGACGTACTCCCCAAGCAGCAGGCTTAACAACTTCTCTCCGGCACTGGGCGCCCTCAAAGGACCCCCAACACCAAGCCCGCAGCGTTTACACCCTGGACTACCGGGGTATCTAATCCCGTTTGCGCCCCAGGGCTTCGTCCCTCACCGTCGGATTCGTTCTAGTGAGACGCCTTCGCCACCGGTGGTCCTTCTAGGATTACAGGATTTTACCCCTACCCCAGAAGTACCTCTCACCTCTCCCGATCCCAAGTCTTGCAGTCTCCCCGGACTTCGAACAGTTGAGCTGGTCGATTTACCCAAGGATTTACAAGACCGGCTACGGACGTTTTAGGCTCAATAATATCGACCACCACTTGGGCCGCGGGTATTACCGCGGCGGCTGGCACCCGTCTTACCCGGCCCTTACTTCTCCGGTTTTTTAGACCAGAGAACAGCCAACACAATGTGCTGGCACTTGGAATTCCCTCATCGGGGTTTCCCCCATTGTGAAGTTTTCGCGACTGCTGCGCCCCGTAGGGCCTGGACTCATGTCTCAGAGTCCATCTCAGGGCTCCCTCTCTCAAGGCCCTTACGCGTCATAGGCTAGGGGGTCCGTTACACCCACTACAACCTGATACGCCGCAGACCAATCCTTGGGCACCGGAGTTTTCGATCTAAAAGCATTCCAGCTTTCTAGATCTATGGGGTATTATTCTCAGTTTCCCGAGGTTATCCCCCACCCAAGGGCATGTTATCCGCGTGTTACTGAGCGGTCCGCCGAGTCCTTGCGACTCTCGACTCGCATGTCTTAATCGAATTCCAATAGCGGTGGCCGCCGGCAGGATCAACCGGAATTGATCCTTCGACAACCATTAATTGATCGCCTAGGATGTTATCTTGTAGAAATTGGCAGAGTTACCAAGTTTCACCAGCAGTACCACTTCCGAAGAAATGTTACTGCCATCGAGCGTCAGAAACAAGAGAGCACGTCGACGCATTTCGACGGAGATCTTGTTTCTCCATTCCCATTCCTTTCGCCCCCCTAGATGCAAGCATCCAGTTCGGCGTTTTTGACGCTGTGTTTCAGCGCAGAATCCCCTTAACTTCGGTCTATTATATAACCGTTTCGGGGTTCTAATTTTTTGAAGCGGCTAAAGCGCCTCAGTCGAAGCGGTTTCAACGCTTCCATCACCACCTATTCACCCGGGGTATATCACCTTTTCCGTCCCAGCACCTCCCAAAAGGGAGTTGGAGGTCTACTCAACAGACGACAGATCGAAATGTGCACGAAGGTCCGCACGCGCACCGTCCGAACCCATCGCAGTACTGGTCAAAAACTATGCTGGAGTGGTAAGGGGGGACATGCAAAAGCTATTAATAACGACTCCTGCTTTTGAGGCCGAAAAGCGGAGGTGGCCCAGCCCGGCAAGGCGATGGATTGCTAATCCATTGTCCGCAAGGACCCGGGGGTTCAAATCCCCCCCTTCGCGCCATTCCATCATTATTCTTGCAGCATTTTATCGGGACCATATTTTCGATCGATCATCTAAAACCAACAAAACCATATACCTACCTCCTACCTTCCCAAATCATTCAAGATTTGTAAAAAAGGTCGGTTCTATGGCTCTATACATCAACATGAAGGTGCTGGAGAACGAGGATGGCAGCGGCGTGCTCGAACTGTGGAAGCGGGGGTCCATAACCTGTACGCACATCCTAGGTACTCTGAAATACGCCAACAAGGACGAGAGGGATGTGCTCCTGGACATGCTGATGAAAGGCCATCCTGAGGTCAGCTTCATGGACAAGGACAATCCCACCGGATGCTTCGTGGACAACTATTACAAGTGGCCGCAGCGCGGGCCGATATCGAGGTGAAACCATGCTCATCACTCTGACGGTCAAGAACGAAGCGCAGGGAGGGCACATCCACCTGGCCAAGGTGGACATGGAAGGGGAGCACGAGATCGGTTCGTTGCATTATGAGAACGAGCAGGACAAGGAATGGCTGCTCATGGTGCTCATGGATGGCCACCCCAACGTTACTCTGATGGGTGCTAACGAGAAGGCCGCCGAGGCGCCCGAAGGAGAGTACAAGCCATGCTGCTTCTTCGGGGCCATGATCGACGCCATGTACGATGCGGAGCTCAAGAAAGAGGCCAACAAGAGCCAACAGTCCTGATGCTCTTCAGGCCGCCCGCTTTCTCAGGAGATCATTACCAACACGATGTACGCTACGTAGACGCTCATCAGAAGTATCCCGGTGCTGCGGTTCAGCTTCCTTCCCCGGAACATGAACGCCACCAGGGCAGCGTACATTATCAAGGTCATCGGCAGCACCAGGGTGAAAAAGTTCCCCGGGACAGCGATGGGCGAGAACAATCCTGCCATTCCCACGATCAGTAGGCTGTTGGAGATGTTGCTGCCCAGCACGTTACCCAGCAGCAGGTTCGTCTCCAGGCGGCAGGCGGAGGATATGGAAACGGCAAGCTCCGGCATGGTCGTTCCAATGGCCACGATGGTCAGTCCGATGGTGAACTCATCCACGCCCAGCTCTGTGGCCAGTCCCACCCCGCCGCGCATGACCATTTCCGACCCGATTATCAGGAGCACAAGCCCGCCGACGATGTAGGTCAGCATCCGCCATCTTTCCATGGTCGGTTTTTCTTCCACCTGGTCTATTCGTTTAGCGGCACGTTCCACCCTTGCCGACCTGAGGACGAAGTAATTGAAGGCCACCGCGGCGGCGATCAGCACCAGGGCATTGCCCCGGTCGATGATCCCGTTGTAAGCCAGGGCGGCCACGGCCAATATCGAGACTATCAGGAAGACCGCTTCCCGGCGCAGCAGGGTCATGCCCGAAGCGATGGGACAGATGATGCAGGCCGCCGCGAGCACCACCCCGATGTTGGCGACGTTGGCACCCATGACGTTACCGAAGGAAATAGATGCATCACCTTCCAAGCTGGAAATTATCGCCAGGGAGGCTTCCGGGGCGGAGGTGCCCATGGCCACCACCGTCAGGCCGATGACGAAAGTGCTTACGCCTAGCGCTGCGGCCAGGGCCGAGGCTCCTTTCACCAGTCGGTTGGCTCCTACGACGAGGAGGGCGAGACCGCCCAGAAGGTAGAGGATGTCAACAAGCATGCGTCGACGACCGAAGGCCTTTCGGACTATCTATAATAAATAGATGGCGTATCAGCCGCCGTGAAGTTCATCGTCGAGACCTACGGATGCACCATGAACCAGGGGGAGTCGGCGGAGCTAGCCGCCTACCTAGGTTCGCTCGGCCATCGGCAGGTTTTCGACGAGAACGATGCGGACGCGGCCCTGATCAACACCTGCGTGGTCATCGAGCCAACGGAGAGGAAGATCCTTCGGCGCCTGCGCCATCTTCGGGACCAGGGAAAGAAGCTCCTGATCGTGGGCTGCATGGCCTCGGTAGGTCCGGAACGGTTGCGGGAGGAGTTCCCGGAGGCGCTCATAAGCGGCACGTCGGACTATCCGCGTTTCATGACGCTCCTGGAGCACGAGCTCCCAAGGGGCGCCGAGGCGATAGTGTCCGGAGGTCATGGACAGCTGGTGCTTCCCATCGCCCAGGGATGCAACGGTTCCTGCTCTTATTGCATCACTAAGCTAGCCCGGGGGGACCTGGTCAGTTATCCCTTGAAAGGATTGGTGCACCGGGTCGACCAGGCCTTAGGCCAAGGGGCCAAGGAGATACTGGTGACCTCCCAGGACACCGCCGCTTATGGAATGGACGGTAACGACCGCTTGCCGGACCTGCTCAGGGCCATATGTGATGTTCCAGGTGATTTCCGGGTCCGGGTGGGCATGATGAACCCTGACAACCTGGCCGAGATATTGGATGGTATGGTCGAGGCGTACCGTCATCCCAAGGTCTACCGGTTCCTTCATCTGCCGGTGCAGAGCGGCAGCGACCGCGTCATCCGGGAGATGGGAAGGGCTTACCACTCAGAAGAATACCTGGAAATGGTCCGGCGGTTGCGCTCCTCGCTTCCCGAGCTAACGCTTTCGACCGACGTGATCACCGGGTTCCCCGGGGAGACCGAGGACGACCACCATCGCACGGTGGAGCTCATGGAACAGCTCAGGCCGAACATAATCAACGTCACCAGGTTCTCCCGCCGCCCGGGCACGGTGGCTGACGGGATGAAGGGGCAGGTTCCCGGTTGGGTCTCCAAGGAGCGCTCCCGGGAACTTACCCGTCTGCGATTCCGCATCTCCTCCGAGATCAACGCATCAAAGGTCGGGCGTGTCTACTCGGTCCTAATCGATGAGAAGGGCAAGGGAAGCAGCGTCATGGCCCGCACTGATGATTACCTGCCGGTAGTGATCAAGGGCGACCATGAGCTTTGGCGGAGGGTCAACGTGAAGATCACCGGCCACGCCTCCACCCATCTTTACGGGGTCATCGTCCCAGGGATGGAAAATTAAATAGGGGATATCGCATCGAGGGGATTAGAGCCCCGTAGTGTAGTGGTCAATCATGCTGGCCTTTGGAGCCGGTGACTCCAGTTCGAATCTGGACGGGGCTACCATTCATTTTTCTCAGTATAGCAAAGGGATTTTATCCCCTCTCGAACATGAGCGGTCCGTGGAAGCGAGCTGCCTTCTGGAACTGGACCTGGGAAGCGAGGAACGCGCCTTCAACGTCAATCGCTCACTGGAGATGGACAACGGTGAACATGCCAGGTCCTGGGTGGAAGGTTCCGTTCTAAAGGTGGAATGCCAGGCCAAGAGCCTGATGTCCCTGCTGCACACCATCGAGGACCTCATGGCCTGCCTGAAGGTGGCCGAGGAGATCACCGACGTGGAGGACTAGGCTCCTTCTCTGACCTTCACGGCCACGCCCTTCCTGAAGCTCAACATCTCCTCGCGGGTCAGCTGCGCTCTGCCTATCGCCACCAGGTTATCGTCCTTGTCCACCACCATGACCTCGTCCTGCAACCGGATATCCGGATCGGCGTCGGTGACGAAGGAGCAGAACACGTTCTTGCCCTGTTTGTTGAACTCCACCGCGTCGTCCTGTATGGTCACCCTCATCCTGGGCGAGGGGATGCCCTTCAATAATCTTCTAGCTCCGGCCGGGCGGAGGGTCAGGAAGCCGTCCTCGGCCCGCATCGACACCACGTGCTCCCCGTCCACCAGCACATTGCGGATTCGGTCCACGTTCTTTGATTTGACCAGACCGACGTTCCCTGCGAGCAGGGCATCGGCGGCGCCCTTCCCGAACTGGTAGTCGGCCACCGCGCGCACTCTGGCCATATCTATGTCGAAATTACCTTTTCCCTGCGAGAACATCTTCAGGAACTCCAATGTATCGTCCCCATCCCAGATGGCTCCCATCTTGTAGCTGTGGGTATGCCCGAGCTCTTCCATCAGCTCCCTGGTGCGCTCCACGGTCTGCTGGTCCTGGTTCTTCGGGAATAGGGACTGGGATATGGGATAGATCTCGTCCAGCTCGATAGGCACCGGTCCGAAAGGCGAGATCACGTGGAAATGAGCATCGCTTATCTCCAGTATCGAGTCCATGGCCGGGCGCAGAGTTCTGGAATAAGGCTTCTCCGGCTCCTCGAAGGTCATACCCACCTCGGTCCGGGGGTGTTCGTACCTCTCCTTCAGCCGCTTCTGATATCTCAGGAAGGCCGGCCGGTTCAGCGTCTCCGGGCCGGTATAGAACAAAGCGTGCTCCCTGGACAGCGGCTCATACCTCTCCAGGAACTCCTGGTGCTTTCCCAAAGCTCTCAACGCGTCAAGCAGCGCCGGGTGCGAGCGGCAACGTCTTTCCACCAGTTCCCAGAGGTCCCCCTCCAATATCGCCCTCTTGACCCGTTCCAGTTCCATCTTGGAGATCCATAGGTTATGCCTGGCGATCAGCGCGGTCCGCTTGGCCGGAGGCATTGCCCTGATCTCCTCCAGGTCGTGTCCCTGGCAGGCCGGGCAGTTGCATTCCAGTGACCTCATATCGGCCAATCGGAAAGTCCCTTCCAGGAACATGAAACGGTCGTCACGGGCGAACTTGGCGTAGGAGGCCGAGTCGAACATGTCGCAGCCGAGCAATACCGTCAAAGCGAACAGCATGGGATGCCCCGCGCCGAAGAGATGCACCGGGCGGTCCGGCCGCAGGCCTTTCTTGGCCGCCACGATCACGTCCACCAGCTCGGCGAAGCGGTAGGTCTCCATCAGCGGGACGACGCCTCCCACCGGATTGACGTCCACTCCCATCTCCGACAGTCGGCGGGCGCACATTTCACGCAGATCAGGATAGATCGAGCCCTGCACCACGCCCGCCAGAAGCATCTCCCCCTTGAGCTCCGCCGCTTCCTTCGTCCTCTCCAACGTGACCTCGATCGATTCGGCGGTGCGCTCCTTGCTCCAATCCGGCTCCGCGAAGATGTCCAGCACCGTTCCGATATCGGAGCCGATGTCCCTCTGGAACTCCACGATCTCCCGGTTGACCAGGTCCACCTCGCCGTACATGTGCGACTGGAAGGTCCCGGAGTCGGTCATGATCACTCCAGGGAAATCGAGAATGGCGTGCAATCCCCTGTTAAGCGCATCCTCCCTTATCTTCGGGTCGTTGCGGATGATGTAGGAATTGGTTATGAGGGCCCGGAAGCCGAACACGTCGTAAAGCTCCCTGGGACTGATGGTGATGAGCCGGGGGTTGATGACCGGCAGCAGGCAGGGCGTCTCCAGCTCGCCCTGGCGGGTGTGCAGCCGGCATATGCGGGCCAACCCGTCGCGTCTCACTAGCTCCAACATGAGCGCCCCATTTCCTCTCGCTATATTAAAGGTAATATGCGCGTCCGACGGCAAAGGGATATATCCGCGGCAGGAAATGGGCTAGGCGGATAACATGGAATCCCTAGTGATGTGCTGCCCGAAATGCGAGATCCTGATCACCGTGCTGGTCCAGGACTGCATCGACGGCCGGGAGTTCCCCTGCCCCATCTGCGGGAAGACGGTCTGTTTCAAGTTCACCACTGAAGAGGTGGAACAGAAGATCGAACTGGCCAAGAAGAACCAGGAACGGGCGCTTCGCAGGCAGTTCCCTCTGGCCTTCGGGGATGTGTGAACCTCCATGGAATTCGAGCTCAAGATGGTCATCGTGGTCCGCAAGGACCTCAAGATATCTCCCGGGAAAATGGCGGCGCAGGTCGCCCACGCTGCGGTGAACTGCGCCCTGGCCAGCAAGAAGCGCAAACCCGCGAACTTCGAGAGATGGTACAACGAGGGGCAGAAGAAGGTGGTGGTCAAGGTCCAGGACCTAGCCGAACTTTACAAGGTGAAGCAGGCCGCCGAGGACATGGGCCTGGTGACGTCCCTGATCACCGACGCCGGGATGACCGAGCTGCCTCCGAACACCACGACCTGCCTGGGCATCGGTCCGGCGCCCAACGCCGAGGTGGACCGGGTCACCGGGCACCTGGGGCTGATGTAGTTGAAGGACCAGGCCCGGGTGCTAGGCATCGATGACGGGCCCTTCGTCAAGGGGATGCAGCGAACTCCGCTGGCCGGTGTACTGGTCTGCCCGCCCGGTTATGTCGAGGGGGTCATGGTTTCATCCTGTCAGGTGGACGGCGAGGACGCTAACCAGGCGATAATCCGCATGGTCCGGGATTCCCGTTTCTCCGAACAGGTTCGCATGGTCATGCTGGACGGTGCCGCATTGGGCGGTTTCAACGTGGTCGACGTACGGGCCCTGAGCCGAGACCTAGGCGTTCCTGTACTGACCATTTCTCGGGACCAGCCCGATATGGATGCCATTCGTTCCGCCTTGATAGCTCATTTCCCGGACTGGGAGCGCCGTTTCGAGGCGATATCTCAAAACCGGGTCCGCTCGGTACAGGTGCCCGACGGCCTGGTGTTCGTAACCTCGGAGGGTGTCGAGGAACGGGAAGCCGATGCCATGGTCCGCCGCTGCACCATTCGCGGATGTTTGCCCGAACCGGTCCGGCTGGCGCATCTGGTGGCCACCGCCCTGGTGCGCGGGGAGTCCCGGGGAAGGGCCTGAGCGCCCTGGAAAGCATTATCTCCCATCGTTTCCTCATTTCCCTTCGTGGCCGATGACCTGGTGTTCAAGGTGGCCAAGAGGCGCCTGCGGGAGATAGCGGACGAACTGCCCCATCCTGACATAGCCACCCATTTCTTGGTGGACGATGCGGGGCGCGGACTGATCGACGTCTTCTATCAGGGTTCGCTCATCGGACAGGAAATGATCGAGACCGCCGATTCATGGCAGGAGAAGGGCCGTCTCTTGGTCTATCGGGACGTCCTGAAAAAGAAGGTCCGCCTAGTGGTCATGGCCCCCCGCTCGGAGGCGATGAAGGTCCGTTACATGATGCTGGAACTAAATAACTGGTGGCTGTTCTACTACATGGTCTATGGCTATGATGGCGCCGGTCGCCTGGTAAGGGTACTGAAGCCCGTGCCTCCCGGCCGGAAGGGAATTGAAACGCCCTACGTATCCTAGGTCGAAATGAGCAGCAAACCACAAGGCCTCAATACCGTCCAGCATGATGGTTTGACCTACGTTCATAATCCCATATTCTTATATACAAAATCGGTAATAGGTGCGGTGCTCCTGATTTAGAGGTGAAATATTTGGCAAAAGGATTATTCACTGCCAGAAAGCTGAGGAACGATCGGCAGAAGTCCAGGTGGAGCGACAGGTCTTACAAGAGAAGGCTGTTGAAGCTCAAGGAAAGGTCCGATCCGCTCGAGGGTGCAGCTCAGGCAAAAGGCATCGTGCTGGAGAAGGTCGGTATCGAGGCCAAGCAGCCTAACTCCGCCATCAGAAAGTGCGTAAAGGTCCAGTTGATCAAGAACGGCCGCCAGATCACCGCTTTCGCGGTCGGCGACGGCGCGATCAACTTCATCGATGAACACGACGAGGTCCTTGTGGAAGGCATCGGAGGTAGGATGGGTCGTTCCTACGGTGACATTCCCGGGGTCAGATACAAGGTCATCCAGGTGAACAACGTCTCCCTGAACGAACTGGTCAGGGGGAGGAAGGAGAAGCCGGTTAGGTGATTTCCGTGGAAGAGAGCAGTTTCAAGTTTGACAACATCCTGCTGTTCGGCAAGTACGCCAGCGGCGAGGTCGTAGTGAAGGACGGGGGTTTGGCCAAGTACATTAACTTGACCCCCACCGCCGTGCCCCACACCACCGCCCGGCATGCCAACAAGTGGTTCGGCAAGTCCAAGGTCAACATCGTCGAGCGCCTGATCAACAACATGATGAGGACCGAGGTGTTCACCGGCAAGAAGCTAAAGGCCTACAACGTCACCAAGAAGGCTTTCGAGATCATCGAGCAGCGCACCAAGAAGAACCCCATCCAGGTTCTGGTCGAGGCTCTTGAGAACGCCGCTCCCCGGGAGGAGATCACCCGCCTGCAGTTCGGAGGAATATCCGTGCCGAAGGCCGTGGACGTGGCTCCCTCCCGCAGGCTGGATATCGCCCTGCGCAACATATCCAAGGGGTCGGTCAACGCCTCTTTCAAGAACACCAAGCCCATCGAGCAGTGCCTGGCTGAGGAGCTCATCCTGGCCTCCAAGGGCGACATGAACAGTTTCTCCGTGGCCAAGAAGGAAGAGATCGAAAGGGTCGCTTCCTCCGCTCGTTAAACCAGGTGGGGAAAATGGGCAGAAAAGAGGACAACATCAAGAAGGCTCAGGACATCATGATGACTCCTGAGTTCATCAGGAACATCGGGACCGCCGCGCACATCGACCATGGGAAGACCACCCTGAGCGATAACCTCATCGCCGGGGCCGGTATGATGTCGGAGAACCTCGCCGGCAAGCAGCTTATGCTGGACTTCGACGAACAGGAGCAGGCCCGTGGCATCACCATCAACGCGGCCAACGCCTCGATGGTCCACCACTATCATGGAAAGGACTACCTGATCAACCTGATCGACACTCCCGGCCACGTAGATTTCGGCGGGGACGTCACCAGGGCCATGAGGGCTCTGGACGGCTGTATCATCCTGGTCTGCGCGGTCGAGGGCATCATGCCCCAGACCGAGACCGTCATACGCCAGGCTCTTAAGGAGAGGGTCAGGCCGGTTCTTTTCGTCAACAAGGTCGACCGTCTGATCAACGAGCTTAAGGTCACCGAGCAGGAGATGCAGCAGCGCTTCATCCAGATCATCGCCGAGGTCAACAAGAGGATCGTGGCCAACCTGCCTGAGGACCTGCGCAAGAAGTGGCAGGTCAAGGTCGAGGACGGCTCCGTCGCCTTCGGCTCCGCCTTCAACAACTGGGCCATTTCCGCCCCGTACATGAAGAAGAGCGGTATCTCCTTCAAGGACGTCTACAACTACTGCAAGAACGAGGACCAGAAGACCCTGGCCAAGAAGTCCCCGGTGCACGAGGTTCTGCTGGACATGGTCATCACCCACGTCCCCAACCCGTTGGACGCCCAGAAGATCCGTATCCCGGTCATCTGGAAGGGTGACCAGGAGTCCGAGGTCGGCAAGGCCATGATGCACTGCGACCGCAACGGTCCCACGACCTTCATGTGCACCAAGATCATCATCGATCCCCATGCTGGTGAAGTGGCCGTCGGGCGCATGTTCTCCGGAAAGGTCGTCCGTGGCCAGGAGATGTACATATTGGGAATGCCGAACGCCAACCGCGTTCAGACCGTCTCCATGAGCGTCGGCGCCGACCGCATCGCCGTGGACGAGGTCGAGGCCGGTAACATCGTCGCTCTCTCCGGATTGAAGGACGCCATCGCTGGTGCCACCTGCTCTTCGGACAAGGACATGGAACCATTCGAGAAGATCTCCCATTACACTGAGCCGGTGGTCACCGTGGCCATCGAGGCCAAGCACATGAAGGACCTGCCCAAGCTGGTCGAAGTGCTGAGGACCGTCGGCAAGGCCGACCCGTCCATCCAGATCCAGATCAACCAGGAGACCGGGGAGAACCTTCTGTCCGGTATGGGGGAGCTCCACCTGGAGATCACCCAGTACCGCATCGTCAACGACCACAAGGTGGACATAAAGGCCTCCGCGCCGATCGTCGTCTACCGTGAGGCCGTCAAGGGCAGGGGCGGTCCGTTCGAGGGCAAGTCCCCCAACAAGCACAACAAGTTCTACATGATCGTCGAGCCGCTCGAGGAAGCTATCGTTGAGGCGATCAAGAACGGCGAGATCAAGACCGAGGGGAAGATAAAGGACCCCAAGGCCCTCGCCAAGCAGCTCAGCGACCTAGGCATGGACAAGGAACAGGCCAAGGGCGTTGTGGCGTTCAAGAACAACAACATCTTCCTGGACACCACCAAGGGTATCCAGAACCTGCACGAGACCATGGAGCTGTGCAAGCAGGCCTTCGACGAGGCGATGGACCAGGGTCCGTTGGCCAACGAGCGCGTGGCCGGACTGAAGGTCATGCTGGTCGACGCCAAGCTGCACGAGGACTCCATACACAGGGGTCCGGGACAGGTCATCCCGGCGACTCGCTCCGGCATCTACGGGGCGATGTGCCTGGCCGGCCGTTCGCTGCTGGAACCCATGCAGAAGGTCTACATCAACTGCCCGCAGGACATGATGGGCGACGTCACCCGCGAACTGCAGGGACGCCGGTCCACCATCGAGGACATCCACCAGGACCACGACGCCACGGTGATCATCGCCAAGGCCCCGGTCGCCGAGATGTTCGGTTTCGCCTCCGCTATTCGCGGAGCTACGCAGGGACGCGCCCTGTGGTCGACCGAGAACTCGGGATTCGTGATCCTGCCTAGGGAACTGCAGGACAAGGTGGTCGGAGACATCAGAAAGAGGAAGGGACTGAACCCCCAGCCTTACGACGCAGGATATTACTCCGGCTGAAGATGAAAAACGGTTATATAGAATGAATAATATCGAGAGGCAACCAACCAATAGTATTTAAGGAAAAATCTGGAGGGAAAACAAATGGCTGACAAACCTCACATGAACATCGTATTCATAGGTCACGTCGATCACGGCAAGTCCACCACCGTCGGTAGGGTCCTTTTGGAGGCCGGCGCCATCGACCCCTATGTGATCGAGAAGTTCAAGAAGCAGGCTGAAGAGAAGGGAAAGGCGACCTTTGAGTTCGCATGGGTCATGGACAGCTTGAAGGAAGAGAGGGAGCGCGGTGTGACCATCGACGTTTCCCACAAGCGGTTCGACACCGACAAGTACTACTTCACCGTCATCGACGCCCCTGGCCACAGGGACTTCGTCAAGAACATGATCACCGGTACCTCCCAGGCCGACGCCGCCGTTGTGGTGTGCTCCGCCATCGAGGGTCCCCAGGCCCAGACCAGGGAGCACGTGTTCCTGGCCAAGACCTTGGGTGTGAAGCAGATCATCATCGCCATCAACAAGATGGACGCCATCAAGCCGGCCTACGACGAGGCGCAGTTCAACAAGGTGAAGGAACAGATCGGACAGCTCCTGAAGTCCGTCGGCTTCAAGCTGGATGAGATCCCGATCATTCCCATCAGCGCCTACAAGGCCGACAACATCAAGACCAAGAGCGCCAACACCGCCTGGTACAAGGGCCCGACGCTCTTCGAGTGCCTGAACAACCTGAAGGTTCCCGCCTCCACCGAGGGCCTGGCCCTGCGCCTGCCCATCCAGGACGTCTACACCATCACCGGCATCGGGACCGTCCCGGTCGGCCGTATCGAGACCGGTGTCCTGAAGCCGGACATGAAGGTCATCTTCATGCCCTCCAACAAGATCGGCGAGGTAAAGAGCATCGAGATGCATCACGAGGTTCTGCCCATCGCCAAGCCCGGCGACAACGTCGGCTTCAACGTCAGGGGCATCGCCAAGAACGATGTGCACAGGGGAGATGTGGCCGGACCGGTCGACAACCCGCCGACCGTGGCCAAGACCTTCACCTGCCAGATCGTGGTGCTGAACCACCCCACCGCCATCCCGGTCGGGTACACCCCGGTGTTCCACTGCCACACCGCTCAGGTCGCTTGCACCTTCATCGAGCTCCAGAAGAAGTTGGACCCCAAGACCGGACAGGTCAAGGAGGAGAACCCCACCTTCCTGAAGACCGGTGACATCGCCATCGTCAAGGTCATGCCCACCAAGCCGTTCGTCGTGGAGAAGGCCAAGGACTTCCCGCAGCTGGGAAGGTTCGCCATCCGCGACATGGGCCAGACCGTGGCTGCCGGTGTCTGCATCGATGTCGAAAAGAAGGAGATGTAAACCCCTTTTTCCCTTTCCATTTTTTGGGGATTGAAACATGGCACAGAGAGCAAGGATATCGCTGAGCGGCACCGACCCGGAGAAGGTGGACAGCGTCTGCACCCAGATAAAGCAGATCTCCACCCGTACTGGTGTGGCCATACGCGGACCGATTCCGCTGCCCACCAAGAGGTTGCAGGTGCCCTGCCGCAAGAGCCCGGACGGAGAAGGTTCCGAGACCTGGGACAGGTGGGAGATGCGCATTCACAAGCGCCTCATCGACCTGGACGCGGACGAGAGGGCCCTGAGGCAACTGATGAGGATCCAAGTCCCAGACGGGGTCAACATCGAGATAGTCCTCAGGTCCTGAACGTAAATCCCTTAATCAACATCTTCCCTTTCCAAACCTTACTTTTTTCGTGATCATTCCAATCTGGGGTATGTCACTTGTATCCCTGGGCATAGGCCAAGGGCAACCAATATAAACCGGGGCGGCTTCTTGAAGGACGATGGCGGACCCCACATTGCTAGGCCTGTCAGTGACCGACCTGATAGGGTTCATAATCGTCGTATTGGCAACCATCGTTCTGGCCAAAGGAACGAACATGCTCACCAGGAGGCTCCTGGACAGCCGAATATCACGCACCCAATCCAAGGCCGCGGCCAGGCTCTTACAGTACATGGTGCTCGCCCTAGGTCTCTATCTGGGCTTCTGGGAGGTGCTCGGACTGGACATGACCGCCCTGCTGGCCTCCCTGGGAATACTCGGTATCGGCGTGGCACTGGCCTCCCAGCAGGTTCTCATGAACGCCTTCTCCGGCATCCTGATGTCATTCACCAAACCGGTGAAGATCGACGAGTGGGTGGAGGTCTCCGGGGTTCCAGTGACCGGGATCGGTAAGGTCAAGGACATCAACCTGATGAACACGGTCATCAAGGACCTGGACGGACGCATACTCTACGTCCCGAACTCGGTGATGGTGAACAACAAGGTCATCAATTACTCCCGGGCGGGAATAGTCGCGATCCGGGTCTCGGTATGGCTACGTTCTCTGAAGGACTTCGAGGGGATCAAGAACGCCGTCCTGGACGTGGCCGACAAGGACCCCCTGATCCTGCCGAACGTGGGCGAGGAGGAACGAAAGAAGGTCACCAAGACCTTCGAGCTCAAGAGCGTGAGCAGGTATCTGGAGAAGAAGGTGGACCTGTCCCAGTTCGCCCCCTCGGTCATCATAAAGGACGTCCAGCGGGAAAAGGTCGAGGTGGACATCAAGATCTGGATCCGCGATATCTCCAGGAAGGACGAGATCGTGACCGGCTTCCTGGACTCACTACAGCTCCGTTTCGCCAAGGAAGGCATAGAGCTCGGGGACGACTGAGGGAAGAACTTAATTTAAGCGTTCGAACATAACCGTCCCCGATGCGAAGCGACGCGGTCAAGAAAGGGGTGGACCGGGCCCCACAGCGCAGCCTGCTGCGCGCCACCGGGCTGACCGATGCTGACATGGAAAAGCCGTTGATAGGTATCGCCAACTCCTGGAACGATGTGGTTCCCGGGCACATTCACCTGAACGAGCTGGCGGAAGAGGTCCGCAAGGGCATAATCGAGGCGGGGGGCGTACCCCTTACGTTCGGCGTACCTGGTGTCTGCGACGGGGTGGCCATGGGCCACGCCGGTATGCGCTACTCATTGGTGTCCCGTGACGTCATCTCCGACTGCGTGGAGATCATGGTGCAGGCGCATTGCATGGACGGCTGGGTGGGCGTCACCAACTGCGACAAGATCACCCCCGGCATGCTGATGGCCGCCGGACGCCTGGACCTACCGACCATCATACTCACCGGAGGGCCTATGGAGCCCGGCCGCAGGGACGAGAACGGACTGGACCTGCAGAGCGTCTTCGAGGCGCTCGGGGCCAACAAGGCCGGGAAGATGAGCGAGGCCGAGGTGCTGGAGATAGAAAGGTGCGCCTGTCCTGGACAGGGAGCCTGCTCCGGGCTGTTCACGGCCAACACCATGGCCTGTTTGACCGAGGCCCTGGGGCTCAGCCTCACCGGCTGCGGCTCCATGCTGGCCACCGATTACCGCAAGAAGGAGCTGGCCAGGGCGACCGGCAGACGCATCGTTGAGCTGGTCAAGGAAGGCCTGAGCGCTCGCAAGGTGGTCAGGAAGGGATCGTTCACCAACGCCATAATACTGGACATGGCCATCGGAGGTTCCAGCAACACCGCGCTGCACCTTCCGGCCGTCGCCGCCGATTTCGGCATAGACATCGACCTGCGCACCTTCGACGAGATATCCAAGAAGGTACCTCATCTCACCAGCATCAAGCCCAGCGGTCCCTACTACATGAAGGACTTCGATACCGCTGGAGGCGTGCCGGCCATGCTGAACCGTTTGCTCGACGACCTCTCCGACGAGACGACCGTCAACGGGAAAGGCATCCGGGAGATCGCCCGCCAGGCCGTCGTTCGCGATGAGGAGGTCATCCGGCCGAAGAACCGCCCGTTCCACAGGGAGGGAGGGATCGCGGTGCTTTATGGCAATCTGGCCCCCCAGGGCTCGGTGGTCAAGCAGGCCGCGGTATCGGCGGAGATGATGAGGTTCGAAGGAAAGGCCAAGGTCTTCGATTCCGAACAGGAAGCATACGAGGCCATATCCGCCCGTAGGATCGAGGCCGGGGACGTGGTGGTGATACGCTACGAGGGGCCAAAGGGCGGGCCGGGAATGCCGGAGATGCTCTCCCCGACCAGCCTGATCGCCGGGATGGGATTGTCGAACAGTGTGGCGCTGATAACCGACGGCAGGTTCTCCGGGGCCACCAGGGGTCCCTGCATCGGTCACGTCGCTCCGGAGGCCTTCGACAAGGGGCCAATAGCCGCCATATGCAACGGGGACCGCATATCCATCGACATACCTGGCCGAAAGATAGAGCTGCTCGTCCCGCCGAAGGAGATCGAGGAACGCCTGGCTCAGGTCAAGGTGGTGGACCGCAAGCCCACTGGTGTATTGGCCAAGTACCGAAAGCTGGTCGGAGAGGCCTCCTCCGGTGCCATATGCCGCTGACCTCGAAACCTTTTTATTCGAACTTCTTTTATGCGGCCACACTGGGCGGGTAGATCAGCTCGGAAGATCGCCTGCTTTGCAAGCAGGAAGCCCCGGGTTCAAATCCCGGCCCGTCCACTATTTTTACTCACAAATCCCAACGGCCGTCCTGCAAACGATAAAGTTCCCGCACATAGAATATGATACCAGGGGTCTGATGTGGAGGGGTTCAGAGAGTATCTGGTGAGGAAAGGATTGGACGAGGGCCGGTCCCGATCGGCGGTGGCGAACGCGCTGGAGTTCGAAGGGCACCTCGCCAGGTCGGATAGTGATATCCGTAATTGTGAAAAGGTCCTTCTGGACCGATACCTGGAGGCGCTGATCGCGGAGGGCAGGAACGAACCGGAGCGGCTGGTGGACATGGCCAGATATTGCGCCTTCCGTTCACGCCCTGACCTGTTCATACATCTGGCCGCGATGATCAACTCCTACGATATCCTACCCCTGATGGAAAGAAGGCTCCGTGACCTGCACGGGAACGACAAGTGCGAGGCGGTCTTCCATGGGTTCGTGAGACCGCCACTAGGTACTTCCACCGATTCCTATCCATCGCTCACCTCCAGGATAGTCCGGCGCATGGAGGAGGAGCTCTCGCCGGCGCAGGTCCGTTCATTACTAACCTGGAACTACCATGAGATACCGCCCGAGACCTTCAAGGACAAGAAGCAGCGGTTCGAGGTATCGGCCAGCATCGATGACTTCCTGGCATCCGAGCATAACGCCCTGGTCGAGGAGCTGAGGGAGCGTCTTAGGAACGGCCAGATGTGGTATGAACAAGAGGTCACCCAGGAGTTCATTGACGAGGTGGCCGCGAACCAGATGGTCCAGACCGGGGTCCGGGAAGGGGATCTCATAATCATCGAGAAGGTACCCTTCGATCCCAAGCATTTCTATGGTGAGAAGGACCCTCGCATGAGGCGATATTATTATTGCCATTGCCCGCTGGTGCGCTCATCGATAACGGAGGGAAGGCCCAAGGTGTCCTCCTCCTTCTGCAACTGCAGCGCCGGTTTCGCTAAACTGCCCTGGGACGTCATCTTCGGTGAGGAGACGGAGGCCAAGGTATTGCGGTCCGTACTGGATGGGGACGAGAAGTGCCTCATCTCTGTCCGGATCCCGGATGGGAAAAGGAAATGAGAGGAAGCCCGACCGCGCGCTGGTGACACCCCGGATATGAACCCAATATCGTTTTATAGCGTACTCGATTATTAAATCCGGTGAGATGATAGGAAGGATCTCCATCTCGTTCTTGACCCTAGCAATAGGGTTGACCTTGATCGCCGCTCCCCTGCCATTACTGGCCATGGATGAAGGATGGGAAGGTGCGGTAACGGTCATTCATCAGAACCTGAACGGGGAGAACATAATCGATCTGACCCAGCAGCTGTGCGACATCTCGGCGGGTCATCCCGCTTATCGGGTGGCAGGTTCAGCAGGGGCCGAGGAGGCGGCCGACATGATAGCCCAAACGTTCCAGGATTACGGGCTTGAGGTCAGTGAGGAGAGCTTCGAGATGCCAGTGTGGGACCTCTCGGCGAGCCCCTACCTATTCTATGACGATGACGGGGACCCCAACACCGACATGGTAGCGGTAGCGTCCTTCAACGCCGAAGGGTTCAGCCTGCCAATTGAAGGCATCAAGGAGCTGGCGACCCTGCCGCTGCCCTCGACCCTCAATCGGGTGTCCATAGGGAACGAACCAATAGATGAGGAGGCCTGGAGCAACGTGAACACCACGGACAAGGCGCTCCTGATCGGCCGGGAGGTACGTTGGGATACCGATTGGGAGCAAACGTTCAAGGACAAGTTGGCTGAACAACCGCCCTCGGTGATAATTTTCCACTACAGCTACTCCTGGATGAGCTATGCCGAACAATATTCGCAGCTATCCACCGGGGGAAGGCCCTTGGGGTCGGCAGGTCCTTTCTTTTGGGACCTGGACATCGCCGTGGGGTGCGTGAATTACAGTGATGGGCAGACCCTGAAGGCATCGGCAATGAATGGCAGGACCGCCAATATCAGCATCCCTTCATCCTGCGGCAGCGGGCTGCACAGGAACATTGTCGCGGACATCCCATCCAGCGATGGTTCCGATAAGATCGTGCTGCTGGGAGCCCACTATGACACGGTCATGTGCGAAGGGTATATCGATAACACAGCGAGCGTGGCCACGTTGCTGGAGACCGCCAGGGTGATACAGGAGGCCAAGACGTCCGGCGAGATCGAGCTGCGCTACAACCTGAGATTCGTCGCCTTCGCCGGGGAGGAGATGGGTCTGGTAGGCTCCATCCACTATGTGAAGGACCATCTGGACGAGCTCTCGGACCACGTGGCTGTGATGGTCGCCGATTGCATCGGCTCGCGATCCCTCGAGGTCACATACGCTTATTCCACTGGAGATCCCAACATCAACGAGGTCGTCGAGCAGGCTTCCCAGACCCTGGATGTTCCATTCTCCATCGCTCAGATGGACGGTTCGGACCACACCTCGTTCATCTATCCTTCGCAGATATCGGCGAACCTCCAGAGCTACTGGGGAGTCGACCTCGGCCTTCAATCAACCACGGGCATCCAGAACGCTGTTCTCTTCTATTCCTATCCCATGACCATCTATGACGAGCCTGGCGGTCCGGTAAAGGGGCTGATACACACCTCCCTGGACTCCATATCTGGGGTCGAGGACCCTTCCTGGGTCGATGAACAGGACCTCAAGGACCAGGCCGAAGTGTTCGCCCTCAGCGCCCTGGCGGCGGCCGCCGAGGCAGATGATGGAACGGAATGGAGCTGGTATTACGGAATACCCATAGTGATGGCCGTGGCGCTGCTGGTCTTACTGATGTTCAGACGGACGTCCAGAGGTAAGGAAAAATAAAAAAAAGGGATTGACTAAAGGGTTTCAAGCGCGGTCCTTCTCCAGGGAGACCCTGCTTCCTGCCTTGATGGCCTCAGCCTCGCGCCTTTCCTGGGCCATGGCCACCTCTAGCTCCTTCATGTCCGCTCTCAGCTCGGCCATGGTGGGTATCGGTCCCAGGATGTCGTCCGCCTTTCCGACGAACTTCTCCAGCTCCTCGGGCTTGGATATCTCCCTCTCCGGGACCTGCTTTCCCGCTCCGACGTAATCGGAGATGCCCTCCACCAGCCGGGTGACCTCGAAGGGCAGGACGATCTTGGTGGACTGTCCTTCGCCCAGTTTCTTGACCGCCTCCAGGGAGAGCACGGTCAGGGCCTTGGAGTCCAGAGTGCTGGCACCCACGCTGAGTATCCTGAGCTTCTGGGACTCACCCTGGCTCTCCAGGATGATGGCCAGTCGCTCTCCTTCCGCCTCCAGGATCTTGGCCTGACGCAGACCCTCGGCCTGCAGTACCCGAGACCGCTTCTCACCTTCCGCGTTCAGGATGGCCGCGGTCTTAGCACCGTCGGCCTTCAGGATGGCCGCCCTTCTCAGCCTCTCCGCGGAGGTCTGCTCCTCCATGGCCTGCTTGACCTTGGGGGCCGGGTCTATCTCCCTGATCTCCACCGCGTCCACCTTTACGCCCCACTGGTCGGTAGCCTCGTCCAGAATGTCCCTGAGCTTCAGGTTGATCTTCTCGCGGTTGGACAATATCTCGTCCAGTTCCATGTCCCCTATTATGGACCTCAGGGTGGTCTGGGCCAGGTAGACCGTCGCCGCCCTGTAGTCGGTGACCTCGAAGAAGGCCTTCTTGGGATCGACCACCTTGACATAGATGATGGCGTCCACGTTCACCGGGGAGTTGTCCTTGGTGATGACCTCTTGCCTGGGAACGTCCAGCACCTGCGTCCTCAGGTCCAGCTTCACCGTCTCGTTGATCAGCGGGGCGACGTAGTTGAAACCCGGGTTCAGCACTCTCATGAACATGCCCAGACGGATGTACACCGCCTGTTCGTACGGTCTAACTATCTTGACACCATTGACCAATATCACGATGGCCGCGATGATGGCCAGTATCAACAAACCTAATATCTCAGCTGCTAGTGCCATTTTCTCCTTCTCCTGCTCTACTGGGTAATCTCCTCAACGGTCACGTGCACGCCCTCGCTGCGGACCACCTTGACCCGCTTCCCCACCGGTATAGGCGTCGCCGAGGTGGCGCTCCAGATAACGTTCGCGATGCGAACCTTGCCCCTAAGGGAGCCGGGCACGACCTCCGTCTCCACCGATCCCTCCTTTCCTATCAGGGACGTAGCCACCGTGGTCTCCGGCGGGGCCGGAGGGGCCAGGCGCTGATAGAGCTTGATGGTCAGCAGGGTGGTGGGCACCAGGATAATGACCGCGATGATCGGTGACCAGACCGTTAGCAGAAGGTCCGGGAACACCAGTCCGATGCCTCCCAAGGCCAGGAGCACCGTGGCCGGAACCAACAAGAAGGACCCGGGCTGGCTGATCTCCACCAGGAGCATCAGCACCCCGATCACTATGAACACCAACGAAAGGTCAGTGGCTAGGGACATGTTCTATCCAATGGGTCTTTCGGTATTTATCCTTTATTTCCGTTAAAGGCCTCGCATATCACAATTGGGTTAAGTTAAACCGGTTATTACCTGATAGTATCTCTCCTGGCCAGATATCAAAAATTCAGAAAAATCAATAATCATTAAATAATGTGATGGTGGGTATTATCTTCCAGTGGTTCACATGTGCGAAGATATAGAAGATTCCATGATGGGCATGCCCCTGATCGGGGACAAGTTTCCGGACATGACGGTGGTCACCACCCATGGTCCGATGAACCTCCCGAAGGATGTAGAGGGAAAGTGGTTGGTACTGTTCAGCCACCCGGCTGACTTCACCCCCACCTGCACCACCGAGTTCGTGGCCTTCGCCAAGCGGGCAGAGGAGTTCAAGAAGATGAACGCAGTGCTGGTCGGACTGTCTATTGACCAGGTCTTCTCTCACATTAAGTGGGTGGAATGGATCGAGGAGAACATCGGGGTGAAGGTTCCCTTCCCGATAATCGCTGACCACGGTGATGTGGCCATGAGGTTGGGAATGATACACCCCGGAAAGGCCAGCAACACGGTCAGGGCCGTGTTCCTGATCGATCCCAAGGCCATCGTCCGACTGATAATCTACTACCCGCAGGAGATCGGACGCAGCGTTAACGAGGTCGTGCGTGCCCTGCAGGCCCTGCAGTTCTGTGACAAGAACGGATTGGCCACTCCCGAGGGATGGCCCAACAGCGAGCTGGTCGGCGACCGCGCCATCATTCCTCCGCCCAGGGACTACAAGACCGCCATGGAGAGGAAGAAGAACGTGGGCAAGGGCAAGGACTGCTACGACTGGTGGTTCTGCACCAAGAAGCTCTGAGCCTCCAAACCCCTTCTGAAAACCCCTTCCCTCTTTTCACATTCCTAGGAAAAGGACGGAGATAAGCAGCGTCACCAAGGTCACCGGCAGCCCGGCCTTGACGAAGTCCCACAGGCGGACCTCGACCCCCATGTTCAATCCCTTCTCCACCACGATGACGTTCGCCGCCGCTCCCAGGATGGTGGCGTTCCCGGCCAGGGTCGACGACGTGGCCAGGCTCAACCACAACGTGTCATTGCCCGCCGGGACCACCGGCGACAGCAGCATCACCGCCGGGACGTTGCTGATCAGATTGGACAGCACCGAGGATATCAAGGTCAGGCCGGCCACCCCGGCCATTCCCGCGCCCATGTTCTCGAAGGAATCGAGCATCAGGTCCATGAGCCCGGAGGTCTCCACCCCCTTGAGCAGGATGAACAGCCCGACGAAGAACAGGATCAAGGTCCAGTCCACTCCGCGCAGGATCGGCGTGGTTCCAGTGTCTTTCTTTATCAGGGGCAAGGCCAACAGGAGAAAGCAGCCGCCCAGGAAGGCCACCAAAGATATCGGGATGTCCAGCCAGGAGGAGGCGGTGAATCCGACGAACACTGCCACCAGGACCGTCAGGACCAGGAAGAACGGGGCCTCCATCCTGGTCCTGGGGGCGGCAGAGATAACCAGGGAGCGGTCGATGGGGCGGGGCTTCCCCAGCCCCCCATCGAATATGTCCTTGCGGAACACCAGGGCGACCAGGCCCACGGCCACCGCCAACGAGACCAAGGCCAGAGGGGTAAGGGCCAGGGCGAAATCGGAGAAGGATATCCCGGACTGGATCAGGATGTAGGCGTTCTGGGGGTTGCCGACGCCGGTGGCCACCGAGCCGATGTTGGCGGCCAGGGCCTCCCCTACCAGGTAAGGTACCGGGTTGGCGTCTATAGAGCGGCAGACCTTGATCAGGATGGGGGTGAACATCAGGACCACCGTGTCGTTCAGGATGAGGGCGGAGAGCAGGGCGGTCACTCCCATGCTCAACCACAGAAGGGTGAAGTGGTCCGCGCACCGGTTCACCAGTAGTACCGCGACCCGGTCGAACAGCCCGGTGATCTCCAGACAGGAGACGATGATCATCATGCCCAACAGCAGACCTATGATGTCCAGGTCGATGGCCTCCAGCACCTGGTCGGCGGTGACCACTCCCAGGAGTATCATGAGCAGCGCACCGAAGAGCGCGGCGGCCGGGCGGTCGATGCTGACGCTGCGTATCCTACGCACGGATATGAGGGCGTAGGTGAACAGGAAAACCAGCAGGGCCAACCAGGTCACGGTCTGCATCTTGGGGATATAGAAAATAGTGGATAATTAAACAACACCATCAGACCGAGCCGGGATAGCGCACCGAGCGGTCCAACACCAGGCGTACGTCCAGGCGGCGGAAGCTCAGTGGCCTGATCTTTCGGTCCAGGAAGCTTAGCAGCTCCTTGCGGTCCGAGGCCTTCACCCGGAACATGAGGCGCGGCTCCCCGGTCACCTTCATCACCTCGCTGACCTCCTCCATGGACATCAGGGCGCTCATGGCTTTCCCCTCGGACTGGGGGTCGATGTCCGCCAGGACCAGCGCCTCGGCCTGGATCTCCAATCTCTCCTGGTCGATTATGGTGGAGTAGCCCAGGATCAGCCGCTCCTCCTCCATTCTCCGTATGCGGTCCCGGATGGTGGATGGAGAACGGTCCAGCTTCTCGGCGATCTCCTCGATGCTCATCTTGCCGTTGCCCTGCAGCATGCGCAGGACCGTCTCGTCCAGGTCGTCCTGCCCCATGCTTATCCATAACCCTTCATGGGGCTATAAAGGATGTTCCACGGCCCGAATGTTGTCCAATATCATCTTCCGGTGGTCGAAGGCCATCTCCGGTAACGATGACCGACCGAAGAACCCTGCCGAATCAGCGTCATCTCCCGCCTGGAGCGCTCCCCCCTTCTCACGGAGCAGGTACAGCAGGGTGACGAAGTGCCCCCGGGGGTCCCTTCCCATCTCGGAGTAAACGTTCAGCAGTCGCACCACCTCGGTGTCCAGCCCGGTCTCCTCTCTCACCTCGCGTACCACGCAATCCTCGGCTCTCTCCCCGTATTCCAGGAAACCTCCGGGCAGGGCGTGGCACCCCTTGAAGGGTTCCCTCGCCCTTCTCACCAGCAACACCTTTCCATCACGCAGCACCAGACCGTCGCAGGTCAGACTAGGCTTTCGCCAGAGGTGCTGCAGCTGGGCTTCCAGCAGTTCGGCGTACCGTTCCATCCTGTCGACGAGCTCAAAACCGAGCGGGGTGAGCCTTCCGTTCTCCAGGACCTTTCCGCCCACCCTGCTCTCCATCCGCCAGACCTTCAGTCGCATCGATCGTGGTGATACCCCAAGGTTCGCGGCAGCTGCTTCCTCCCCCCCGTTCCGGAGCGATAGCAGCAGGTGAAGGTCCTTGCCGTCCAGGACATCAACGCCATCCCTGGTCAGCACCGGTTCCGCCCGCAGGGCATAGGTCATGGTGGGAGCCATGTTTTATAAACTACCTCTACTTTGTGACGGACCGTGCAGAACCTTAGGAAGCGCGTCCCGACCATCCTTACCGCGGACGAGATACTGGACAAGGCGTTCCGTAAGGTCAGCAAGATCGACAAGCAGGGACCGGACAAGGTCGAGCTTGTGAAAAGGAAATCCATGGCCCGCATAGCCTCGGCCACGGACGTGATCTCGTCCACTCTCCAGAAGTATGTCAAGGCCTTCCCCAGCATCAACGACCGCGGCGATTTTCTCGCTGAGATGATCGAGGTCACGGTGGGCGTGGACAGGCTGAAGAAGGCGCTAGGGAACCTGGACTGGGCCTCCTCCAAGATCAAGGAGCTGCAGAAGCAGTACACCAGCAAGGTCATGACCTCTTCTTCGACGTTCGCGGCCGACAACGCCCGCAAGGCCTTCTACGGCCGCGCCTCCTCGGTGGTCAACAAGATCGGTCCGGACCTGGAGTTCCTGACCTATGCCAGGAACGAGTTCCGCAAGGTTCCGGACTTCAACGACGACATGCTCACCTTCGTCATCGCCGGTTTTCCCAACGTGGGTAAGAGCCAGTTCCTGCGCACCATCTCCGCGGCCGAACCGGAGGTGGCCGCCTATCCGTTCACCACCAAAGGGATCGAGGTAGGTATCCACGAAGCCGATCACCGCCGTTACCAGGTCATCGACACCCCCGGACTGCTGGACCGGGAGCTGGGCGACCGCAACCGGATCGAGATGCAGGCGGTGACCGCCCTCAAGCACCTGGCCAACTCCATATTGTTCATCCTGGACCCGTCGGAGACCTGCGGCTACCACATGGACGGGCAGATGAGGCTGCTGGAATCGGTCAAGGGGCTGTTCCCCGAGGTGCCGATGCTGGTGGTGGAGAACAAGGTGGACATCCTGAACAGCGGTTCCGACCGGCTTAAGATGAGCGCGGCCACCGGGCTTGGCGTCCCAGAGGTCATGGCCGCCCTGCGTGGGTCGGTCAAGCATCTGGAGTCGCCTGAGCCTCTCTTCTAAGCAAACTTATTAATTTTCTCTCCCCTTAGTGCGGAAGGGGTGCCCTTGCAAGAACTGGCCTGCAGCGAATCAATGCGCCGTTACTTCTCCGGTCTTTTCCAGGAGAACGAGCGCTGCTACGCCCTGGCCGCCGAGGCTAGGGGCAAAGGGCTGGACCCTTCCACCAAGGTGGAGATACCGCAGGCCGAGGACCTGGCCGCCCGGGTGGAGAAGCAGCTCTCCGACTGGCACGTGGAGGGTGTCGCCGAACGGATCCGCGAGCTGTCAAGGCGGATCGAGAGCCGGGAGGAGCTCTCCCTTTTCATAGCCAAGGAGCTGGCCAAGGAGGCGGTCGCCGCCAACGAGGGTCGGGAGATGGCCATCGAGCGGGCGGTCCGCGTGGGTCTTTCCGTGCTCACCGAAGGCATACTGGTGGCGCCTATCGTGGGCATCGCCGGGGTCAAGATCAATCCCAACCCGGACGGCACCGAGTACCTTTCCGTATTCTTCAACGGTCCCATCCGGGCCGCCGGGGGAACCGCCCAGGCCATGAGCGTGCTCATCGCCGACGTGGTACGGCGGGAGTTCGGCATCGGCACCTACAAGCCCACCGTCGGGGAGGTGGAGAGGCTCAAGGAGGAGATCCCCCTATACAAGCAGGTCCAGCATCTTCAGTTCACTCCCAGCAACCAGGAGATCGAGATCATCTACAGGAACTGCCCGGTCTGCGTCGACGGCGAGAAGACCGAGGACGCCGAGATCTCCGGTTATCGCAACCTGCCGCGCATCAAGACCAACGCCGTACGTGGAGGGGTGTGCCTGGTCATCGCTGAGGGGCTTTGCCTAAAGGCCCCCAAGCTGGAGAAGCACGTCAAGAAGCTGGGCCTGGAGGGCTGGGACTTCATCAGCGAGTACCTGAAGCTCAAGAAAGGGGCGGCCAAGGAGCAGAAGGAGGTCAAGGTGGTCCCCGACTACAAGTACCTCAAGGACATCGTGGCCGGGCGTCCGGTGATCGGTCATCCCTCCCGGCCGGGGGGGCTACGGCTCCGTTATGGCAGGGGAAGGACCACCGGGCTGGCGGCCATAGCTCTGAATCCGGCCACCATGTTCGCGCTGGACGACTTCCTGGCCATCGGAACCCAGATCAAGATCGAGCGGCCCGGCAAGGCTGGTGCGGTGACCCCCTGCGACTGCCTGGAAGGCCCGATATTGCTGCTCGACAACGGCGACCTCGTCCAGACGAACACGGTCGCCGAGCTGAAGGCGGTCAAGGAAAGGATAAGGGAGATCATCGACGTCGGGCAGATACTCTTCCCCTTCGGGGAGTTCGTGGAGAACAACCACGTCCTGGTGCCGGGCGATTACGACCTGGAATGGCACCGGGCCGAGCTGTACGCCGCCAACGACTGGCAGCTGCCGGAAGGCTGGGAGGACCCACCGGACCTCGCGACCGCCCTGGACATGTCCAGGCGATACGGCGTGCCGCTGCACCCCAAGTACAACCTCTTCTGGTACGATCTCCCCCTGGACAAGCTGAAGGAGCTGAGGTCCCACCTGCTCGGCCATGCTAGATTGATCGATGGGTCCCTCAACGTGGTCCTGGAACCTTCGTCAAAGCGGACCCTGGAGACGCTGGGCGCCCTTCACCGGGTGGAGAACGACCATTTGATCATAGACAAGTACGCCGAACCTCTGCTGGCCGGACTGGGGGTTCTGGGAAAGGGAGGCATCGAGGACCTAACCCCCCTGGAAGGCGCCACAGTCATGGAGGCGGTGTCCAGGTGCACCGGCGTGAAGGTGAACCCCCGCTCGGTGACCAGGATAGGCGCGCGCATGGCCCGGCCGGAGAAGGCCAAGGACCGGTCGGCCAAAGCACCCTCGCACACCATATTCCCGATAGGCATGCACGGGGGTCCGCAGCGGCTCATGGAGAAGGCTGCTGGAAAGGGGAGCATCACCGTCGAGCTAGGGGTAAGGAAGTGTCAGGTCTGCGGCGAGCACCGGGTCTATTACCGGTGCCCCTGCGGCGGCCACACCGTGCCGGTGGGCGAGTCCAAGGAGGTCCCCGTCAACATCGCCGAGGAGCTCGACAAGGCCCGGAAGGTATTGGGCGAAAGGGCCGTCCCGCCCAAGCTCAAGGCGGAGAAGGAGCTCAAGTCCAAGGACATGTGCCCGGAGCCCCTCGAGAAGGGAATTCTGAGGCGCAAGCACGAGATATTCGTCAACAAGGACGGGACCATCCGCTTCGACCTCACCGACGTTCCGCTGACCCATTTCCGCCCGCGGGAGATAGGGTTGAGCGTACAGAAGGCGTTGGAGCTAGGATACGACCACGATATCTACGACCGGCCGCTCACCGATCCCGAACAGCTCTGCGAGCTGAAGGTGCAGGACATCGTCCCGTCCATATCCTGTGGGGAGTTCATGGTGCGGGTGGCCGGCTTCATAGACGACCTGCTGGAGAGGTTCTATGAACTGCCCCGGTATTACAATGCCAAGGGCAAGGAGGACCTCATCGGCCACCTTGCCATCGGTCTGGCTCCCCACACCTCCGGCGGCATCCTCTGCCGCATGATCGGCTTCACCAAGGCCAGCGTATGCTTCGGT
The DNA here is from genome assembly GCA_040768245.1 of Methanomassiliicoccales archaeon. Lineage (GTDB taxonomy): Archaea > Thermoplasmatota > Thermoplasmata > Methanomassiliicoccales > UBA472 > UBA472. The sequence continues at coordinate 90,719 of JAXGNA010000004.1, read as the reverse complement.
CATCCCTTCTTCCACGCCGCCAAGAGGCGCAACGCCGATGGTGACGAGGATAGCGTGGTGCTGCTGCTGGACGGCCTCCTGAACTTCTCCCGCTCCTATCTGCCGGACTCCCGGGGAGGGCTGATGGACGCCCCTCTGGTTCTCGCCTTACGACTGGACCCCAACGAGGTGGACAAGGAAGCTCAGAACATCGACGTGCACTGGGAGTATCCGCTGGAGTTCTACCGGGCCTGCGTGGAGTTCCGCCATCCCAAGGACATCCAGTCCAAGATGGACCTGGTCTCCGACCGCATCAAGTCGCTGCTGCAGTACGAGGGCTTCGGCTTCACCCACGATACCTATGACATAGCCGAGGGGCCGGACGAGTCCGCGTACAAGACGCTAGAGACCATGATGGACAAGATGACCGCCCAGCTGGAGCTGGCCAAGCGCATCCGGGCGGTGGACGAGGGGGATGTCGTTCACCGGGTCATCACCAAGCACTTCCTGCCCGACCTGATCGGCAACCTGAAGAGCTTCTCCGGACAGAAGTTCCGCTGCACCAAGTGCGGGGAGAGCTACCGCCGGGTCCCGCTCATCGGGCATTGCTACTGCGGCAACAAGCTCAACCTGACGGTGTACGAGGCCAGCGTGAAGAAGTATCTGGAGGTGACCAGTCGCATCGGGCGCGATTACGGTGTGTCGGACTACACGCAGCAGCGGATACGCCTGATAGAACGGTCCATAACCTCGATCTTCGGTGACCCGGTGGACAGTTCTCCGGCCTCGCTCGATTCCTTCGACGAGGGAGGGGAGGAACAGCCTCTGGAGTTCCCTCGAGACCCGGACGCCGACGATATCCCTGAAGAACCGATATACGAGAAAGCGAGTAAAAAGGCGATAAGCCTGGATGATTTTTAAAAAGATAAAAAGTGGCGGGGGTGCCGCCGTTTCAGCCTTCCAGGGAAGCGACCTTCTCCCTGAACTCGTCGAAGGTCTTCTCCAGCGATTCCAGGGCCTTGGTCAGGGCCACCCTCGCGCTCAGGGACCCGTCGGTCTCGAACTCGAAGATGAACTTGTTCTCGGACCACTTCACCTTGATGGCACCAGTGCGGCAGACCCTGACGCATTCCTCGCACAGGACGCAGGCGTCGTTGTCCACCACCTGCACCTTCTGGTCCTTGAACTTCATGACCTCCTTCGGGCAGACCTTGATGCAGGTGCCGCCGTTGTCGCACTTGGACTGGTCGATGGTCACGGTGGGGAAGTACTTGTATCCTACACCGTGGGTCGGCTGCCACTTGGCGTGCTTGCGGCCGGTGCCCAGCTCGGCGATGGCGTAGGCCAATATGCCCTGGCGCTCGCCCAGCCTGACGATCGGGATGAGCGAGTCCTTGGGCTGGAACTTGGCGTCGCCCAGGCAGCTCAGGTCACCGGAGTACACCTCGCACGGCCCCCTCTTCTCCAGGGAGTAGTAGATGGTGCAGCTCGGGCAGCCCTCGCCGCCGCAGGAGCACTGGTCCCGGAAGCCGAAGAGCTCCAGGTCGGTCGGGATAGGCACAAGGCCCAGGCGGTGAGCGACGATCTCGTCGAACACCGGGCTGATGCTCTCGTACTCGTTGCCCTCGGCATCGACGGAGGAACCGAGGTGGAACTCCACGTCGTCGATGGCCAACTTGGGCACGTCCATGATCAGCGCCCTGCGCAGGGCGTTGACCTTCTCCGGACTGGCGTCGGTGACCAGGAACTTGGCCCTGGTCTCCATCTCCTCTAGCATCTTTATGTGCATAAAGCGCCTCTTTACACCCTTCTGCCCCGGCGCCCGCCCTTCTTCTTGGTGCCGTCATGCGGGATAGGGGTGACATCCTCGATGCGTCCGATCCTCAGTCCAGCGCGGGCCAGGGCCCTGATGGCCGCCTGAGCGCCCGGACCGGGGGAGGTGGAGCGGTTTCCACCGGGTGCGCGCACCTTGACGTGGATACCCTCTATCCCCTTCTCCTTGGCGATCTCGGCCACCTTCTCCGCGGCCCTCATGGCCGCGTAGGGAGAGGACTCGTCCTTGGCCGCCTTGACCACCATTCCGCCGGTGCACTTGGTTATGGTCTCAGCACCGGTGACGTCGGTCAAGGTGATGATGATGTTGTTGTAGCTGGCGAAAACGTTCGCGATTCCCCACTTGCCCATCAGTTCACCTCCTCGGTCGGCAGCTCGGCCGGGACGTCCTCGACGTCCTGTACCGCCGCCTCAACATCCTTGGGCACATGCTTCACGAACTTCTTCTTGCCCAGGTCCTTCTTCATCTCCGCGGCCTCCTCGTGGCGGGCCTTCGCCGCAGCAGCCTCCTTCTGGGCCTGCTTCAGCGGGTGCAGCTCGTCAGCGATGGGGGACCTCGGGTTGAGCACGATCTTCTCCTCGTCCTCGCGGGTGACGATGTACCCGGGTATGGTGACCTTCTGGTCGTCGATGCACACATGCCCATGCACGATGAACTGCCTGGCCTGTCCGACGGTGGACGCCAGTCCACGGTTGTAGACCACGGTCTGCAGGCGGCGCTCCAGCAGGGCGATGTCGGAAAGTCCCAGAACATCGTCCAACCTGGTACCCTCCATGGGCAGCAGGCCGATCCTGGCGCACTTGCGCAGCAGGTTCTCGGTCTCCATCTTGGCCTGGTGCTCGCCGGTCCTCAGTCTGGCCTGGAGGTCACGGGACTGCTTGCGCAGGTTCCTGAGGATGGTCTTGGCCTTCCACAGCTCCTTCTTGCTCTTCAGGCCGTACTGCTTGACCAGCAGGGCCTCCTCCTTTATGCGCTCGCCCTGCCAGGGATGGGAGGGCGTGTCGAAGCTCCTTCTCGGGAACTTTGGATCACCCATGTTCAGGCCTCCTTCTTAGGGGCGGGCTGGTTCTTGTTCTTGGAAACGCCCAGGGTCAGACCCTTCCTGCCGTTGGACCTGGTGCGCTGGCCCCGGACCTTGTGTCCGGACTCATGGCGCACTCCGCGGTAGCATCTGATCATCTTCAAGCGGTTGATGTCGTCCTTGAGCACGATGTCCAGGTCGGTGCTGACGATGTGCTGGTCCTCGCCGGTCTCGTAGTCCGCCTGCCGGTTGATGGCCCAGTTGGGGGCGTACTCAGAGTAGGTGGTCACGAGCCTGGCCAGCTCGTCGGTGGCCGCCTCGTCCAGGGAGCCGATCTTGACCGAGCGGTCGACGCCGGCCTTGCGGACGACGACCTCAGCAACCCTCTTTCCCACGCCTTTTATGCTCTGCAGGCCGACCACGGTGGGCTTGTTACCGTCAATGTCAGTGTTGACTATGCGGACAATGTACCGGAAGTCGTCCTTCTCTTCAGTCTTAGTTGTCTTCTTCGCTTCAGCCAAGAGTATCCCTCGCTGACGATCGCGAATCGAATCTCGCCCTCACGAAGTACGCCCCGCGACGAAGGCCACGGTTTGCAGTTCCCATCTCCGGATAGGGCTACCGGTCCGGGAACAAGCCCCTCTCATGAAGGGCTCCCTCAACAGCATCGATTCTGTCGGACATGCCAAGCTTGAGCCTGTATATAAGTATTCTGCAATGAAAAGGGTGATTTGGAAGAGGTTTCAGGCGCCGATCTCCCGGCAGATGACGTCATAAGCTTTGGACAAGGCCTCCTTCAGACGCGTCGGGTCCCCACCGCCTCCCTGAGCGTAGTCCGGCTTACCGCCCCCGCCGCCGCCCATGTAGGACATGATGCCTTTCAGGGCCTTGCGGCAGTCCATCCTGACGTCCGGAGAGCAGGCCACCAGCAGTTTGGCCTTGTCCCCGGGGACGCCGATGACGGCCACGGTGCAGGGCATGGAGGCCAGCTGCTTGGACATCTCCTCGGGGTCCTCTCCGGGGAGCGCCTCGTGGATCACCACACGGGCCTCGCCAGCCTTGGGGGCCTCCGAGACCAGGCCTTTCACGCTCATGTCGTTGATGACCGAGGAGAGGTGCTCTATGCTCTTGCGCTGCTCGCGCAGGTCGTCCTGAAGCTTGACCACCGCCTCAGGCAGCTTCTCCCCAGGAACGTTAAGGGAATCGCCAAGGCTCTCCACCAGTCGCTTGTCGGACTGCATGCCGGAGACGGCCGCCATGCCGGCGGTGTATTCCACACGTACGATCCCGTCCTGGATGCGCTTGGTGCGAGTGATGCGAACGGGACCGACCATTCCGGTATGGGAGCAGTGCAGGCCTCCGCAGGCCTCGGCGTCCAGTCCCTTGACCTCGACCACCCGGATGATCTTACCCGGTACCGCACCGCCCTGGTAGAGCCGGTAGCCGTGCGATCTTTCAGCCTCGTCCCTCTGCATGAACTGTATGCTGATGGGGCGGTCCTGCAGCACCACTCTGTTCACCTCTCTCTCCAGCATGTCCCGCTGCTCGGTGCTCAGGTTCTCGAAGTGGGTTATGTCCAGGCGGGCCTGGTCCACGGCCTTGTGGGCTCCGGCCTGCCATACGTGGTTGCCGAACAAGTTACGAGCGACCCCGTTGATCAGGTGCGCTGCGGTGTGGTGGCGCATCAGCTGCTGGCGGCGCTCCAGGTCGATAGAGCCTTTCACCTTGGCGCCTATCCTGGGGTTCTCGCCCTCCACGAAGTGCACTATGGTGGTCTTGATCTTGATGACCCGGCAGACCCTCTTACCGTCCAGTATGCCGAGGTCCCATTCCTGGCCTCCGCCCTCCGGGTAGAAGGCGCTCTGGTCCAGGACGATGCCTCCGTCTATCTCGGCGATGACGGTGCCCTCGAACTCCACCATCTCCGGGTCCTCGTAGTAGAGCATGCGCGTCTCGGGCATCTTCTCCGGGCGTTCCTTGGCCTCCGCCACCTCCGCCTCGGGCTTCTCGTGCCGGGCGGCCACCTGCATGTAGAAGTTGTCCGGGACATCTATCTGTCCGGGCGCGAACTCCTGGGCGATCTCCGGGTTCAGTCCGTGGGAATCGTAAAGCTCGATGAGCTTCTCGTTGGGCAGCTTCTCGCCCTTCTTGAGGTCCTTGACCAGCCGGCCGACCAGCTGCTTTCCCCTTCCCAGGGTCTCAAAGTAACGCTCCTCCTCGACCTCGACCAGGTTGAGGATGTCCTGGCGATTCTCCTTCAGCTCCGGGAATATGTCCTGGAAGTGGTCGATCTGCCTTCCCACCGCCTCCGATAACCTGATGTCCAGGTTCAGGGAGCGGATGGAACGAAGCGCGCGGCGCACCAGCATCCGGGCGAAGTAACCCTCCCGGACGTTCGAGGGCACCACGCCGTCGTTCAGCATGAGCATTAGCGCGCGGGAGTGGTCGCAAACCACATAGATGTCCTCCAGGGGGGCGATGGTCCTCATCAGCTCCTCATAGCTGATGCCGATCCTCTCGGCGGTGGTCTCCCTGATGCGGCGCACGTCCGCGGCGGTCCTCATGTTGGTGGCCCCAGCGACCTTGGAGTACTCGGTGAGGACCCTCTGGTCCGGTTCCACCTTGGAAAGGTCCTTGAGCCACTCCACCACCGGTCCGAACACCGCCTCGTAGGCGGAGGACACCCCCTGGGACACCCAGGTCATGCGCTCCAGACCGTAACCAGTGTCCACCACGGTCATGTCCATGGGCTTCCGTCCGTCGGGCGTATCACGGTACATCATGAAGACGAGCGTAGCGACCTCCACCCCGTCCAGGATGACCTCCACGCAGGGTCCGGCGTTCCCGCCGCCCTCCCACCACTCCTCTATGTAACGCATCTTGCCCGGGTCCGTCCCCAGGCGCTCGGTGAAGAAGCGATGGCAGAGCTCCACCGTCCGGTCCTTGAAATAGATGAACTTGCCGTCCTTCTTGTTGAAGGCGTGATGGGCGCACATCTCGAAGAAGGTGAAGTGCCTGCCGGTCTTTCCGACGTTATCGATGTCGTTGAAGCGGACGCAGGTCTGCGAGATGGTCAGGGGGTTGAAGGGCGGCTCGATCACCCCGTTCAGCACCCAGGGCTGAAAGTCGTAGATGGAGGCCTGGGTGAAGAACACATCGTCCCTCCACCGGGCCACGATCGGGTATCTTTTCACCCGGCCATGCCCGTTATCCTCGAAGAATCCCAGGTACGCCTCGCGCATCTCGTGCAGGCTGAGCTTCCGGTTCATGGGGGAGTTGCCGATGAAGGTGTACTCCTCGCAAGGCGGCTCTCCGCAAGTGGGCCAGTCGCCCAGGCTCCAGAAGTGCCTCTGGCACTTGGGGCATTGCTTGCGCATGAAACCCTTCTCCTGGAAGAAGGCGAGGTCGAACTCCGAACCGGTCATAACTGGCGTTATTTCGGGGTCGTTATAAGAATATTGTCATGCTATCGCACCTTCGGGCGCCATCCAGTCATATGTGGCAGGTGTCCAGTCCTTTCTTCTGGAGGTACTTCTGGTGATATTCCTCCGCCTTCCAGAACGGCCCGGCCCCCTCCACCGATGTGGCTATGGGCCGCTTGAACCTACCGCTGGCGTCCATGGCCGTTTTGGATCTCTCGGCGGCGGAGCGCTGCTCCTCGTCATGATAGAATATGACCGTACGATACTGGGTGCCCACGTCCGGTCCCTGGCGGTTCTTCTGGGTGGGATCGTGGGAACTCCAGAACACGTCCAGCAGATGTTCGTAGCTGACGATAGAATCATCATAGGTCAGGTGCACCACCTCGGCGTGCCCGGTGCGGTCCGTGCACACCTCGCGATAAGATGGCGACTCGGTATGTCCGCCCATGAACCCGACCTCGGTCTGCACCACTCCTCCGACCTTCGCGAAAGTCGCCTCCACTCCCCAGAAGCATCCGGCGGCGAAAGTTGCTTTCTTGAGCGTCATGGACTCCTCCGACTTTGAAGGCAGCCTCGGATATTTAATCCTGCATCAGAAGAGGGTTCGGTTGCAGGAATAATCGACCTTGACGTCGATCACCGCCAGGGCGTCCCGGTCCAAGCAGTCTTGCAGGACCGGTTCGAACTCCTTACCGTCCACGGAATACCCCTCCGCCCCGAAGGAGCGGGCGTAGGTCGGGATGTCAGGATTGCTGAGGTCCACGTTCGAGCTTCTGCCCATCTGACGGGACATCTTCTCCCGGATCAGGCCGAGCCCGTTATCGTTGAATATGACCGTGACGAAGTTGATCCCCAGTCGCTTGGCCGTCTCCAGCTCCGCCGAGGACATCATGAACCCGCCGTCACCCACCGTTGCGCAGACGTGTCGTTCTGGATGGACCATCTTGGCGGCGATGGCCGAAGGTATGGCTATGCCCATGGGTATCAGGCCGTTCTGCAACAGTAGCGTGTTGGGCCCGTATACCGGATAATACTTGGCCAGCCAGATCAGGTGGGCCCCCACATCGCTCACCATTATGTCGTCCTTTCCCAGGCAGCGGCGCATCGCCTGTACCAGGGCCTTGGGTCCAACGGCCTCGATGAAGAGGTCGTCCAAAAGCTTCTGGCGAAGATTGTGATGCCAGGTCTTCCTTCGGACCGCGTTCAACGACAATCGTCCCAATGAATCGGAGATATCGCCCAGGGCGATCGATTCCAGCTCCAGGTTCCGGCAGGGGATGGGCTTCGAGCTCCCCAGATGGGCGATGCGCTTCACGCGTCCGCGATTCCAATACTGGGGCTGGAACTCGGTGGAGTCAAACCCCACCAGCAGTACGGCGTCCGCTTCATCGTAGGATCCCTTCACCAGATCGCTATTGCGCATGCCGATGGTGCCCAAGCTAAGATGATGATCGATAGGCACCGTACCGGCCGCCATCCAGGTGCATCCGACCGGCAGGTTCCAGGCGTCGCAGAGGTCGATGAGCGCCTTCCCGGCGTTCTCTCGTAGCACCCCATGACCAGCTATGACCAGTGGCCGCTTCGACGATGAAAGGATATCATGGATGATGGCCAGCTCTCTGTCCGTGGCCTTCTTGACTCTCCTTAACGAAGGCGGGGACGGAGTTCCTGAGGCGTCCTTCTTCATGACGTCCTCGGGCAACTGAAGCATGACCGGGCCGCTCCTCTCCGCCGAGGCGACCCTGAACGCCTTCCGCACGGACCTGGGAACTTCATCGGGACCGCCTAAGTCCATAGCTTTTTTGGTTATCGGACGGAAAAGTGCCAGCAGGTCGATGACCTGCTTCTGTGGGGGATCCCGGCGAGCCGCTCCGGCCTGGGCCACCAGGGCCACCATCGGCAGGTTGCTCAGGAAGGCGTCGGCGACCCCGCTGACCAGGTTGGTGGCGCCCGGCCCCAGGGTGCTCAGGCAGACCCCCGGGCTTCCGGTCAGCCGCCCGACCGTGGCGGCCATGAACGCCGCGGCCTGCTCATGACGGACGAGAACGAACTCCATGCCTGCCGAATGGATATCGTCCATGACGTCCAGGTTCTCTTCTCCAGGGATGCCGAACACCCGTTCCACACCCTCGGCCTTCAAGCATTCCACCAGCAACCTGGACGCTTTCATGTCATCACTCGAAGACCTCGGCCCGCTTCTCGAAAAGGTCCCTCACCGCGCAGAGGACCGCCTGCTCCAGGTCGCCCTCGCCCTTGTAAGGGTGCATTCCTCGCGCCCTGATCTCCGCCTCCGCCCTTCCCCCGAAACCGGAGGTGAGCACTATGTCCGAGCCGGCCAGTGCAGTCACCATACCTTCGATCTTGCTCCTGTGCCTGGGGCCGAACATCGATTCCTCCAGGAACGGATCGGTACGTACCTTTCCGGCCGGGGTCAGTTTGCCCTCCTGCACGTCGAAAAGCCAGAACTCCCTGGTCTGGCCGAAGTGCTGGTCGACGCTCCTTCCGTCCGAAGTGGCCACCGCCACCCGGTGCTTGGTCGCCCCCTCCATCTGTATCCCCACCGGTCCTCCCTCGGGTGCCTCCCGAGCACCACAGGTTATATGCGCGAACTCCGCCGAACGGTCATTGTCCAGCATACCTATGGCATCAGCCCGGCAGAAACGGCAATGACGCATCTGTCTTATATCACCTTCACACAGGTCCTGCAGCATCTTGCGTTGTTCCGGGGTGGGCGCGGACATCTTCTCGAACTTGGTGCCTGGCACCGGGATGAGCGGAATGATGTTCACGATGTATGCCCCGAGCTCCTTGACCTTCTTGGCGATCTCCGGGATATGGTCCGCGTTCACCGTGGGCACCATCACGATGTTGGCCTTTACCAGGATCCCGGCGTCGGTGCATCTTTTGATACCTTCAAGCTGGTTCCTGAGCAGGCGGTCCGCAGCGTCCCTGCCACGCAGGACCTTGCCGTCCCAGATGACAAAATCGTACATCTTGGCCCCAATCTCAGGGTCCACTGCGTTGATGGTCACGGTGACGAACTTCACGCCCAAGGCCTTCAGTCGCTCTACCGATCGAGGGAGATTGAGGCCGTTGGTGCTCAGGCAGAGGGTCAGTTCCGGGAACTCTTTCCTCACCATCTCCAAGGTGGTGAAGGTCTCCTCGTTGGCCAATGGGTCCCCCGGGCCAGCGATCCCGATCACGCTGAGCTGAGGGATCTTTTCCTTTACGATCCTTATCTTGTACACCGCGTCCTCGGGGGAGAGCACCTCGCTGGTCACCCCCGGCCGCGACTCGTTCATGCAATCGTACTTCCGGTTGCAGTAATTGCATTGGATATTGCATCTGGGAGCTATGGGCAGATGCATGCGGGCGAAGCTCTTGTGGGCCTTCTCGTTATAGCAGGGATGAGTTTTCAGCATCTCCTGGACATAGAGCGGGATCTCGCTCATCGCAACCCTCCTACAGAACGGTCTATCATCGCCGTTTGAATATCCAGCAAATCGTAGTTATAGATTATCCCGGCAGGGGCGACCTGGAGAAAATGTTTTATTCCGGGGCGATCGTGAAACACAGGAAAATGAGCGATATCTTCAACGAACGGGCCATGCAGAGGCTGTTCTCCAACATGAACCAGCACGTGCCCGCAAAGAGAAGGTCCTTGAAGCAGCTGCTCGAGGACCCCGATCCTTCTTACGAAGGTAAGGACGGAAGGCGGTATAGGTTAGGCCGGGAGGAGCTGGAGTTCCTCTCGGGGTTCCTGGACGACGATGAGTCCTCCCGACTTAAGTTGCCCATCCTGATCATGACGGACACCTCGTATGGCGATGGCTACTGGAAGATCATCGGCAAGCTTGAGGTGAAGGTCGTTTCCTGCATCATCGGCCGGGAGCCGGAGAAGGAGGACGAGATGAGGGTGTTCTATCCATACCTAAAGGAGATCCGGGACAAGCTCCCCACGGCGTCCAACACCGTTTTCTCCTATTGATCAAAAACGCGAAGCTTACGCTGATGACAAAATCATACGCAACAAAATTCCACCTGAAGAAATGCTAAGATAAAGGCCCTGGAAGAGGGTACACACGCAACCCGTTTAACGGTTAAGCCAAAGCCTACCATTAAGGCAAGCCTACAGTGCTTCGCGGCAAAGGACGTTAGTAATCGCGGACTGAACATCTCGGAGAACCTCGATGCGTACATCCCGATTCTATCAAGCTCATCAATTATGAGCGCCCTAAGATGCCTCTTTTTCAAGGTGGCTTCGAGCTTAGATGCTTTCAGCTCTTATCCAGTAGTGCGTGGCTGCTCAGCATGCCCTGTCGGACAACTGATTGACTAGAGGCACCGAACCCCCGTTCCTCTCGTACTCAAGGGTCCTTCTCGTCAGGCATCAATACACTTCCACCAAAAAGCAACAAACCTGTCTCACGACGGTCTAAACCCAGCTCACGATCCCTTTTAATGGGCGAACAACCCCACCCTTGGCAGCTGCTGCACCGCCAGGATAGGGAGAGCCGACAGCGAAGTAGCAAGCCGCCAGGTCGATATGAACTCTTGCTGGCGACAACTCAATTATCCCCAGGGTAACTTTTCTGTCATCAATCACCCCCATTCAGAAGGTTGATTGGTTCGCTAGGCCCTACTTTCGTATCGCCGATCCTTGTTATCCGGATCCGCGTCAAGCCAGCTTTTACCCTTACATTCACCGGCAGATTTCTGACCTGCCTGAGCTGACCATTGGGCGCGCTTGTTATCTTTTTGAGCGCGTGGCGCCCCACCCAAACTGCCTACCTATTGGTGTCCTTCTAACGAAGTTAGTGGTACGAAGTCTGAAGGGCGGTGTTTCATCGTTGACTCGGAGATTACCTAGCGGCAATTCCTGGGTAACGTCTCCCGCCTACCCTACACATCAAAATTCATATCACAACAACAGGTTGCAGTAAAGCTCCATGGGGTCTTCGCTTTCAGGTGGAAGATACTGGACTGTGCACCAGTACTGTTAGTTTCACCGGCTTCGATGCGGGGACAGTAGAACTCTCGTTGGGCCTTCATGCAAGTCGCCAATTAAGCGACAAGGTATTACGCTACCTTAAGAGGGTCATAGTTACCCCCGCCGTTTAACGGTCCTTCGTTCGGTTGGACCCGAGTTTCAGATACCGTCACTGGGCAGGCTTCAACCGCTATACACATCCTTTCGGACTTGCAGCGATCTGTGTTTTTATTAAACAGTCGGAGTTCCCTTGCCACTGCGACCAGCCACTCTCGCGGCTGGCACCCCTTATCCCGAAGTTACGGGGCTAATTTGCCGAGTTCCCTCGCATCGATTAGGCCGACACGCCTTAGACTTTTCATCTAGGGGCACCTGTGTCGGTTCTTGGTACGAACGCATCAGGTGTAAATCGTTCAATTTTCACGGACACCAGGAATAGACGGAAGGGGACTTTCGTCCCCCTGCTCGTGCTTTCACCAAGTTCACACCATTACGGTTCTTCCTCAGTTTATACACTTGAACAACCAGACAAGATTGTTCCATTTATCCCGATGTGTCAAGAACGACGCAAAATCTGACGCGGCACAGGAATATTAACCTGTTTCCCTTTCACTACTTCCGATTAAGTGGTAGTTTAGGATCGGCTAACCCTCGGCTGACGAACATTGCCGAGGAACCCTGGCCCCTACGGCGGAATGGATTCTCACCATTCTTTGCTGCTACTCCTGCCATGATCCTTATACAAACGCGGTCCACCAGACCTCACGGCCTAGCTTCTACCCACGCCTGTCACCTCCTTACCAGATCACCTTGCGGTGCTCAATAATATCGGTGTTCGGCTTAGCCCCGTCCATTTTCGGGGCCTATAATCTCGACTGGTGAGCTGTTACGCTTTCTTTAAAGGATGGCTGCTTCTAAGCTCACCTCCCAGTTGTCTTGGACTACAGACTCCCTTTGTTATTACACTTAACCGAAACTTAGGGACCTTAATTATTGGCTGGGTTACGTTCCCTGATGGACATCAAGCTTACCCCGGATGCCCTCACTCCCGGCTTCTACGGTGACCACATGTTCGGAGTTTGACAGGGGACCGAGGGATTTCTCCCCCTAAGTCCCCGATCAGTGCTCTACCACACGATCTACCTCCACCGAGATCTAACTGCGATTAGTTTCAGGAGGAACCAGCTATTTCCAGCTTTGATTGACCTTTCATCCCTATACCCAGGTTATCCGAAAGATTTGCACATCATTACCGGTTCGGTCCTCCACCTTCCTTTCGAAAGGCTTCAACCTGCCCAGGTATAGATCAACTGGCTTCGGGTGTCCCTCCAATGACTCCAGGCGAGCGCACCTCGTCCCTCACCTTGCGGTTGCGGACTTGTTGGTTTCCCTGCGGCTCCGAGGATGATCCTCTTAGCCTCGCCATTGAACAGAACTCCATGGCCCGTTTTTCGAAACGGACGTAAGAACACTGGTTTCCCTTTCATGCCCTTACAATTTATAGCCGCCTGGTTTCAGGCTCTTTGAACCTCCCGTCAAGGGTACTTTTCAGCTTTCACTCACGCTACTACTGCACTATCGGTCTCGGGGTGTATTTAGGGTTGGAAATGAATGTTTCCCAAATTCACGCGCGATATCCAACGCACGTTACTCAGGGACACCGGAACTCATCCTCTCGAGTTATCCATACGGGACTATCACCCTCTATGGTACTGCGTTCCAGCAGATCTCTGGTTGGTCTTAAGGATGTAACCGGGCCCATAACACCACATTTCCCCATCATTACTGATGGGGATTCGGTTTGCCCTGTACCGTTTTCGATCGCCTTTACTCACGGTATCTCTAGTGATTTCTTTTCCTGCGGGTACTAGGATGTTTCGATCCCCCGCGTTCCCGTTCCTTACGGAACAATCCGAAGATTACGAAGTCGCATTAGGTCATCGTCGGATCATAGGCTCCTTGCACCTACCCGACGCATATCGCAGCTTGGCACGACCTTCTTCGGCACCCGAACCGAGCCATTCCCCAGGCGGCGTAGCAAACGCCGCTGGCACTGTCGGCTTAACAAACGTCCAGGTTGCGTATGATTGGTATCAACGAACTCCTCGGGACCTCTTCCAATTTCCCCGAGGATCCTCCTCCACTTCCCCGAAGAGGGTCGCTCTCCGGGTGCATGAGCACTTCTCACTTCGCCCCAGCACATGGCTGGAACGCGTGAGTCCCCCAATAATTGAGGGTATATTTAAGCATTACCCATACGGGATTTCCGTATGTTCATGCTCCCACTCGCCTACTTCGCGAGTGGAACCGGCTACTACAGTTCCATTATATAACGGTTTCTTATCGCAGCCAGTTGTAGGTTGCTACCACCGTTCTCGCCGGTGTTCATTTACTACGCACTCTCTCCTCATAAGGTTTTCTGCCCTCCCTATACTATGTATATTACACAAAAAGGAGGACCTCACACGCTGAATCGTTTGGATATCAGTCCCACCAGGTCTCCCAGCGACCTGCCCACGGCCACCCCTGAATCCTCCAACGCTCTTATCTTATCCCAGGCTCCACCGGACCCTCTGGCCACGATCGCCCCGGCGTGCCCCATTCGTCGGGCCGGCGGTGCGGACACCCCGGCCACATAGGCGAAGACGTTCTCCGTGCCCAGCTCCTTGATCAGAAGGGAGGCCTCCTCTTCCATCTGGCCGCCGATCTCGCCGATCATGACCACTCCGGACGGCCCTTTCTCAAGGACCATCTCCACCGCCTCGCGCATGTCGGTCCCCAGCAATCTATCCCCGCCCAGACCAAGTACGACGCTCTGGCCCAGATTGGCAGAGCTCAGCGCCTGCACCACCTCATAGGTCAGTGTCCCGCTGCGCGAGATCACTGCCAGATCGCCCTTTCGGAATATCCGGTTAGGCATGATGCCGACCTTGCTGTCCCCAACCAAGCAAAGACCGGGACAGTTCGGTCCCAATATGGCCACGCCGTTCCTCCTGGCAAGTGCCAGTACATGCATCGCGTCGTGTATGGGGGTACGTTCGGTTATGATCACCATGGCCTCCAGGCCGGCCTCAATGCCCTCCACCGCCGCCTGTTTGAGGTTCGCAGCCGGGACGAAGAGAACGCTGGCCGTCGCCCCGGTACGTTCGACGGCCTTCTGGACATCGCTGAAGACCGGAACACCATGAACGAACGCCCCACCTTTGCCAGGGGTGACCCCTGCCACCACCTTGGTTCCATATTCCAGCATCTGGCCCGTGTGATGGCCGCCCTGCCGTCCGGTGATCCCTTGGACCAGAAGCTTGTGCTCTCTGAGAAGGGCATCGCCTTTCATTCTCTCACCTTCACTGCTTGCAGGCAGGCATCATCCAGGTCGATATGGACATTGAAATTGGCCAGGCGGAGCATCTGGGCCGCTTCGTCCTCGTTGTTCCCGCGAAGCCTGACCACGGTCCGGGCCTTGACGTTCCTGTCGGTGATGGTATGCATCATCGCATCGGCCACCGTGTCACATTTGGTTATTCCCCCGAATATGCAGACCAACAGGGACCTTATCCTCCCTCTGGCCAGGTCATAGCTGAGCAGGCCCAGGGCCTCCGATACACGGTTCGGATCGTCCGTTCCCCCCAGGTCCAGGAACGTCCCTCCCCTTCCTCCGTACCTCTGCAAGGTGTCCAGTGCGGCCATGGTCAGGCCGGCCCCGTTGGCCAGCACCCCGATATCGCCGGGAAGTTCGACCAGGTTGAACCCCTTGTCCCTGGCCAGTCGCTCCAGTTCGGTGAGGTCACGTCCATACCGGTCGAGGAACTCGGTGTGCCGGGACAGAGCGTCGTCATCGATCGAGACCTTGGCGTCCGCGGCGATGGCCTTGCCGGAATCGGTTATCATAAGGGGATTGATCTCTACCAGTTCGCAGTCCATGTTCTTGAACAATCTCCACATGGCCTCAATGGTCGAGCGTACCTCCTTTGACCCCTGGTCCCCTCGCAGAAGGAAATGCGAGGCTTGGTCCAGGACCTCCTCTGGGAACGGTTCCAGGGGATCGATGTTCCACCTTCTCATGGTGTGGGATGGCATGTTCTCCACGTCCATGCCGCCTGCGGATCCGGCCAGGAGCAGCGGACAGCGGGATGGTTGATCAATGGTGATGGCCAGATAGATCTCCCGGGACGCGTCTATCATCTCCTCCAGCAGCACTCCGTGCACCTTGCTTCCGGAAACATGCATTCCCAGAATTCTTTCACAGGCCTCCAGTGCTTCCTGCCCATGCAGCGCTGTGCGTATCCCTCCGGCCTTGCCCCGGCCCCCGACCGTGGTCTGGGCCTTCACCATGAGCGGGAACCTCAGATTGTCCAGAGAGCCAGCGATCCCGTTCATGTCCGGAAAGAACAGGCCTCTGGGGGTGGATATGCGATACCGCCTGAACAGTGTTTTTGCCTCGCTCTCCAATAGGTTCATCCCATCACCGCTCATCTATGGTCCTTCAAGATATATTTGACTTGTTCGACCAGATGAGAAAATGATTCTGGATGTTGATGTTCAAAAGTTTAAATACGACCATATTTTATCGAAAGTTGATGGCTGTCAGATGTCTCGCTGGTATGGACTTTGATTCCAACGTGTACCTTCTGACCGGTGAGGATCCGATCCTCGTCGATGCCGGGACCGGCATGCATCATCAGGACATCCTCAAGTGGCTGTCATCCGTTGTAAAGAAGGATAAGGTGCGCCGCATAGTCCTGACGCACCGCCATTACGATCACACCGGTGGGGCAGCGGCACTGGCCAGGGAGCTGGGCGCGGAGGTGCTCATGCATCCCTTGGACGCCCCCGCGGTGAGGGAAGGGGACCCGCGCCAGACCCTGTCATATATGTTCGGGATACACAGCCAGCCGGTGGAGGTCACCGAACTGCGGGACGGGCAGGTCCTGACCACCGGAGAATCGAGCTACGAGGTCGTCCATACGCCAGGACATACCTCGGGCGGAATATCCCTGTACGACAGACAAAGCAAGGTCCTTCTGCCAGGGGACACGGTGTTCGTCGGAGGGATCGGACGATGGGACCTGCCGAGCGGCAACTTCGAGCAGCTCGCGGGTTCGGTCAAAAAGCTTTTATCCCTGGCCCCCCAGGAAATATATCCTGGGCATGGCGATGTAAGCCAGAGCGGAGCATCAGGGATACTGGAAGAGGCGTTAAAATATCTGGGAGAATCTTGAATGGACATTATTAAGATCAAGGAGGGGAAGGGCGCCGAGGTCGGCATGTCCAAGCATGATCTGGAACACGTACTGTCCACCCTGCGCTTCGGCAGGCTGGTAGTCTACCCCACCGAGACCGTATACGGTCTGGGCGCAGATCCCTTCGACGAGACCGCGGTCAAGAGGGTGTTCCTGGCCAAGAGGCGCCCTTTCGACATGCCGCTCTCCATCGCCGTGAACGACATCAGCGTGGCCGAGCACGTGGCCGAGCTGGACGAGAACGCCTATCGGCTGGCCAAGGCTTTCCTGCCTGGACCTCTCACCCTGCTGGTCAAAAAACGCCCGGTATTGCCCGACATCGTCACCGCTTCCCTGCCCGAGGTGGGCATCAGAATTCCGGACCATCCGGTGGCCCTGCGCATGCTGGAGGAGTTCGGCCCCATCGTTTCCACCAGTGCCAACGTGCATTCCCATCCCAACCCGGTGACCGTAGAGGAGGCCATAGCCGACCTGGGTCAGAGCGTGGCCACCTACGTGGACGGCGGACCGTGCAAGGTGGGCACCCCTTCGACCATCGTCCAGATAATCGATGGCACCGTAGAGGTGATCCGTTATGGCGCTATTCCTAAAGAGAAGATCGAAGATGTACTTGTTAGATGAGCACGCCCTGGATTGCATCCGCAAGGCCGGGCGCCTGTCCGCTGAAGCCCGGGAGCTGGGCAGATCCCTGGTTGCCGAAGGCATCAAGCTCCGCGATGTGGCCGAGGGCATGGAATTGCACATACTGGAGCATGGGGGCAAACTGGCCTTCCCGGTCAACATCTCCCTGAACGCGATGGCCGCTCATTTCACCCCCAACAGCAATGACGATGTCGTCTTCAAGGCAGGAGACCTGGTGAAACTGGACGTCGGTGCGCAGGTGGATGGCTGGCTCGGTGACACTGCCACCACCGTGGAGGTCGGGACCCGTAACTGGCAATCGCTCATACAAGCTTCCGAGAGGGCATTGCAGCAGGCCCTGGAGGTGGCCCAGGACGGGATCTCCGTGGGCACCATCGGCGGAGTGGTCGGGAGAAGCATCAAGGAGAC
The DNA here is from genome assembly GCA_040768245.1 of Methanomassiliicoccales archaeon. Classification (GTDB taxonomy): domain Archaea; phylum Thermoplasmatota; class Thermoplasmata; order Methanomassiliicoccales; family UBA472; genus UBA472. The sequence goes on along the minus strand of JAXGNA010000004.1, from coordinate 73,183 downwards.
CGGATTCCATCCAGTGGTTAACCTCAGCGGCCACGAGATGAAGAGATACAACCTTCACGCCGGGCTGTCGATACCGAACTATGACGACGGGACGCTGACCAAGGTGCGTGGCAACATGTTACTGGCCATAGAGCCGTTCGCCACCAACGGCCAGGGGCAGGTCTCCAACGGCCGCTCGGGCAATATCTATCGGGTGCTGAGGGACCGTCCGCTCAAGGACCCGGAAGCCGATAGGCTGTTCCAGCTGATCAAACAGGAGTTCACCACGCTTCCGTTCTGCGAGCGTTGGTGCGACCGCCTTCAGCCCAATTCCGGCCCTGTACTAAGGACGCTGCACAGGCACGGAGTGATATCCACCTACCCAGTCCTCATCGAGACCAAGCAGGGGATGGTCTCCCAGGCCGAGCACACCATACTGGTCGGGAATGGGCACGGCGAGATCACCACATCTTGAGCTCGAATACATTTATTAAGGTCGGCTCTTTTATCTGGCCTCACGCGAGGGTAGCCAAGCTCGGTCAATGGCGTGCGGAACGCCGACCAAAGGCGACAGACTCAAGATCTGTTCCTGCAGAGGTTCGCCGGTTCGAATCCGGTCCCTCGCACCATTTTTCAATAACGTCATCTCGAATGGAACATCCACAGTGATTGAAAAGGAAGAAAAAAATGATTTTGGGCCCGGAGGCCCGTTGCGTTTAGAGTATCGCCAGGATACCGACGATTATGGCGACGACGCCGATGATGGTCTGGAACCTGCCCAGCCACTTGGCCAGCTTCTCAAGGTACTTACCCAGAGCAGGAATGCTCGGGAGGATACCGACCAGAAGTACCAGGCCAGCGATCACAGCAACGAGGCTGTACAACAGGTTGCCCCAATAGAGTATCGCCAGGATTATGGCGACAATACCGATGATGGTCTGGAACCTTCCCAGCCACTTAGCTAATTTTTCCAATGACTTGCCCAGAGCGGGAATGCTGGTCAGGATGCCCATGGCCAGTATCAAACCCGAAAATATCAATGTCAATCCTAGAATCCATTCTGCCATATTTCACTCTCCTAATGGTTTTACAAATAATCACTATGATCTGTATAAATAATTATTCGGACTTTTTTTATACTGGATGTTTTGACCAATCCGGTCAAAACAGAGATCATGAGCCAGAATGCGGCCAGAATTGATCTCTCGATACCAGATAACAAACGGTCGGACCCGTAGGATCGGATCTTGATATGGCCGCAACGCCATGGATTTATATCTCCCTCGGACTTTGTCCGTTCATACCGATATTTGCCTCGCATTAACCGCAAGGCATCATCTGGAAGGTGTTATCATGGCAGTCAAGAAGACCAAGGAGAGCAAGCCCAAGGAGTCCAAGAAAGCAAAGGCCGCGGAGCCCGAGCAGAGTTCCGTGCCAGAGAACCCGGTGCTGTCGAAGAACCCCATCCGGGCCTTGATGTTCAAGGACGCTATGCTCCAGGAGATCGTGGACGGGCTCAAGGCCGAGCAGGTCCCCAAGGAGGACATGGACGAGGTGCTGTTCCTCACCGCGGCGAACGCGGTCTTGGAACGGATAGGCCTCAACCTTCCAGAGGACCTCTCGTACATCTTCAAGGAGAACCTGGACGACTATCTTTCCATCGCCTTGATCAACAAGGAGCACGAGGTCGACCTTCTCTCCCTGTTCCGCGATCAGTTCCTGGAGTCCCAGGGGGACGACTTCAACGACGAGCGCGAGCTCATGGAGGCCTTGGTGGCCTTCGAGGACCAGTGGTGGGGATCGCCCAAGGACTTCCTCGGCGGGGCGTCGCCCAACGGGCTCATGGACCAGGCCCGGGAAAAGATGGATTCGGTCATCGAACATGAGGACGAATGCGGCTGTGGGTGCGAGGAGTGCGGCGACGAGGATTACTGGGCGTCGCGTTCCTACATCATCCGGGACCTGTGGTTCTCCAGCATCGAGGAGAGCATGGCCAAGGAGTCCATGCCTTCTCCGCAGAAGAGGGAGCGTCTTTTCATATCGGTGGCCAACGCCCTGCTGGACCTGGTCGTCAACGTCATGCCGGACTTCATGAGCGAGGACATGTTCCAGGGTCTGGACCACAATCTGGAACTGACGTTGGTCAACAAGGAGAACAAGGTGGACGTCCTGGAGATGTTCGAGTCCGCCTTGGCCAAGTTCGAGGACGAGTGGTGGAACTCTGGCTTGAAGGAACTGGGCGGAAATAGTCCTGACCAGGCCATGCAGGCCATGGGCCGCAAGTACGGTCTGTGAAGGTCGCCAGATGTCCGGTCGAACCTGGGGCGCGTCGGCACCGGCCAAGGTGATACTGCTCGGCGAGCACGCGGTGGTGTTCGGTAAGCCTGCGGTCTCCGTGGCCATCGGGCTCCGTCTGCGCTGCCAGGTCCGGCCGGCGGCCGTTCCCTCGCTTAACGGTGTCCCGCTCACCCCCCACAACTATTCCTACGTGTCGGCTTGCTTGGACAAGCATGGTGCGCCGCCGACCGCGGTGCTGACCGATTCCGATTTCCCGTCCGGTTCGGGGCTCGGTTCTTCAGCTGCGGTCACGGTGGCCTTGCTGGCTGCCCTGAACGCCTCGAAGGGCGGTTTTCAGGAAGAGACCGTGGCCAGGGAGGCCTTCGAGGTGGAGTGTGAGGTCCAAGGCCGCGCAAGTCCCATCGACACCTCCACCTGCACGCACGGCCATGGCATCCTGGTGAAGAGGGAGAGGGGCGATGACTTCCTCTGGGAGATCTCCAAGGACACCCGTCGATGGTGCGTTCACGATGTCCCGATGCCCAAGATGACCCTGGTGGTCGGCTTCACTGGCAAATCCAAGCCCACCGGCCCACTGGTGGCCAAGGTGAAGCGCTATGTCGACCACAGCACCTTCGCCAGGGACATCGTGGATGAGATAGGGACGGTGACCATGGAAGGAGTACAGCAGATGGCCAAGGGCGACCTGGAAGGGCTCGGCAGGACCATGACCAAGGACCACAAGTTGTTAGCCATCCTGGGCGTCTCCTCCCGTGAGTTGGATAAGCTGGTGTCTTCCGTTCTCCCGCATTCGTACGGCGCAAAGCTCACCGGGGCGGGAGGTGGCGGCAGCATGATCGCTCTGACGGACGAACCCCAAAAGGTGATGGACATCATACGCAGGAAGGGCGGCCAGCCGTTCGCTGCGGAGACCGGGGTACCGGGAGTAAAGATCGATTAAAGGGTTTTTAAGAAAAAGGTTTCAGATCAGTTCCTCGAACTCCTTTACCAGCTCGGGGTGCTTCTCCTTGATGGCGATCAGGATGTTGTGCACCGACATCTTGTCCACGTTGGCCGTGGAGAGCGTGTCGATCACCCCGTCCAGGGTCTTATCCGAGAGGGTAAGGAACTTCTCCTTGGCCATCCAGTTGCGCCATAGGCGGTTCTCCATGGCGTCGCGCCACTTCTTGTCGTAAGGCATCAGCGCGGCCTCGGAGTAATCGTTGGACTGAACGCAGTCGCCCAGCACCTCTCCGGCGAACTTACCGGCCAGGAGCCCGTTGGCGATCCCGCCTCCGGTTATGGGGTCGATGATGCGCGCGGAATCTCCGACCAGGATAAGGCCGTTCATGACCGACTGCTCGACCGGCGGGGATACGGAAACGCCACCGGCCAAAGCTTCCAGGGGCTGTCCGCAGCTGAGCCGGGGGTCCTTCTTGATCCAGCTGTCCAGGTACATCTTGACATCTCCCGGTTTCTTGAGCTTGGAAGCTAGGACGCCGATCCCGACGTTGGCGGTATCGTCTCCCTTGGGGAATATCCAGATGTATCCGCCCGGGGCGACGGAGCCAATGATGAACTCGCAATAGTCCGGCTCGGTCTTCAGGTTGGTCATGCGATACTGGTAGCAGGTGGTTATGTCTCCGGCCTTAAGAGAGGTGTCGATCCCCGCCCAGCGGGCCACCTGGGATTCGAAACCGTCCGCGGCAACGACGCAACCAGCGGTGAGCTTCAGCGGCTCGCCCTCACGCTTGGCCTTTACACCGACCACCTTGTCGCCTTCCTTGATGACGTCGACCGCCGCCGTCTTGAGCCAGATCTCGGCACCGGCCCGAGCTGCGTCAGCGGCCATGGCCTTGTCGAAGAGATGCCTTTCCAGCACCAGTCCGACCTCGGCCCCGGCCTGGCTCTCGTCTATGCGGAAGACCTTGCCTCCCGGAGAGACAAGTTTAGCGCCAGCGATGTCGGCGGAGACCCAGCGCTTGTCCACGGGGACCCCGGCCTTGGCCAATCCCTTCTTGTTCACGCCTTCGGCACAGCGCAGCGAGGCGCCGATCTCCTGGCGCTTCTCGATCATCAGGACGCGGGCGCCCTTCTTGGCCGCGTGCTTGGCGGTCATGCTGCCGGCCGGACCGGCGCCGACCACGATCACATCGTAATCGGGCTTCATTTCTTCCCCTCCATCTTCAAGGCGCCGGCCGGGCAGAGGCGCACGCAGCGGCCGCACTTGTTGCAGTTCTCGTTGAACTCCAGCACTATCTCGTTAAGGTAGATGGCGTTCTGGGGGCAGGAGCCCACGCAGGCGCCGCAATGCATACACTTCTCGATGCTCACTATCATTATGGATCCTCCTTATGTGTGCTCCGTTCCCCTGGTCCGTCTCCACTCCTCGATGGGTACGGAGAACTTCTTCTCCACCTGCTCCCTGAAGGTGGGTCCGCCATTGTAGGCGCAGAAGGGGATTATCCTTCCGTCAGGCACTACGTAATGGATAGCGCAGCGCTTGACCCTTTCTATATCGTAGTTGTACAGGTCCTGGAAGTGCATTCCTCCGATCATCATCATCTTCCAGGAGAACTTGGCCAGGGACTCCTTGGACTTGTCGTCCATAAGAGAGGTCAGCAGGCCAAGGAACGTTTTCATGTCCAGTCCCTCAGGCATCTTGTCCTCGTGGGTGTACTTCTTCAGCAGGGAGTAGACCTTCACCTTGCTGGGGAACTTCAGCTTGGCCTTCTCCGCCTTCTTGGACAGCTCGTACAGCTCCTTGAACAGCGGTTCCACGTCCACGAAGGAGGTCAACGGCACGACGTGGCCCTTGTCCTGGATGAACAGATAGGTGGCGATGCCGCAGTGAGGGTGCGTGGTGAAGGTGACCTTTGGTTCGCCGACGAAGGCGGAGGCCAGGGTGGAGAGCGGGACGACACTGGGCACCGGGAACCAGTCGCTCTTCTTGATCTGTCCCTTGGTCTGGACCTCGAAGTCCCTGACCAGGTCGGGCAGGGTGTACCTCTGTTTGGCCAGTTCTTCCTTGTTGATTCTCCCGGTGAAGGACACTGGCTGGAAGTTGATGCCCCGGATCACATCGGAGTTTTCCAGGGCGTACTTGAAGATCGGACCGATCTGGCTGTCGGTGACCCCTTTGACCACCACGGGAACCAGCACAACCGACGGTCGCTTCTCCAGCTTCCGGACGTTCTCGATGACCTTCATCTTGATCTCGAGCATCTTCCTGGCCCGGGAGACCATGTATATATCATCGCTCATCCCATCGAACTGCAGGTAGATGGTGTTCAGACCGGCCTCGGTGGAGGCCTTCAGGAACTCGAAATCGTTGGCGAACATAATGCCGTTGGTGGCCACCTGGATCTGGGCGAACCCAAGCTCCTTGGCCTTCTTCACCACGTCAACGAACTGGGGATAGATGGTAGGTTCGCCGCCGGCGAACTGGATGGCCGGGCAGGGAACGGGCTTGCTTTCCCGTAGCACCTGCATCATCTTCACCACCTCGTCATAGCTAGGTTCGTAGACATAGCCAGACTGATTGGCGTTGGCGAAGCAGATAGGGCACTTCATGTTGCAGCGGTTGGTGAGGTCCAGATTGGCCAGCGCGGTATGGCTAAGGTGCAGGTCGCAGAGACCGCAGTCGTTAGGGCAGACCTTGGCCTGTGGGATGAAAGGATTCTCCACGCCTACCCCGTCATAGGAGAGGCTTTCGGATTTCAGGTACATCTCCACATCGGACCATATGACGTCCGAGAAATGACCGTGCTCTGGGCATTCCTTATCCATGACCACCTTCCCGTCCTTCTCGGACATGGTGGCGATGATGATCTTCCTACACTCAGGGCAGAGCGACTCCGTCTTCTTCGGCAATCCTCTGGGCAATGAACTCTCTTTTGCAATCACGATTGCACCCCAGGCTGATACTTCAACACGATAATATAATATTTATGTAGCGAGCTTAGCTACATGTTAGGCCATGAATATCGTGGACGTACTCAGACTGGATATAGGCGATATAGAGAAGGAGTTCGCGCAGATAGCTTCCGTCCTAGGGAATTTGGGGCTGTCAAAATATGAGGCCCGGGCCTACGTGGCCCTGATCCTTCGAACGCATGCCACCGCCGAGGAGGTGGCAGAGCTGGCGATGATCCCGCGCACCTCGGCCTACAAATCCCTGCAATCCTTGATCGGCAAGGGCTATTCCCAGGAGACCGGCGGGCGACCCGCCATCTATCATCCGTTGGACATAGAGGAACTGCGGGAGAGGACCATGAACGAGATGAACGGCATGTTCGCCAAGCTGAGCTCCATCAAGGGGCTGCTCTCCGAAAAAGGAACGCCGGAGCTGGTGTACACGATCTATGGGAGAAGGAAGGTACTGGCCAAGATAGGTGAGATGCTGGATTCCGCCCGTTCGGTCTTCCTCATCTCCTCGCCCAAGATGCAGGACATCCGTTCCGAGCTCTCAGATAATTTCAAGGAGGCCCTGGCCAGGGGAGTGAAGATCACCATCATCACCGAACCGGCGGTCAAGGTGCCCTCAGCCAATGAGGTGTACCGCAGGAAGGGGCTGATCGCCACGGACGTGATAGTCGACGGAGCTTTGGCCATGATCGCCACCGAGGACCTGGACCTATGCGGCTTCTCGGACAATCCGCTTATCGCTGCACATCTCGAGAACTTCCTGCACATGGTCAAGGGTTCAGAACCGTAACCTGATTGTAGCTCACCCCCTTTTTATCCGACAGGCATTGGTCAGGAGGGATGACCGAAAGAGGTTCGATTCGGGCGATGTCCCGGGACCGCCGGGCTCAGATGCCGTTCTCCCTGATAGCTGTCGTTCTCATCATTGTCTCCAGTCTCTCCGCGGCGCTCATAGCCGACCTTCGAGACGGGTCCCAAGAGGTGGGATTGACCGTTGAGGAGATCGAGCGCATGAACGAGCTGTCCATCGACGCCCGGGAGCAGGTCCAGGGGATGGCCTGGCAGTCATTGCTGGCCGCCTGCGCCGGCGATCCTCTGAACGAGGACGCCATGTCATCGCGCTTCGATGGCGAACTGGCGCAACGGATCATGTCTGGCTATCCCATCACCCGGTCGGGGATGAACGTGGAAGTGAACGTGAGCGGGGCGAGGCTTTCTTTCATCCGCCTCCCCCTGGACCAGGACCTTGCCGGCGATAATTATACCGACAAGTACGTTCCGGCATACGTCGGGCTCGCCGGGTCCATGTCGGTCAAGGTGTCATCGGAGAGCGGGAACCTCAGCCGGGACTATCCCATGGAGGACCAGGGCAAGGTCCCCTGGCCCCTCCTGAACGACCGGATGAGGGGCTTCGAAAAAGCGGTCTCCGGAGGCCTCGGCGACCTCGCATCGATGGTGAACTACCTCTTGGAATCACTGGCGGCATATCGATCCATCCAAGGCTGGGGGAGCGTCATCGTCGGTGAGGGAGCGTTGTCCGAGATCATTACCCAAAGGGACCTGACGAACGCCATCGACCTTGGACTGGCGGTTCTTCAGATGAAGTATTTCCGCCAGGTCACACCATGTTACGGCATTAGCACGGACGTGATGAATGGGGAAGAATGCTGGTATCTCGTCGAGGATGAGCTAAGAGGGGGTGGGGGCATCGATCCTGCGGACATCTTCCTCGGTCTATATGGGTACGATGAACTGGATTGGCGAAAGGTGTTCTCCCAGGCCTTGAACTCGGCAGTGGAACGCCTGTCCCTGAGATGGATGGAGCACATAGGGCTGGTCAAGCTCATCGAGCTCGCCGAGAAGGCCGGAGAGGCGGTTTTCTCCTTTGCCAATGAGCTGATCGACCGCGCCTTCGACTATGACCTGGCGGAGGAGCAGTTCAAGGACTGGCTGGAAGGCGTCTTTAATAATGCTGGCATTCCCGAAACTCTCTACCGTCATCTTGGAACCGGCGCACCGGACGGATCGATAATCGTGGAAGAGATGACCATGGAACTGGTGAACGCCCAGGGAGAGGTCGTGCCGATCAACGTAGGGGGGAAGGTGGACCTCGACATACCGCGGACCGATATCCTGGCCTGGGAGGGGTGGGGGGCGTTCCATGACCAGTACAAGAAGGGCACCTTGGAGATACTGGACGGCATCCGGAGGGAGATCGCCGCGGTGGCGGAGCAGATATCCCGGAGCATGTTCCTCCCATCCGCTGAACTGGTCCTCGATCCCCGGGACGGGGTCTCCTTCCTGGATGAGGTGAGGGCATCGCTTACCACCGCTCTCGAGAGCAAGGACACCTGGATAAGGGCGGCCATGAGCGCTTCAGGCTCCTCCGTGATGACCGCCGATCCTCTGGCCGAGGCTACCAAGGCCGAGTTCCTGGAGAACCGTGACGCTATCCTGCGGAGACAGCAGGCCTTGGGGTCCATGGTATCCAATGCCGCCAGCCAGCTGCTATCCGGTGCACTGTCCTGCAACGAGGAACAAGACCTTCCCTGGGACGAGAACCTGGTCCTTCTCGAGGGGCGCATCGCAGCGGACACCGCATGGGGTGTCCAAATGTCGATCGATCGGACGTTCGATGCTCATGCCAACTTCCTCGAGCGATACTTCATGGCCGGTCTGAGCCGGGGATCCTCCTCGGGCACCGTGACCTCCTGGATGGCCGACGTCATAGCCAGGACCGGGGATCCCTGCGCCGGCATATCGGTGATCATCAGCGATGACGTCATCCGGATGCTCTCCGAGATGTCCCATGGATTTCGCTTGAGGGGGAACCAGATGGTGGTCGCCCTCCCCACCACGCCATGCTTCTCATTGCTCGGTCCGGACGGCCGGTGCTATCAGGAGTCGCTCCAGGTGAACCTAACGTATCCGAACCCGGGGTCACGGGATTCCTGGATCTCGTCCTCCATGGTCGATCCGAGCTTGAATACGGGGTCTCCAGGGGCTTCCGCCCAGATACACGACACTGATGTCCTGGACGCCAAGGCCTCCTCCTATCAATCGGTCTGGAAGGTCGTCTTCTCAGGGCAGATATCGATATCGTTGGCACCGGGCGGTGACATCGGTGGCGTGCTTCCAGTGAGGCTCGATAAGAAAGTGTCGCTCGGTTCCGAGCTAACGGTGACGGTCCTGACCGGACATGCCCTGATGGGTGTGAACTATGTAAACGTGAACACGCTGGGGCAGCAGCTCGTTGAGATCATGGAATCCCTGCTTCGCCCTCTCCAGGAGGGGCTGGGCACGATCGCGTCTTATCTTCGGGATGCATATCGGCTGCTCCAAGATGCCGTCGCCTGCCTGGTCGAGATGGGCAGGGAAGCCCTGGGGTCCCTCTCATCTCTCCTGGGCACCATGGTGGAGGAGCTGCAGGATTTTATCCGCTCAGCGATGTCCGTCGTGGAGTCCAGAGCCTCCAGGCTGTTGCTGGATATCTTAGGTGAGCGGGTCGTGACGCTGACATTCATGGGCGTGGACATGACGGTGAAGCTGAAGCCAAGGGACCTCGATTACCGGGAGGTCGGGGTTCCCGCGTCCATCTCCCTGGCTTTCAAGGCCGATGATTGCCGCATCGACGTGACCACCAGGCTGATCAAGGGGGAGGGCAACCTCAGCCTGCTGACCAACGCCTCCCTTCGCGGAGAGGATTGGACCGTCTCAGCGGTGATCGACCCCTTCATGGACATCTTCAGCCACATGGTCGAGGTCAGGGGATTGGTGAGCGGCGCCTGTGTAGAACTGGTCATGCCAGAGGTGGTCAGTTACAGGAAAGTCACTTTCTCCCTCTCGGACATTCCCGGGGTCGGCGCGCTCCTCTCCAACATCCCTCTTCCCATACCAGGTCTGAAGGGGACCGTGAACGCTGGTGTGTACATCAAGGTCCTGGAAGGCAGGACCGATCGCGTGGTGATCAACGAATACGAGCTGAACCCCGCGGGCGAGGACGCCGGGCGGGAATGGGTGGAGCTGTACAATCCTACCAACGAGGCCGTGGACCTCACGGGATGGTCGATCGAGACCAGGCACGGTGTGCAGGGGCTTGGAAGGCTGGGCGGGATCATGATGCCCCGCGCACGAGTGGTATATCAGTTCTCCGAGCAGGCCCTGGACAACATTGGCGAGGGATTTCCGTTCGAGGAGAGCCTGGTGCTGAGGGATGATCGTGGCCGCAGGGTGGACAGCGCCCCCTTTTCCACCGACTGCTGGAACGATGAGAGGACCTGGCAGAGGGCCAAGGACGCCGCCGACCGCTGGGAGTTCAAGAGCGGTTCGAAGGGAGCGTCCAACGGAAGAGATGCCTTCTCCGTCCTGGAACTGGACAACGTCGAGCAGGTCTTTTTCGCGGCGGTCACCGAATCGCTCCATCAGCTCTCCTCCGGGGATCTGAGCATGGAGGCTCTGGCCATCACCATCGAGACCGCCCTGCTGCGGATGCTGGAACGGCTGACCTCGAACATACTGGACAAAGAGGTGATGGCCGGTCTGTTCGTGGAAGTAGCGGTGGCCGAGGCCACCTCCACCGCGAAATCGGGAATACGGATGGAGGTCATCTGGCGCTGTGGAAACCTCAGGGACGCGTTGCACGATCTGGCCTTTTCCGCCAGGCCGCTGACCATTTCCCTGGGCAACCCGTTCCAAGCATATCTGGACGGATTGCCTTCGGCCAATGGCATCTGGCTCGCTATGTCCGCCTTCGGTGCGATGGGCGTTCCCCGGATGATCTGCGCTCCCGGGTACAGCACCGAGGTCAGATACCAGACCTCAGTGGCAGTGGACCTGGGCGTGCTGGCCAGGGTCTTCGGTCAAAAGAACTCCGGCTGGTCCATGGAGGCCGGGGTCAGGATAACCGGAGTGCCGGCGACCGCCGTCCCCATGTTCAAGGCCCCTTACGGAACGACGCTGGACATTTGGCTGTGCAAGGTCACCGTCCAGGGGATGTCAGCATGATGGGTCGGGCATACGGTCGAACGGGAATGGTCCCAGTTTCCCCGCTCGCCCACCCGATGTCTTATCTATTGGCAAAGGATATTGGAGGACGAGGTAAAACACATGGTTAGCCTGAACGATCTGATCGAGGAGCTCGACTGCACCCTGGAGGACTTTTTAGACCAGGTAACCCTGGCCATCGACCTTCTTGAGGAAGGCGAGCAGGAAGAGGCCGTTGAGGTTTTGAAGGGGCTGGAAGAGGACCTCTTCGACTTCCTTGGATACGAAGAGATGGAAGAGGGCGAGGAAGAAGAGGAGGAAGAGGAAGAGAAGGAAGAGGAGAAGCCCAAGAAGGCCCCGGCCAAGAAGGGAAAGAAGTAAGGCCGCTTAGCGGCCAGTAAACCGTTTACCTTTCCTATTCTATCAGTTCCTGTCCCTGCATATAGGGCTGCAGGACCTTGGGTATACGTATGCGCCCCTCCCGGTCCTGATTGTTCTCCATTATGGACACCATCGTCCTGGGCAAGGCCAGTCCGGAACCGTTCAGGGTGTGTACGAACTCGCTCTTCAGGTGCGGCTCCGGACGATACTTGACACGAGCGCGCCTGGCCTGGAAGTCGGTGAAGCAGCTGCAGGACGATACCTCGAGCCAGCTTCCCGTTCCCGGGGCGTGCGATTCCAGGTCATAGGTCTTGGCGGAGGCAAAGCCCATGTCCCCAGTGCACAGCAGCAGGGTGCGGAACGGCAGCTCCAGGCCTCGCAGCACGTCCTGGGCATCATTGAGCAGTGTCTCCAGTTCTTGGAAGGAGCCTTCGGGGAGAACGAACTTCACCAGCTCAACCTTGTTGAACTCGTGCACTCGGATCATCCCCTTCATCTCCGCGTGACGTCCAGCCTCCCGTCTGAACGAGGGAAGGTATGCCGTGTAATAGATGGGCAGGTCCTCCTTGGCTAGAATATCGTCCTGCAGCAGATTGGTGACCGGCACCTCCGCCGTCGGGTTCAGCCAGAGGTCGTCCCTCTCGCACCAGTACATGTCGTCCTTCATCTTGGGGTACTGTCCGGTACCGATGACCGCAGCGCGGTTAACGACCACCGGTGGAAAAACCTCGGTGTAACCCTGACGGTGATGTAGGTCCAGCATGTAGTTGATCAGCGCCCTTTCCATTCGAGCGCCGTCACCCTTCAGCACGAAGAAGCCGCTGCCCGCCACCTTCACCCCGCGCTGGAAGTCTATTATGTCCAGGTCCTCTCCCAGAGCGATGTGGTCCTTGGGCTGGAAATCGAACTTGGTGACCTTCCCATGTTCCATCACCACGCGGTTCTTCTCGTAGCAGTCACCCACCGGAACGGTGGAATGAGGTATGTTGGGGATGAGCAGGATGACCTCGTCCCTCTGGGCCTCCAGCCCGGCGGCCTCGGTCTCCAGCTCGGAGATCCTGGTGGCGACGACCTTCATCTCCGCCACCGCATCCGCCTTATCCTTGCCGCTGAGCTTGGCGATGCGCAGGGAGGCCTCGTTCCTCTGCTTCCTGAGGCGATTTCCCTCCTCCACCGCCGCCCGCCAGGCCTGGTCCAGCTCCAGGAACTTGTCCAGCACGTCCTCGCTGTAGGTGCGGTTCCTGAGCATGGTCCGGATGGCCTCTGGATCTTCCCTTATAACGTTGACGTCCAACACTGAGCTCACCCTAGAAATCTATATCTCCCTTGCCTTCCAGATATTTGCGGTCGCAAAGCAGCACGGTATGGCCCACGACCTCTATCAATACTGAGTTTGACCGATTGGCCAGGTCCTCGGCCACCTGCTTGCGGTCCTCCTCCACGCTGGGGAGCAGGCGCACCTTTACGACCTTCCTGGACTTGACCTGCTTTGCGATCTCCTCGATCAGGGTATCGGTCACCCCTTCCTTGCCCACGTGCACGGTGGGTCGCAGGCCATGCCCGACCCTCTTAACATCCTTCATCGTCCTTGGCGGCATGTCCTTCTCTCCTTTATCTCCATTAGATATGGCGTTCTCCTGATATTATCGCATTCCAGGCAATGGGTGCCTACGCGATGGTTCCGCAGCCGCACCCGGCAGTTCAGTCCCGGGACCAGCGGCGTCGAGCAGCGCCGGCAGTACAGCGCTCCTTTGGGCATGGGAACCTTATTGCGTCCGGAGATGCGCCTGGCGATGGTCATGTAGCGCTTGGCCCTCGGCATGTTGCCGCCCAGGGCCTCCTTCTCCGAAAGCCGGACCAGAATGTCCATCCTCTTGCGGGCGATGCCCCGCACCTGGTTGCTCGACACCTTCTTCCTGCTCAAAGGGCTCTCCTTCAGGTGCGATAATGCCCTCTCGTTAAATATGTTTGTCCGACCTCTTCCCGCCAGGCGCCTGGGCCTGTTCGAGGATGACGCTCCTGGGCAGGAAGCCGAAGCGGGCGTAGAATGCGTGGACCTCCTCATTGCCGACTATGGCCAGAATTATCTTGCGTTTGGCCCCCAGACCATCCATCCATCGCAAGGCCCCCTCCATTAGAGCGGTGCCGATCCCCGTTCCCCGATAGGCGGCGGTGACGAAGATGGAGTCCACTTCCCCGGTCATGTTCGGTCCCAGGCTGGAAACGCAATATCCCACCACTCGCCCATCCTCGGCCCTCGCAAGCTCCACCCTCATCAGTCCGCCGGCGGCCTTTTCCAGGAGCTCCTCTCGTCTTTCGTCGAAGCTCCTCGAACCTAGCGTGGCCTTGAAATGGGTAGACCTGGCCCGGTGCATCTGCCTCAGTTCCAGCCAGACCGGTGCGATAAGGTCCAGCCCCTCCTCGGTCATGACCTCGTAGTGAACGCGCATCTATAGACAGATATCCTCATATGCAAGAAGCTTTTTCCCTCTGGTCAGCGTGATATGGCTCACCTTCGCATCCATCAGCCTTATATAGGAAAATATGAATGTAGCCATCCCGTCGCATTGATAGATAACAGGTGATATGATATGGCCAGAAAGCCGGCAAGGATGTACAGGAGGCTCACGGGACAGGCCTACACCCGCAGGGAGTACATGGGTGGAGTTCCAGCCCTGAGGATCAACACTTTCGACCTGGGGTCCACCAATGGTGACTTCCCGATTACCATCAACATGAAGGTCAAGGAGACCTGCCAGATCAGGCACACTGCCATGGAGGCCGCCCGTATCGCCGCCAACAGGGTGATGTCCAAGACCCCCGGCAACAACTACCACATCAAGTTCAGGATCTATCCCCATCACGTGCTGAGGGAGAACAAGCTCGCCACCGGCGCCGGTGCCGACCGTGTCTCCAGCGGAATGAGGGGAGCCTTCGGCAAGAACGTTGGCACCGCAGCCCGCGTGCACGCCGGTCAGGTCGTCCTCACCATCAGGGTGCCGGTCGCCAACTTCAACAGCGCTAAGGAGGCTTTGTGGAAGGCTTCCCTGAAGCTGCCCACCCCATGCTTCATCGAAGTGGAGAAGGGCGCTGAGCTGGTGAAGTGAAAACCCACTCCAAAATCCCTTATTTTTCCTCACTTTTCTGCAAGCATTATTTATCCATGACACTTTTACACACCGAGGTGTGATTTGGACGCGGACACGCTATTCCTGGCCGCCGGGGCGGTCATCTTCATGGGCTTCATATCCAACTACCTGTTCCGCCGTTTCAAAGCACCCGACGTCCTGATCCTCATGGTGCTCGGCATCGCCCTGGGCCCGGGAGGTATCGGGCTGATCAACTCCGAGGCGGCCCAGGGGATAGAGTCACTGACACCCTACGTGGCCGCGGCCGCGTTAGCCATAATCATGTTCCAGGCCGGCATGGACCTGGCCTTAGGCGATGTGGTCAAATCGTTCAGCAAATCCCTGGTCCAGACGGTCATTGCGTTCGTGGCCTCCATGCTCATAACCGCACTGGTGCTGAGCCTGCTCACCGACTGGCGTCTGGAGACGTGTCTTCTGCTCGGGTCCATCGTAGGCGGCACCAGCGGCGCTATCGTCATTCCTATCATCTCCGCGTTGAAGATATCCACCAAACTCAAGATGGTCCTGACCCTGGAATCGGCGATCACCGACGTGCTGGTGATTGTCGTGGCCACCTCGCTGATCGTCTTCATGAGCCAGGATACGGCGGACATCATGAGCGCGGTGGAGCTTCTGGTCAGCTCGTTCATGGTCTCCACCATGATCGGGATAATCTCCGGTATACTGTGGACCAAGATACTGCAGCGACTGAGCAAGCAGCCTTTCTCATACATGATAACCATCGCCGCCATGCTGATCGTGTTCTCGGTCACCGACTTCCTGGTGGACAAGGCCGGAGGAGGCGCCATCGCGGTGCTCGTTTTCGGCCTGACCATCGGCAACTGGGACGAAATAGCCAAGGTGCTAAAGCAAAAGGGCGAGCAGTTCGCCCTGGGGGACAAGGTCAAGCGTTTCCACGACGAGATAGCTTTCCTTATCCGAACGGTGTTCTTCGTGTACCTGGGCTTGGTCATCACCACCATCCATTTTACTGCCTGGTACCTGCTGCTTGGGCTGATCGTCTTCTTCGGGCTGCTCCTCGCCCGTTATATATCTCTGCTTCTGGCGGACAAGTATATCGGACTGGACGCCAGCGACGAGATGGGACTTTTCTACATGATGCCCCGCGGGCTGGCCGCGGCGGTCATGGCCTCGATCCCGTTCTCATATCCGCTGGTCTTCGACAACGAGACCGCCACGGCCATCTTGGGGGTCACCGTGGTGGTCGTCCTGCTCTCCACGGTCCTGGCCTCCATAGGCGCCTTCTACATGGAGATACACGCCAAGCGTAACGGGAACGGCGTTCCGAACGGCAATGAGAGATCGTCCGAACCGGACGAAGGCAGGGCGTGAGCGATGGACCTGCAGATGGAAAGGGCGGTCTCCGAGGTCCGCTCAAGGAAGGCCAAGCTGGTCGGGCTGCAGATGCCCGAGGGTCTGAAGACCAGGGCCAGAGAGTTCGCCGGCCATCTGGAGGATTCCACGGGCTGCCAGGTGATCATACTGGGCGATCCCTGTTACGGGGCCTGCGACCTGAGGTCGCTGAAGGGATTGGACCTGCTGGTCCATGTAGGCCACGCCCCCATACCCGACCTCAGACCTGAGGTGCCAACGGTGTTCCTGGAGGTCCGCATGGACTTCGATCCCGTGGGCGTCCTGATGAAGGACCTGGACAGGGTCAAGGCCAAGATAGGTCTGGTGGCCACCGCTCAGCACGTCCATCTTCTGCCGGTGATGCAGAACGCCCTTCTGGACTCTGGCCGGACCGTCCTGATCGGCAGGGGGGATTCCCGCATCGCCGCTCCCGGCCAGGTGCTGGGGTGTAACGTCACCTCAGCACTCAGCGTCATGAAGGACGTCGAACAGTTCATCTTTCTGGGAAGCGGTTACTTCCATCCTCTCGCCGTATCGCTGGGAACCGGCCTTCCGGTGCTGTGCATAGATCCCTACCGAGGGGTGGTGGACGACATTTCCTCCGCGAAGGAGAAGGTCATCAGGCAGAGGTATGCGGCGATGGCCAAGGCCATGGCGGCCAAGGATTGGCTGGTGCTGCTCTGCGACAAGCCCGGTCAAAGGAGGTATGAGCTGGCGGTCAGGTGCCGGGACGTCCTCCGGGAAAAAGGGATGAGGGCGGACATCGTTCAGCTCAACGAGGTAAGGGCCGAGGCCCTCCTGCCCTACCGGGCGGAAGCGGCGGTCAGCACGGCCTGCCCTCGCCTGGCCATCGACGATGGTCCGCATTACCCCATTCCCCTGCTGACCCCTTGGGAGATGGAGATGGTGCTGGGGCTTCGCAGCATGGACGACTATCGTTTCGATCAGATAAGGGCGGGAGAGACCCCCGACTAGGTTTTATATATCAAACCTGTTGAGGTTGGGCGTGCGGACATCGCCGAACGGACCGTCTACGCTGAAAGGCGAGATCGAGCTTTTTCTATCCAGACGCCCTGAGGATTTCGAAAGATCGCACCTTGAGATCCTGAACAGAGAGGTGGAAAGGGCCAGGGCTTCTCCGGTCTACGCGCAGGACATGCCGGACATAGGTTCCTGGGACGATCTGCAGAGGCTCCCGGCCATCGGCTACGACCGGATGGACGAGGCCTTCAAAAAGTATGGGCTGGAAAGATCGCTGCTGGCACCCGCCGACCGTTATTATCACACCTCCGGTTACACCGGGGTCTCCAAACGCGTATATTACAGTGCCAAGGACATCGAGCGCATGGCCAACAGTTATGCTCTCTTCGGCCACCTCATCGGGGTCAGGAGGGGCATGACCGGCTGGAGCATCGCTGGCGAGGAGCCCCTGGTGTCCGGACCCACACTTCACAACGCCAGCAAGGTTCTGGAAGCGGACCTGATGTCCACGCTCCTAGCGCAGGACACCGACCTGCGCAAGGCGGTGACCAAGGCTTCCCGTGCCCAGCGCTTCGACGTCATGGCCGGTACGCCCCTGCTATTCTACGTGATCGGCCGCATCGCACACGAGGATGATTATTTTCGAAGTATGATCGAACGGGCGGCAAAGAACAATTACCATCTGCCGGGGCCCCTGGCCAGGCTGGCCGCAACGCTCATGCTGGCCGGTATTGATCTGGGCCGATTACGGGAAAATGTCCGGGCGGTGCGAATCGCCATCACCTATGCCGAGCCGCTCAGCCCCTACCTGGGCTCTCTGATGGACTATTATCCCGACATGAAGGCCTATGACGTGCTGGGAAGCACGGAGTGTCCGCTCATCGCCTCACAGTACTCGCCCGGTCAGAAAGGTCTTCAGCTGTTCCTGCCCGGGGTCATCGCCGAGCTCGCCGACCCTCGGGAGGTGCAGCGGTCCAAAAAGGAGAGGACCCCTCTGCAGGCCATACCCTGGACGGAGTGGAAGACCGGGATGACCGGGGAGCTGATCATAAGCCGTCCCGGGGATTGTCTGCCCCTCCTGCGTTACGCCACCGGGGACCAGATAGAGGTGGTCGACCCCAGGTGCTCGACCGAGGTCATGCTGGAGGACGGTGTCCGCCAGTTGGTATCCCCGTCCATCAAGGTCATGGGCCGCTCGGTGGACACCCTGGACTTCGATGCCCAGGACGAGAGCGGCAACTACCTCGGTTGCAAGATATACTCCAGACATATCCAGGAGGCGTTGCAGCGCTCCGACAACGTACGGTGGTGGGAGCTCTATGACGTGGGAGGCCGACCCTCGAGACTGGTGTTCCTGATAATCCCGGAAAGGCCGGTGGAGAACGAGGAGAACTTCCGCCGACTGGTGGAAAGAAAGTTGCTCAACGAGTGCAATGACCTGCTGGGAACGCTTAAGATGGGCCGGGACCTGGACCGGCTGCAGGTCCTGGTGGCCAAACCCTCGGCGTATGTGCACGTCCAGGCCGAGATCGACGAGAGGGCCAAGGCCGGCCGGTCGCTGGGACAGCTCAAACCGAAGCACATCTACCGATACGAGGACGAGTCAAAGTTCCAGGAGCGGTTGAGGGAAAGGATGGCCTGAACGCTACCCTGTGGTTCTGATGAAGATAATATATCGGTTGGGGCGAATCACCCTTTCATGCTGACCCCCGAGCACATATTCCAAAGGGCCGCGGCCAACCATGCCAGGGTAGGCATCGGGCTGGGGGAGGACTCGCGGAAGGTCAAAAAGAGCGCCCGAGGCGCGGAAAGGCACGGTTACGCTGAGGTGATCACCTTCGATACCGCGAAAGGCATGATCGACGCGCTGCGGCACGGCGAGGTGGACGCGGTGGTGCGGGGCGACCTCAGCGCGAACCAGGCCATGGCCGAGGTGAAGGCCCAGTTCTCCCTGGACCATCTTCTGCGGGCCGCGCTGATGCAGCCCAAGGGCGGCCGGATGTTCTTCCTGGCCCCGGTAGGGGTCGATGAGGGATGGAGCGTGGAACAGAAGCTGGAGTTCGTACGATGCTCCGCCCCGCTGTTCCTACAGCTCGGAATCCCGATGCGGGCCGGGGCGCTCTCCGGCGGCCGGATAGGCGACCTGGGAAGGAGCGCTGAGGTGGACCGTAGCATTCATGATGCCATCGAGGTGGAGCGTCTGGGCCGGGAAGAGGGGTACGACGTCGAGCACTGCCAGATACTGATCGAGGAGGCGGTACGTACCAAGAACCTGATCATCGCTCCGGACGGGATCACCGGCAATCTCATCTTCCGGACCATGCACCTGGTGGACGGCTGCGTGTCCATGGGCGCCCCCATACTGAACCTGGACAGGGTCTTCATAGATACCTCTAGGGCCAAGAGGTGCTATGAGGACTCCATCGCCCTGGCCTCCGCCCTGGCCAACCAAGGAAAATGATTATTGCTAACCGGGGCGATAGGGAGAGGGCGATAACATGAGATTGGAGATCGACGGTGAGTTCGCGGGGATCAGGTTCTCGGCCTGCCATTTCATAGCCGGGCACAAGAAGTGCGGTCGCCTTCACGGTCATACCTACGTGGTGAGCCTGAAGCTGCACGGTGACATGGGCAAGGACGGCATGGTCATGGACTTCATACCCCTGAAGAAGGAGCTGCGGGCCATCGCCGAGGAACTGGACCATCGCGTCCTGGTGCCGGCCAACTCCAAAAAGATAACCTTGGCGCTGGGGGAGGAGGTCTTCATCAAGGCCGACGGCAAGAAGTACGCCCTGCCCAAGGAGGATGTCGTTCTGCTTCCCACGGAGGAGAGCAGCGCCGAGGAGCTTTGCCATTTCATCCTGGAAAAGGTCATCGAGAACGTCGATTTCCCGGACAACGTCAAGGAGGTCGAGGTGGGGGTGCACGAGGAACTGGGCCAGAGCGCCTGGGTGAGCAGGAAGCTGGGAGGCAGGAAATGAAGGCCATATGTCTGTTGTCCGGAGGACTGGATTCAACGGTCACCCTGGCCTACGCCCTTCACCGGGGTTTCGAGGTCACCGCCCTCACCATAAACTACGGCCAGAGGCACAAGCGAGAGCTGGACGCCGCCAAGGCGGTCGCCGCTCACTACAAGGTGCCGCATATCATCATGCAGTTCCCGCTCACCGGGTTCCGCAGCGCCCTGACCGACGAGTCCATTCCCGTGCCGGACCGAAAGCCGGAGGAGATCGGGTACGACATACCGGAGACGTACGTTCCAGCCAGGAACATCGTGTTCCTGAGCCTGGCCGCCGGCCTGGCTGAATCGGTCGACGCCAGCGCGGTGTTCATCGGGGCCAACGCCATCGATTATAGCGGCTATCCTGACTGCCGGCCGGAGTTCTTCCAGGCCTTCGAGGACATGCTCGAGGTGGGAACGAAGAGGGGCGTTCTGGGTCATCCGGTGCGCATCGAGCATCCCATACTAAAGAAGTCCAAGGCGGAGATCGTGAAGATGGGATTGAAGCTGGGCGCGCCTCTCCACCTCACCTGGAGCTGCTACCGCGGCGGTGAGAAGGCATGCGGTCACTGCGACTCCTGCGTTCTCCGGCTCAAGGGCTTCAAGGAGGCCAGGTCCAAGGACCCCGTCCCCTACGAGGGCTGAGGATGCTGGTCAATGAGATGTTCCTCTCCATCCAGGGGGAGGGGAGGACCATGGGCCTGCCGACGGTGTTCGTCCGTCTCAGCGGCTGCAACCTCGATTGCCGGTGGTGCGATACGCGTTACGCGGAGGAGGGCGGGTCGGAACTGTCCGTGGACGAGGTGATGGCCGGGGTGAACGGTTACCGTACCAGGCATGTGTGCTTGACCGGCGGCGAGCCTCTTTGGCACGCCGGGACCCCGAACCTCATCTCCAGACTGCTGGAGGAAGGGAAGCACGTCTCCCTGGAGACGAACGGCTCGCTTTCCATAGCTGGTCTGCCAGAGCATCCGGAGCTGATGGTCAGCATGGATTACAAATGTCCCTCCTCCGGGATGGAGGACAGAATGCTCGCGGAGAACCTGGGGCGTCTGAGGCCGAAGGACCAGCTGAAGTTCGTGGTGGCCGACAAGGAGGACCTGGAGAGGGCGGAGGAGGTGCTGCGGAAATATCGACCGGACTGCCCGGTGATCTTCACCCCGGTGGGCGGTCTCACGCTGGCCCCGGTGGTGGAGTTCGTCCTCGGTCACCATCTGGAGGTGCGGGTGCTGCCGCAGCTGCATAAGCTGATCTGGGGAGAGCGGCGCGGCGTCTGAACCGTGTCAGACCTTAGCAATGATTATATAATATGCTTCTAGTTTCCCTCAACTACATACGAGGTATGACGATGAGCATCATTATCGTGGCGGAACACGGTCTTTTGCGTGCTTAAATCGGCTCATCGCTGCGACCTTGGATGTGAGAGTTGGTTATCATGACCGAACTTCGATCGTCGTGCAGTCAGGACCATAGCGCCCGTGACGGGCAAGAGGCGGAAAGTATATTCACCAGTCACTTCAACCGCTTGGCCTTGGACCCCTGCACGCCAGAAAAGGTGGAGATACTGGACACCACCCTTCGTGATGGCGAGCAGACCCCCGGCGTCGCCCTGTCCATGGACGACAAGGTGCGGATAGCGCAGCTGCTGGACGAGCTCGGCGTGGACGTCATCGAGGCCGGCTTCCCCCGCACCTCCAAAGGCGAGCAGGAGGCCATCCGCAAGATCAGCTCCCTGGGACTGAGGGCCAAGGTCTGCGGCCTGGCCCGCTGCTCCCGGGAGGACATCGATTCCGCGGTCGACAATGGCGTGGATTACGTGCACACCTTCATCGCCACCTCCGAAGGGCACATGAAGAACAAGCTGAAGATGACCAGGGAGCAGGTCAAGGCCCGGGCGGTGGACGCCGTCGAGTACGCTCGGTCCCGGGGGGTCACCGTGGAGTTCTCCTGCGAGGACGGCACCCGGACCGAACTGGACTTCCTGAAGGAGATGCATGTGGCGGTCCAGGAGGCCGGAGTTCACAAGATCAACCTGCCGGACACCGTAGGCACCATGTCCCCGGCGGCCATGGAATACCTGGTCTCGGAGGTGATGAAGGTGACCAAGGTGCCGCTATCCATCCATTGCCACGACGATTTCGGCCTGGCGGTGGCCAACTCCATGGCGGCGGTCCGCAAGGGCGCTCGCCAGGTGCACGTCTGCGTGAACGGTCTCGGGGAGCGGGCAGGGAACGCCGCTCTCGAGGAAGTGGTGATGAGCCTGCTGGCCTTCCTGAACGTGCGCACCAACGTGGACACCCGGAAGCTCGGGATGACCTCCCGGGCGGTGGCCCGCATGACCGGCGTACCCGTCCCGGACACCAAGGCCATCGTCGGCAACAACGCCTTTGCGCATGAATCGGGCATTCACGTGCACGGGGTGCTCAAGGACCCTTCCACCTATGAGGCCTTCTCCCCGGAGCTGGTGGGCATGCAGCGCAACATCGTGATGGGCAAGCACACCGGGGCCCACTCGGTCAAGGAGAAGCTGGGCGAGTATGGCGTCTGCCTTCCCGAGGATATGCTGGCCACCGTCGTCGAGAAGATCAAGACCCTGGCCGAGAGCGGCAAGGAGGTGGACGACGCCGAACTGGTGGCGCTCGCCCTGCACATCCAGGGCCAGGCGGACCAAGGGCATCAGCATGTAAAGCTAAAGGAGTTCACGGTGTTCACCGGCATGAACATAACTCCCACGTCGACCGTGGTCATAGAGGTGGACGGAAAGATGGTCCGTTCCTCGGACGTAGGCATCGGACCGGTGGACGCGGCGCTCAACGCGATACGTACCGCGGTGAGCGAGAACATATCGCTGGTAGAATACCGCCTGAACGCCATAACCGGGGGCAGCGACGCCCTCTGCGAGGTCACCGTGAAGCTCAGGATGAACGGTGACCAGAAGGTTATGTCGGTGGGCAAGAGCATCGGCTCGGACATCGTGCTCACCAGCGTGGACGCCGCGATGGCCGCGATAGACCGCCTGCTGGCCAGGCACAGATCCTAAGGTGAAGAGATGAGAACGGATCCCAAGACCATATCGGAGAAGATACTGTCCCTGAAGTCCAGAACGGACGCCAGGGCGGGGGACATCGTCGAGGCGGACGTGGACCACGTCATGGTGAACGATGTGACCGGGCCGCTGGCCTTCCAGGAGTTCGAGGCCCTGGAGTGCGAGCCGGTGCGCGAGAAGATCGTGCTGGTTCCGGACCACTTCGTGCCCAACAAGGACGTCGCTTCGGCCAAGCAGGCCAAGGAGATGCGCGATTTCGCCAAGCGCTGGGGCATCAAGAACTACTTCGAAGTAGGTCGAGGAGGTGTATGCCACCAGGTCATGCTGGATAACGGCTTCGCTTATCCTGGGGCCCTCGTGGTCGGGGCGGACTCCCACACCTGCACCTACGGCGGGGTCAACGCCTTCGCCACCGGTGTCGGCAGTTCGGAGGCGGCGGCGGTCTTCGCCACCGGCCAGCTTTGGTTCAAGGTACCCGGGTCGATCCGGATACTGCTGAAGGGACGGCCGTCCAAGTACGTGGGCGGTAAGGACCTGGTGCTCAAGCTGATCAGCGACATCGGCGTGGACGGCGCTACGTACAAGGCCCTGGAGTTCGGAGGCACCGGCGTTTCGTCATTGACCATCTCCGATAGGCTTTCCGTATCCAACATGGCCATCGAGGCCGGCGGGAAGGCCGGCATATTCCCGTGTGACGCGGCCACGGTGGCCTACATGAAGACCGTTCGGAAGGAAGGGTTCAAGGCGACCCTGCCGGACGACGGCGCGTCCTACGAACGTACCCTGGAATACGACCTATCCTCCTTGGAGAGCATGGTGGCCATGCCACATCTGCCGTCCAACGGGAAGGTGGCCAGGGACGTCAAGGTCCAGATCGATCAGGCCTATCTTGGTTCGTGCACCAACGGTCGCATCGAGGACCTACGATTGGCGGCAGAGATCATGCGCGGGCGGAAGGTGCACCAGGACGTGCGAATGGTGGTTGTTCCCGCCTCGGTCAAAGTGTTCGAGCAGGCCATGGCCGAAGGGCTGCTGGCCGAGTTCTCCAGGGCCGGGGCGTTCGTCTCCGGGCCTACCTGCGGAGCATGCCTGGGCGGGCACATGGGGATACTAGCCCCCGGCGAGAGGTGCGTCAGCAGCACCAACCGTAATTTCATCGGCCGTATGGGGCACCGGGATTCCGAGGTATACCTGGCCGGGCCGGCCGTGGTGGCCGCTTCCGCGGTAACCGGACGCATAACCGACCCCCGGGACCTGGAGGCGGTCCAATGAGGAACGTGAAGGGCAAGGTTTGGCGCTTCGGCGATCATGTGGACACCGACCAGATAATTCCGGCCGAACGGCTGACCAGCGATAACAACGACAAGCTGGGCACGTTCGCCTTCGAGAAGGTCCGGCCAGAGATGGCCAAGCAGGTCGAGAAGGGCGATATCATAGTCGCCGGTCGCAACTTCGGCTGCGGGTCGAGCCGGGAGCACGCTCCGCGGGCGCTGCTGCAGATGGGCATTTCCTGTGTGGTGGCCGAAAGCTATGCCAGGATATTCTACCGCAACTGCATAAACACCGGTCTGCTGCCAGTGGAATGCACGGTCGAGGCGGACGACGGCGATGTGCTATCGGTGGACCTCGCCAAGGGGATCATTATCAACCACAGCAAGGGGAAGGAGTGGAAGTTCGCCCCCTTCCCGAAGTTCGTCCAGGAGCTCATGGACAAGGGCGGCCTCATGGCCAAGATCAAGGAGGAGAAGAGATGCACAAGATAGCGGTACTGCCAGGGGACGGCATCGGCCCGGAGGTCGTGGCCGAGGGCCTGAAGGTTCTGAACGCCCTTTCCGAGAACTACTCGGTGAAGTTCGACCTCCAGGAGTTCAACATCAATTCCGAGAGGTATCTGAGCACCGGGAAGCTGGTGACGGAGGAGGACATCGACCAGCTGCGCAGGTTCGACAGCATATTCCTAGGCGCGATAGGCGACGACCGGGTGAAGCCGGGAGTGCTGGAGAAGGGGATACTCCTGGCGCTCCGGTTCAACTTTGATCAATACATCAACCACCGGCCGGCCCCGCTCTGGAAGCCATTCGGGCGGTTGAAGAGGGACGTCGACTTCAACATAGACGTGTTCCGGGAGAACACCGAGGACTACTACATCGGCGCTGGAGGTCGGGTCTCCAACGGAAAAGGCACCTTGGACCTCCGGGTGAAGCGTCAGCTGTACGATATGAAGGTCCGGCTGGACGCGAACGCCGATGCGGCTGACGACTTCGCCTTCGAGATAGGCATGATGTCCCGCAAGAACATCGAGCGGTTCGCCGACCATGTCATCGATTTCTCCAACCTCATCGGGGAGAACTACATCACCGTGGTGGACAAGGCCAATGTGTGCAGCAACATCTACTCCCTGTGGAGGGAGGTCTGGGACGAGAAGTGCAAGCGGGCGGGCAAGGAGCACGGCTACATGTACGTCGACGCCATGACCATGGCCCTGGTCAAGAATCCGGACAAGTTCCGGGTGATCGCCGTGCCCAACATGTTCGGGGACATAATCACCGACCTTCTGGCCGAGGTGACCGGCGGGCTTGGCTTGGCGCCGGGGGGCAACATCAACCCCAAGGGCATATCCATGTTCGAACCTGTTCACGGCTCCGCTCCCAAGTACAAGGGCATGGACCGAATCAACCCAGTGGCCACGATACTCGCGGCCAAGATGATGATGGACAACCTGGGCCGCCGGGACCTGGGGGAGGTCATCTTCAAGGGCGTCAGGGGCGCCTTCGACAAGGGCGTCTACACCCAGGACCTGGGGGGCAAGGCCACCACCAGGCAGATGGGCGACGCGGTGGTCGCGGCCATGCACGCCCTGAAATGATGATCGGTCCGTTCAAACCACTTCCCTTATTTTATATATTTTGAAAAATATTGCTTACCCATGGCCAAGGCGGGGGGTTGGGCGTTCGCCATGGGCGTGGCGATCCTGATGCTATCCAGCGGACTGGTGGGATACTGGATGGCGCCTGGTGGTGATGACGGTTCAGCTATAGATCCATATTACCAGGTGTCAACATACGGGCGCCTAAGCCAAGGGCACTACGAGGGAGTGATGACAGTGGACCGCCTGCTGGAGCACGGGGACTTCGGCATCGGGACCGTGGAAGGCATAGACGGGGAGATGATCATCCTGGACGGGACGGCCTACCGGGCCGGGACGGACCTGGTCCCGAAGGAGGTCCCCTCGGGCACCATGATCCCCTTCGCCATGGTCACCAGGTTCTCCACCGATGCCATCTCCGTCATGGCGGACATTGACGATTACGACGAGCTGAAGGACCTGTACGGCGGAATGGCGGACCGGCCGCGTCCCCGCGTGGCCGTGGCGGTCATGCTGGAGGCGGAGTTCGATTCCATCACCATTCGAAGCGTCCCAGGGCAGCAGGTCCCCTATCCACCCCTGGTCGATGTGATAGCCGAGCAGAGCACCCTGGTCCTCCATAACGTCCAGGGAACGCTGGTGGGGTTCATAATGTCCAGCGGGCTGGGGGAGATCAACCTGGCGGGATTCCACCTGCATTTCCTGAGCGATGATCTGTCCTACGGCGGTCACGTTCTCGAAGTGAGCTTCGGGCAGGGGCGGATGTACACGGACGAAATGACCAGTATGACGCTCGTTCAGCTCTGACCTTCAACGATGTCCTGATAAACGAGCAGGGTGCGCCTGGCCACCTCGTCCCAGCTGA
Source organism: Methanomassiliicoccales archaeon (assembly GCA_040768245.1). Taxonomy (GTDB): domain Archaea; phylum Thermoplasmatota; class Thermoplasmata; order Methanomassiliicoccales; family UBA472; genus UBA472. The sequence continues at coordinate 46,375 of JAXGNA010000004.1, read as the reverse complement.
ATCCTCTCATCCTCTCCCTGGCCGCGCCGCCCAATGCTTGACGTTTGTCCGCGTCTCCGTCCAGGGCGTTGATCGCTTCCGCCAGGGCCCCATCGTCCTGCGGCGGGACCAGGATCCCGGCCTCGCCCACCACCTCCGGGAGACCGCCGGTGTTCGAGGCTATGACCGGTTTACCGTAGGACATGGCCTCCGCGGCGACCATCCCGTAGGCCTCGTGCACCGAGGGGATGACGAACATGCGGCACTCGCAGAGCATACGGCGCTTCTCCTCCTCGCTGATCCAGCCCATGAAGTCGATGCGGTCGGTCAGGCCCAGATGCTGCGACAACTTTTCCAGGTTCCTGCGTTCCGGGCCCTCGCCGCAGATGCGCAGCTGGCATTTGGTGTGTCGCATCGCCCTTATCAAAGTGTCCAGTCCCTTCAGCCGGACCAGCCGTCCCAGGGACAGAATGTAATCGCCGTCCTGGCAGGGTACTTCTGGGATGTCCACGCCATTGTAGATGGTCTGCAGCCGGTCCTCGGAGAAACCGCGGGCGGCCACGTCCCTCTTCATATAGTCAGAGACGCAGATCACCTTATCGAATTGGTGCAGGTGACGCAGGAACATGCGATCGTTCAGCTCGCTGGCGTAATGGGTCAGGCCGACGCCTTCCCCCAGGGTGTTGTGGCAGGTGTAGACCTTCGGCCCATCGTAACCGAGGACGCCTTTGATCAGCGAGCCGGCCCAGCGATAATGAAGGTCCACGATGTCCGGTGCAATATCGTTCAAAGCCTCGCGCACCTTGGCAATTCGGACGTAAGGCGGATTGTAGATGTTCAGGTATCTCGAGGGAAGACGGATGACGGTGTAGTTGTCCATCTCCTCCCTCTCCTCCGTTCCCGGCAGGCGGCTGGTGAGCACGAACACCTCGTGCTCCTTTCCAAGCCTCCGGCAGACGTGGTGCAGGCGGTTCTCTATGCCGCCGATAAAAGGATAGTGGAAAGCGTTTACCTCGACGATCCGCAACTTACGACCTCACATATCTACCCGGCGGCTCAGCTCGCTGGGGAGGTACATGGGCCTGAACGGCATATCGCCGATCTCGCCCCTGACCCGCTCGATGAGCTGCTCCACCGTCATCTCCACGTTCTTGTTCTGCGAGCGGTCGTAGACCGTCAGAACGTCGGAGGTCATCTCCTTGTCCCCGATGACGATGGCGTAGCCGACCCAGTCCTGCTTGGCCTCCCTTACCTTCTTGCCCACGGTCTCGGAACGGTCGTCCAGTCCCACCCGTATCTGCGCCTTGCGGACCCGGTCGGCCAATTCTCTGGCCTTCTCCAGATGCGGTTCGGAGACGTTCATGAAGCGCACCTGCTCCGGCAATACCCACGTCGGGAGCGTTCCCAGCTTGCCCTGGGTCTCCATCTGCACCGCGGTGTCGAAGAGCATGTAAAGGTAACGCTCCACCGTGCCGATCACGGCGGTGTGCAATATCACCGGGAACACCTTCTTCCCCGATTCGTCGGTGTAGGTGATCCCGAAGCGCTGGGCGTTGCCCACGTCGATCTGCACCGTGCCGATCTCCCTGGCCCGCTTGAGATCGTCCAGGATATGATATTCGATATTGACCGTCCAGTAGTAGTTGATACCCTCGGGGTAGAAGTGCAGCAGGGCGGGCTTGTCGTGCTTGCGCACGATGTCCATCAGCATCTCCTTGTGGTTCTGGTAGGCCTCCCAGGAGGAGAAGTTCACCAGCATCTCGTAGTCCCGCCCCAGGTCGTTGGCCTCCTTGTATATCCTGGAGTCCAATCGCGTGAACCAATCCTCCGATTCCGGGATGTCTCTGCAGACCACGTGCAGGTCGGGCATGTTCATGCGCCTGGTGCGGAAGCAGAGCATGGTCTCACCGGACTGTTCCAGGCGGTAGGAATCGGCCACCTCGAAGGCCCCGAAGGGCAGGGTCTTGTAGCTGATGTTCCAGAGGCGCATCATGGCGAACTGCTGGTGGCAGGCGGCATACCGCATCACGAAGTCGCGTTTCTCGCCCTTGATGACGTACAGACGGTCACCGAACAGCTTGGCATGCTCGGCCACCGGGCCCTCGTCCAGGCTGAACATGTTCGTGCCGCGGACGGTGTACACCGGTAGGGTCATGTCGTTGACTATGCGTGAAGAGTAGTCGGCCACCAGGTCGAACATCAACGCCCCTTTCGGAGAGAAGCACATGTGGCCGGAGTCGCTCATCGATTCCCAGTTTATGCCGAACTTCTTGCAAAGGCGGGTGTACTTGACCTCGCCGGTGGATGGCCAGTCCTTTTTCAGGGCCTCCTTGGCCATCATGATCTGGAAGCACTCGGTGCCTTTCTTATAGTCTACAGGGTCCACCTCGCTGCCGTCCGGGAGCAGCACGATGAAGCGCTCCTCGCCCTTGGGGGTCGGGGCGGTCTCCTCGCCCTCGATCTCCCTTGACAGTTCGGAAAGGGGGTGTCCCTTGCAGCTGATCTTGAACGCCTTGTACCATCCGAAGGGGGCGCGGTGCACCTGCCACCCGCCCTCGGTCACCAGGCGTTCCATCTCCCTCAGCACCTTCTTTCCCGTCTCGGCGTCGGACAGCTCCGCGCTGAGATGAGCGTAGGGGTACAGCATGATGCGCTCGGCGCCGACCTTCTTGGCCGTTTCCATGATGTCCGCCGAGGCCTGGGAGGCCACCGCCTCGAACCTGTCCTGGTCCTTCTTCTCCACGGTGAGGAAGGCCACCAGCACCTCGTCCATCCGACCGGTCCTCTCCTGGTCGGTGATGGCTTCGGCCAGCGGGGTGGGCTTCTTAACCTCGAACTCCATGAAATCGGCGTGTATGTAGAGCGTCCTCATCTTATCGCCTGATAGGGTGTGGTTGGTAATGGTCCACGTGTATAAATAAGCGATTCCGGGACTTCCGCATGGCCAGCATCGCTTCGCCAGTCCTCTCCCATAAGCAATGTTTAAATTCAAGAAAAGGTTTGCCTGATTCGCATCTTTATGAGGTCATTCAGGCTATCCAGGGATGTCACGGGGGCCGTGAACGTCCTGCTCATCGTTCTGATCGCCGTTCTGATGGTGAGCGCCAGCACGGTCGTTATTCTGATCTATCAGGGCGGCCAGTCCGAGGAAAGCTCGACCGATGTGGTCGCCGCCGGGCAGATCATCAAGGTCAACTACATCGGAAAGCTGCCGGATGGAAGGGTGTTCGACACGTCCCTGGTGTCGGTGGCCAATGATGACGCCGCATACCCCAAGTCCTTGTCGTTCACCAAGCGCAGCAATTCATCGTACACTCCGCTCAGTTTCGAGGTCGGGGCGGGAAAGATGATCTCCGGTTTCGACGCGGCGGTGGTAGGGATGAAGGTCGGGGAGACCAAGACCGTCACCCTGACCCCTGCTGAAGCGTACGGGGACATGGACCCTGCCAAGCTGGTCACCTTCCAGCTGACCGAGACGGCCCCGTTGCTGAGGACCATGACGGCCAGCGCTTTCAAGGCCGAGTACGGGACGGACGCCGTATACGGACTGACGGTCTACGATCCCCTCTATGGCTGGGAAGCGACCGTTTATGAGTACGACACCCAGGCCGACCGGGTCACCGTGAAGAACGTGCCCACCCTCAACGCGCTCTACCACATCTACGGGGAGGGCAGCGTCGGCTGGGACGTCAAGGTCACCGGGATCGACAGCAACGCCGACCTGATCACCGTGGAGCACCAGCTGGACAACGAGGACAGCGATATGATCAAGGGACTGGATGGCACCAGCACCTTCTTCATCATCGACGTGGACGAGACGAACGGCACCGCGGTGCGCAACTACAACACCGAGCTGCTCGGCAAGTCCCTGGTGTTCACCATAACCATAGTGAGCATCGTCGAGTGATCCTCAAACCCCAACCCCTTCCCCTTTCTTCTATTTCGCCGGGTTATCTCCGCTCTCCCCGTCCGCCTTACGCTTTCGGTAGCTGGAGGCGATGAAGCTGAGGACGATTATCGCCACCACCATGACCAGGGTGACGTCGGCGGCCACCCCTTTCTCCATGTAGATCAAGAAGTAGTTGCTGGCGGCCAATATCAGCCCGTACTTGACGGTACCTCCGAGCACCAGGTAGAACAGGGACCTGCGGTAGGACCATCCGGACAGGGCCACGAACGCCCCGGTGAAGGGGAGTATGGGGGCCACGCGGTTCAGGAGTATCATCCGCTCGTCCTGAAGCAAAAGGAAGCGGCGATATCGGTCTACCACCTTGGATATCTTGGGCGGGACCTTGAGGCGTTTGACCACCAGGTAGAGGGTGGTCAATCCCAGCACCTCGGCGATGGCTATTATCAGCACGAAGAGGGACCACAGGGCCCAGTCGGGCATGGTCCCGTATCCGGCGATGAAGAAAAGGACGACGAACAGCTCGGGGAGCGTCGGGAAGACAATGGCGTCGATATAGAACAGCAGGAAGGTGCAGAGCAACCAGCCGGCCAGGCCCAGGGGTGAGAACAGAGTGTAGAAGGCCTCGCCGACGGAGAACATCCCTTCTCCCAAGGGCTAGTGCTTTAAAAAAACTTTGTTGTTGACCCGGCCAGCCTTGGACTCGATGGCGTATTGGTAGATGTCCAGCAGCCGGGTGGCCCACTGTCCGGCCGAATACTCCCGAGCCTTGGCCAGGGCGCCCTCCCGGTAATTGAGGGGGTTTCGAAGCAAGCGGCCGGTGGCCTGCGACCAGCTGTACGGGGTCTCCTCGAAAAGCTCCCCGTTCTCCCCTTCCCGGATCAGCTCGGCCACCGCCCGGTAACGGATACCGCTGACCGGCTTCCCCACGGCCATGGCCTCCAGTATGACTAATCCCTGGGTCTCGAACTTGCTTGCCAATGTAAGGACGTCACAGGCGGCGTAGAACTGCGGCAGGTCCGAATCGGGCACGAAGCCGGTGAAGGTCACCTTGTCCGCCACCCCCAGCTCCTCGGCCAGCTTCATCAGGTGCTCCTTGGCCGGGCCCTCCCCGACCAGCACCAGACGGGCCTCCGGCTCCTGTTTGCTGAGGATGCAGAATCCGCGCAGCACCAGTTCAATGTTCTTCTCCCAGGCGATCCGACCGAGATGGAGTATGACCTTCTTTCCCTCCAGTCCGTAACGTCTGCGGACCTCGCTCCCGTCCAGGCGCGGATTGAAGCGGTCCAGGTCCACCCCGGTGGGGATGACCTCGAAGCGCTTGATGTGCGGCGCGTAGCGTTTTATCTCGTTCTTGATGGCCAGGGTCGGCGCTATCACCACCTCGGCCCGGTTCAGGATGGTGCGCAGGTAGGTCCACATGCCGAGCTGGATCACCCACTCCGGGAAGGGGGTGAAGTTGTAGAACCTGGCCGCCTCGGTGACCATGGTGTGGAAGGTCAGCACCACTGGCTTCCTCAGCGCCCGGCCGGCCAGCATGGCCCGTACCGCCTGGAACATCAGACCGTGGACGTGTATCACGTCCACCTCCAGTTCGGACAGGATATGGCATTTGTCGGTAGGGAACATGGGGATCCGGTAACCGGAATACTGCTGGAAACCGATGGAGCGGAAATAGTAAACGCCCTCCTCCCTCTGCGACGGCTCGGCCGGGTCTGGAGCCAGGACATAGACGGTGTGCCCCATTCGTTCCAGCTCCCTCTTGGTCAGCAGCAGGGAGGTCACCACCCCGTCACGGGTGGGCAGGTATGAGTCGGTGAACATGGCGATCTTCACGGCCTATCCTCACCTTGCATGAGCCCGGCTATCTTGCCCAGGACCTCTTCCGGGTCGCGCCCGAGCACCCTGACCATCGGTTCCTTTCCCACTCCCCCGCGGTCGAAAATCACGTCCGGAACATGGCCGTATCCCAGGATCGCCTGGGAGGTGCCCCACTCCATGGAGGAGACGCTCTCCGGCTCCTCCGCCCGGTCAAAGCTCCCTATCTCCAGGCCGAAGGATACTAGGTCGGCCAGGGTCTCTTCCGAATATCTCAAGTTCATAACGCAACGCATCTCCGGGTCGGCGGCCGCGGCGGCCATGACCACCCGGGCTATGTGCCGGCTCCCTCCGAATCTGACATCCCCGGCCCGGCGTATGCTATCGCCGACCCTCACCAGCCGGCCCTGGACGCCACATATCTCCCGGTATCCCTGGGGATATGGCAGGGCGAAGGCCAGGTTCATCCCGACCTCCGGCACCAGCTGCGGAGGCAGTCTCCGTTCGATCGTCTCCACCGCTGAACGCACCTCCTCGATCACCCGGGCCCGCATGGCCTCCTTGTACAAAGTGGCCATGGGGTTGATGGCCAGCAGCCCCTTTCCCACCGGCAGGGCCATGGCTATCGAGTCGTATATGCGGCGCTTGGCCTCCTGGACCGCCTCGCGGGGGTCCATTCCCAGCCCCAGTCCGGTGGCGATGAAGGAGGACAGGGTGCAGCCGGCCCCGTGCACCTTTCGGTCCAGGCGGGGAGAGACCATCTCCAGCACGCCCTCGGCGGTGAACAGCAGGTCCCTGGCCACATTCCCCTCCAAATGGCCGCCCTTGAGCAATACCGCTCTTGGGCCAAGGTCCAGGAGGGCGTTCCCTATTTCCTCTAACGAGACCTCGTTGGTGACCTTGATCCCCGAGAGCAGCTCGGCCTCCTCCCGGTTCGGCGTGACCACCGTGGCCAGGGGAAACAGGTCCTTGGCCAGTGATCCCGCCAAACCCTCCGTGTGCAATGACGCGCCCACCCCGGCGAAGAGCACCGGGTCGACGACCAGCGGGACCTTCAGCTCGGTCAGCAGGGAAGCCACCGCCCTTACCGTGCGGGGCGAGAAGAGCATCCCCGTCTTCACCGCGGAAATGCAGACATCCTCGGCCACCGCGGTTATCTGGGCGGTGACCTGCTCCGGCGGCAGGGGGAATATCTCCCTCAGTCGGGAGGTGTTCTGGGCGGTGACCGCGGTGAGCGCGACCGCGGCATGGGCGCCCATCGAGGATATGGCCTTGATGTCGGCCTCCACGCCCGCCCCTCCCACGGAATCGGAGCCCGCGACAGTGAGGATGATTGCCATAGATGGTGTAAGGCGGGCCTTCCTAATAATTGTAGCAGGAACGGCGTCGAGACCCTCCGCCACCAAACATTATATATCGAGGGGCGCTGTTTGAAAAATCCGATGAAAGCGAGCAGTGGGCACTTGGTGTTGAACGACCGCACGGAATATCAGGAGTTGGCGGAGGTCTTCCCCGAGTTGCTCAAACTATTCTTGGAAGAGACGGACCAGGTCCCTGAGGACCCGGAGATCATGCAGATGTTCATCCACCTAAACCAGAAGGACCTGGAGGCCAACCGTAAGCCGGAAGGCTACAACCGCAAGGGACGGATGCGCCTGATCTTCCCTACCAACCGCATGGAGTTCTACGTTAAAGGTTCGTCCAAGAGCGGTGAGGTGGTCCGTGTGGCCGAGAAGATCAGCAAGCTGCTGACCCGCAACGGCCTGGACCACGAGCTGGAGTGGAACACCCTCTCCTGCCTGGAAAGCTGAACTACTTCCTGAGCTCTTCCCACACTTGGTCCAGCCGAGCGATCTCGCCCTCGCATTCCGAGCGGTGCGATCCCATTATGGCCCGGGCCGAGGCGATCTGCTCCTGCACCCTCTCCGGTGCCGTGCCTCCGGCCGAAACGCGCCGACGCAGGCAAGCGTCCAAAGCGATGTACTCCAGGGATTTTTTGTCCAGAAGATCGGAGAATCCCTTCAGCTCCTTTACGGTCAGCGATTCCAGCCTCTTGCCCTTCTTGGCGCAGTATTGAACGGCCGCTCCGACCACCTCATGCGCCTCTCGGAAGGGCATCCCCCGCTGGACCAGATGATCGGCCAGATCGGTGGCGTTAAGGAAACCGTCGGCGCAGGCGTTGGCCATCCGTTCCCGGTCGAACGACAGGTCCCGGTACATAGGGCCGACCATGGACAGGCACGAGGTCAGCGTCTCGTAGCTCGAGAGGACCGATGCCTTGTCCTCCTGCATGTCCCGGTTGTAGCTCAGCGGCAGTCCCTTCATCACCGTCAGGAGCTGCATGAGGTTGCCGATGGCCACCGAACTGCGTCCACGCACCAGCTCGGCCACGTCGGGGTTCTTCTTCTGTGGCATGATCGAGCTTCCGGTGGCGAAGGCGTCAGGCATCTCCGCGAAGCGGAACTCCGGGGATGTCCACAGCACAAGTTCCTCGCCCATGCTGCTCAGGTGCACCATGGCCTGGGCGCAATCGTAGGCGAATTCCAGGGCGAAGTCCCGGTCGCTCACGGTGTCCATGGCGTTGTCGGTCGGGCGGTCGAACCCTAGCAGGGTCGAGGTAAGCTCCCGGTCCACCGGATGCCCCGTGCCGGCCAGGGCACCGGCGCCCAACGGGCACTGGTTAAGGCGCTTGTAAGCGTCCAGGAACCTCTCGGCGTCCCGCTGCAGACGGAACACGTGGGCCAGGAGGTGGAATCCCAACGATACCGGCTGGGCATGCTGCATATGGGTGAAGCCGGGCATGATCGTCCCGGTCTCCTTCTCCGCCCGGTCTATAAGCACGTTCTGGACCTTCAGGAGGAGGGACACGATCTCCAGTATGGCGTCCCTGACGAACATCCGGAAGTCCGCGGAAACCTGGTCGTTCCGGCTGCGGGCGGTATGGAGGCGCTTCCCGGCCTCCCCCACCATCTGGGTCAGGATGTGCTCCACGTTGGTATGCACATCCTCAAGTTCCGGGGAGAACTCCAGCTCCCCCGATTCCAGGTCCATCAGCAGCTGCTTCAGGCCGTTCTCCAGTACTTCGGACTCCTCCTTACCGATTATTCCTGAGTCGCCGAGCATCCTGGCGTGGGCCAGGGAGCCGGCGATGTCGTACCAGGCCAGCCTGGTGTCCACCGATAGGGAGGAGGTGAAGGACAGGGTCATCTCGGACGGGCCCTCGGCGAATCGACCTGACCACAGCTGCTTCTCGACCATTCGTATCACTTCTTCTGGGCCTTGGCCACGCTCCGCAGGGGGAGGCCCCAGACGTAGATGAAGCCCTCCGCGGACTTGTGGTTGAACTGGTCACCCTCGGCGTAGGTCGCCAGTCCCGTATCGTAGAGCGAGTACGGCGACGACCGCCCTACTATGGTGGCACTGCCCTTGTACAGCTTGACCCTTACGGTCCCGTCGATGTATTCCTGGGTCTTATCGACGAAGGCGGTCAGGGCCTCCATCAGCGGCGAGAACCACAGGCCGTCGTAGGCCAGCTCGGAGAAGCGCTGCTCCACGCCGCGCTTGTAGCTGAAGACGTCCTTGGTCAGCACCATCTTCTCCAGGTCCTTGTGGGCGTTGATCAGGATCATGGCCGCCGGTGACTCGTAGATCTCCCGAGACTTTATGCCGACCAGGCGGTCCTCTATATGGTCGATGCGACCGTAGCCGTGCTTCCCGCCCAGCTGGTTGAGCTTCTTGACGATGTCGGTCAGGGACATCTTCTTGCTCTTGTTCAGGCCGACCGGCAATCCCTTCTTGAAATGGATATCGACATACTCCGGCTTATCAGGGGCGTCCGCCGGGTCCACCGTCCACTCGTAGGCGTCCTTCGGCGGCTCGGCCATGGCGTCCTCCAGGATGCCGCACTCGCAGCTGCGGCCCCAGATGTTCTCGTCCGTGCTGTAGGGGCATTCCTTCTTGACCTTGATCGGAACGTCGTTCTTGCGAGCGTACTCGATCTCGTCCTCCCGGGTCATCACCCATTCCCTCATGGGGGCAATGATCTTGATCTCCGGCGCCAGGGCGGCGATGCTCACGTCGAAGCGCACCTGGTCGTTGCCCTTGGCGGTGCAGCCGTGGGCGATGAACTTGGCCCCCTCCTTCTTGGCGATGTCCACCATGATCTTGGCTATCAGCGGCCGGGCGATGGAGGTCGCCAGGGGATAGGTTCCCATGTAAAGCGCGTTGGCCTTCAGGGAAGGTCCGATATAGTCCTTGACGAAATCCTCCGTGGCATCGAACGCATATGCCTGCACCGCGCCGATCTTTAACGCGCGGTCGACCGCCTCCTGGAGGTCCCCGGGCTGTCCGACGTTGATACTGACCGCGATGACATCCAGATCATAATTCTGCTGCAACCACCGGATGGCCACGGACGTGTCCAGACCGCCGGAGTATGCCAGCACCACCTTGTCACGAACCTTCTTAGCGCGAGCTGCCATGTGAATCTGCGCCGATGAAGCGACCATGTATATTAATCTGAAGTGGCGGAAGGGGGACAATGTTCGTTCCTTGTGTTCGTAATCGGACAGCCGGACGAAGGCTATGTTCGGAAAAGTTTCCCGGGCCGTGGCCAGGCATGACCCATTTGGAACATCCGCAGGGTAAATGTCCCGTTTCAGGCATAATGCTTAATAAACAAACTCTTAATTCGGCAAACTCCCATATCGGGCGAGGAAGCAGAATGATAAAGGCAGCTGTGGTCGGGGGTTCCGGTTACATCGGCGGGGAGCTGGCGCGCCTGCTCAGCCGCCATCCCAAGATTTCCCTGGAAGCGATAACCTCCAGGCAGTTGGCCGGCCAGCAGGTGTCCGACACCCACCCCTTCCTGCGCGGCTACGTCGACCTCAAGTTCACCGAGTCCGTCAGCGGCGAGGGGTTGGACGTGGTCTTTCTGGCCACGCCGCACGGTGCCTCCATGAAGCTGGCGCCGGAGATCGCCCGCAGCGGGGCCAAGGTCATCGACCTCAGCGGCGACTACCGGCTCAAGGACCCGGCGACCTACCAGAAATGGTACGGCCACGAGCACGCCGACCTGGAGAACCTGGGCAAGGCGGTCTATGGTCTCAACGAGCTGTACTGGGACGAGATCGCCGAGGCCGATTTCGTGGCCAATCCCGGCTGTTATCCCACCTGCTCGACCCTCGGTCTCGCTCCCCTGTACGCCAATCACCTGGTGGAAGGCGGCGTGATCATCGACGCCAAGAGCGGAACTTCCGGCGCGGGAGCCGAGCCGACCAAGGCGACGCACCATCCGCAGTGCGGAGCGTCCGTCAACCCTTACAAGGTCGGAACCCACCGCCATACGCCAGAGATCGCTCAGACCCTCACCAGGCTGCAGGGCAGGCTGGCCGAGGTGGTCTTCACACCTCATCTAATTCCCGTGGTGCGCGGGATGCTGTGCACCATGTACCTCAAGCTCAACGACGACCTTACCAAACAGGAACTGCTGGGGGTGTACACCGAGTTCTTCCGTAGGAAGCGCTTCGTGCGCATGACAGAGGTGCCGTGGATGCAGGCCGTGATCGGCTCCAACCATTGCGAGGTGGGACTGGAGATGGTTGGCGACAGGAACGTGGTGGTCATGAGCGCGATCGACAACCTGGTTAAGGGAGGGGCCGGGCAGGCGGTGCAGAACTGCAACGCCATGTTCGGATGGCCTGAGGAAACGGGATTGGATTTCCCAGGATTGGGGGTTTGAAGATGGAAGTTTTTGATGGGGGGATAACCTCGCCGAAGGGGTTCAAGGCGGCCGGGGTCCATTGCGGAATAAAAAAGGAAAAGCTCGACCTGGCGGTCATCTATTCCGAGGTGCCTGCCAAGTGCGCCATCGCCTACACCCAGAACAAGGTGAGGGCGGCGCCCATCGAGGTCATGATGAAGAAGGACCCCAAGACCCTGCAGGCCTTGGTGATCAACAGCGGCAACGCCAACGCCATAACCGGGGTGCAGGGGATATACGATTCAAAGCAGATGGTCTTCCTCACCGCCCAGACCCTGGGCATACGGGACACCCTGGTGGGCGTGGCCTCCACCGGGGTCATCTCCCGCTTCCTGCCCATGGAAAAGATCTCCACGGGCATTCCCAAGGCGGTTCAGGCCCTGGGCAAGGGGCCGGAAGCCGATGATACCGCGGCCAGGGCCATAATGACCACCGACACCGTGAAGAAGGAGGCCGCCTGCAAGGTGACCCTCAAGGACGGGACGGTGGTGACGATAGCTGGCATAACCAAGGGCAGCGGGATGATCTCCCCGGCCATGAAGGTGCTGCATGCCACCACGCTGACGTTCATGGTGACGGACGCCCACCTAACCAAGAACTTCAACCGCCGCTGGCAGGACATGATGGACGTCAGCTTCAACGTGATAAGCGTGGACGGCGACCAGAGCACCAATGACATATCGGTGTTCCTGGCCAACGGAATGGCCGGCGGGAAGGCCGCTGACGACGATCCAGCCTTCTGGGAAGGCGTGCGCTACGTCGCTCAGCAGCTGGCCAAGAAGATAGTGATCGACGGCGAAGGCGCCACCAAGTTGATCGAGGTGATGGTGCACGGGGCCAAGAATCCCGTTCAAGCTCGCTCGGCCGCCAGGGCCATCATCGCCTCGTCCCTGGTCAAGACCGCGATATTCGGGGCCGACCCCAACTTCGGTCGCATTCTAGCGGCGTTAGGCAACTCGGACGCAGAGTTCAACCTGGAAAAGGTCAAGCTCGTCCTCCGCTCCAACGGCGATTCGGTCACCCTGTTCGAGGACGGGGCGCCCATGCTGATCGCAGGCAGCGAGGTGGAGGCCGCCGCCCGGCGGGTCCTCTCGCACAAGAAGATCGTCATCGACCTGGACCTGAACAACGGCTACTCGTCCGGGGAGGCCTGGGGCTGCGACCTCAGCTATGACTACGTCAAGATCAACGCCATGTACACCACGTGATGAGATGGCACACCAAGCAGACATCGGCGCCCCGTGCCAAGCGGGGAAGGTGGTAGTGAAGTTCGGAGGCTCATCCATCGGAGGGATGGAGCAGATCGACGCCTTCGCCAGGCAGATATCCGAACTCAGGGAGCGCGGTCTGACGCCGATCGTCCTTCATGGCGGAGGGCCGGAGATCACCGACGAGATGAAACGGTGCGGTCTGCCGGTCAAGAAGGTGGCAGGGCTGCGCATCACCGACGATGTGACGTTGCAGATAGCCAAGTCCGTGCTGTCCCGCATCAACGACCGGGTGGTGGTATCTCTGCGCCACGCCGGGCTCAAGGCCATAGGGGTGGCCGGAAGCGAAGCGGACACCCTGGTGGCGAAAAAGATGGACCCGGTCAAGGTGGACGGGCCGAACGGCAAGGAGCCGGTGGACCTCGGCTACGTGGGCGAGGTGGTAAAGGTCGATCCACGCCTGGTCAACGCCCTCTGCCAAAAAGGCTTCGTACCGGTGGTCTACTCCATATGCGCTGACGAATCAGGAATGCTCATGAACGTGAACGCCGACACCGCCGCGGCGGCGCTGGCGGCCGGCGTGGGCGCTTCGGATATGATTCTGGTAACAGAGGTCCCAGGAGTGCTGCGGGTGTTCGAGGACCTCGGCTCGACGATACCGGAGATAAGAGAATCGGACCTAGCGCCCCTGACCTCCTCCGGCATCCTCAAGGACGGGATGATCCCCAAGGTCGAGGCCTGCTTCATCGCCCTGCGGGGCGGAGTGGGAACAGCACACATCATCTGCGGAACTACCCCCAACTCCATCGTTGACCAGTTGTTCAGCGGCAGGAATCTGGGGACCAGGTTGACCCGGTGAGGTTTTGACATGGACAGCAAACAGGTTGCGGAACTGAGCTCTTACTATCTATTCCAGAACTACGGACGCGAGACGATATGCTTCTCCCACGGACAGGGGGAGCACCTCTGGGACCTGGAAGGGAACCGGTACACCGATTACGTCGCGGGCATCGCCGTCAACTGCCTGGGGCACGCCCATCCGGAGCTGGTGAGGGCCATCTCGGAGCAGGCCGCCAAGCTCATCCACGTCTCCAATCTCTACCAGATCAGGGAGCAGGCGGACCTGGGCGAGGCATTGGCGTCGATAGCCCCGTCCCCGCTCGGTCGTTCGCTCTTCTGCAACAGCGGGGCGGAGGCCAACGAGGCGGCGCTCAAGCTGGCGGTCAAGCACACCGGTCGCGGAAAGGTCGTCGCTTGCCGCAACTCCTTCCACGGAAGGACCTCCGCGACCTTATCGGTCACCGGCCAGGTGAAGTACCAGGCCGGGTTCGAGCCGCTGCTCTCCAAGAACGTGGAGTTCGTCGGCTACAACTGCCTGGAGGAGCTGAAGTCCAAGATCGACCAAGACACCGCCGCGGTGATCCTGGAGCCGGTGCAGGGCGAGGGCGGCGTACTTCCCGCGGGCCCGGATTACTTCCGCGCCGTGCGCGATCTCTGCACCGACGCCGGGGCGCTCATGATCGTGGACGAGGTGCAGACCGGGATGGGGCGCACGGGCAAATGGTTCGGCTTCCAGCATTTCGGCGTGGTCCCGGACATAATCTCACTGGCCAAGGCCCTGGGGGGAGGAGTGCCCATCGGGGCCATCATGACCTCGCCGGACATCGCAAGGACGTTCACTCCCGGGACGCACGGGACCACCTTCGGCGGCAACCCACTGGCCTGCGCGGCCGCCAACGCGGTCATCCGCACCATGAAAAAGGAAAAGCTGGTAGAAAGGGCGGCCGAGCTCGGAGAACGCTGGAGGTCCGAACTGCGCAAGATCGCCTCCGGCCATCCCGAGGTGGCCGACGTGCGCGGCCTCGGCCTGATGATCGGGGTGGAGATGGGCGACCTGGCCAAACAGTTCCAGAAGTATGCCTTGAACAAAAAGCTCCTGGTCAACGTCAGCGCTGGAAAGGTGGTGCGCCTGGTGCCCCCGCTCATAATATCCGAGGGGTCCATCAACGACCTGAACTCCACCCTGCGGGATTTCCTGAAATGATATGTCTGAAATAAAACAATAAATATCCCGCTCGAAGTATCCCGCTCGATGAAGGAAGCCCCTCAGAAGGAGAGCGTGGCCGAGCGGACCCGGGCCTACATAGATGCGCATCCCTCGGTCAAGGACTGCATGGCCAAGGACCTGATCAACTACTCATCCCTGGCCAGGTTGATCATGAAGGATCTGGGGATAAAGAACGAGGAGGCGGTCATGATCGCCTGCCGCCGCTACGCCCAGAAGCTCTCCAAGCGCGATCACGAGGGGGACATTCTGGCGATCCTCGCGGACAGCCGTCTGGAGGTCAAGACCAAGATATGCATCGTCACCGCCAGTAACGACTGGACGGTGCTGCAGCGTTTGGAGCGCCTCTTCACCAAGCTCATCAACCAGAAGGCGCTCATGCAGGTCATTCAGGGCGCCCAGGCCATCACCATAATCGCCGACGAGAAGCTCCGCAACGAGGTGGTGAACGACGTCGGGGAGACCAACGTGCTCAAGGTGCGGGAGGACCTGGTGGAGATCACCGTAAAAAGCCCTCAGAAGATCGGAGAGACCAGCGGGGTGTTTTCGTACCTGGCCTCCAACCTCTCCGAGCAGGGGGTGAACATGGTGGAGACCGTTTCCTGTTACACCGACACCATCTTCATCGTGCATGAGAAGGACATGATACAGGCCTATTCACTTCTCTCCAACCTGCTGGAGAGCGCGGAGAAGGCCACCGAGGCGGCGCATTAACGCCACAAATCCATTTATGCGGCGAAGCCTTATTGATGGGTGATGAAAGGCAACACCGATGATAAGGTGCCCCTGGTCCGGACGGACATTCCAGGTCCGTCGGGAAGAGGCATAGTCGATCTTGACGAACAGTATCTGGCCACGGCTACCAAGTCGGCGCCCCTGGTCGTCGACCGCGCCTCCGGCGAGAAGGTATGGGACGTGGACGGCAACCTGTTCCTGGACTTCTCCAGCGGGGTGTCCGTGCTGAACATAGGGCATTGCCATCCCTCGGTGGTCCGGGCGGTGCAGGAGCAGGCGGCCAAGGTCATGCACTTCGCCGGCACCGATTACTATTACGACGTGCAGTCCCGTCTGGCCGAACGGTTGGCGAAGATCGCCCCCGGCCGCGGGGAGAAGAAGGTCTTCCTGAGCAACAGCGGGACGGAGAGCATCGAGGCGGCGATGAAGCTGGCGCGCTGGTCCTCCGGACGAAAGCAGTTCATAGCCTTCTTCGGGGCGTTTCACGGGCGGACCATGGGCGCCCTGTCGCTCAACTGCAGCAAGCGGGTGCACCGCGCCAAGTACTTCCCGATGGTGCCGGGGGTGACACACATCCCGTACGCCAACTGCTACAGGTGCCCGTATCACCAGGAGTACCCCTCCTGCGGGCTGTGGTGCGCCAAGATACTGGACGAGGTGTATCTCGACGCCCTGCTTCCGCCGGACGAGGTGGCCGCGCTGTTCTTCGAGCCCATACAAGGGGAGGGCGGTTACATCGTGCCGCCGAAGGAGTTCCTGCCTGAGATATCCCGTATCTGCAGGTCCCACGGGATACTTACCGTCGATGACGAGGTGCAGGCGGGCATGGGCCGGACCGGCAGGATGTGGGCGGCGGAGCATTTCGGCCTGGAGCCGGACATCACCTGCATGGCCAAATCCCTCGGTTCAGGAATGCCCATCGCCGCCACGGTGTTCCGCAAGGAACTGGACTGGGGCGTTCCCGGGGCGCATTCCAACACCTTCGGGGGGAACTGCGTGGCCTGCGCCAGCTCGTTGGCGACTCTGGACGTCATGGAGAAAGAGAAAGTGATAGAGCAGGCGGAGCGCAAGGGGCTGCTCATGCAGAAGCGCCTGGAGGAGATCAAGGACCGCTTCGAGAACGTGGGCGACGTGCGCGGCCTGGGGATGATGAGAGCGCTAGAGCTGGTGGAGGACCGGAGGACCAAGGTCCCCGCCATCAAGATGAGGAACGATATCGTATCCGTAATGCTTAGAAAAGGCGTCATCGCCCTAGGCTGCGGCAGGTCCAGCATACGTCTGATACCCCCGCTCACCATAGGCGAGGAGAACTTGGACACCGGGATGCGTCTGCTCGAGGAGAGCATAGACGCTGTCGTGAGGGATAGGAAATGAAGCATCTACCCAGGACCAACTACAAGGAGGTCTCCGGGGACGGTTACCTGAAAAGGATCGTCCTGGAGGCGAAGGACATAGGCTTGAAAGACACCCTGCTGCAGGAGGTGCAGTTCACCGCCGGGGAGAAGGTGGCGTTCCACTTCCACCAGGTCACCCGAGAGATATTCTATTGTCTGGCGGGGCCGGCGCCGTTCGTGATCAACGGGCAGCCGGTGGTGATGAACGAAGGGGACTGCCTGATCTGTGAGCCAGGCGATGTCCACGGTAACCCGGTCATCGACAATGACTTCCGGATACTGGTGCTCAAGGTGGGGTTCCGGGAGCACGATACCATTTGGCTGGAAGGATGAAAAGACGTACCGGGTGGACCGGGGATGATGGAGCCACTAGGGAGATTTGAACTCCCGGCCTGCTGATTACAAGTCAGCCGCTCTACCAGCTGAGCTATAGTGGCCTGTCATCTGGAACGGTGTTCTGGATTTAACCGTTTTTATGCGTGGCCGGTCGTCCAACAACGGTTCGGTGGAAAAAAATCGTTAAATAAGCTGGCGGCATCTGACAGTAAGGTGCGCCCTTGGACGCCAATCTCAACGACAAGCCGGAAAAGAGAGTGCTGATGGACCTGACCGCCAACCCCGCGCCGCTGGGGCTTCTGGGGTTCGGCATGACCACCGAGATGCTCAACCTGCACAACGCCGACCTGATACCGCTGGGCAGCGTAATCCTGTCCCTAGGGATATTCTATGGGGGATTGGCGCAGCTGCTGGTCGGGCTCATGGAATGGAAGAAGGGCAACACCTTCGGGACCGCCGCGTTCACCTCGTACGGCCTGTTCTGGCTGACCCTGGTGGGCATCTGGACACTGCCGACGCTGGGGCTGGGGGAGCCGACCGACAAGGCGACCATGGGCTACTTCCTGGCGATCTGGGGCGTTTACACTCTGTTTTTCTTCGCAGGGACCCTCCGCAGCAACCGGGCCACCCAGTTCATATTCGGCTCGCTGGCGGTCCTTTTCTTTGCCCTGGCCATCGGCGACCTTACCCTGATCAAGGAGGTCACCATCGCTGCCGGCTACATCGGGCTGGTCTGCGGAGCGTCGGCCATATACACCGGACTGGCGATGGTGGTCAACGAGGCCAACGGGAAGACCATGCTACCGCTAGGCGAACGAAGATAGGATCGAAAACCATTTTCTTCCCCTCTTTCCCGAGCGTTAACGACGCTTCTTTATACGCCAAGCTGCGATGAACACCGGTCTCGCCGGGATTGGCGTTCAGGTGACGTTCATGGACAAGGACTCATGGAAATTCCTGCAGGAGCTTTGCGACATCCCCGGGCCGCCCGGCTTTGAGGCCGCGGCGACCAGATTGATGAAGGACTACGCCGAGGGCTACTGCGATAGGGTGTTCACCGACAAGCTCGGCAACACCATGTTCGAGAAGGTGGGTCAGAAGGATGGGCCGATCGTGCTACTGGCGGGACACATCGACGAATGCGGCTTCATCATAACCGGGGTCAACCCGCAAGGATATCTGGCCTTCAGCCAGCTGGGGGGATGGTTCGACCAGGTGCTATTAGGGCAGAGGGTGCTCGTGCACACCAGGAAAGGAGCATTGAACGGGGTCATCGCCTGCAAACCCCCCCACCTCATGGAGCCTGAGGAGGCCAAGAAGGTAGTGACCAAGGACAAGATGTTCATCGACATCGGGGCGAGCAACAAGGATGAGGCGCAGGCCATGGGCGTGCGTCTAGGGGATGCCGTAACCCCGGATTCCAAGTTCTTCACCATGGAGAAGCAGGCCTACAAGGACGGAAAGCCGGCCGGCAAGCGCACCATAGTCTTCGGAAGGGCCTTCGACAACCGACTGGGGGCTTTCGCGTCGGTGGAGCTGCTGAAGGCGCTGAGGAAGGGAAAGGTCAAGCACCCTAATCGGCTGATCGCCGCCGCAACCGTGCAGGAGGAGGTCGGATTGCGGGGAGCAAGGACCGTTGCCGCCTCCACGAACCCCGACGTGGCCATCGTTCTGGACGTGGACATCGCCGGGGACATCCCAGGCATCGATCCGTTGCAGGCTCCCGCAAGAATGGGGGAAGGCATCTCCATAACTGTGTTCGATGGCAATATGATACCGAACCAGCCGCTGAAGGAGCTGGTCATCTCGATATGCGAGAAGAAGAAGATCCCGCACCAGTTGGCCTACGTGATCAGAGGAGGGACCGATGGAGGTTTGATCCATACCTCTCTCACCGGCGTTCCGACCATAGCCATCGGCGTTCCCACCCGGCACATACACTCTCACGTGGGTCTGTTCGACACGGCCGATCTGGACGCATGCATGAAGCTGGTCATCGAGCTGGCCAAGGCGCTTGACCGGAAGACCGTGGACTCGCTCACGGCCATCTGAGATGGTCAGGATCCCTTCCCCGGGCTGTGCTCTTTGGTCGCACGTCCAGATATTGCTCTGTCCCTGCGCTGACGCACCACGTTCTCCTCCCGGAGCTCCTTGGTGTACTTCATGTGGCACTTCGAGCAAAGCGTCCGCAGGTTGGCCGGGTGCTCGGTCCCTCCCCTCGATCTGGGAACGATGTGGTGGATCTCGTAAGGAACGCGCCTTCCCTTCACCTCTATGCCGCATTCGGTGCAGCGTCCTCCGTCCCGGCGTTTGACGTACCGGCGGACCCTTCTCCACAGCCACCTGCGCACTGGCTCATAGAGCCTCGATTCCGGCCCGATCGACAGGTAATCCTCGGTGGTGCCTTCGGGGCGCCAAGCCTTGGTCTCCTTTGAGCGGTAGAGCCTCAGGAAGTTGTGCCACGAGACGCAGGTCTGATGTGCCTGCTCCTCCCGGTGCTGCCTGCCGCAGCCCTCGCACTCGATCCAGAAGTTCCTGGCCGGCTCGCTCTTCAGCTTCGGCGCCCATTGCCGGAAGGGACAGGCCTCGGACATCTCCTCGTCGCAATGCAGATGGATGGGGAGGTCCAGACCGCGAACCCGGTCATCCCTGAACAGGGTCCGGTGCTCCCTGTACCGTTCCCTGGAGGTATTGTGCAGATGCATTAGGTAGCAGGACGAAGGACGGTTCCTGACCAGACGGTGATCGCAGAGCTTCATGGGACCCCGAGCGCAACTATCGGCTCAACGCCGAAGCCATGCCCTCAGGGTCTTTTACACCTTTTCCCCTCCGCTCTGAAAATGCCCCGGCCTCCCCGAGCTCCACGAGGTCATGCTCCGCCTTCCTGGACAGCATTGACCGCTCGGTTCCCCATATCTTCCTGAACGTCCGAAAGATATAAAAAGAGGGAATCAATCAACCAGTTCGCCTAAATAGCATTACTGGTGAATTTCATGACCAAGGAATCTTCGACCGCAAAGGTCTCCAAGGGTGACATTGTCCACGTTGAATACAACGCCTATCTCGCCGAGAACGGCATGCTCTTCGACACGACCAGCGCGGACAAGGCCAAGGAGGCCGAGATCTTCAACGAGAACCTGACCTACAAGCCCCTGCCCCTGCTGGTCGGCGGCGGAAGGGTCTTCCCCGGTCTGGACGAGGCCCTGGCCGAGGCCAAGGTCGGAGAGCTGACCACTGTGGAGATACCCCCGGAGAAGGCCGCTGGCGCCCGGGACCCCAAGCTGGTCGAGAACATCGCCCTGCGCGAGTTCTTCCGCCAGGAGATCCGCCCCGAGATCGGGATGGAGGTCAACATAAAGAACCGCGTGGGCACCGTGGTCACCGTGACCAACAGGATGGTCCGCGTGGACTTCAACCGCCGCTTCGCCGGTTCCGCCCTGAAGTACGAGTTCACCGTCCTGGACAAGGTCGAGGGGGACGAGGCGAAGGTCATGGCCATCTGTGAGATGGACTACGGCTCCGCCGAGGGCTTCCGCGCCACCATCGCTGACGGCAAGGTCGTTCTTTACCTGCCGGACGTCTGCAAGTACGACCAGAAGTGGCTGCTCACCAAGTACAAGATCGTCGCTGACCTGCGCGAGGTCTTCGGCGCGGTCACCGTCGAACTCGTCGAGGAGTACCTCAAGAAGGAGGATAAGCCCGTCGAGGAGAAGCCCGCTGAGGTCGTCGAGGAGAAGGCCCCAGAGGAGCTCTAAATCTCTTTTTTTAAAACATTTTAAATATCTTATTTCTAATCAACGGAACGCACGGGCGGGTGGCCTAGTCTGGATATGGCAGCAGCCTCCTAAGCTGCAGGTCGGGGGTTCGAATCCCTCCCCGCTCGCTTTCTCGTTCAAGATCAGTTCTGCCGATTCACCCAGACCGCCCTGCGGGGGATGGCGAACTCCATTCCGCTCTCCTCGAACACCTTCACCAGGTTCCGGCGGTACTCCGTCCGGGCCAGGTGCCGGTTCGCCACGTCGTCTATCCAGATGAAGATGGTCAGCAGCATCCGGCCCTCCTTGACCTCCGAGACGCGCACCACCGGGGCTCTATTCCCCTGCAGTATCTGCGGGGTGCGGCGGGAAGCCTCCATCATCAGCTCCTCGACCTTGCGGGGGTCCCGGTCGGAAGGCACCCTGACCTTCACGTTGGACTTCCAGCTCAGGTCCGGGGAGTTCATGTTGACGATGACCTGGTTCTCGATCAGGGAATTGGGAACGATGACGTTCTCGAAGGTGTCCAGATCCAGGAAGCTGGTGGTCAGCAATCCCACCTCCATGACCTGACCGGTATGCCCGTCGCTCAGGGGCACCCGGTCCCCGGGTTTGAACGGGCGGTCGAAGAGGAGCTGCATCCCGGCGAACATGTTGCTGAGGGTGTTCTGGGTGGCGTAACCGACCACCAGTCCAAGGAATCCTATCCCCAGGATCATGTTCCCCAGGTTCACCCCGAGGAGCCCAGCGATCACGAAGACCGCGGCCACCGGTATCACGACCTTGCCGACCAGTGAGACGGCGTCCACCAGCAGGTCCTTGGCGTCGTCCTTGCTGTCATCGCAGATATCCTTGCCCCAACAGGCCACCACCCTCACCAGTATGCGGTAGGCGACGACAGCGGCCACCACGGTGAGGATGATCAGGTAGGTCAGCTCCAGGTCGGCGACCAGGGAGGACGGCAGCGCCAGTATCTCTAGCGAGGATATCATCCCAAAGGCGATGATCAGCACGGTCAGCGGGAGCCTGACCACCTCGATGGCGATGTCGTCCCACTTGCTCTTGGTCCTGCGGGTCAGGCGATGAACGGTCGGACCTACCACCTTCATGACCGCAAGGCCTAGCATCACCCAGATCAGGAGACTGAGGGCGAAGGCGCCCCAATGGTTGTCGAAAGGCGAGGGAAGGAAGTTGTCCCATACCCCCATGATCCGGTTCTCCCGGTCCAGGTGACCGTAGAGGGACTCGGCCCTCAGAATGGTGCGGTGCTCGATCTGGCCGGTTTCAAAAGTGCTCATGTCGGTCACCCTGAAGACTATGTCCAGCGGCACCACGTCGGTGTACAGGTCGGTACCCGCGGAGAGGTTCAGGTAGAAGCTGCACCCGCTCCCACCATCGAGAACGGCGTAACTGGGTTCCAAGGTCCAGGTAATTCGCTCCGGCATGCCTGAGGACAGCTCGGGGATGATAAGGAGGCGGTCCGCTCCATCATTATAAGCGACCCATTCATACGAAACGGCCGTGCCCGCGTCCAGGGTGAGCGCATCGCTGACCTGGAACACCGAGACGTCGGCCGGGGCGGAACAGGCGACCGGGCTGATGCACACGAGGAACAGTGCCGCGAACAGCACGAAGAACCGGCCGAAACCCCTGCTTGGCATGGTCGAATCCCTCCATGCCCCCCGAGAATAAAACTTTTATTCCTCAGAGGACCAGGCGTTCGCCGGGGGCCAGCGCATAGATGGAGAACCTCTCTCCATGGCCGGCCGAAGCCAATGCCTGCGAGTCGACCGCTATGGCTGGCCAGGTGCCGTAATGCATGGGGACCAATGCCCGGGCGCGGAGGAGTCGCATCGCCTTCACCGCGTCTCCCAGCCCCATGGTGTAGATTCCCCCGATGGGGAGCAAAGCCACATCGATGTCGCCTTCCTCGGCCACCAGGGACAGGTCGCTGAACAGGGCGGTGTCCCCAGCATGGAACACCGTCCTTCCACCCATGCGTATCAGGAACGAGCAGGCCGTCCCTCCGTAACCGCCGTCCGCGAAGGACGAGGAGTGGATGGCCGGGAAGATCTTCACCCAGCAGAAAGGAAGCTCGATCTCCCCACCAATGTTGCCCTGCAGCACCCTCGCCCCCCTCTCCTCCAGGTGGTCGTTGATCTCGGAGACGGACAGCACCGAGCAATCGAATCGCTTGGAAAGCTCCAGGGCGTCACCGAGGTGGTCATGATGGGCATGTGTCACAAGTATGAGGTCCGGCCGCACGTTCGCCGCTGACGAGGGCGCTTTGGGATTATCGGTCAGGAATGGATCTATGAGGACCTCCCTGCCATCGTTCCTTATGGCGAAGGCCGAGTGGCCCA
Source organism: Methanomassiliicoccales archaeon (assembly GCA_040768245.1). Taxonomy (GTDB): domain Archaea; phylum Thermoplasmatota; class Thermoplasmata; order Methanomassiliicoccales; family UBA472; genus UBA472. The sequence continues at coordinate 23,054 of JAXGNA010000004.1, read as the reverse complement.
GGTATTCGATCTCCGTCATGTCACCTCATCTCCCCTGCCGGCTCTTCAACCTTTCCTGGACCGCTTCGCTCCGCAGCTCCCTCAGGGCATCGGAGGCCACCCATTTGGATGACCGATCGCCCTTGGCCATGGCCGTCTCGGCCGCCTCGATGGCCAGATTGTTGGAGCGCCGGTCCCTCTTCCCTATCTGTCGCAGCGCCCAGTTCACCGCCTTGCGCACGTAGTTGCGCTCGTCGTGGCTCTCTCTGACCACCGCTTCCAGTAACGGCGCGAGCTCATGGTCCCCCAAGCCCTTCCGGTGAACGGCCAGGGCGGCCATGGTGGCGAAACCCGCCCGCTTCTGGTACTCATCCTCCCTTTTTGACCATTCCAGCGCCTTCCCCACGGCCAGGGGGGAACGGCTGAAGAGATTGGAGCAGCACTGGTCGCAGACGTCCCAGGAATCCAGGTCCCGCACCATCTCCTCCATCTGGTCCTCGGTGAGCAGCTCGGGATCGGCCAGAAGGCTGGCCATTATCCGGGCCTCGTGCACCCCGGTGCGCCAGAGGTCCATGGCCAGACCATGGTCCTTGCCCAGGGATCTGGCGAACGCCCTCATCTCTGGCATGCTCACGCCCAGTGCGAGATCCACCTTTATACCATATCTGGACATTCCCTCGAGACGGGTGCGGTCGGAAATGGAGTTCAAATGGGCGAGGACCTCTTCCGCGTTCATTGAAAGGGATCAGGGAATGAAAAAATAAAAAGGGGAGGTCCCGGAGAGATTCAGGCGCTCCCTTTGCTGCTCTCACCGGTCCTGATCCTGATCACCTCCTCCACCGGATACACGAATATCTTCCCATCGCCGATCTCCCCGGTCCTGGCCTTCTCGATCACGACGTCGATCACTTTCCTGGCATCCTCATCCCTGACCACGATCTCGACCTTGACCTTGGGGAGGAGGTCTACCCGGTACTTGCCGGCCCGGTGGGTGAACTCTAGTCCTTTCTGCTCGCCGCGGCCGAGCACGTCGGTTATGGTCATGGCGTTCATTCCCAAGGCTTCGAGGCCGCATTTCACCGAATCCAGGGTCTCGCTTCGGATTATCGCTTCTATCTTCTTCACTTCCCTCACCTCAGGTAGTAGGCGCTCTCTCCGTGCTGGATGATGTCCGCGCCTATCCTCTCCTCGTTCTTGGTCATGCGCAGGGGCATCACCTTGGACAGCACCTTCAGTATCACGAAGGTCGCGCCGAAGGCGAAGGCCCAGACCACGGCCACCGAGATCAGCTGCGCCACCAACAGGTCGCCCCCGCCGCCGTAGAGAAGACCGTCCTTACCCGCGGCGTTCACGGTCGTGGTGGCGAAGAGCCCGGTAGCGATGGCCCCGAACGTTCCTCCCAGGCCGTGCACTCCCCACACGTCCAACGCGTCGTCGAATCCCAGGCGCTTGCGAAGCAGGATGCCGCCGTAGCAGACCACCGCCGCGCCCAGTCCGATGAACAGCGCCCCGGTGGGGTTCACGAAACCTGCTGCCGGCGTTATGGCCACCAGCCCGGCCACGCCGCCGGAGATCAAGCCCAGCACGCTCACCCGTCCGGTGTCCAGCCAGCTAATGAGCCCCCATACTGCCGCGGCCATCGCCGCGGAGATGTGGGTGACCACCAGGGCGTTCGCGGCCAGTCCGTTCGAGGCCAATGCGCTCCCCCCGTTGAAACCGAACCAGCCTATCCAAAGCAGCGCGCCGCCCAGCACGACCATGGGGATGTTGTGCGGCACCTCCTGTCCTCCTTTGACCTGGCTTATCCGCTTTCCCAGGACCAGCGTCGCGGCCAGCACTGAAACACCGGCGGTTATGTGCACCACGGTACCGCCGGCGAAGTCGAGCGCCCCCAGGTCGTATATCCATCCTCCTCCCCATACCCAGTGCGCAACCGGGATATAGACCGCCGCGGTCCATATGGACAGGAACAGGATGAGCGAGCCGAGCTTCATCCGTTCCGCCACCCCGCCGATGATCAGTGCCACGGTTATTATGGCGAACATCCCCTGGTACATCATGAACAGGATGTGAGGGACCGTGGGCGCGATCGAGCTCGGGGAGATGTCCACCCCGTTGAGCATAAGGTACTCGGCCCCGCCGATCAGCCCTCCGTTGTCAGCGCCAAAGGTGAGCGAATAGCCGAAGACCACCCAGATGATGGTCACCACCCCGATGATCAGTATGCTCTGCCCCAGCATGGACAGGAAATTGCTCTTGCGCAGCATTCCCCCGTAGAAGAAGGCCACCGCGGGCGTCATTATGAACACCAGTCCGGTGGAGATCATGAGCCAGGCCGTGTCCCCGCTGTCCACGTCGCCGTCCGCCGCCGCCACCGGGGAGGAGAGCAGGGGAAGCGCCACCAGGGCCAAGGCCAACAGGAGCGCGAACTTCGAACCCATTCCACGTTTCATCATTTGCATCCTCTTTGTCCTTTTAGACCGACATATAATCGGTTACTTCGTCGCTTCAATAGATAATTAACTAATAAAAACTTTCTATACGCAACAAATGAGTATGTTTACGATTGAAAAGTGTATAAACGTATAGTTAGACTCAAAAGATGCCGAACAGAATCAAAAAGAAGAATGCGCGAAGAAGGGTTTGAATGGTGCTTCAGTTCCTGGGCAGGACGTCCAGACATAGACGCACGGCACGGTCCACATCCTCGGGGGCGTGGCGAAGATCATCGACCTTCCTCAGGCCGAGGTCGGTGATAAGGACGTGATGCGTCGGGCCGATGCCCGCCTTCTCCAGGGTCTTGGCCGCGCACTTGACCGGGCACCCGTCGATGACCAGCACCATCTTGGACTGCTTCGCGCCCGTGATCGGTCCGGGCGCGCCCGCGGAAACGGCGGCAAGGCAGGCCATCTTTCCCGTGCCGCCGGTGGCCAGTCGGTAGGCGGCCGCGTTGGCGATCTGTCCCACGTTGCATCCTCCGGAGCAGGTGAACAGCATCAGTTCCTGACCGCTGCATTGGCAATCCTCGTTCTCGGACATGGTGCTATCCTCAGATTACCGCTCCGTGATGATAATCGTTCCGCCTCTGGAACATTATTTTAAGGGAGCAGCTCCCTAGGTGAAAGGGGTTCTGCATGAAGGAGTACGACCTGATAGTCATCGGTTCCGGCGCGGGGTTGAACGTCGTGTCTAAGGCCAGGCGGAAGGGCATGAAGGTCGCGCTGGTGGAGAACGGCCCCATGGGCGGGACCTGCCTGAACCGGGGATGCATACCCAGCAAGATACTGGTGACCCCAGCCGAGCTGGTGAGGGTGATGGCCGATGCCAAGCGCATGGGCATCCACGCCAAGGTGGAGAGGACCGATTTCGAGCTGGTCAGGAAAAGGATGTGGGACCTCATCGCCCCGGACCGGGACGGGATCCTGGAGAGCGTTAAGAGCGATGACGGGATAGATCTCTATCAGACCACGGCGTTCTTCACCGCAAAGAACACCCTGCAGGCCGGGAACGAGCAGATCACCTCGCCCAGGATAATAATGGCCGTGGGGACCAGGACCAAGGTCCCCGAGGTGCCGGGCCTTCTAGATGCTGGGTTCCACACCACCGAGGACTTCTTCGATATCACCGAGCTGCCTAAGAGCATGATGATCCTCGGCGGAGGCTACAAGGCCTACGAACTGGGCATGTTCCTGGCCTCCTTCGGATGCCGGACCACCATCATCGGCAGGAACGCCCGTCTGCTGAAGAACGAGGAACCGGAGATCAGCGACATCGTGCTTCGCAAGTCCCGTGAATACATGGACGTGCTGGTGAACACGGACGTGACCGTCGTGCGGGAGGAGGGCGGGGAGAAGGTGGCGGTCTGCAAGGACCGTGCCGACGGCACGGTCCGGGAGGTCCGGGCGGAGAAGATACTGGTGGCCACGGGGGTGCAGAGCAACGCCGACTGGCTGCGCCCGCAGAACTCCGGAATAGCCATGACCAAGGACAACTACGTCGTGGTGGACAAATACCTGGAGACCAACGTTCCTGGCATATTCGCCATCGGGGACATCATCGGCAGGACCATGTTCCGCCACACCGCCAATTACCACTCGGAACTGGTATGGTACAACATGTTCGGCGGGAAGCGCGTCGAGCTTGACGAGCACGCGGTGCCGCACGCCGTGTTCGGTTATCCCGAGGTGGGAAGCGTCGGGCTAACTCTGGAGGAATGCAGGAAGTTGGGGTACAAAGTACTGGTCGGCTACAGCGAGTACATCGACTGCGCCAAGGGATACGCCCTGGCCGAGGAGGAGGGGCTGGTCAAGGTCATAGTCGACCAGGGAAGCCGTCGCATCCTGGGGGCGCATATCGTCGGGACCAGCGCGGCCATACTGGTGCAGCAGATAGTGTACCTCATGAACGCCGGGGATCAGACCTACATGCCGCTCGCGCGCAGCCAGTGCATACATCCTGCCCTCAGCGAAGCGGTGGTGAGGGCCTTCGGGGCGCTAGAGGACCCCGACCACGAGCATCATCACGATCACTGACGGTCCGGCCCGGTGAAGCTGTTCGTCCGGTTCAGCCTCTGCATGACCTTCATCCCGGTGACACCGGTGAGGATGGGTATCGGGGGCGTGAGGAAGATCGAGGACGATATGAGGGCCACCAGCTTGTTCTCGCCGCGCATGATGTTGATCTTGTTCAGGAGAGGATCGTCAGGATAATCCAACTTCAGCGGGCCGAATAGCGACAGGAAGATGAGCAGGTCGGTCTTGAGCACCACCTGGACTATCCATTTGATCCCCATCTGCAGCGTGGACACCTCACCCTCCGCCGCCGTCCTGCGTTCCAGGACGGCCTTGCGAAAGTCCTCGGCGGTCTCACCTTCGAAGGTGGTGTAGCAGCAGCCTATCTGGGCCGAGGCGTGGGCGTCGCTTCCGGCCAGCACCGCCCATTTACCGTTCCCGGCGTACTTCTTGGCGGCCTCGTTAGCGTATCCATCCACATGCCCGCCGTTGAGCACCTCCAGACCATCGATGTCCAGGTCGTCGACCAGCTTCCCCAACGCGGGAACATGGGCGCTGAAGGGATGGGGCGCGATCACCAGTCCTCCCTGGGCCCGGATGCGCTCGATGGTCTCCTTCACCGGCAGCCCTTGGGGAATGCCCTCGTTCAAAAAGAGGCCGATGATCTCCCCCTCCTCGGCGGTGATCTCCTCCCCCACCACCACCTCGATGTCCGGGAACCGCTTGGCGTATTCACGGGCGCGCAGCGCGCCCAGAACGGAGTTGTGATCAGTTATGCACAGCACCCGGATGCCTTTCCGGCGCGCCTCGTCCACCACGTCCTCCGGGCGGCAGATGGACTCGGGAAAGGTTATGGCCTTGTACTGACCAAAGCCAGAATAACGGGTGTGTACGTGCACGTCGGCCTTGCTGAGCACGGAGGAATGAACCACACAACACATTTAATTAGTTTCGCACCCAGCAGAAAAAAGGTATATGAAGGGGTAGCGGCTCAGCCGCTGACCTTGTTCATGTCCTGCCCGCAGCACACCAAGGTGCCCCCGCCGGCCTCCACGACCTTGACCTTGTTCCCGCAGACCTCGCACTCGTAGACCTCGCCAACGTTGGTCATTTTTACACCTGTCCCGAAAACGCAGCCCTCAGTTCTTAAGGCTTTTCGCGATGTCCGCGCCGTAGGCGATGCATTTCTCGATGCCGTCCTTCATCGGGGCGAACTTCAGGTCCAGGTCCGGATAGGGAAGCTCGATGCCCCCGGCGGTCAGGTTCTCGCGTATGGCCTTGGTGGCTCCCCCTCCCCAGCCGTAGCTGCCGAACACCGCGCCCCGGCGCCCCTTGGGCCGGAGGCCTTTGATGTAGGTGGTGATATCGGCCACCGTTGGGAACATGCCATTGTTCATGGTGCAGGAGCCCACCGCGATCACCTTGGAGCGCAGCACCTCGCGCATGACCATGGAGCGGTCGGTGTCGGTCAACCGCATCACCACTGCCGGAACGCCTTGCGACATCACCCCCTCGGCGATGGCCTCGGCCATCCTCTCCGTGGAACCCCACATGGTATCATAGATGATCAGCACCCGGTCCTCCGCCGCGCCCTCCGCCCAGCCCAGGTATGCCGTCACGATCTCCTTGATGTTCGTTCTCCAGATAAGCCCGTGAGAGGTGGCCAGCATGCTGATCGGCAGGTCCTTCACCTTGTCGTAGGCCTTCTTGACCTGGTTGCCGAACGGGAGCACGATGTTGGCGTAGTAGGTCGCCGCCTCCTCCATGAGTATGCCCCGGTCCACCTGGTCGTCGAAGCGTTGCGAGCTGCAGTAATGCTGACCGAAGGCGTCCATGCTGAACAGCACCTGGTCCTCCTTGACGTAGGTGAACATAGATTCGGGCCAGTGCACCATGGGCGTCTCGATGAAGCGCAGGGTGCGTTTACCTATGGACAGCTCCTCGCCGTCCTTCACCTCCCTCATACGCATCTCGCCGTAGTTGGAGCGCAGCGCCTCCACGCCCTTCTTCGAGGCCAAGATCTCCGCCCCGGTGAGATGCTGGATCATCGGCAGTCCGCTGGCGTGGTCGCCCTCGGCGTGATTGGAAACTATGAGGTCGATCTCCTTGGGATCGATGACCGAACGGACCCGGGCCATCATCTCTCCCAGGAAGGGGGTCTTGACCCCGTCGATCAGCACGTTCCTCTCGTCCAGGATGAGATAGGCGTTGTAGGACGTGCCCCTCAGGGTGGCGAAGCCATGAAAGTTCCTGGCGTTCCAATCCAAGGCCCCCACCCAATAGATGCCTTCCGATATCTCCACCGCTTGCATGATGGACCGTCAACGATTCCGTGGTGATTTATACGTTATCGGCAAAGCTTTTTGTGCCGGTCCGAACGATGACCGGACGATGCACGAGGTCCTGCGGTTGGTGGTGGAAGCGCTCGGCGAGGTCATGGGCGAGGGGCGGTACACCACCAAGGAGATGGAGGACATGCTCTTCACCTTCTACGCCTACCGCTGCCCGGACGACCTCTCCAGATCGCTCAACAAGCTGCGGCTGATGGGCGCGCTGTGCGGCGAGGTGGACCGCGAGCAGGGCTGCTGGGTTTGGTGGCTGCCAAAAAAGGATCAGCCCGAGTAGTAGTACTCCCCGCGTTCCTTCTGTTCCCGGTCCAGACGGGAGCCGGGCTTGTTTATGCGCGGGCGGTTGGTGTCGTTGTCCCTGCGGAAAGTGACGTCCACGTCCTTCAGGAAGGCGTTCATGCCGCTACGCATGTTCATAGGGGCTTTGCCCAGCCCTTCCTTGCCGGCGGTCCCCTGGAAGACCATGATGGAATCGGAGACCATGTCCAGGAAGTAGATGTCGTGGTCAACGACCAGGGCGCTGCGGCCCCGCTTCTCCATGACCCTGCGGACGGTCTTGGCCGCCTCCATGCGCTGGTTGGAATCTAGGTAGGCCGATGGCTCGTCCAGCAGGTAGATGTCCGCCTCCCTGGAGAGGCATGAGGCGATGGCCACCCGCTGCAGCTCCCCGCCGGATAGGTTCATTACGTTCTTCTCCAGGAGGTTCTTCAACGACAAAGGTCTGGCGATCTCGCTCTGGAAGAAGCCGGACTCGAAGAAGTCCTTCACCGTGGCGTCGAACATCTCCCTCACCGTACCATCGAAATCAGGGCTGATGTACTGCGGCTTGTAGCTGACCTTGAAATGGGTGTCTATCTTCCCCACGGTGGGTTGCTGAACACCGGCCAGCACCTTGACGAAGGTGGTCTTTCCTATGGCGTTCGGTCCGACCACCCCGACCGTCTCCCCGATCTTGATGGCCCCCGGCTCGACCTTAAGATGGAACGATGGGTATTGGCATTCGATGGTGCCGTACTCCAGGAGATCGAACTGCTCCCAGTTGGAGCGGGGCGGCCGGGACTCGAACACTATCTGGGTGTCCCGGAAGCGCATGTTCTCTTCCTTGGCGTAGCCGTCCAGATAGACGTTTATGGCCTGACGCACCTGTCTTGGCTGGGAATAGATACCGAACGCACCCTCGGAACCGAACACCAGGTAGACGTTCTCGGCAAGGAAATCCAAGATGGCCAGGTCATGTTCGATCACGATGACCTGCTTCTCCCTGGCCAATTTTTCGATGATGCGGGCGACCCTCAGCCTCTGATAGATGTCCAGGTAGGATGACGGTTCGTCGAAGAAGTAGATGTCGGCGTCCTTCATTATCGTCGCCGCTATGGCCACCCGCTGCAGCTCACCGCCGGACAGTTCGGTCATCTGGCGGCCGATGGCCTCGTCCAGGTCCAGGATCGCCACCGCCTCGTCCATGGACATGCGCCCTTCGACCTTCTTGAGCAGGTCGCGCACACCGCCCTTGAACACACTGGGCAGCTTGTCCACGTACTGCGGCTTGATAGAGGTGCGCACCTTCTTGTCATAGACCCGTTTCAGATGATCGTGCATCTCGGTCCCGGCGAAGTGGGCGAGAACATCGTCCTTGCTGGGAGGGTTCTCGTAGTTGCCCAGGTTGGGAACCTCCTCCCCGGAGAGCAGTCGGAACGAGGTGCTCTTCCCTATGCCGTTCGGACCCAATATCCCGGTGACCACTCCCTCCTTGGGCACCGGCAGACCGTAGAGGCGGAAGGAGTTCAGGCCGTACTGGTGTACGATGTCGTTCCTTATCTCGTCCGGGAGCTGGATGATCTTCAGCGCTTCGAACGGGCATTTGTGAACGCATATGCCGCAGCCCACGCACAGCTCCTCCGAGACGATCGGACGGTTGTCCTCGCCTATGACGACGGCCTCCACTCCCGTACGAACCTTGGGACAGTACCTCAGGCACTCCTGATTGCACTTCTTGAACTGACATCTGTCCCGCAGCAGGACCGCTATGCGCATGACCCCACCTAATGAGCGGGGGCATAAAAAATTAATGGACGGACGCCAGCCCCTCCGGCCGGTCTAAGATCGTCCGTCCAGGCTTCGGTACAGCGCGCGCACCCCGTCGACGTACGCTCCTTTCGAGCCCACGATGGGGCTCAGGTCCGGCTCGTGCTCCAGTACCAGGTGGTCCCAGGGAAGCTCGTGCACCCGGTCAAAGGAAGCCTCGGGGATGTACCGGCGGACCTTGTCCCGGTCCGCCTTTCCCTGGCATCGGTTCAGGACCAGGTCCACCCTGTTCATCCCCAGCTCCCGGGAGAGCTTCTCGATGCGCGCCGCCACCTGCAGGGAGTTGAAGGTCGGCTCCGACACCACCAGCGTGTTGCCGAAACCCTCGGCCACGGTGCGCCCGAAGGGCTCCAGCCCGGCCTGGGCGTCCATGACGATGAGGTCGTCCTCCCTGGAGTTTAGGAAGCGGACCAGGGCGCCCAGCAAGGAGTTCTCCGGGCACAGGCAGCCGGTGGAGGCCTGGACCACGCCGCCCATGACCAGCAGGTGCAGGTTGTCCCTTATCCGAACGCCGAAGCGCTCGGCCACGTCCGAGACGTCGGGATTGAGGCCGATGATGCCGCCCCAACCGCTTCCGGGGCGGGCTCCCACCTTCTCCTCCACGTAATCGAGCTCCTGGGTTATCGGACGCAGCAGCGCGGCCTTCTCCGGCGGGTAACCCAACGAATAGGCCAGGTTCTGCTGGGCGTCCTGGTCCACCGCCAGAACCCGACGTCCGTCTGCCGCTCCCAGCAGGCACAGCGCGGCGGTGAGGGTGGTCTTGCCGACACCCCCCTTGCCGGCGACCAGTATGCGCTGGCCGCCGTCATTCCCCGGGTTCCGTCTCAGCTGTCTGGTCAGTTCCTTGACCTCCGTGCGGCTCATAGCCCCAGGTCCGCCCGCTTGGTCTCGATGTGGTCGAACAGGATGGCCGCCGCCTTCTTCGGGTCGGGTTCCACCCAGAACTTCGCCTTTACGGCTCCCTGGATGTCATCCGTGAGCAGCTGAATGACGTTCGGCGAACCGCTGATCTTCGGCATCACTCCCAGGGAGACGCTTATCCCGCTGCCGACGAAGTAGCAGCCGATGGCGACGGCCTTCGGGGAATACCATTCCGGAGCGGCCCCGGCCACCGGCAGCTGGTCCATGCGGACGCCGGCCAGATTGGCCAGCTCGGCCGCCAGGGTCAGGATGCGGGTGTTGTCGACGCAGGAGCCCATGTGCAGCACCGGCGGAATGCCCAGAGAACGGCACACGTTGCCCAGGGACTTACCGGCCAGGTCGGCCGCCTCCGGCACCATCAGTCCGGCCTCGGCGCAGGCGATGGCCGCGCAGCCCGTCTCCACCACCAGGATGTTGCGGCGGATCAGTTCCTTGGCCAGGGTGATGTGGCCGTAATCGTGCTTGATCTTGGGGTTGTTGCATCCGACGATCCCCACCGCTCCCCTGATCTTACCCTCCAGTATCAGGTCCAGGAGGGGCTTCAACGTTCCTCCGAGTGCCGCCCGCAGAGCCTCCACGGAGAAGCCCACCACCGCGTCCACCGGGTGGTTGGGTATGACCACCCGTTCCGGCGAACGGTTCTTGAAGTTGTCCACGGCGATGGCGACCATGCGCTTGGCCTGCTCGAAGGCGTTCTCCGGGTTGACCTCGAGATAGTACCCGCCCGGTATCTTGGCCTTGGGGGAGGTGGTGATCACCTTGGTGTGGTAGCAGGCGGCCGTGTTAGGCAAGGACGGGAATATGCACTGGTAGTCGACGATCATCACTTCCAGGGCGCCGGTGGTTATCACCAGTTCCTGGCTAAGGTGGTTTCCGGCCTGCGGTATCCCTTTGCGCATGAGCAGCTCGTTGCCGGTGCAGCACAGCCCCACCAGGTTGATGCCCTTGGCCCCCACCTCCTCAGCCCGTCTCTTCATCTCCGGCAGAGAGGCCGCCCGGACCACCATCTCCGACAGCACGGGGTTGTGTCCATGCAGGGATATGTTCACCTGGTCGTGCTTGAGCACACCCAGGTTGACCTTGCTGTTGCGCACCTGGGGCGTACCGAACAGCACATCGCTGGCCTCGGTGCCGATCATGGAGCCGCCCCAGCCGTCCCCCAGCGACGCTCGGACGCCGTGGGTCAGTATGTTCCGGTAGTCCGCCCCTACGCCCATGTGCACCCGGTGCATGGCCTCCACGATCTCCCGGTCGATGGAACGGGGGAGCATCCCTGCCTCCTTCAGCATGCTGTAGGTACCGGCAGGAAGGCGCTTGGCCATGCTCAGCTCGCCCTTCATGGTCCCATACTCATCCAGCATGGCCACGGCCAGCCTCTCCGCCACCTTCTCCACCGGCCCCTCGGCATCCAGACCGTACTCCTTGGCCAGGGACCTCAGCTTTCCCTCGTCGGCGATCCCGTATCCAGGGGCCTTCCCCCGGGCGGTGAGCAGCAACGTCTCCGCCACCTCCCTTCCGTGGTCGGAGTGGGAGGCCGCCCCGGTGGCTATCTGGTCCAGCAGGTTCCTGGAAACTATCAGGTCGGCCCCGGCGCCGCAGACCCCCCGGCTCTTGCCCTCGCCCATGATACGGCAGGGGCCCATGGCGCACCTTTGGCACGAAAGTCCCGCTTCGCAGAACTTGCAATGCGGCTGCTGCTTCTCCAGACGGTCCCAGACCGTCTCCACCCCATCCAGCATGGTCTTGGACAGGACCTCCTTGACCGTGGGGTCCATGGCCCGCTCCTCCACCTTGGCCGGGACCTTGTCCGGCGTGATATGCTCAGGAGGCGTTCGTATGCATTCCACTGTTATGATCTCCAGTTCCGGATCTTCTGACATTGGACCACCTTGCGCCATCCTAACGATGGTTACTGGAAATCTTGTCCCTCAGCCTATAATAAGCTGTCCATTTTTCCTTTTACGGCAAGGTTATATTGAACGAACCCATTTCACGCCCGATGGAGCGATCCAAGGTATTCATAGGAGTGGCCTGGCCCTACGCCAACAGCGCGATACACCTGGGGCACGTGGCCGGTTCGTTGCTTCCCCCCGATATATTCTCCCGTTATCACAAGCTTCGCGGTGACCGGGTGCTCATGGTCTCCGGTTCCGATCAGCACGGCACGCCGGTGACGGTGCGCGCGGACAAGGAGGGTTCGACCCCAGAGATGGTGGCCGACCGCTATCACGAGATCAATAAGAAGGCCATCGAGGACCTGGGGATCGAGTTCTCGCTCTTCACCAAGACCCACACCGACAACCACGTCAAGGTGGTCCAGGAGATATTCACCAGTTTGCTTAACAAAGGGCATCTGGAACAAAGGGAGACCCTGCAGTACTATTGCCCGACATGCCTGAAGTTCCTGCCCGACCGATACGTGGAGGGGCGGTGCGTCAAATGCGGCAACGAGAGCAGCCGCAGCGACCAGTGCGACAAGTGCGGCACGACGTTCGAGGTGGGCGAGATAGCCGACCCCACCTGCATCACCTGCCGCAGCCGGCCGGAGATGAGGACCACCAAGCATTACTTCTTCAAGCTCACCGATTTCGAGCGGCCTCTGCTCTCGTACGTGCAGGGTAGCAAGCACTGGCGCTCCAACGTCCAGCTGTTCACGCAGAACTGGCTCGAGTCGGGTCTTAAGGACCGGGCCATGACCAGGGACATGTCCTGGGGCGTGCCCGTGCCTCTTCCCGGCTCCGAGGGCAAGGTCATCTACGTCTGGTTCGAGGCGGTGATCGGTTACCTCTCGGCAAGCAAGGAATGGGCCAAGCTCACCGGGAACGAAGATGCCTGGAAGGAGTTCTGGACCGATCCCTCGGTGAAGGGCTACTACTTCCTGGGCAAGGACAACATACCCTTCCACACCATCATCTGGCCCTCCATCCTGATGGGGTACGGCGGGCTTAACCTGCCGTATGACGTGCCGGCCAACGAGTTCCTGACCTTCAAGGGGGAGAAACTGTCCAAGAGCAAGGGCCCGTCCATAGATATCCCCAGCATCCTGAAGATGTTCGACCCCGACCAGCTCCGTTACTATCTGGCCAGCAACATGCCGGAGGGTAAGGACGCCGACTTCTCCTGGGAGGACTTCGAGACCAAGGTGAACAACGAGCTGGTGGCCACGCTCGGTAACTACTTCCACCGGGTGCTCAGCTTCACCCACAAGAACTTCCGCGAGGTCCCACCGATGGTGGATGGGCTGGAAACGGAGACCAAGCAGGTGGAGGATGCCATCGCTCTGGCTATGGCCGAGGTGGAGGCCAACGTTTCCACCTGCCAGTTCAAGAAAGGCCTCAAGGCCATAATGGACCTGGCCCAGTTCGGCAACCGCTTCTTCGATTCATGCGCTCCCTGGAGCCTGCTCAAGACCGACCGGGCCAAATGCGGCGGCGTGCTGCATCTGAACCTGAAGGTGGTACAGGCCCTGGCCGTGCTGGGATTCCCGTACCTGCCGTTCACCACCCAGAGGCTGTGGGGGTACCTGGCCAACGACGGTCAGCTGGGCGAGGGGTCCTGGGAGCTCCTCCAGAAGGAGCTCAGCGTGGGCCGGCCGCTTCCGGAACCGAGGCCGCTCTACCGCAAGGTGGAGATCCAGAAGGAGGAATCGCCGTTCTCCGCGTTCGAGTCGCTGGACCTGAGGGTCGGCCTCATCGAATCCGTGGGCGACCATCCTAACGCGGACAAGCTGATGGTGCTCAAGGTGAACATCGGCCGCCCGATCCAACTGGTGGCCGGTCTCAAGGCATTCTACAGCAAGGAGGAGCTCACCGGCAAGAAGGTGGTGGTCATAACCAACCTGGCTCCGGCCAAGCTGCGCGGCGTGGAGTCACAGGGGATGGTCCTGGCGGCGGAGTCCGGTGAAAAGGTAAAGGTGCTAACCCCGTCCGGTCCGGCCGAGCCGGGCGACCGGGTCAACAGCGGACTGGGCTCGGGAACCAAGGTTCTCTCTTTCCAGGAGTTCCAGGACTTCACCCTGAGGACCGGGACGGTGCTGAACGACCAGGAGGCCGACCTGGGAAAAAAGGTCAAGGCGGACACCTCCGGGTTGGTGAAGGGCGTGCAGGCCGCCTTCTTCCTGCCCAAGGAAGGGGCGGAGGTGGCGCTGCCTCTGTACACCGAGAAGAAGGTCAGCATCGGTGTCGACGGGGAATTGGACAACGGGGCGAAAGTGAGATGAAGTTCGACCTGCACGTGCATTCCAGCCATTCCGGCGATTCCAAGAACCAGATCGAGGAGGTGCTGGACGCATGTGCGAGGAGGGGCCTTTCCGGCGTGGCCATCATGGACCACAACTCCCTGGAGGGTTCCCGCTACGCCCTTTCTTTGAAAAGGGAGGACCTCCTGGTCATCCCGGGAATGGAGATCTCCTCGGCCAAGGGCCACATATTGGCATACAACATCCATGAGGAGGTGCCCCGCGAGCTGGAGGTGGCGGAGACCATAGACCTCATCCGGGCCCAGGGCGGCATCGCCGTGGCCGCCCACCCCTACCGCATGTGGTCCGGGCTCGGCGAAGAGGTCACCCTGGCCAACGATTTTGATGCCATCGAGATACATAACGGCAGGTCCACCCACGGCCATAACGACCTGGCGGCTAAGCTTGCGGTCAGGATGTGCAAGCCCTTCACCGCCGGCAGCGACTCGCATGAGCCGTCCACGGTCGGCAAGGCTTACTTCGTGACGGCAAAGGACTGCCATACCGTAGAGGACGTGGTCCGGGAGGTCCTTTCCGGCCAAGGTAGCACCGGGGGCAAGCACCGGCCGAAGGCCGATTCGATATCCTACGGTGTCAAATGCATCGGCGAGTGGTTCGGCCGCGGCTTCAAGAAGATGTGATCAGGCGATCATCGGACGGACCTTGTCCAGCACCAGGTCCGGTTCCACCCGACCGTCTATGAGCAGTCCGAGCAGATGGCGGGGACCGAGGTCCACCACCAGCAGGTTCTTCTCGGAAAAGCGCAGGGACACGTAGCGAAGGTCGTCGTTCATCTCATGCCCGACCTGCTCGGCAGTGCCATACGCAAGCGAGGTTATCGCCGAGTACATGTTCCGGTCGGCGTACCTGGGCGTATTGCCCAGGACGAAGTTACCGGCTCGGGAGCAGACATAGGCGGACACCACTCCCTCGACGGCGGACACCTTCTGCAACATCAGTTCGAAATCCTTCTCCTCCAACCCACGCATCTCCCGAAAGAAATATGGCTGACGAAAATAAAACCTTTGCCCATATTATGACTGGTGTTTGGAACAAAAGGATTTATTGGACCTTCGCCATAATACATGCATGTCCCCGGTGTCGCTTCGCAGCATCCTGCCCATATCCGCCAAGGGAAGGACCGAGGCCGACCGCATAGAGCCCATTCTGCTGGATTCACTGGCCTCGCCGCTCTCGCTGGAGAGGAAGCGGATGGAATCCAGGGTCCTCAGCGTGGCCAAGGACGAGACCGAGGGGATGGTGGCGGTACTTTTACGCTACACCGACGCCAAGAACGACAACGCCCGGGAATCGGTCCTCAGGCTGCTGGACCAGATCTCCATGGACCGGGAGGGCCGGGCGGCCATCCTGGAGAACCTGTCCCATCCCGACCAGGAGGTGAGGAAAGGGGTCAGGACCATGATGGCCCGTGTCTGGGGCGAGGGTACGGACTCCTTTGCCGCCGATTATGAGCAGGCTCTGCTGCTTATGAACCTGGCCAGAAGCCGGGACATCTTCGTTGACGATATCGTGACCTTGGCGGAACTGGTCAAGGTCACCCTTCTGGAGGGCGATCGCGACAAGGCCCTGGAGGACATCGCCTTGGTGGTCGAGCTGTTGAAGCACCGCTACCGGGCGGTGGAGACCATGAAGAACTACCTGGCGGACATGCTGAAGATCACGCCGGAGCTCTCCAAGCTAGGTATGATGAGCGGCCGGATCGAGGAATCGCTGCGGGTCGCCTCCCGGGCCAACAAGCAGCGCTCGTTCGATTACACCAAGGACCTCATCGACGAGAGACTGCGGGAGGTGGAGACCATCGATGAGATGCGGTCGCTGGGGGTGTCTATAAAAGAATTGCTGACGGAGGCACCGCACGTTCCCCTGGAACAGCTGAGCGGCATGGACGTCTGGATGATCGCCCGGCTCAAGGAGCTGGTGGCCGAGGGCACCAACCTGAACGTGACCTCCCGCCGCAGCGACCTCATCGACCTGGTCGGTTCATTCCTCAAGGGCGAGGTCTTCCCCTATCTGCGGGACAAGGCCCAGGACCGGCTCCTGGCCAGGGACCCATCGTTGCTCTTCGCGCTGTACACAGCCGGGCTCACCTGCCTGAAGCTCCTGCACGAGCCGCTGCCCAAGGTGGCCGAGGAGCTCTACGTCGCCTACTTCCGCGACCTCGAGGGCGCCCAGACCGTCAATGACGTCTCCTGGCCCTCGGCGGTCATGTGAGCCTGTCACCGGTTCTCACGTCTGACATCCGTCATCCGTTGTCCAGGTCTTTAAAATTCAGTAAAATATATATTTGCGTTTTTCGTTATCCTTACCAGAGGGATGCACTTATGACCAGTTCATTGGTTAAGAACGCTTTAGCGAACACTAAGTACGAGAACACGAACAATGGTAAGGCCGAGCCCGTTAAGCAGGAGCCCGCCCCGAGCCAGCCAGCCCCCAAGTCCAACATCGACGACGAGCTGTCAAAGATCGCGGCCCAGCTGGATGTCTGCATCAAGATCATCGGCTGCGGCGGTGGCGGATGCAACACCATCAACCGCTGCTGGGAGGCCAACATCAACGGCGCTCAGCTCTGCGCCATCAACACCGACGCCAAGCACCTGCTGACCGTCAAGGCCCCGCGCAAGATCCTGATAGGCAGGAGCGCCACCCGCGGTCTGGGCGCAGGCGCCAAGCCGGAGATGGGAGAGGCGGCGGCCCGGGAGAGCGACGGCGAGATAAGGGAGTTCCTTAACGGTTCTAACATCGTCTTCGTCACCGCCGGCATGGGCGGCGGCACCGGTACCGGTTCCGCTCATTATGTGGCCCGCATCGCCAAGGAGCAGGTGCGCGCTCTGACCATCGGCGTGGTCACCATGCCCTTCAAGGCCGAAGGCACCGTGCGCATGGAGAACGCCTTGGATGGCCTGAACAAGATGAGGCTCATCTGCGACACCACCATCGTTATTCCCAACGACAAGCTCCTGGAGCTGGTGCCCAAGCTGCCGGTCGACGCCGCCTTCAAGGTGGCCGACGAGGTGCTCATGCAGACCATAAAGGGTCTCACGGAGATCATCACCAAGCCCGGCCTGGTCAACCTGGACTACGCTGACATCATGACCGTCATGAACGAGGGCGGAGTGGCCTTCGTAGGTATCGGAGAGGGCAACAGCGACGAGGACGACCGCGTCAAGTCCGCGGTGCACGAGGCGCTGACCTCCCCCATGCTCGGCGAGATCGAGCTGAAGGACGCCAAGGGCGCGCTCATCCGCGTGGTCGGCGGCCCGGACATGACCGTGGGCGAGGCCCAGCGTGTGGCGGAGATAGTCACCAACAGCGTCTCTCCCCGCGCCCGCATAATATGGGGATGCTCCATCGACCCCGAGCTGGAAGGAGTGGTCAAGGTCCTGCTCATCATCACCGGCGCCAAGTCCAAGTACATCATGGGCAGCCGTGGCGCACCGGTCGGAATGCAGGGAAACCAGGGCTATCAGCAGTACCAGCAGCCGTACCAACAGCAGCAGTACCAGCAACCCTACCAGCAGCAGAGGCCGCGGAACCGGGACGACGACATCGACTTCGTGCGCTGATGCGGAGGGGGTCAACGAGGGCTGCGCCGACCGACCTGGTCACCGTCCACTGAATGTCGCCGGTGGCCTTTAAAAGTCAAAAGCGGCGTCGCCGAAGCTGATCGCCGGGCAAGGCTCGAAGCAATCCCCGCAATGGATGCATCGAGTCGCCTCGACGCGAACCTTCCCCTGCATCAGCACAAGTGCACCCTCTTTGCATCTGGCGATACACACCCCGCACCCGACGCATTCCTCGGCCTTAACCACCGCACGGCGAACCCTTTCCACATCCTTTTTTATTTTTTCCTGGTCCGCCCCTTTGGCGATCAACGCGCCCTCTCGGAATATAGTTACGTTCCCGACCGCGCACCATCCCTCGTCGGCCCCGACGTCCACCGCTCCGACCATGTTCAGGACGCTGCTCACCTGTTCCAGGTCCAGGTCCCTCGAGAACGCGCCCTCTATGCTGAAGCCGAGCGTGCATGGCGAGAAACCGTCCTGCATCCTCAGCCGCAAGTTCCCCTCGCCGGTGCGCGGTACCTCCTTCCTCACCAGTTCGAAGCCGGGGATGTTGCGCTTGAGCTCCTCCATGACCGACAGGGGCACCCTCTTCCACCGCCAGAGCCCGTGCTCCACCCATTCCGGTCCCAATCCTTTCTTCTCCGCGTAATCGCTCAGGAACCGTTCCCATCTTTCGTAGCTGGGACTGGTCTTGGCGATGTCCAGGTCTCCCATGTCCGAGGCCGGGCAGAGGAAGCAGCCGATGCGGTCCAGACCGTTCTCGTACCAGGGGTTGCAGCTGACCCCGCTCTTGAAGGTGTATAGCCAGACGTGCAACGAGGTCCAGTCCTGAATGGGCGAGGCCCCGATCTGCCCGGGGGTCCAGGGATTGCGCCAGACCCGCGGTTTCGCCGAGCGTTGCTCCGATTCGTAGCGCCGCTGCCCGATGAAGGAAAGAACGCCATCAGGATAGTGCTCCACTATGGCCTTGACCGTAGGACCGAGCTTGTTGGTCTTGCAGCACCAGCGGTAGTCCTTCCCCGGAGGCCCGAAGAACTCCAGGTTGCCGAAGAAGGCGTCCTCGTCCGCCTTACCCAGCACCAGGTCCAACTTTAGCTCGTCCTTCAATCGGTGAACGTATTCTACCGTCTCCGGAAACTCCAGGCCAGTGTTGATGAAGAACACTGGAAGGTGCAGACCGGCCTCCCTCGTCAACAGCAACGTCGCCAGGGAGTCCTTCCCTCCAGAGAATGAGACCACCTGTGGGATCTCCGCATGCTCCTCCGCGAGCTTAAGGATGAAATCCACGCTCTCCTTCGCTCGCCTATCCATTACCTTGGCGTTGGCCTCGATGGCGATGTTCCAGTCGGCCCTAGGTCTCTCTGTCTGGGCAGCATAGCGTCCAGACCATCGGACCTTGACCGCCGCGCCCCGTTCGGCGTTGCGCATCTCCTCCGAGGACATGCGGGCGACGCCAGTGGCCAGGGCGTTGCCCTCCGGGTCCAGGACGATCACTTCCTCGCCCTTCTGGAAATCCCCGACCACCTTGTTCACGCCCGGCGCCATCAGGCTCTGGTTGCCCAGCACCGGCTCCACCGCTCCCTGGTCGGCCCAGATCAGGTTCTTGCTCGCCCTCTTTACTATCTTGGTCGCGGCCCTCACCCTGGGCAGTGCCCTCCAGCCGATCCCCAGGTCGTAGCGCATGGTGACGATGACCTCGCCGTCGGCGATGACCTCGTCCATGCGGTCCAGGGCCGGTACCTTGTTGAACAGGTAAACGGAACCGTCCGGCAGGAGCGCCTCCCCGGCGCCCGCACCGAACTGCCTGTCGATGTGCTTTCGCACGAAATCAATATCACGCTGGAAGGCCGGCCTGGCATCCCCCGGAGGGGTCATCTCCACTTGATGCGTGGTGTTCCCGCAGCGGGCGCAATGGGTCTCCTCCAGCACCGGTACGTTACAGTGGTCGCACCACCGAAGGTGCATCTTTCCAAGCCGGACCTCGGCCATGCCTGCGGCTAGTGCAGGAACCCCTATAAAATGTATGTTACCCGGGAACGGAGGAAGAATGTCGGCCCTGGCCCCGTGTTCCGGCATAGTGTCAGAGAATCGAAGGCTAATATAGCAGTAATTTCATCATCCCGCCTGATACCATGAAAGCCACCGCGCGCACGATGGGTATCAGCTACGCGATCCGGGAGATGCTGCTTCCAGCGAGAGAGCTGGAGAAGCAGGGTCACAAGATCATAAAGCTGCATATCGGGGACCCCAACAAGTTCGACTTCGAAACGCCGAAACATGTAAGGGACGCCCTCTGTGCCGCCGTGGAGAAGTGCGACAACGGCTATGAGGAGTCCGAGGGCAACGTCGAGCTCCGCAAGGCCATCATCGAGAAGGAGAAGAAGAAGAACAACCTGGACCTGAGCCTGAAGGACATGGTCGTGACCAACGGTGTCACGGAAGCGCTGCAGATGATCTGCGCGGCCACCATCGACGTGGGCGACGAAGCGCTCGTTCCTGGCCCAAGCTACACCTCCTATCTCGAGTTCCCCAAGTTCTTCGGCGGCAAGGCCATCACCTACCGGGCGATCGAGGAGGAGGGCTGGCAGCCGGACATCGACGATCTCAGGAAGAAGATCACCCCGCGCACCAAGTTCATCGCCGTGATCAACCCCAACAATCCGACCGGGGCGGTCTATGGCCAGAAGCGGCTCAAGGAGATCGCCGATCTTGCGGGCGAATACGGTCTGTTCCTGATCTCCGACGAGATCTACGACCTGATGACCTTCGAGGGTGAGCATCACTCCCCGGCCACATTGGCCAAGGACGTCCCGACCATACTGGTGAACGGGTTCTCCAAGGTCGACCTGCTTCCGGGCTGGAGGCTTGGTTACGCCGCATTCCACGATACCAGCGGCCAGCTGGACGAGATCGAGGAGGCGGTGCACAAGCAGGCTCGGCTCCGTTTGAGCGCCAACGCGCCCTGCCAGATGGCGGTCATCGAGGCGCTGAAGCACCCCAAGGACCACCTTGAGGGGATGCGCAGCAAGCTGAAGGCCCGCGGCGAGTTCGCCCACAAGCGGGTGAACGAGATACCCGGGTTGAGCTGCGTGAAGCCCCAGGCCGCCTTCTACATGTTCCCCAAGATCGAGTCGAACCACTGGAAGACGGACAAGGAATTCGTGCTGGACATCCTGCACCAGGCCCACGTTCTCCTGGTCCCCGGAAGCGGTTTCTGCCCCGAGTACGGAAAGGGACACTTCCGCATGGTGTTCCTCCCGAACGAGGATATCCTGGGGCAGGCCTTCGACCAGATCGAGACGTACATGAGGAAGGTGGCCTGAGCCCCTTTAAAAAACCTTTTACCTTTTTAAAAAAGTGATGATGGAAGTCGTTTAGTAAAGGCGTTTCAGCATCTTGACGCAAGCTTCCATGGCGTTCTTGGCGTTCTCGATGCGGTCCTCCGCCTGCAGCCTGGTCATTCCCGGTCCGGTTATTCCCAAGGCCACCGGTTTAGTGAACTCCAGGGACAGGTCGGTTATCTTCCGGGCGGCGTTCTGGATGACGATCTGGTCATGTTCCGTCTCACCCTCGATGACGCAGCCCAGGGTGACCACCCCATCCACGCTGTTGTCCTTCAGGAGCACCTTGACCGCCAGCGGTATGTCGTACACGCCGGGGACGTTGATGACCTTGACCACGTTCGCCCCCAGGAACTCGGCGTGCGATTTCGCCCTCTCCAGCATCATGCTGGTTATGTCGTAGTTGAACTCCGAGACCACTATTCCGATGTTGTACCTTGTCATTTTCATCTCTCCCTTACCGGGCCCACGTCCGCGTAGCCCTGCCTAAGTCCCCGGCCGGCGTTCTTGATCAGCCGCTCGGGCTTGAATATCATGTCGTAAGCGTTCCGGGCGTGCTCCCTGGCTCTCTGCTCCATGAGCCAGGCCAGTTTCCCCTCCTCCGCCTCGTCCTCGTGCACGAAGACCTCGATGATGTGCTTGTTGGTCGCCAGCTGGGCGGCGATGATCCCGGTCGAGGCCTCATGCGCGCACATCTTGTCGGTCGGTTTGGAGCCAGGCATGCCCAGCGCCATCACGATGTCGCACCCCTCGTCCAGAAGTATCTTGGCCGCCACCGGCAGGTCCTTGATCCCAGGCACGGTCCGCCTGATTATCTTATATCCGGTGCCGTAGTTCTTCAGCTCGTCGATGGCCGCGGCTCCCATGTCCGTGCGGGCGAAGGTGGTGTCCACGATGCCGATGGTCTTCATCAGTCCTCCTTGACCTTGGACTGGTTCTTGCTGTACCAGTCGATGATCTTGCCGATGATCTTGCGCGTCCCGTTGAGGTCCTCGCCGTGCTTGGAGAGGCGGACGACCTTGACCTTCATTCCGCGCTCGCGAAGCGCCTCCTCGATCTTGCGCTCGTCGAAATCCTGGTCATAGCCCAGGGCGATGATGTCCGGGCGAATGCGTTCCACGACACCGAACATGTCCCCGTCGCTTCCCAGGTAGGCCCGGTCGACCATCTTCAGGGCGGAGATGAGCTCCAGCCGCATGTTCTCCGGGGTTATCGGCTCATGCTTCCTCCGGCGCACCGTGGCGTCGGTGGCCACCACCACGACCAGCTCGTCGCCCTGGTCCTTGGCCTCCTGAAGATATCTCAAGTGCCCCGGATGCAGGATATCGAACACACCGCTGGCCATCACCCTGGTCATTTCCCGTTACCACCCTTCTTCCAGAACTCTATGATGTCCTTCCCTTCCAGGAAGCAAAGGTCAAAACGGTCGGCGTACCTTTTAGCCTTTTCTTTGCTCAGCGCGTTTCCATCGTCACCCATCATCTCACAGATGGTCGCGGAAGGGGTGACGCCAGCCATGACCATCATGGCCGTGGCCAGCTCGGTATGTCCCTTCCTCTTGCTGAGCAGCTGAGGGGTGGAGTTCAAAAGGTGTATGTGCCCCGGTGCCCGGAAGGATTTGCCGAAAGCGCTCCTGGCATCCTCGGCGCTCAAGGAATAGGAATCCTTGGCCAGCTTGGCGAACTCCGACACCGTCAACGCGCGATCGTTGTCGGTGATTCCGGTGAACGTCCGGCGATGATTGATGGTGATGGAGAAAGCGGACTTGGTATCGTAAGGAATGTCGTTCGGCGCCAGGTTCTGCAGCACCGGGTGGCGGTCATGGTTGCACTCCAGGACGTCCGCCAGGAACGGCAGGTCCAGCTTCTGGCATATATCGTGATGGGCGGTGGTGCAGATCAGCCCGCCGGCGTTCTTGCGCATCTCCCGGATGGAGGCCGGGGTGACGAACTGGGAGGCGACGGTCATGTCCGTCTCCCGCTCCCGGTCGTCGGAATCGAATATCAGGACCATCTTGCCTTTGCGTATGTCCTGCAACGCTCTCTCGA
>JAXGNA010000003.1:0-15892 GCA_040768245.1 Methanomassiliicoccales archaeon | reverse complement strand
GGGAACGATGCACCCGGACGACGTCCTCATACGCAAGGTGGAGAAGACCCTGGAGATCAAGATCAAGGAGAAGGTCACCATCGCCGCGGTGGAGAAGACCTCCGGCAAGAAGGGAATGACCCTAGAGGATTTCATCAAGAAGAAGTGAGCTTCCGCACCTCCAGAGAAAACCGCTTCCCCTTTCTCATTTTATTAAAATTGCCGGCAAAGCATTTTCACCGCCCCCGTCCTTGCCCGGGGCATGGAGTGCTCAGTGCATTACCGCCTGACCGGTCCGAACGGCGATATCTCGGCGGAAGGCGATGGCAAGGCCTCGGTGGGGGAGGACAGCTTGACGGTGATCGGTAACGGCGGGGACCGCACGGTCCTTCCGTTCCGGCGGGTCGACCGCATTTCGGAATCAGGAAGGGAGCTGACCTTGAGCACCCTGGACGGCGAAAGGATATCGCTGACCAAGGCCGGTTTCAAGCACGACGACCTGCGCCGCGCTCTAATGAGGAACAGGAACGCCCTGATGCTGAAGGACCGCCTCATTGAAGAGAAGATGCTGCGCCAGCCTGTGCGCGCGGCCTACGAGATCCGTTCCGGCGGTTCCTCCCTGAAGGGCGAGGGGGAGGTATCCCTTTTCGAACGTTCGATAATCTTCTCCCCTCTGGACGGCCAGATGTTCCGGGTCAAGCTGGGCCTCATAAGCAGGATGGAGAGGGCCGAGCACCGGCTGGTGCTCCAGCATCGCCATGGGTCGCTGGAGCTGTTCAAGATGGGAGCGGAACTGGACCCCTTCGCGGTCCTGGTCGACAAGGCCCTGTCCGCTCTGAAGGAGGAGGCCGGGGCGCTGCTCAAGGAGGTCCATCCGAACATCAGCTCCTCCGTGCTCGCCCAGGCCACCGACCTGTTCCTGGACGGGAGGGCGGCCAGCGGGAAGGAGGTCAAACCACTGGACATGGGCCTCTGGAAGGCCCTGGCAGAAAGGGTCAAGGCCTCCGGGCTGAGCGAGGAGTTCGATCTTCTCACCGCCACCTCCGGGGACCATACGCGGGTCGGAACGGGCAGGAACGACGACGGCAGCAGCTACATCTGGTTCCTGGCCCCCATGGCCGACCTTTCCGGAGATCCCAAGGTCATCGCTTTCGAGGCCCAATCCTCGGAGGACACCAACCGGGCGACCTATCTTTTCTCCTACGAGAGGATGTCCGCGTTCGCCGGTTACGACGATGCCTCGGCGGTGACCGACGTCCTCGGCGAGTGCCTGAGGTCCATAGGGCTGAGGCGGGAGCCGATCATGATGTCCGAGGTCGAGCTCCACAAGCCTGAGAACGCCAGATACCTGAACGCGCTGTACGCCATGCCCGAGCTGGTCGCCCTGCGGAAGGCCTTCATCGGAAGGGCCTTCCACGACGAGGGCTGGAAGGATTCAGTGAAGAGGTCCTTCGGAAAGGCGTGACGCACGTTATCCAGTTGGAAAACGTACGGCAAACCGTTTTATCGGATGAGCCTTATCCCAGGCCAACCGGTCGGGGGAGCTGGAACATGGTGGGTTACAAGAGACCTTGCAGGCACTGCGGCGAGCTGGTGGAGAACGACGCCAACACCTGTCCCTGGTGCGGGAAGCCGTCCCCCACGGACTCCTTGAGGTGCCCCAAGTGCCGCTCCCCCATCCAGACGGGGCAGCGGGCCTGTGCGCACTGCGGCCTGGAGCTCAAGCTGGACTGCCCGAGTTGCGGAAAGCCGACCTTCCTGGGAGACTTCTGCGAGAGCTGCGGGGCCCGGCTTCTGGCCAAGTGTCCCAGGTGCGGCGCCGAGCAGGTCCCCCTGGGGGAGAGGTGCGCCAGCTGCGACAAGAAGATCAAAGGTGGATGGAAAATATGAGCGGTGGAAGATTGGTCGCGTTCACGTCGAACATGGAGGACAACAGCAGCGAGGCGGGGTTCCAGTTCACATTCTTCTGTGACCTGTGCCAAGAGGGGTACAAGACCCGTTTCATCGAGTCCAAGACCTACAAGAAGGGCCGGCTGTTCCGAGGGCTGGGCCGGGTGGCGGCGGTGGCCGGCGACCTGTCCGGAAGAGGGAATCTAGGTTACGCCGCGGAGACCGGCTCCGGAGTGATCGGGGACCGCTTCGACGGCATGACCCCGGAATGGCACAAGGAGCACGAGCAGGCCTTCGAGCAGGCGGGCAACGAAGCGAAGGGGCATTTCAAGAGGTGCCCCCGCTGCAAGAAGTTCGTGTGCGACAACGACTGGAACGAGGAGGCCGGACTGTGCGTGGAGGACGCTCCCCGAGAAGCGGTGGAGGTATCCGCCGCCCGCGCCCAGAAGATGAAGGAGGACATCGAGGAGAAGGCCAGGAACACCCAGGTCTTCACCGGCGAGATTGAGTCCAGGCAGACCATGTGCCCCAAGTGCGGCAAGCCGGCCGGGGCTGGGAAGTTCTGCAACAACTGCGGCAACCCCCTGGGAATGGTGGAGTGTCAGGAGTGCGGGGCAAAAAGCCCGGCGGGCACCCGGTTCTGCGGAGAGTGCGGCGGCAAGCTCTGATCACTTGCGCAAAACCTCTTCCTTCACTTCCAGAAGGTACTTTCCGACGTCCACCCCGACGTCCTTGCCAATGAGGAGCGCGGCCACCTCGGCGTCCACCGACAGCCGTTCCACGACCTTGTTTATCCGGGAGACCACGTCCCGCTTGTTCCAGCCGGACTTGGCCGCTATGTCATCGATGAGAACGGAGAAGACCGGCATCGGCTCGGCCCTCTTGTCCGACTGGGGCGCGGAAGGGGATGCGGAAGATGGGGCGGAGCCACCTTCGCCCAGCTCCT
The DNA here is from genome assembly GCA_040768245.1 of Methanomassiliicoccales archaeon. Taxonomy (GTDB): domain Archaea; phylum Thermoplasmatota; class Thermoplasmata; order Methanomassiliicoccales; family UBA472; genus UBA472. The sequence goes on along the minus strand of JAXGNA010000003.1, from coordinate 13,077 downwards.
TGAGCAGGTCCCTGGTCGGCTTGTAGTTCAGCGGTACCTCCACCGTCTTGAGGTCGAAGGTCGGCTTGACGTATCCCTCCGAAAGCTCCAGCAGTCCCATGCGCATGGCCGCCTCCAGTATCCGCTGCGCCTCCTTGGCCTCTATGCGACCGGCGCCCGTGGGGTCGGCCCATTTCAGCTCGAAGAACAAGGCGTTGATGAACTCCCGTTCGGACAGCAGCTTCTTGCCCTTGCGGTTGAACACCACGGTCACGGTCTTCTGGAGCTCGCTCATTCGATCGTTCCCTCGAAGCGCGTCAGGGGATATAACCTTGCCCTTCGCCCGACCAGAGCACGATAATATCAAATACGGCCCAGCCCTTTCGTCGCCCTGAGCTTCCGCGAAGTTAAAATCACTTTTTTGTATGGGTGCGGGACGCATATACAATAGCTTCATATAGAAGAACAAACATTCCAAGGCCGCTAGCACAGAGCTAGGTGTCAATTTGATTGATACCAAGGGAGGTTAGTAGCATGGCAATGGGAAACGCACCTATACTGATACTCAAAGAGGGTTCCAAGCGCGAGAAGGGCAAGGACGCCCAATACAACAACATCATGGCCGCCAGGGCCATCGCCGACGCTGTTAGGAGCACCCTCGGACCCCGCGGAATGGACAAGATGCTGGTCGACTCCATGGGCGACGTCGTCATCACCAACGACGGCGTCACCATCCTGAAGGAGATCGACGTCGAGCACCCCGCCGCCAAGATGCTCGTCGAGGTCGCCAAGACCCAGGACGAGGAATGCGGCGACGGCACCACCACCGCGGTCGTCCTCACCGGAGAGCTGTTGAAGAAGTCCGTCGACCTGATCGACGCCAACGTCCACCCGACCATCATCACCGCCGGGTACCGCATGGCCGCCAACAAGGCCATGGAGGTTTTGGACTCCGTCGCCGTGAAGGTGGAGCCCAAGGACCGCGACACCCTCATGAAGATCGCCAAGACCGCCATGATGAGCAAGTCCATCTCCGGTTCCAAGGAGCTCATGGCCCAGGTCTCCGTAGACTCGGTCAGCAATGTCGCTGAGAAGGTCAACGGCAAGTGGCAGGTGGACATGGACAACATCCAGGTCACCAAGAAGCACGGCGGTTCCATGGACGACACCCAGCTCATCCCCGGCATCATCGTGGACAAGGAGCCGGTGCACCCTGGCATGCCCAAGAGGGTCGAGAAGGCCAAGATCGCCCTGCTCGATGTCGCTCTGGAGATCAAGAAGACCGAGATCGACGCCAAGATCGAGATCACCGACCCCACCCAGATGCACGCCTTCCTCGACGAGGAGGAGCGCATGCTGAGACAGATGGTCGACAAGATCAAGAAGGTCGGGGCCAACGTGGTCTTCTGCCAGAAGGGCATCGACGACCTGGTGCAGCACTTCCTGGCCAAGGAAGGCATCTACGCCGGCCGCCGTGTGAAGAAGGGCGACATGGAGAAGCTGTCCAAGGCCACTGGCGCCACCATCATATCCAAGATCAACGAGCTGGACGCCGCTGACCTCGGAAAGGCCGACCTGGTCGAGGTCCGCAAGATCCAGGAGGAGGAGATGACCTTCGTCACCGGGTGCAAGAACCCCAAGGCCATGTCCATCCTGATCCGCGGAGGCACCGACCACGTGGTCGCCGAGATCGAGAGGTCCCTGGACGACGCCATGAGCGTTGTCGCCGTGGCCATCGAGGACGGCCGCATGCTGACCGGTGGCGGCTCCACCGCCGTCGAGGTCGCCCTGCGTCTGCGCGAGTACTCCTCCTCCGTCGGAGGACGCGAGCAGATCGCCATCGACGCCTACGCTTCCGCCTTGGAGGTCGTGCCTACCGCTCTGGCCGAGAACGCCGGTCTGGACCCCATCGACATCCTGATCGAGATGAGGAAGTCCCACAAGGCAGGCAAGAAGCACGCCGGGGTCAACGTCTTCACCGGACAGGTCGAGGACATGCTGGCCAACGACGTCATCGAACCCTTCCGGGTCGGCAAGCAGGCCATCAGCTCCGCCACTGACGCCGCCGTGATGATCCTGAGGATCGATGACGTGATCGCCTCCAAGGGCACTCCCGGCATGAGCTCCAGGGACATGGTCGGCAAGGACGGTCTGGGCGACACGGACTAAACTCTTCCAGGAGGGGGTTGCCCCCTCCTCTCAAAACGTCTTATATTTTAACCTACAGTCAACGGGTGAGCCCACAATGGAAGAAAGCTCCAGGGATACGCGGCCCCCGCAGGCGGGGGAGGCTCAGGGCGAGCCGCTCAGGCCGGATGATGAGATGAGCAGATTGAAAGCTGAGCTAGAGGAGGCCAATGCGCAGGCCGATAGGAACCTGGACCTGGCCAAGCGCATCCAGGCCGATTTCGACAATTACAAGAAGCGGGCCCAGCGGGAGAAGGAGGAGCAGATCAAGGCAGCGAACGACAAGCTGCTCTACGATCTACTGGGCTTCCTGGACGACTTCGAGCGGGCGTTGGCCGCCAAGGCCACCCCGGAGGAGTTCAGGCGGGGCGTGGAATCCGTCCACGCGAACTTACGATCATTGCTCCAGTCCAAGGGGCTGGTGGAGACGCCCTGCGAGCGTTTCGACCCGGCGCTGCACGAGGCGCTGTGCGTCGGGGAGGGCGACGAGGGCAAGGTCCTGGAGGTGTACCAGAAAGGGTACTGCCTGGGACCGAGGGTAGTGCGCTACGCCAAGGTGAAAGTTGGCAGTGGCAACAACAGAGGTGAATCAGATGGCTAAGATCATAGGCATAGATTTGGGCACCAGCAACTCGGCCGCCGCGGTCATGGAAGGCGGCCGGCCGACCATCATACCGAGCGCGGAGGGAACCAGCATAGGAGGGAAGGCCTTCCCGTCCTACGTGGCCTTCACCAAGGACAACCAGCTTCTGGTGGGTGAGCCGGCCCGCCGCCAGGCGGTCACTAACCCGGAGGGCACCATCGCCGCCATCAAGCGGAAGATGGGGACCGACTACAAGGTCAAGGTCATGGGGAAGGAGTACTCCCCGCAGCAGATATCCGCGTTCATTTTACAGAAGATAAAGCGGGATGCCGAGGCGTATCTGGGCGAGGAGGTCACCAAGGCGGTCATCACCGTCCCGGCCTACTTCAACGACAACCAGAGGCAGGCCACCAAGGATGCCGGAGCGATAGCCGGACTGGAGGTCATCAGGATCATCAACGAGCCGACCTCCGCCGCGCTGGCCTTCGGCCTGGACAAGGCTGGAACGTCCCAGAAGATCATGGTCTTCGACCTGGGCGGAGGAACGCTCGACGTCACCATCATGGACTTCAGCGACGGGGTCTTCGAGGTCGTATCCACCAGCGGGGACACCCAGCTGGGCGGAACGGACATGGACGAGCTGCTGATCAAGTACGCGGTCAACAACTTCCAGAAGGAGACCGGGGTCGACATTACCGTGGACAAGATGGCCATGTGGAGGGTGCGCGAGGCCTGCGAAAAGGCCAAGATCGAACTGTCCACCACCATGTCCACCGAGGTCAACCTGCCGTTCATAGCCGCCGGGGCGGACGGGCCGAAGCATTTGGCCTTCAACCTCACCCGGGCCAAGCTGGAGGAGCTCGTGGAGCCGGTGGTCAACCGCTGCCGCGGTCCCGTCGAAAGGGCGATGAAAGATTCGAACCTCAGCGCGGACCAGATCAACGCGGTCATCCTGGTCGGAGGTCCGACCCGCATGCCGGTCATCCAGAGGTTCGTGGAGACCGTGGTGGGCAAGAAGATCCAGCGCGGGGTCGACCCGATGGAGTGCGTGGCCATGGGCGCCGCCGTGCAGGCCGCGGTCCTCGCCGGCGAGGTCAAGGACGTCCTGCTGCTGGACGTTACGCCGCTCTCGCTGGGCATCGAGACCCTGGGAGGCATCGCCACCAAGCTCATCGAGCGCAACACGACCATACCGACCAGGAAATCCCAGATATTCTCCACCGCCGCCGATGGACAGACCAGCGTGGAGATACACGTCACGCAGGGCGAGCGCCCGATGGCCAAGGACAACACCTCCCTGGGTCGCTTCATGCTCATGGGCATCCCGCCCGCGCCGCGGGGAGTGCCGCAGATCGAGGTCGCTTTCGACATAGACGCCAACGGGATAGTCAACGTCAGCGCCAAGGACCTGGGGACCGGCAAGGAGGCCAAGATAACCATCACCGCCTCCACCAAGCTCTCCACCGAGGACATCGACAAGATGGTCAAGGAGGCCGAGCGCTTCGCCGATGAGGACCTGAAGAACAAGGAGAAGGTGGAGATCATCAACCAGGCCGACCAGCTCACCTACGCCACGGAAAAGGCCTTGGCGGAGCTGGGCGAGCAGGCGTCCAACGAGGAGAGGACCAAGATCGAGGCCCTGGTCAGCGACGTCCGGGACGAGATCAAGAAGGGTGACGCCGCGACCATCAAGACCAAGATGGAAGCCCTCCAGAAGGAGTTCTACGCCATCTCCACCCGCATCTACCAGAACATGGCCCAGAAGCAGCAGGCCGAAGGTCAGCAGCAAGGCTCCGCCCCCAAGGACGACAACGTGGTCGACGCCGACTACAAGATCGTTGACGACCAGTAGGCGAACCGATGGCCGAGAAGCGCGACTACTACGAGGTGCTTGGCGTAGAGCGTCAGGCGGGCGAGGAGGAGATCAAGAAAGCGTATCGCCAACTGGCCCGCCAGTACCACCCGGACGTCACCAAGGAGGACCCCAAGGTGGCGGAGGAGCGCTTCAAGGAGATCTCCGAAGCGTACGAAGTGCTGATGGACAAGCAGAAGCGCGAGCTGTACGACAAGTACGGCCACGCCGGCGTGAACAGCCAGTTCCAGGGCGGCGGTTTCAACTGGAACGACTTCACCCATCAGGGCGACGTCCGCGATATATTCGGCGATATGGGCTTCGGCTCCGGGAACATCTTCGACATGTTCTTCGGCGGCGGCCGCTCGCGCGGACCGCGTCAGGGGCAGTCCCTGCGCTACGACCTCGATATCTCGCTGGAGGAGGCTGCGGAGGGCATCAAGAAGGAGCTCACGCTGCCTCTGACCGTTAAATGCGACACCTGCGGAGGGACCGGTTCCAAGAGCCGCAATGAGGAGGTCTGCCAGCAGTGCCAGGGCAAGGGCCAGGTGCAGCGGGTGGAGCGCCGCGGCTACTCGCAGTTCATCTCCGTCGGGGCCTGTCCCAAATGCGGCGGTTCCGGCAAGGACATCAAGGACCCCTGCCCGGAATGCGACGGCGGATGGACGCGCAAGCGGCAGAAGATCTCTTTGGACATACCGAAGGGGGTGGACACCGGGATGCGTCTACGTGTGGCCGGGGCCGGCGAGCCGTCCCCGGACGGAGGACCCCCAGGCGATCTCTTCGTGGTCATCAACGTCCGCGAGCACAAGATATTCCAGAGGGACGGGGCGGACCTGTACGCCACCCAGGAGCTGTCCTTCCCGGAGGCGGCCCTAGGGGCGACGATAGAGGTACCGACCCTGGACGGCAAGAAGGTCGAGATGACCGTGCCGGCCGGCACCCAGCCCGGCGAGGTGCAACGCCTGAAGGGACTGGGAATGCCGCGCATGGAAGGGTATGGCAAAGGGGACCTGTACATCCGTCTGAAGCTGGTGGTGCCGAAGAGGCTCACCGTCGAGCAGAAGGAGCTTTTGCGCAAGTTCGACGGCGGGGACGGTTCCAAGAAACGCCTGTTCGGCCGCAAGTGAGCTCAGTACAGCAGAAGGAACACGATCAGGACGTGGACCAGGGCGAATAGCGGCACCAGCTTGAACTTGAGCTTGCGGGTCTTGTGCCTGAACCACCTCATTCCGGCCATGGCCCCGAAGGGGCCGAGGAGCGCCATCAGCAGCAGCGTTTTCTCGGATATGCGGCGATCCCCCCTCCTGGCCATCATCTTGTCGTAGGCGTACATCATCATGGCCACCAGGTTTATCAGGAGATACAGGCCGGCCAGGGCGAGGAAGGCGGCGGAGGTCCAGTCCATGCCCCTGGATACGGCTCGCCCGGTAAATCGTTTGCCCTCAGCCCATCACCCCGAAGCGGTCCCATTCCCCGATCAGCTGGGGCACTATGCTCTCGTCGAACCTCAGATCGAAGCGGCCGAAGTACCGGTCCAGGGATGATATGCCGTTCCGGAGCGCCCTCTCCGCCTCGGTCAGCCTGATCCAGGGCGTGTCGCCGGTGCGGTCCACCCTGAGCGCCTCGGACAGATCGATGAACCAGGGCCGGCCGTCCTTGACCAGGATGTTGTAGGGGCTGAGGTCGGTGTGCACCACCCCGGCCCGGCCTAGGGACAGCAGGGCTCGAGCGACCATTTCCAGCATTCCGGCCGGGTCGTCCGGCACGATGTCCTGGAGGCGCGGCGCAGGACCTCCGTCCTGGTCAAGGTACCTCATGGTCAGCATGTTCTCCACTCTGCGGGACGGAGTGGGCACCGGCGCCCCGCCCTTCCAGGCCTGCAGCAGCATGTCGTACTCGTGCGCGGCCAGCCATCCCGCCGAGTTCAGCTTTATGGGCCGGCCTCCCTTGTGGGAGGTCTGGTACAGACGGTAGACCTTCACCGCGATGGGCGCCCCGTGGTGTTCGGCCAGATAGACGCTGGCCTCCTTACCGGAGGATATCATCCCCCGGACCCTGGTGGCCAGGCCGTTCTCCAATATGGACTGGACGGTCTCGTGGTATCCGCTCTCGCGGAAGTCGATGTTCTTGTTCCTGATGCGCCAGGCTACGCTGGCGTCCAGATACGGATCGTTGGGCATTTCTTTTGATAACTTGCTATGAGCGTTCGTAAGGCGGACGAAGAAGAATGCCAGGGAACCCTCAGAACGGCTCCCGGCATCCTGCTGAAGAACGGTGTGTCGACATCATATCCGGGAACCTCCTGGTCCAACGACCGAGATTTTGATGTCCGAAGGGGTAGATATATTTTGGCGGAAGGGGGGCTCGACCATGCTATCCAGTGACATTAGAAACGATTATGATATGATTGGGCATGACTAAACGCTGACAATGGCCATCAGGCTGCCTTCCTTCAGATCGACCCAAGGCTTCGACCGCCGGGTCTGGACGCTCTTCTACGGGCGCATAATCTCCTCCCTGGGCTTCTCAGTGGTGATGCCCTTCCTGTCCATCTACCTGCACAACGAGCTGGGCATCTCCATGACCGTGGTGGGCATGGTCCTGCTCATATCGGCCGTGGTCGGGGCCCTGGGCCAGATAGTGGGAGGCGAGCTGGCGGACATCATGGGCCGGCGGAAGATCATGATAATCGCCATGGCCGCCCGCTGCGTCATGTTCCTGGCGCTGGCGTACGTCATATCCGGAGGGGCGGACATATTCGTGATCACCATCATGGTATCACTTAGCAGCCTGGCCGGTTCCTTCTTCGAACCGGCCTCCAACGCGCTCATAGCGGACGTGGTGGAGCCGAAGAAGCGCCTGGAGGCTTACGGGCTATTGCGCATCGGCGGCAACGTGGGCTGGACCCTGGGTCCGCTGCTGGGCGGGCTGCTGTCCATGATCTCCTACCCGTTCCTGTTCATAATCAGCGCCGCGGCCACTGGTACGGTGTCCCTGATAGTATTCATGTTCGTGGCCGAGAGCATCTCGTCCGGCGCCCGCCGCCAGAAGCTTTCCATGCGCGACCTGGGCCGGCTCCGGGAGGACCACCGCTTCCTGGCCTTCTGCCTCATCTCCGTGCCGCTGTTCATGATGTTCGGCCAGATGGCCTCCAACTACGCGGTGTTCTCCACCGAGGTCATCGGCATCAGCAACGCCGAGATCGGCTACATCTACGCCGTGAACGGACTGATGGTGGTGGGCATGCAGTTCCCCATCTCCCGTTCCATAAACCATCTGCGCATGACCAAGGCCATGGCCGCCGGCTCGCTGCTCTACGCCATAGGCTATGGCATAGTCGGTCTGACCCCGACCCTAGGGCTGGCCCTGCCGCACTGGTTCTTCTCTCCCGGGTTCCTCTACCTGGCCATGTGCATGTTCATCGTGACCTTGGGCGAGATGGTGGTGTCCCCGTCCTCCATGACCCTGGTGGCCAAGATGTCCCCCGAATCGGAGCGGGGGAGATACCAGGGCATGTACGGGCTGGTCAGCAATTTCGGTTTCTCGGCGGGACCGTTCTTCGGCGGACTGCTGTTCGACGCCTTCACCGGCCAGCCGATGCTCATGTGGGCCGGGATCGGCTCCTTCGGCCTGATGGCCGCCCTGGGCTTCCTGGCCCTCGGCCGGCGCATACCGGAGAGGACCGACCGCATCGACGAGGACGATTAGTGCGGAAGATACTGGATGGAACGCATGTCCCCGTCGATCCGGGCCAGCATGCCCATGCCCGCCCGGGCGTCCAGCATGGCCAAGTACGCGACGATGCCGGTATCCCGCACCAGCCGTAGCAGCTCCGGCTCCATTATGGCCTGCGATATCAGCTCCTCGTCCGCCCGGCTTTCGAACGAAAAAAGGTAGAGCAGCAGTCTCTCCTTCGCCTTGGATGCGCGAAGGACGTCCAAGACCTGCTCCGTCCGCTCCCTGGGAAGGTTGACGCCCACGGCGATCAGGGACTCCTCGCCTTCGGTGGTGAGCAGGCGCACGCAATACGGCGAGGCGCTGTCCTCGCGGACCTTGAGACCATCATAGGCGCGGTCCCTCAGCTCACCCTCTATAAGATACGAGATGTATCTGGCCGGGTGTTCCATGGCCAGGTCTGGCAGTTCCTCCTTAAGGAACTCCCGGCAGGCCGTCACGCATCTACCCTGGACCAGGTCCGACAGGTCCTTTCCGTTCACGCCCTTCCATTCCAGCCTCGGTTATTTCATCGTTGCGCATTCCCTGACGAACTTATCGAATCAGAGGCCGGGAGACCAAGGATTATATGCTGCGCGTTCCGGTCTACGTCCGATGAAGGTCGTGGCCGTGGTCACCGAGGACTTTCGCTTCTTTTACGAGACGGCGCGTCGTCTGAGGGAGAAGGGCCAGCCGTTCATCTCGCTGGGTTTCTCAAACCCCCTGCCGCTGAACGTGGAGCTGGTGCTGACCACCGAGGGGGAGCGGAAACGTCTGCGGGGACGGAAGGTCATCGCCAGCGACGACCCGGACTGGGCGGTCAAGGCCGCGCTGGTCCTGCTTCAGGGCGGCTCCTTCAACCGGTTGGTGGTGGGCGTGGACCCCGGTCCCCGGCCGGGCATAGCCATCCTGGGCGACGGAAAGGTGCTGCTTGGCGATACCCTGCTATCCCCGGAGGATGTGGCGCCGGCCATCCGGGACTTCCTGTCGTTCGTGAGCACCAACGAGCTTCTGCTCCGGGTGGGACATGGCGATCCCACCAACCGGGACCGCATCATCAACGCGCTTTGGGACATCACCCGCAACATAGAGATGGTGGACGAGACCTCGACCACCGGGCGCACCGGACATCCGGACGCGGCCCTGGTCATCGCCCACACCCGCGGCGAGCTGCTGCCGTCCCGGCCCCGGGTGGCCCCCACCCAGGGCGAGGTCAGGGACATCCAGAGGTTGAGCCGCATCGAGAGCGCGGGGGCGATAACCATCAATTCCTCGCTAGCCCGTCAGGTGGCGGTGGGGTCGCTCACTCTGAAAGAGGCGATAGAAAAACAGAAAAGGAAAGGGGTTTCAGAGGGCGACCCTTGAGAAGGCCGGCACCCTGGCCAGGATCATTCCCTGTATCTTCACCGGCTCCAGCCTGATGGCCAGGTTGAGCGCCTCCTGCAGCTTCCACTCATGCTCGGAGTAGATGGTGAAGAGCGTCTCGCCCTTGTCCACCTTGTTGCCGCCCTTCTTGTTCAGCACCAGGCCGGCGCCCTTGTCCTTGGGCGAACCGGCGGTCCGGGCCACCCTGACCAGGGACTTGTTCATGATCTGGCCGACGTAACCGCTCTGCTTGGCGATGACGTCCACGCTGTACTGTCCGACCTTGATGTCCTTGGAGGTGAGGCCCGGCTTGCCGCCCTGGGCCTCCACGATCTCCTGGAACTTCTTTAGGGCCTTTCCCGATTCGAGTATCTGCCTGGCCTTCTCGACCCCCTGATACTCCCCGCCCATCTCGAAGAGCATGCCGCAGATGCTCAGCGTCTTCTCTATGACGCTGTTGGGCCCCTTCGCCCCCTCCATGATGGACAGCGCCTCGATGGACTCCAGGGCAGGTCCGATGGCCCGACCCAACGGCTGGCCGCCGTAGGTGATGGCGCATTCGACGCGAATGTCCAGTTCCTCGCCCAACTGGATGAAGTCCCGGGCGTAGGCCTTGGCCTCGTCCATGGTCTTGACCTTGGTGCCCTCGCCCATGGGGATGTCGATGACCAGATAGTTCGCTCCCACCGCCTTCTTCTTGGCCATCACGGACGCCAGAAGCTGGGCGTGCGGGTCGATCCCCAACGGATATTCCGCCTTGATGATCAGGTCGTCCGCCGGGGCCAAATTCAGCGACCCGCCCCAGGCCAGCACTCCGCCCACGCGTTCGGTGATCTCCTTTAGCTGAGTCGGTGTCAGGGCTACGTTGGCGAAGGTCTCCACGATATCGGAGGTCCCGGCGGCGCTGCTGATGGCTCGCGATGACGTTTTGGGCATCTTGCACCCGGCGGCGGCCATTATCGGCACGACCAGCAAGGTGATCTTGTTCCCCGGGCACCCCCCGATGCTGTGGTGATCGTATATCGGGCCGTTGCTGAAGTTGATTATCTCGCCGCCGGCCACCATGGCCTTGGTGAGGTCGGCGGTCTCCCGCATGTTCATGCCGTTGATGTACAGCGAGGTGACGTAAGCGGAAAGCTCGATGTTGGACAGCGCCCGGGAGGAGATGTCGGCTATGATCGTGGTTATCTCCGCGGTGGTCAGCTCCTGCCCGTTCATCTTCTTCTTGATGAACTCCACGGACTCCGGCTTGCTGGCCGCGGTCACCTCCACCAGGTCCCCGTCCTTGGACTCCAGGATCTCCTGCGAGGTCCCCATGAGGCCGATCTGGCCTTTCTTGACCACGGTGTCGCTGGTGGTGACTATGGCCACGGTGACCTTGCCCTTCAAGGAGAGCTTGACGCGGTCCTTTTCCCTGAGCCCGAGCTCGGCGCAGTCGAAGTCGTGCAGCAGCGCGGTCACCTCGCCGGTGTCCACGTCGATGTATTTCGCCTTCAGCTTCATGCCATCCCCCACTTCTTGATGGCCGCCGCGAGTTCCGCGTGGTCCCTGGCGTAAACGTCCAATGGGATGTCCGCCGCCGCGGCGTCCACCGCCTGAACCATGGCCCTGGCCCCGCCGCGCACTCCGCCCGGATGGCCGGAGACCCCGCCGCCGGCCTGGATCTGCAGTTCCGTTCCTGCGATCTCCACGAACTTCTTGATCATTCCCGGGTGCACGCCGCCGGAGGCGACCGGCATCATCCTCTTGTAAGGCAGCTCGTTCGTCAAGCACATATCCCGGTTGGCCAGGTCCTCGTGCGCGGCGCCTTTCATCTTTCCCACGCCGAAGGTCCCGACGTGCAGAGCGTCGCCGCCGACCATCCTGGTCAGGGTGGCGAACACCTTCATGTTTATGCCGTGGTCCAGATTGCGGGTCATGGCCCCATGCATGGTGCGGTGCACGTGTATCGGGAGCTTGATGGACGGATCTTCCGCCAGAACCTGGATGGCCCCGAAGCCGCAGGTCAGCACATCGACCATCAGCTCGGTGGCGCCCAGCTCCTGCGCCCGCTCGGCCACTTCCAGTATCTGGTGCCCGTTGGTGCTGACGTTGATGGCATGGATCATGACGTGGCCGGTCTCGCTCTTGACCTTGTCCAAGGCCTCGGCGATGGCCACCACCCGGTCCTCGAGCGGGCAGAACTTCTGGTTGCTCAGCGTCTCGTCGTCCTTGCCGTTGGTCAGGCCGCCCATTCCCGCCTCGTAGACGTAATCGGCGGTCTCCTGGGGCGACAGCCCTATCTTCGGCTTGACGATGGTACCCACCAGCGGCTTGCTCGGCCGTTTCAATATGGACCGCATGCCGTCGATGCCGTACTTCGGCCCCTTGAACTCCCTCAGGATGCACTTGGGAAACGTAACATCCTCCAGGCGCACGGCGTGCAACGCCTCCAGGCCGAACAGGTTGCCGGCGATGATGCTCAGGATCTGCGGGACCCCGCCGATGTCCAGGGAGAAGTCCTCCACCGGGAAGGCGATGGTGGCCAGGTTCCCCTCTATCTTGGTGACCTTTCCGCTCCGCTTCAGGAAGTTATCCTCCTTGAGGGTGGACAGCTTGGTCCAGGTCCCCGTGGACTGCTCGGTGGCGATGGCCGCCGCGGCGGTGGTCATCTTCAGCTCGGTGCCGACCTTGTACTTGCATATGACGTGCTTGTCGATGTCGACCGGCGCGTCCAGATGTAGGTATCTCTCCTCGTACTCCATATTATCAATCCTCGTTGAACATGAACTCGTAACCCAGTTCCTTCACGATCACCTGGTAGGCGGCGAAGGGCGGGATCACCCCGATCTCGGTGATGATGGCGTCTATGTACTCCGGCGGGGTGGCGTCGAACACCGGGTTGAAGACCTTCACCTCCGGCGGCACCTCACCGGGCCTGACCACCTCGGTGGCGTCGCGCTCCTCGATCTTCACCATCTCCCCGTAGATGGTGCGCGGGGAGAACTTGAAGGTTTCCGCGCACACGTTGAACGATACCCTGGCCTCGTGGGCGGCCAAGGCCACCTGCGAGGTGCCGATCTTGTTGATCAGAGCGCCGTTCGAAGCGATGGTGTCCGCGCCGACCAGCACCAGGTCCAGGTCCTTCATTACGTAACGCACCGCGGAATCGATGATCATGGTGCAGGGGATGCCTAGCTTGGCAAGGTCGTTGGCGGTGAGCACGCCCTGCCGCCAGGGCCTGGATTCGGTGCAATAGGCCTCGAAGCGCTTGCCCTGGGCCCAGGCCTCCGCCATGACCGCGATCGCGGCCTTGCTGTTGCAGTGCGTGAGCACCCTGTCCCCGTCCTTTATACGGTTGGCGCCGAGCTTCCCGATGGTCCTCAGGGCGTTCTTGGAGCGCTTGACGAAGTGG
>JAXGNA010000002.1:0-19810 GCA_040768245.1 Methanomassiliicoccales archaeon | reverse complement strand
TGGTGGACACCGTTCCGGTCTATCTGTTCTCCATATTCCGGAAGGACCGCTGCGATCGTGATCTCCGTCTCTTCGCCCTGACCAACCTGGCCGCTGGGATAACCAGGGCGGGGATAGTGTACTTCGTGGTCACCGAGCTGGGATGGGACATCTTCTAGGGGCTTGGAAAGGTTTATATCCTTCAAGAAAATTTTGAGGTAATGGTCCCGAAGAACAAGATACTCAAGATCCTCGACGAGTACGACAAGAACAAGCTCACCGTGGCCACCCTCTGTTCTCATTCCTCCCTGCAGATATTCAACGGGGCCAAGAAGGAAGGCTTCCGCACCCTCGGTCTCACGGTCAAGGACAACTTCCGCTACTATGACGCGTTCCCGCTCGGCCGGCCGGACGAGTTCATGAAACTGGACAGCTACGCTGACCTCCTGGACAATGTGGATGAGCTTCTCGCCCGCAACATCATCGTGGTCCCGCACGGCTCCTTCGTGGAGTACATGGGCACCGACAAGTTCGAGAAGATGCCCGTGCCGACGTTCGGTAACCGGAACGTTCTCCGATGGGAATCGCACCGGGACAAGATGAGGGAGTGGCTGGAGACGGCGGGGATCGCCATGCCCAGGGTCATCGAGGACCCCAAGACCATAGACCGGCCGGTGCTGGTCAAATACAACGGGGCCAAGGGCGGACGCGGCTTCTTCATCGCCAAGGACTATCCGGAGTTCAAGATGGGCCTGGACATGGAGCAGGAGTATACCATCCAGGAGTACATCCTGGGCACCAGGTACTACCTGCATTACTTCTACTCGCCGATCAAAAAGGACGGGTTCCGGGTGGGCGATGGTTCGCTAGAGCTTATGTCCATGGACCGCCGCGACGAGAGCAACATCGACGAACTCTATAAGCTGGGAGCGTCCGAGGAGCTTAAGAAGCTGGGGCTGTTCCCGACCTTCGTGGTCACCGGCAACGTGCCGGTGGTGATGAGGGAGAGCCTCCTGCCCAAGGTGTTCGACATGGGCGAGCAGGTGGTCAAGCGTTCCTACGAGCTGTTCGGCGGCATGATCGGGCCGTTCTGCCTGGAGGGCATCGTCACCGACAAGCTGGAGTTCAAGGTGTTCGAGATATCCTCGCGCATAGTGGCCGGTTCCAACCCCTTCATCTCCGGTTCGCCGTACTCCGACCTCACCGAGGAGAACATGAGCACCGGCCGCCGCATATCCCGGGAGATAAAGAACGCGGTCAAGACCAACAGCCTGGACAAGGTCATCTCTTAAGCGATTAGAACAAGAAGGGCCGGGGCGCACCCCCGGCCCATTATTTTAAAGAATTACCAGCCGCGCTCCTGCATGCGCTGTTCCTTGGCCAGGGTGGAGATCTCGATGCCGTGCATGGCCTCCCCCAATCCCCTGGACACCTCGGCGATGACCTTCGGGTCGTCAAAGTGGGTCACCGCCTCGACTATGGCCTTGGCGCGTACCGCCGGGTCGGTGCTCTTGAATATGCCCGAGCCGACGAACACACCATCGGAACCGAGCTGCATCATGAGCGCCGCGTCGGCCGGGGTCGCGACCCCCCCGGCGGCGAAGTTGATCACCGGCAGGCGCTGCATTCCCGCGACCTCCTTGACCAGGTAGAAGGGGGCCTCGATCTGCCGGGCGATGACCGCCAGCTCAGCGTCGTCCTTCCCCTTCAGCTCGCGCACCTTGCCCATGATTATCCTCTGATGCCTCACGGCCTCGATGATGTTGCCCGTTCCAGGCTCGCCCTTGGTCCGGACCATGGCCGCTCCCTCGTCGATGCGCCTCAGCGCCTCTCCCAGGTCCTTCGCCCCGCAGACGAACGGCACGGTGAAGTCCTTCTTGACCACATGCATGAACGGGTCGGCCGGGGTCAGCACCTCGGACTCGTCGATCATGTCCACGCCCAAGGATTCGAGCACCTGGGCCTCCACAAAGTGACCGATGCGGCACTTGGCCATGACCGGAATGGTGACCGCGTCCATGATCTCCAGCACCTTGACTGGGTCGGCCATCCTGGCCACCCCGCCCTGGGCCCGGATGTCCGCCGGGACCCTCTCCAGGGCCATGACGGCCACCGCGCCGGCCTCTTCCGCGATACGGGCCTGCTCGGCGTTGGTGACGTCCATGACCACTCCGCCCTGCTGCATCTTGGCGAACCCGCGCTTCACCAGCTCGGTGCCGTGGCGCAGTCCGGATAGGTCCAACTTGAATGCCATTTAGCTCACCAAAACGGCTTACCTGCAGGGGTTTATTTATCATTTTTCCCAGTTCGCCCCAGCTAAGTTGGCAAACAGCGCTTAGAAAAGCATATAGACATTGCGCTCGTTCAACGGCTCGATGTTCGCGAACCGAATGGAGAACGTCCTCGAGTCTGGCACGGTCAAGATAGCCAACCTGGTCAGCAAGCTTAAGGAGGAAGGGGCGGACATCATATCGTTCTCCATGGGGGAACCTGATTTCCATACCCCGGATAACATCAAGGAGGCCTGCGTCCGCGCCCTGGCCAACGATTTCACCTATTACACCCCATCGGCCGGGATCCCCGAGCTGAGGAAGGCCATCGCCGACAGGTGCCGGGCGTTGAACAAGATACCCTGCGAGTCGTCCAACGTCCTGGTCACTCCGACCAAGCAGGCCATATTCATGACCATGCTGGCCATGGTCGACGACGGCGACGAGGTGATCGTCCCGGACATAGCCTGGGGAACGTTCGAGGCCACCGCCCATCTGGCCGGCGGCAAGGTCCGCCACGCCAAGCTATCGGAGGAAAACAACTTCCGCATGACCCCGGAGGCGGTCGCGGAGAGGATCACCAAGAAGACCAAGCTGTTGGTGCTCAACTCCCCATCGAACCCCTGCGGTTCCGTCCTTACCAAGGAGGACGTGAAGGGCATAGCCGATCTGGCCAAGGACCACAACCTCTACGTCCTGGCGGACGAGATATATAACCAGCTGGTCTTCGAAGGGGAGCATACTTCCATCTCCTCGTTGGACGGCATGTTCGATAGGACCATCACCGTGGATGGGTTCTCCAAGACCTACGCCATGACCGGCTGGAGGGCCGGTTGGGCGGTCGCCCCGAAGAACATCTTCAAGGAGCTCAACAAGCTCCAGACGCAGTCCATAACCTGTGTCACCTCCTTCGTGCAGCAGGCCTGCCTGGAGGCGCTACAGGGTCCTCAGGATTCAGTGGCGCTGATGAAGAAGGAGTTCAAGGCCCGGCGCGATCTGGTCCATTCGCTAATGAAGGACATACCCAGCCTGAACTGCCCGATGCCCAGCGGGGCGTTCTACATGATGCCCTCCTATGATTTCCAGATGAGCTCGGAGGACATGGCCGCCTACCTGCTGAAGGAGGCTCACGTGGCCGTCACCCCCGGGTCGGCCTTCGGACCGGCCGGCGAAGGACGCTTCCGTCTGTCCTACGCCGCCAGCCGAGAGAACATCAAGGAAGGCATGGCCAGGGTCAAGGACGCTCTGGCGAAGCTGTGATCATTCCGGTGGCAGAAGGTTGGGGATGCCGTCCTCTATGAAGTAGATGGCACGGCATCCGGGGCAGACCAGCTGCCCCTCCACCACCTCCCCTGACACTTCCCTTTCCAACCGCAGTTCCAGTGGATGGTGCTTGCAGGCCGGGCAGGCCAGGATATCGAGGAGGTCCTTCTTCATCGCTCGTAGAAGCGTAAGCGCGGATATCAACCTTTCACCGTGTCTGGTCGCTAACTATTTATCTAGTCCTCCGTATCGAGCGGCCCGGAGAGATTCACATGCGCCGAATTGACCTCAGGAGCGACACTTTCACCCTGCCTTCCAAGGAGATGCTGGAGAGCATACCGTCCGCCGAACTGGGAGACGACGTGGAGGGAGAGGACCTCACGGTGAACCAGCTGCAGGACCTGGCCTCCGGCATGTTCGGGACCGAGGCCGCGCTCCTGGTCTCCAGCGGCACCATGGGCAACCTGGTCTCGCTGATGGCCCATTGCCGTCGGGGAGACGAGATCATCCTGGAGTCCGAGGCGCATATCTATTACTACGAGCTGGGGGGCATGTCCGCCATCGTCGGAGCCATACCCAATCTGATCAAGGGACGGCGGGGCAAGTTCACCGCTGAGCAGCTGGAGGCGGCCATACGCCATCCTGACCTGCACTACCCGAACACCCGCCTGGTGTGCATCGAGAACACCCACAACCGCGGGGGCGGCATCGTCTGGACCCCTAAGGAGGTCGAGGCGGTGGCCAAGGTGGCGCATGACCACGGGCTCAAGGTCCACTGCGATGGCGCCCGGATCTTCAACGCCGCGGTGGCGTTGGACGTGGACGTCAAGGACTACATGAGGCACCTGGACAGCCTGAGCTTCTGCCTATCCAAGGGATTGGCCTGCCCGGTCGGTTCCGTCGTCGTCGGCAACAAGGAGTTCATAGAGGAGGTCCGCCGCAACCGCAAGATGGTCGGAGGAGGCATGCGCCAGGCCGGCATCATCGCCGCACCTGGGTTGATCGGATTGCAGAAGATGGTCGGCCGGCTGAAGGAAGATCATCTCAACGCTCGCCGGCTGGCGGAAGGGTTGAACGAGATCCCGGGCATCAAGGTGGACATGGAGGCGGTGCAGACCAACATCGTTCTGGCCGACATCACCGGAACCGGATGGGACGTGGATTACTTCGTCAACCGGGCATGCAAGATCGGTGTCCAGGTGTTCGAGTTCGGTTCCACCAAGGCCCGTTTCGTCACCCATTACGGCATAGACGAGCAGGACGTGGATGATGCGCTAGCACGGCTGCGCCGGCTGTTGGAACGCTAGCCCATGGAAACCTATTTCATCTGCGGTTTTCTACCCTCTCAGGCCGCCGTTCCAACGACCGCTAGGTCTGCCGGGGCTAAGGCAGAGAAATCATATCGGGCGAATCGCATTCATAATGAGGGATCAATTTGAGCAGAAGGCTTTTCACGGTCGGTCCGGTGGAGGTTTTCCCGGACACGCTTAAATCCATGAACAGGGGAATGATGGTCCACCGGGGCAAGGACTACCAGGACCTGCAGCATGGCGTAGTGGAGAAGATACGCAAGGTGCTGGACATCGACAGCGAGGTCTACCTCGCGCCCGCTTCCGCCTCCGGTTTCCTGGAAGGCTGCGTGCGCTCTGCCGTCGATACCAAGATGGCCGGTCTTTCGAACGGTTCCTTCGGTGACCGCTGGCAGCTCATCGGCCAGGAGAACGGCAAACAGGTGCAGAAGATCAACGGGGAATGGGGCAAGGCGCTCCGGGCCTCGCACATCGCGGGAAAGCTGGAGAAGGACGTGGAAGCAGTTACCTTCGTCTCGAACGAATCGTCCACCGGCGTGCTGAACCCGGTGGGGGAGATAGTTGAGGAGATAAGGAAACAGGGCGATGCCCTGATCATGGTGGACGGGGTCACCTCCGTCGGGGCGGTGGACCTCAAGCTGCGCAAGCTGGACCTGGACGCCCTGGTGTTCGGAAGCCAGAAGGCTCTGGCGCTGCCTCCGGGCCTGGCCGTGGTGTGCGTTTCCTCCCGGCTCATGGAGAAGGCGGCCAAGGTCAAGAACCGCGGCTACTACCTGGACCTGATCCAATACAAAAAGCTGGCCGACAAGGACCTCCCGCTGACCACGCCGCCGGTGTCCCTGATGTACGGTCTCGATTATCAGCTGGACAAGATGCTCAAGGAGGGCGTTCAGCAGCGTTACGCCAGGCACCAGCGCATGGCCGACATGGTCCGGAGCTGGGCGTCCAAGCGCCTCGGCCTTTACGCGGAAGATGGTTTCCGCTCCAACACCATCAGCGTGATCAAGCTCAACGGCCTGGACTTCAAGGAGTTCGACAAGCGCCTAAGGCAAAAGGGATTTGAGGTCTCGCCCGGATACGGGAACGTAAAGGACGAGACGTTCAGGATCGGCCACATGGGCGATCTGACCGAGAAGGACATCCAGGACCTGCTCGACGTCATGGATGAGACATTGGAGGAGATGAAATGAAGCTCTTGGTAACCGACGAACTGTCCCAGGAAGGCCTGGAGATGCTGACCAAGGACTCCGGGGTCCAGGTCGACGTGAAGCCCAAGCTCCCGCACGAGGAGCTGCTCAGGATCATTGGCGAATACGACGGTCTCATCGTCCGCAGCGGCACCAAGGTCACCGCCGAGGTCATCGAGGCTGGCAAGAAGCTGCGCGTGGTAGGAAGGGCGGGCGTGGGCGTTGACAACGTTGACGTGGACGCCGCCACCCGCCGCGGCGTGCTGGTGATGAACACCCCTGCGGCGAACATCATCTCCGCGGCGGAGCACACCATGGCCATGATGTTGACGTTGGCCAGGAACATACCCCGCGCCGACGCTTCTGTTAAAGCGGGCAAGTGGGAGAGGAGCAAGTTCACCGGCGTGGAGCTGATGGGCAAGACCCTGGGCATCGTCGGCATAGGCCGCGTCGGCGGGGAGGTGGCCAAGAGGGCCAAGTCCTTCCAGATGAAGCTGGTAGGTTACGACCCGTACATCTCGCAGGAGCTGGCCGTGAAGCTCGGGGTCAGGATACTCCCGCTGGAGAAGGTGCTGGAGGAGGCGGACTTCATAACCATCCACACCCCGCTCACCCCGACCACCCACCACCTGTTGGGAAAGGAACAACTGGCCATGCTCAAGCCCTCCGCGCTCATCGTCAACTGCGCCCGCGGGGGCATCATCGACGAGGACGCCCTGTACGAGGCGCTCAAGGAGAGGACCATCGCCGGGGCCGCCCTGGACGTGTTCGAGGACGAGCCGCCCAAGGGGTCCAAGCTGCTGACCTTGGACAACCTGGTCGCCACGCCTCATCTGGGCGCTTCGACGAAGGAAGCTCAGGAGAAGGTGTCCATCGAGATGGCCGAGCATGTCAAGATGTTCCTGGTGGACAACAAGATCACCAACGCGGTGAACGTGCCCATCAGCCGCGTCGATCCCAAGGTATCCCCGTTCATCGGGCTGGCCGAGAGGCTGGGCGCCTTCTGCGTCCAGCTGTCCGACGCCCCGGTCAAGAAGATCGAGGTGGAATGCCACGGCGAGATCGCCAACCTGGACACCCGCATGGTCACCGTTTCCGCTATCGTCGGAGTGCTGTCCATCGTGGTGGGGTCCAACACCAACATCATCAACGCCAGCAGCATCGCCAGGGAGAAGGGGATCCAGATCGTGGAGACCAAGGTGGACGAGAGCAGCCACTACACCAACATGCTGGTGCTGCGCATATCCTCCGATGGGCACAAGGCCGAGGTCCGGGGGACCGTATTCCCGTCCGACCAGTTCCGCATCATCGGGATAGACGAGTTCGACCTGGACATGCCGCTGGAGGGTGATTTCCTGCTCACCAAGCACCACGATATGCCCGGCATGATCGGCAAGATCGGGACGCTGCTCGGTAAAAGGGACATCAACATCGCCCGCATGGGTGTCGGCCGCGCGGACAAGGGCGGCGACGCCCTGATGCTGATATCCGTGGACCAGGAGGTCGGTAAGGCGGTGGTGGCGGAGTTCCGGGCGCTGCCGAACTTCCACGACGCCCGCTCCATCGTGTTGAGCCACATGCGCACCCGGGAGTACATGAACATCTGAGCCCGGAAAACGCCTTTCCTAACCCTTTCTCAATTTTTCCTCAACGCTGCGCACCTTGCGCTCCATGTCCATCGGTCGGTCGCGACGATCATCGATCTTGATGCTGGTGACGACCCGCTCGCTCATCCGCAGCACCTGGGAATGGCAGGCCATGATTGTGTCCATGACCTTTTCCGTATCCCCTTCGAGGACCGTTCCCATGGGCGTCAATTGGTGCTTGAGCCCGCTCTCCTCCACGATCCTAAGGCATTCCGCGACGAACGGGCTCAGGCTCACGCCCTTTCCTACCGGCACGATCGAGAATTCGGCGATCATTCCACTCACCGATATCTGTCTCCGTTCTACTGGGTCAAGTACTTTATCCTCATTGAAATATATATAATGTAATAATTATTAAATTCCGACAGGTGCGCCACGCATCAGGCGAGGATGGGGATTTTTAAAAAAGTATAAATAGCTAATAAGAAGTGAGAAAAGTTCAATTGCATACTGTCTCGCACTGTGCACTGAGGGATTTCTGAATGAAGAGCGTCAGCAAGGAAAAATCTCGATCTTTTCCGTTGGAAGGCAAGGGAGCCCGGAAGTCGGTTCCCTACGCCATCATGGAAGATGTGAACGCCAGCGGTTTGGATGGTTTGGGTGGCAAGGGGGCGAAGGGTGTGGAAGCTTCTTTTGAGATCTGTTTTGATGGAAAATGCACGACCTTGACCGTGGAGGACCTTACTCGGGCCATTAAGAACGGCATCGACCGGGAAGGACTTCCGGACGAGCAGGCCAGAAGAATGGCCCAGCACGTGATGAACTTCTTCGGCTACAGCGAGAGGATAATCGACAACATCCTAGAGCCCGAGGACCGGGACGCCTTCTATCAGCTGGAGGACACCGGCATACTGACCACCGAGCGCGAGGAGACCACCCTGTACGATGGGAGGGAGTGGCGCATCCATTACTGGCTCTTCCGCAAGGAGCGCATATTCCAGCTGATAAACACCGATGGCAGCGATGACAGCTGCGAGGTGGGCGCCTACGACTGCTACGCCGATCCCTCGGCCTGGCAGAGGTCCAATTAGTCCGAGACAAAGGGCTCACTTTCAATGGGCCCGGGGCAACAATTTTTATTAGCCCTCAGTTCTGACACGGCGTGGAGCTGTTCCCTTATCCTCCCCGCCCCAATCAGGACGACTTCGTGCGCTGCGTCGAGAGGACGACGCGCGAAGGCGGGCATCTGGTCCTGGAGAGCGGAACCGGCAGCGGCAAGACGGTCTGCGCATTGTCCGGCGCTCTGCAGACCGCCCTGGCCACCGGGAAGAAGGTGCTCTACCTCACCCGGACCAACTCGCAGGAGAAGCAGGTCATCCTGGAGCTCCGGAAGATAAACGAAAAGGCGCCGGTGTTCGGCGTCGCCCTGCAGGGACGGCAGGGCACCTGCCCCCTGGTCCGCCGGGACAAGGAACTGAGCGCCGGAACTCCCGAGGAGCTCTCCAAGATCTGCCGGGACAAGCGCCGAAAGGTGCTCGAGGACCGCCCAGGGGGATGCCGCTTCTTCAAGGGGCTGCAGGACCTGGACATGGAGCAGTTCATAGCTCACTGCAAGCGGACGATACCGACCGCCGAGGAGCTCATCGATCATTGCGACTCGTTGAACATCTGCCCCCACGAGGTGATGAAGGAGCTGGCCCGGGAGGCCCGGGTGGTGGCGGCGCCCTACGCTTACTTCTTCGTACCCTTCATCCGCAATTCTCTGCTGGACTGGATGGACTGTCCCATCGAGGACGCCCTGCTCATCGTGGACGAGGCGCACAACCTTCCTGATTACACCAGGGAGATCGAGAGCTTCCAGCTCTCCCGCTACATCCTGGAGGCGGTGCTCAAGGAGGTAGAGGAGTACGGGGACCCGGAGATCAGCAAAGGCGTCAGCCTCAACGACGTCCGGGCGGAGTGCTCCAAGTTGCTCGAGGAGGCCATACGGGATTACCTCATCGACGAGGACGGCCTGATCCCGCCATCGTTCCTGGAGGAGGGGCTGATGACCGCCTTCACCTGCACCTCCCGCTCCCTGCAGGCCATGGCCAAGCTGATCATGGAACAGGGGGAGATCATCCGGGAGTCACGTTTCGCCCAGGGGCGCCTGCCGCGCTCGTACACCTTCTCCCTGGGAACGTTCCTTTCATACTGGTCCACCCTGGACGAGGAATGCTTCGTCAAGCTGGTGGTGGGCGGCGATAACCCCTGTCTCAAGGCCTACTGCATCGATCCGGTGGTGACCACGTCGGCCTTGCTGAACTGCGGCGGCAGCGTGCACATGTCCGGAACGCTTGCCCCCTTGAACGAGTACCGCGACTCCATCGGGTTGCCGTACGGCACGGCCACGGTGACCTTCCCCTCTCCGTTCCCCAAGGAGAACCGTAGGGTGTTCTACGTGGAGGATGTCTCCACCAAGTACGAGGAGATGCAGTCCTCCCCGGAGATGGTGGAGGTCATGGAGGACCACGTGGTCCAGGTGTGCAACGGCGTCAAACGCAACACCGTGGTCTTCTTCCCTTCCTATTCGCTCATGGACCGCTTCCTGGATGATGGCGTATCCCGCAGGATATCCCGCAAGGTGTACCTGGAGGAGCGGGGCATGCCCCAGCTGGAGCTGATGGACGTGGTCACCCGCTTCAAGAGGCTGGAGGAGAACGGCCAGGTGCTATTCGCGGTCATGGGCGGGCGCATCAGCGAGGGGATCGACTTCCCGGAGGACGAGCTGGAACTGGCCATCGTGGTCGGGATACCTTATCCCCGGCCGACCGCCAAGCAACGGGCCCTGATGCACTATTACGAGCTGAAGTTCCGCAAGGGCTGGGACTACACGGTGAAGGGTCCGGCGATACGCAAGCTGCAGCAGTCCATCGGCCGCCTGATCCGGACGGAGAGGGATGTGGGGGCGGCCTTGGTGCTCGATCGCCGGATAACCCAGTTCTCCGACCGACTGGACCTGGTGGCCACGGAAAGGCCGCTGCAGGACATCCAGGCGTTCTTCCGGGAACGGGGAAGGTAGAAAGGTTCATAACCGACCGGGGGGATTCGCGCCTATGGACATCCCCCTGCTCATACTCGTGGGATTCTGGCTGGTTCTCCCATCAATGATTCCCAATTCCGCGGCCACCATCTTCGGCGGGGGTTTGCCGGTGGACCTCGGGCGGTCCTGGAAGGGAAAGAGGATACTGGGTGACGGGAAGACCTGGCGCGGTCTCATCGGCGGGATCAGCGCCGGCATATCCATCGGCATAATCCAGCTCTACATCGCCTTCCCCTTCGACCGGCTGGACTATTTCGGCTTCGGGGGTTTCCCGGAGAACCTGGGCGTGATCGTGGTGCTGGCCGTCGGTTCGCTACTGGGCGACATGATCGGCTCGTTCATCAAAAGACGGCTGGAGATCGGTCGCGGCGGCAAGGCCCCGGTCATGGACCAGTACGGCTTCCTGCTGACCTCGTTCCTGTTGGCCATAGTGTTCTTCCCGGACTGGTTCCTCGGCAACTTCTGGGACGGGGACGGATGGATCTCCCTGCTGGCGGTGCTGATCATCACCCCGATCATCCACCGCGGGGTGAACATCATTGGGTACAAGATGGGGCTCAAGAAGGTCCCCTGGTGATCACATGAGCGACGAACTGAAGAAGGCGTTGGAAGGGTGCGGCGCGATCCTTTACGGGGATTTCACCCTGGCCTCCGGCAAGAAGAGCAAGTACTACATAGACATCAAGCGGGCGACGACCGACCCGAAGGTCCTCGGCCTCATCGCCGACCAGATGGCCAGGCGGATCGACGGTGATGGTTTCCAGCGCATCGCCGGGGTGGTCCTCGGCTCCGTTCCGCTGGCGGTGGCGCTCTCGCTTCGCACCGGCATACCGTTCGTCATGGTCCGCAAGGAGAAGAAGGACCACGGGACCGGAAAGCTCATCGAGGGCCTGCTGAACCCGGGGGAGAAGGTGCTGGTGGTGGAGGACGTCATCACCTCCGCCGGCTCGGCGGTATATGCCGTGGAGACGCTGCGGCAGGCCGGGGCGAACGTGGGAACGGTCATGTCCGTGGTGGACCGGGAGGAAGGCGGCCGGGACGCCCTGGGGAAACTGGACGTGGAGATGAGGGCGCTCATCACCGCCAGCAAGATATTGGGGAAATGAATGCCGCCCGAGGCCGACTGCCGGCGCTGCCGCTTGGGCGAGGGCCGGACCAACCTGGTCCTCTTCTGCGGCGATCCTAGTTCCAAGGTGGCCCTGGTGGGCGAGGCCCCCGGGGCCCAGGAGGACGCCCGGGGCGTTCCTTTCGTGGGAAGGGCCGGCAAGATATTGGACGGGTTGATGGCCGAGGCCGGTCTGGACCGGGGGAGGGTGATGATCACCAACACCGTGAAGTGCCGACCGCCCGGCAACCGCCGTCCGAAGGGGGACGAGATGGCCGCCTGCCGCCCCTTCCTGCGCGAGGAGCTTCGAGGAAAGAAGTTCGTTCTGGCCCTGGGCCTCAGCGCCGCCGAGGACCTGCTCGGGAAGAAGATGGTGATGAAGGACGTCTGCAACAGGCCGGTGCGGGCGGACCTGGGCGATGGCGAGCTGACGATAATGGTGACCTATCATCCCTCGGCCTGCATATACCGTCCGGCGGCCAAGGACGTGCTCCGGGACGCACTGAGGATGGCGGCGTCCTACCTCTGACGGCGGAAGCGCTTCTTGAAAAGGAACTTCATGTTCTTCCAGCCGTCCTTCCAGCTGGACAACTTGACCTCGCCCACCCTCCTCCGGTAGGCGATGGGCACCTCCAAGCTCCTGACCTTGCGGAACGCCTCGATCTTGATCTCCTCGGACATCGGCATCCCGTCGTCGCTGAGCATCAGCTTGTCCAGGACGTCGCGGCGGAACACCCACATCCCGCTCTGGGAATCCTTGATCCGAACACCGAAGAAAAGGTTGGAGACGAAGGTCAGGGCGAAGTTGCCGAGCCGGTGCTTGGCGGTCATGGCGCCCTCCTCCAGCTTGGCGAAACGGTTGGTGGTGATGAACTCCAGGTCCTTCTCCATCAGCAGCTTGTGCAGCCCCGGGATCACCTCCGCCGGATATGTGCAGTCAGCATCCAAGGTGGCGATCACTTCTCCTTTGGACGTTTCGAACCCGGTCTTGTAGGCCCGTCCGTAACCGCGGCGCGGCTCGTCGATGACCACCGCGCCCTTCTCCATGGCGATCTCCCTGGTGCGGTCCTTGGAATTGGTGTCCACGACGAGTATCTCATAATCCCATCCATGCAGGGCCTGGTGGACGCTATCTATGACCTGGCCGATGGACTCCTCCTCGTTCATGGTGGGTATGATGACGCTCAGCTGCAAGTTCCCGCCTCCGGGGTATAACCTCGGCTTGGCTAATAATGCTTTCAGGTCTTGGTCGAAGGCTTCTCCCCGAAGAACTTGTAGCCGAAATATCCGAGCCAGGCGAAACCCAGCCGGACCATGGCCCAGAAGGTCATCCGCTGGCGGAACATCTTCAGCGGGTCGTAGCGCTCCCAGAGCACCCCATGCTTCAAGGTCAGCTGCTTTCTTCCCGCGCCGTTCCAGAACGCCTGGTGGCAGAAGCCGTAGAAAGTGCCTCGGGTGCGGTTGTAGATTATCGCTTTCGGATTGTGCACCAGGCTGAAGCCGGCGTTGGTGACCCGGAGATTGAAATCGATGTCCTCGGCCGTGACGAACCAGGGGTCCACTCCTCCTACCGTCTCGAAGACCTTTCGGCGGAAGGCAAGGTTGCATCCAGGCCAGGTGCAGTCGAATCCCTTGTTGTACAACTCTACGCGGTCCAACTTCTCCCAGGCGTTCAGGCCGATGTTGATGGACTTACCGGCCACCATGTCCACCCCCCGGTCCACGATGCACCGGCGGATCTCCTTCACCCAATTGGGGTTGGCGATGCAGTCCCCGTCGGTGAGGGCGATTATGTCCGCCTTGGCCTGCTTCAGGCCGTAGTTCAGGCTGTCCCCCCTGCTTCCACCTGCGACGTGAAGATGCACGAAGGGGTACTTCACCTCGTACTCCCGGACTATGTCCTGGGTGCGGTCGGTGCTGTATCCATCTACGATTATGATCTCGATCGGACCCTCCTGAACGACAAGAGAGTCCAGGGCGTCGGGGATATTGTCCTCCTCGTTCCTTACCTTGAGGACAATGGATACTAGCATCCGACCTCCATAAGTGTCGCATCTATAAAAATTCCCTGACTTCGACAGATATATGAGCATCGGGGGACAATCGCGCTGAGGTAGCTCATGACCGGAAGAAGATTGGCCCTCATAACCCCGATTCGGAATGAGAAGGACAATTTGGGTCATCTGAAGGAAACCGTGCTCCGCCAGGACATGCGGCCGGACCTGTGGGTCATCGTGGTCGGGAAGAGCGACGACGGAAGCCTGGAGGCGGCGAGGGAGACCTTCTCCGATTTGGACTGGGTACAGGTCCTGCCCCAGGAGAGCTACGCCCCCGGTCACGGACACAAGAACTTCGCCCGGGGGGTGAACGACGGCCTGAGGCGCATCCTGGAGCTAGAGGCCGGACGGCCTTACCAATACATTTCCAAGATCGACGCCACGGTGGACCTGGACCAGGATTACTTCCAGAGGCTCGCCGCCCGATTGGATTCCGATGAGGTGCTGGCGATCGTCTGTGGAAGGGAAGGGTTCACCGACGCCGCTGGAAAGGGGGTTCCCATACAGCCATCGGGGGACGAGATAATCGGTTTCAACGACAACCGGCTGTACCGACGAGATTTCCTGGTGGAGATGGGAGGATACCCCATCAGCATCTCCCCGGACACGGTTCTCCTGGTGAAGTCCATCAAATCCGGCCGGAGGCAGATGGTGGACCCGGGCACCAGCTACCGCGACCGGAGGCTGGGCTTCAGCAAGGAAGGCTCATGGAAGGGCTATTTCGAATGGGGGAGGGGCATGTACGGCCTGGATTACCATCCGCTGCTCTCACTGACCGTGGCCGTCTACTTCGGGGTGCGGTTCCGGCCTCACTATCAGGGACTGGCCCTGCCGCTGGGATACTTCAAGGCGTTCATTGACCGCGAGGGCAAGATAGACGACCCGGAGATCCGGAGGTACTTCCGGAAGGAACGCCTAGTCCTGGTGGCCCGCTCTTGGTTCGGCGGAAGGTAGTTCGGTCTCTCCTCGAACGATGTTTTGTCTGACATTATGTCGCACAAGCTACCCTCCTCCGCGTTCCAGTATGGACAGGGGGCCGATCGCCGGAGGTCCTTCGGAATCGACGGGAAAAAACCGATGCTCTCGGCGTTGCCATCCCCGCTCTGGACATATCAAATCCCGGAATAAATTATATATACGCAGCATAATATACATAATATGTCCGACAGCTGTCGGACTCGGGATGGGATGCACTCGAGCGAAGGCGAGTGGGATAGAGCACCTTCGCACCCTCAGGTAGTGTGGCATGTACCTTAAGCAGATAGAAGTGGAGAACTTCAAGTCCTTCGGAAAGAAGCTGACCATACCTATGCTCAGCGGGTTCACTGCCGTCACCGGGCCCAATGGGTCGGGCAAGTCCAACATATCTGACGCTATCCTGTTTGTCCTGGGGCCGAAGAGCTCCAAGGCCATCCGGGCCGGGAAGCTCACCGACCTCATATTTAACGGCGGGAACGCCAAGTCCCCGGCCAATTACACCCGGGTCTCCCTGGTCTTCGACAACGCCGACCGCACCATCCCGCTCGACGAGGACATCGTGAAGCTGACCAGATACGTCAAGCTCTCCGATTCCGGCGAAGGTTACAATTCCTATTTCTACGTCAACGAACGCAAGTCCACCCTCTCCGAGTTCGATTACCTGTTGGCAAGCGCCCGCATCAGCGCGGACGGCTACAACCTGGTGCAGCAGGGTGACGTCACCCGGATCGTGGAGATGTCCACCCTGGAGCGCCGCCGGGTGCTGGACGAGATCTCCGGCATCGCCAAGTTCGACGAGGAGATCGTGAAGGCCGAGGTGGAGAAGACCTCCGCCCAGGACAACATCGACCGCATCGCCATCATCCTGGGGGAACTGGACAAGCAGATCCGCCAGCTGGAGCAGGAGCGGGGCGCCGCCCTCAAGTACCTGGAGATGAGGGACCGGCTCGCGCTCGCCAAAGCGCGTATGGCCCACAAACGAAAGGAAGGCACCGAGGCCGAGATAAAAGGGATCGGGGAGCAGATAGCCTCCTATTCCAAGGACATCGAGGCGCTGAAGGTCCGCCGCGGCGAGCTGGAGGCCCAGATACGCTCTATCGAGGACCTCTACCAGAAGAAGGAGGCCGAGCTCCAGGCCAAGGGCGGGGCGGAGTTCCAGGAGCTCAAGGAGAAGATGGACGGCCTACGGGTCGAAGTGGCCAGGGCCGCCGATCTTAAGGAACGCTCCTCGGACCAGATGTCCGAGGTCAAGGAGGAGCTCAAGACCCTTCAGGAGGAGCGGGAGGAGATCCAGAGGACCAAGCTGGCCCAGGAGTCCGCCCTCGCCGCCGCCGGGACCGAGCTAAAATCTCTTGAGGATAAGGTCAAGAAGCTGCAGAAGGACGAGGCCAAGCTGAAGGGCGAGCTGAGCTCCTATGACAGCGAACTCTCCGTTCTGGAGAAGAAGATCAAGGAGCAGGACCAGCACATCCGGGAGAGGGCCGAGGCGCTGCACGCCAAAGGCCTGGAGAAGGAGAGGCTGGAGCGTCTGGCCCAGGACCTCCTGGCCGAGATAGAAGGGCTGGGCCAGGATAAGGAGTCCGCCGAGTTCGAGGTCAAGGACCTGGACTGGCGGGTGAAGGAGCTGGGCAAGGAGGGCAAGGACTCCAGCGGCTCCATGAAGACCCTGCAGGAGCAGTTCCATTCCAAGAAGAACCGCGAATCCCAGCTGACCAAGATGGCCAATGAGCTGGAGCAGGCGGTGCGCAATCTCACCCGAGAGTACAACCACCTCAAGGCCGAGGAGGAGGCGGCGGTCAATGTCGCCCGGGGCTACAACCGGGCGGTGAAGGCATTGCTGGAAGCGAGGGACCGCGGGGAGATGAAGGGCATCCACGGGACCATCGCGGAATTGGCGGACGTCGACCCGAAGTACGAGGTCGCCCTGAACGTCGCCGCCGGGGGCCGCATGCAATCCATCGTCGTGGACGATGACCAGGTGGCCTCGGACGCCATCAACTACCTGAAGAGGAGCGACCTTGGACGGGCGACGTTCCTGCCGCTCAACAAGATGCTGGACGGCAGGCCGCGCGGCAAGGCGCTGCTGGCCGAGAAGGAGGCGGCGGGTTTCGCCATCGATCTTATCAGTTTCGACGAGAAGTACCGTTCGGCCTTCTGGTACGTGTTCGGCGACACGGTCGTCGTGGACACCCTGCAGGAAGCCCGAAGGCTGATGGGCGGAGTTCGCCTGGTTACCGTGGGCGGAGAGCTCATCGAGGCCTCCGGGGCCATGGTCGGCGGTACGGTCGAGGGAAGCAAGGTCCGCTTCGGCGCCGGAAAGGGCAAGGCGGACGAGATCGCCGAGGAACTGCGTAAGGCGACCGAGCAGGCGGACAAGGTATCCGCGGAGCTCATGGCCATCCGCCAGGAGATCACCGAGCTGGACACTAGGATCCGCGAGATCGGAGGGGCCGACCGCGGAAAGGGAATCGAGCTGGAAGGTTTGCAGAAGCAGCTGGCGGAGCAGAAGGCCAGGCTCAAGCGGGTCACCGATTCCGCCGCGGCAAAGCAGGCCGAGCGGGAGAAGGCCCTATCGCAAAGCGCGGAGCTTGGTCTGCAGATCACCAAGCAGGACGGGGATCTCATCAAGCTCAAGGCGGACCGGGAGAACAACTCCAAGCGCCTTCTGGAGATCGCCCCGGCCGAGCTGTCCCAGAAGCTCCGGGACGTCCAGTCGTCCGTCGTGCAGGCCTCCCAGGACCTTTCCGAGAAGCGCACCTCGCACGAGTCCATGAGGATGCAGGCCGCGGAGCGCGAGAGGCGCCTGGGCGAGATGTCCGCGACGGAAGGACAACAGCAGGAGAAGCTGCGGCAGCTGGACGCCCAGGGCAAGGCCGCCGCGGAGAAGGAATCCAAGTTAAAGGTGGAATTGGCCGCCCTGAAGAAGATCGAGGACTCCATGGGCAAGGAGATCACCGCCCTCCGGGACGAGAAGGAGAAGCTGCTCGGCCAGAAGGGTCAGGCCCAGGCCGACCGCGAGAAGGTACTGGTCAAGCTGGAGACCTCCAACGACTTCCTGATCGGGCTCGGAACGAAGAAGACCCTGGCCGAGGAGAAGCTGAAGGAGATCATGCAGGAGATCGCCCAGCACAACCTGGCGGTCAGCTATCCACTGCCCCCGCTGGACGACATTCGCTCTGAGATAGTGCTATGCGAGAACGCCCTCAGCGGCATGGGCGCGGTGAACCTGCGCTCCATCGAGGATTACGATGAGAAGAAGGCCCGGCACGTCGAGCTGAGGGCCGAGACCAAGAGGCTGGAGGACCAGAGGGACCAGCTGGTCGCCCTAACCGACCAGCTGAACGAGAGGAAGAAGGTCAACCTGGTCAAGGTCTTCGACGCGGTCAACGCCAACTTCCGCCGGGTGTACGCGGAACTGTCCGGAGGCGGGGAGGCCGAACTGCTGCTGGAGAACCCGCAGGAACCGTTCCTGGGCGGGCTGGTAATTAAAGCGAGGCCGCGCAACGGCAAGGTGCTGAGGCTGGAGGCGCTGAGCGGAGGGGAGAAGTCCCTTACGGCATTGGCCTTCATCTTCGCCCTGCAGGAGTGGCAGCCGTCGCCCTTCTATCTGCTGGACGAGGTGGACATGTTCCTGGACGCGGTGAACGCCGAGATGGTGGCGAACCGGGTGAAGAAGAGCAGCGGCACCGCGCAGTTCGTGCAGATATCCCTGAGAAAGGTCACCCTGAACAAGGCCGACCATATTATTGGGGTGACAAAGCCGGCGGGGGGCATATCCAACGTCATATTCAAGCCGAACATCGGCGACTTCAGCGAGCTGGAGAAGGAGATGGGCCTGCCAGAGGAAAAGGCCAGGAGGGATGGGGAATGATCGAGTCTGCGAGCTTGGACAACGTGCTGGGGCATCTCATGTTCCATAAGGCATTGATCGACGAGGGACGAGGGGCGGAGAAGATCGACCGCTACCTGGGGCTGCTGCGCTCCGCCGAGGAGGAGAAGCAGATCGCTGGGCGCGAGCCTCTGGACCGCTCCCTGCAGCTGGTCTTCGAGCTGGTCCTTAGCAACGACCTGGACCCCTGGGACGTGGACCTCATGAAGTTCGCCAAGCTCTACGGGCAGAGGATGCACACCGAAGAGGTCGATTTCATAGTCGCCGGCAAGCTCATGCACATGGCCTGGAGCATCCTGCATATGCAGTCCCGGGAGGTGCTGTCCCTCAACGAGAGGAGGGAGGAGCTGTACTTCGGGGAATGGGATACGGAATCGTTCGACCAGTTCGTGGAGCATCCCCTTCCGGACATAGACCTGGAGGTCCCGGAGTGCGTCGAGCTCACCGAGGTCGTGCGGCACCGCTGCACCCGCCCCGTATCTCTGGTCGACCTTCTGGACGCCTTCGATACCGCTCAGCAGGAGGTGGAGATAGCTCTCAACCGCCAGAGGGTTCGCGAGCAATTGCTCAAGGCTCAGGAGAGGTTCGACGGCAAGTCCCACAGCGACGATCAGGAGAAGGATGTGGCGGAGACCTGGGCGCGCATCGAGCGCTGCGGCTCTGGCCCCATCGCCCTGGAGGACCTGTTCGAGGACGACAAGGAGGACAAGATCAAGGTCTTCGTCTCCCTGCTGTTCCTGGCCCGCAGCGGGAAGATATCTCTGTGGCAGGACGAGCTTCCCTACGGCCAGATATACCTGGAGATCAAGCTGCCCTGGGAGATCGCCCAGCTGGTGGACGGGACGCAGGCCGAGGCCATGGCCATCCAAGCTAAGATGGTGATGTGAGGTGGAGCGGGTGGTGGAGGCAGTGCTCTTCGCGGCTTCCCAGCCTTTGAGGGCCGCGGACATAGCGGACATCTGTGGCATCGGTCCGGAGGCGGTGCGCAAGGAGATCAGGCGCCTGGACAAGGAGTACGATGAACGAGGCACGGCCTTCGAGATCGCCAAGATCGGCCAGAGGTACTCGCTCCAGCTGCGCAAGGAGTACAATCAGTACGCCATG
>JAXGNA010000001.1:0-58546 GCA_040768245.1 Methanomassiliicoccales archaeon | reverse complement strand
CCGCAGACCTTGTTGATGGTGGTGGAGCCGATCTCGTACGGCAGCCCGGCGCCCACCGCCGCCTGCCGGGCGGGGTTCTGCCCCAGCGAAGCGGAGAGTACGTTGCCCATGAGGCATTCCTCGATATCCCCCGGCGCCAGGCCGGATCTCCCCACCGCCTCCCTGACGGCGATGGCGCCCAGCTGAGTGGCGGGCACGTCCCTTATGGTCCCGTTGAACTTGCCTATGGCGGTCCTGGCCGCGCTGATGATGACTACGTCCTGCATGTTCTTTCACCCCGCCAGATGGCTGGTCGGGTTTTCCTTCTCATAGAGCGACGGGGTATAAATCTATGTCGATATGCCCCTACGTCTGATGTCGTTCCAGGCCCATGCGCCGGAGCGGCTTCCCCAGGTGGCGGCGGGCGCAGACCGGCGGCTCGTACCAGCCCGGGGAGATGGTCCTGGCCACCTCCTCCGTTATCGGCGGGAGGTCGGTCCTTCTCCCGCACTTCTTGCATCGGAACCCGCCGGCGGACCCTATGGACTTGGTGGGGCCGTCGCAGCCAGGGCATCGGGGATTGGCCACCTTCCTGATCTCGGTGGCGAGGTCAACTATCTGGAGCTTTTCCACGTTCAGCGTCCTGGGCTCCGCCCTCAGTTCGCCGAAGAGGAGCAGCCGGTCGCCTGGTCTCAGCTCCCGTATGACGTCCCTGAACTCCTTGGTGGGCTCGTACGCCGCGCAGTCCAGCTCGCCCTTGGAGGTGGCGACCGGGAAGATCACGTGGCCTCCGTGGACGGTGCGCGGCGAGCCGCTCACGGTGGCCGGAAAGACGTACGAGCGGTCCGGCCGGTCAGGTTCACCTCGGATGAGATGGTCGTCGGTCCCCTGGTTGGTGAGGAACATGACCCAACGGGCGGGAGGTTCCGAGCGCAGCCCGAAAACGGCGGCCATGAGCTCCCTGGGCTCGTCTCCCCTTACCCCGAAAAGCACCGGGCAGGGAGTGTGCGGGGATATCGCCCTTCTTCCTGTGCGATGGTCGAAGTTGTTGAAGGTGCTCCCGTATCGCAGGTCCATGTCCTTGACCGAGGCGTCGTCCAGATACCTTGGCGTCCCCCATCTTTCCCTTTCCCGGTAGGTGATGATCTCGTACGTCGAGTCCCGAGGCCTCCAGGCCATGGCCGCCGCAGCCCCGATGATCCCCCTTCCCCCTTCCCAGCCGATCGCCTCCGCGCCGATCCGCTGCAATTCCCGCAAGGTGTCCTCCTTATGGACAATGTCCCGGACCGCTTCCCAATACAGCCTTGCACTGGGCTTCCCCTCGCTGACGACCAGGCCGGGGCTGGCGTCCTCAGCGGTCCTTGACCATCTGCTGACCACCTTCTCCGCCACGTCAAGAACTAGGTCGCGGTTCGCCTCCTCGTACATCCTCCTGTAGCTGTACACCGGGGTGCCGTCGATCTGCCCTATCATATCGGCCTCCCCGCGGCCTATGCCGAAGCGCAGGCAGAGCGCCCCGTTCCCCCTGGTCTTCCAAGGCACCGCGGGGTTCAGCCTGACCAGCCGCGGCAGGCCTATGAGGTCGTATGCCCCGAGCGCCTTGATCATCTCGGTGGCCAGGAAGGTGGTGCACATCGATTCCAGGGAATCGGTGTCATCGAAAGCGACGAACATTATGCTCCGGCGAGCGGGTTTGGCCTAGATGTATTTTTCACTAGGGTGAATCCTTGAATACTTGGTCTTGCTTTTTCCCCTCATGTCCAAGCCGATGAAGGTGGAGAGAGGCATCGAGCTCTCGGTCCTCTTGGTCGTGCTGGGGTCGGTGCTCTTCCTTTTGGGGATATCCGATGCTCTGGGATGGTTGGTCGACCTGGGAGGCTGGGGCTTCTATACCGGGGGAGCTGGGCTGCTATCCTTGATCGTGGGCGCTGTCTGGGCGTTCTCTATTCTTCAGCGGATGAAAAGATTCGCCGTTCTGATGGAGGAGAAGAGCAAGGCAGTTTTCGTCCGTTCCCTGGACGAGCTTGAGTACACTGCCTGGCGCCTTCCATCCCGTTATGATGCTCTTCTTTCTGAGAAAAAGAGGGAGATGGGAGTGAAATAGAGGGGGACCCCATCATTTCCTATGGAACGGTTTTTTATTCCGTTTCCTGCTGGGCACTCGTTTTTTTGACCGGAAGCGGATTTTTTAATTGTTTTTAATCATATATAATATAATTAATAAAAATCGATTATCTATCTAACATACTTCGAATCGACCGCACTTGAAACGTCCTTTATTCCCGGCAATGAATACAAACGGTCCATGACCTTTTCCAAATCATCCTCTTGACAACGGAACGTCACTTCCACCACATCAGAATAGGACACCGATTCCACATAATGATCGTCATACAACCTGGATATCTCGGTGGAGGCCAATCGGCCGTTCTCCGCCTTGAAACGGACCAGCACCGGAGGACGGAAAAAGACGGTGATGGTATCCAGCAATTCATCGATGCCGTCACCGGTGACCGCTGATACACCTATGACCGATATCGGGGACAGAACATCATTGATGGCGGCCACCATCTCCATCGGCCGATCGGGGTCCTGGTCCATCTTGTTCATGGCCACCAAAAGCCTGCCGGTCAACGCTCCTTTTCCAAGTATGTCCTGAACCGCCAGAACCTTAGAGTGGACGTTGAAGAGAGATTCAGAAGAATCAATGACCAGCAGCACAAGGTCGGCCGTGAACACATCCTGAAGTGTGTTCCGGAAGGATTCTACCATGAAATGAGGCAGGTCCTTAAGGAAACCCACTGTGTCAGTGAGCAAAATCTTCGAGGAGCCGACCCTTCTGGTAGTGGTCCCCAGCGTCGAGAACATCCTGTCGGCCACCAGGACCTCCTCTCCGGTCAGGCGCCTCATCAAGGAAGATTTTCCGGCGTTGGTGTAACCGGCCAGACAGACCGTGCGAAAGCCCTTGTACCGCCTCACGCCGCGCCTCAGGTCCCCGTCCCTGGCCAAGGACCGGAGCTCCTCATCTATCTGGGCTATCCGCCGCCTTATGTAATTGTAATAAACGTCAACCTGGTACTCTCCGCCCCCAAGGAAACCGGGATGCTCACCGGCCTTGGCGCTGTGGACCCATTCCCGCATCAGGGGCACCTGATAACGCAGTCGCGCAAGCTCGACCTGTAGTTTAGACTCCCTCCCCTCCGCCCGGCTGGTAAATATGTCAAGGACCACGGCGATCCTGTCCAGGCACTCTGTCTTCAATCCATTCTCCAGATTGAAATGCTGCGAAGGCTTCAGCTCGCCGTTTATGACCACCACATCCACCGGCCTTTCCGCCAGCAGGTCCTTGAGCTCATTGAACCTTCCTCGGCCGAGATAATACGTCTGATCCGGCCGGGAGCGCCGCTGCATCACCACATACAGAATTTCGACGTCCGCCGAACGGCAGAGCTCCTCAATCTCCGCCGTGTCCCGGTCCAGGCTTATCAGCGCCCCCTTCTTCAATTCAAGCGACCCTCCCCCCTCAATCCCCTCCTCATCATTTACCTTATTTGGTAACAGACGCCTAAGCGCGTTCCATAGGAAATCAAGGGGTGGGGGTGTTTACTGGAACGGAAGGGGCGCCCTTGCTTACTTCCCCGGCCGGGGATAAAAGTAAGGTTCTAGTAAATAGAAGCGCAATGTCCTTGTCCTTACGCGGAAGGGCCTTCATCCTTTCAAGAGGGGCATCATGGAATCCAACATATTCACGCAGCACATGGACCGCAGGCAGATCTTCAAGAAGAACAACCGGGAGATCCTGCGCCCCTCCTATATCCCGGACGTCCTGCCGCACCGCCAGGAAGAGATCAACTCCCTGGCCTCGGTGCTGGTGACCGCATTGAAGGGTGAACGGCCAAGCAACATCCTCATCTTCGGAAAAACGGGAACGGGAAAGACCGCCTGCGTCAAGTTCATCGGCAATGAGATCAAGAAGGCCGGAGGAGACGAGGGGAAGGTCACCTTCATCTACATGAACTGCGAGGTGGTGGACACCTCGTACGGCGTTCTGCAGAACATAGGCAACCAGTTCGTCAAGGACTTCGATCAGCGCATACCGTTCACCGGTCTCAGCATAATGCAGGTCTACAATATGCTCAGGGACAAGCTGGACGAGCAGAACCACGTCATCATAATCGCTTTGGACGAGATAGACAAGCTGGTGTACAAGAGCGGGGACGACGTGCTCTATCATCTCTCCAAGATAAACGACGACCTGAAGAACGCCCGCGTTTCGGTGATAGGCATATCTAACGATCTGCTGTTCACCGAGATGCTCGACCCCCGGGTGCGCTCCCGCATGGAGGGGGAGAAGATGGTGTTCCCGCCGTACAACGCTGACCAGCTGAAGGACATTCTCAGGCAGCGCTCCCAGCTGGCCTTCGATGAGGGCGTCCTGGAGGAGGCGGTGATACCGTTATGCGCCGCCCTGGCCGCTCAGGAGCACGGCGACGCCCGCCGCGCCTTGGACCTGCTGCGCATCGCCGGGGAGATCGCCGAGAGGGACAATGCGGAGAAGGTGCAGGAGCTTCACGTTCTCAAGGCGAAGAACAAGATGGAGCTGGACTGCGTGAGCGAGGCCATACGGACATTGCCGACGCAGTCCAAGCTGGTGCTGATGTGCATCGTCACCAACGTGGAGCGGGGGACTGAGAAGCTCACCACCGGCGATGTGTACGAGACCTACAAGGAGACCTCGCGTATCCTGGGGATGGGTCCGCTGACGCAGAGAAGGATCACCGACCTCATCTCCGAGCTGGACATGATGGGGATAATCCACGCCCGGGTGCGCTCCTTCGGTCGCGGGGGCCGCACCAAGGAGATAGACCTCGGCGTGCCTCTGGCGGAGACCAAGAAGGTGCTGGAGGAGGACGAGGTGTTCGCCGGCCTCAAGCACTACAAGCAGAAGAACCAGACCACGCTGATGTGATCATCCCTTCCGGCGGAGCCGGGCCCTCAGCCTCGCCCAGACATCGATCCCGCGCTTCTGGAGCATCAGGCCGGTCAGGTCCATTGCCAGAGGCACAACGATGATCAGGGCGAGGACGACCAGCAGACCGGTCTTGCTGTTCTCCGGCGTGTTCGCCGGCATGTCTCCGTTCACCCACAGCTTGACAAGGCCGAGCCAGGGAAGCTCGGCCTTCGCCTCTCCCACGATCCATTCATCCATCACCGGCTCTCGGCAGATGGAGAAGGTCGACTGGTCATAGACGCCCACATATTGGCCGCCCCTGAGCTCCACGTTGTGATCGCCCATGGTTATTATGCCATCGTGGTCAAGGTGGCGGTCCTCGTAGTGGTCGAGGAGGGAATGAAGATCGACGCTGAGTATCGCGGAACGGTAACCAACGTCATAGATTTCCACCACGCCGGTGAGGTTCCACCAGCGACCATCCTCCGCTGCGCCGTTCCCCCACTTTTCCGCCGGCAGGGCGGCCAGGGAGGGAACATCGAAGCTCATGGAGGTGGCGTTGTACACCAGGCGCATCATGGCTCGATGGATTATGGGGGTGTGGTCCGACCACCCATATCGTTCGTAGACGATCACATCGCCGTAATCGCCGAACGTGCGGTGGCCGTCCGCATAGCTTTCCACATATGTCCGTACACCAGAGCCGTCCGACCGCTGAACGATGACCAGGTCCCCGGTGTCTATGGTCCCTATGAAGCTCCGGTCGTCGCTGTGCTGCATGCTCGCCGACTCGACGACGTAGACCGGAGGCCACATCCCAGCGTAGATGAACACCGCCAACAGCAGGAGGGCGATCGTCAGAAGCCCGCCGACCAGCACCTTGTACTGCTTCAGCACACCCATCAGCTTACCGGACATGTCGGACAACGGAGCACTTTACCCACTTACCTGTAGTTAAGGGTGCCGAACAAGGGATTAATATCATACGGCGGCATGCGGGAGCGATGAGCGACAGGCCCGACAACGATACGTACTTCATGCGCATGGCCGAACTGGTGGCCACGCGCTCCACCTGCCTGCGCCGCCAGGTCGGAGCGGTCATCGTCAAGGAGAAGCGCGTCCTGACGACGGGGTACAACGGCGCTCCGCGCGGGCTCCGCCATTGCGAGGAGGTCGGCTGCGTCCGCCAGCAGAACAATGTCGAGTCTGGAACCAGGCATGAGCTGTGCCGCGGGGTTCACGCTGAACAGAACGCGGTCATCCAAGGGGCGTACTTCGGGGTCAGCATAAAAGGGGCGACCGTTTACACCACCAATTTCCCTTGCGTGCTCTGCTCCAAGATACTGCTTAACGCCGGCATCGAGGAGATAGTCTATCTAGATGCGTATGTGGACGAGCTCTCCAAGCAGATGTTGGAAGAGGCGGGCATCAAGGTTAGGCGATACGAGAGACCATTATTATAATTGATAAATTTATAATTTTCTAAGCATCATAAAATGCGCGGTCGATTCCTATGTTAATTTTTATCACTCATATTCTGGATCAGTACTTGTTATTCCTCTAGAGAATCGAAATTTTCCATCTCCGAAGCTTAATTTATCAGCCAATCGGGCTGCGTTCATCAAATTGTTTATATACTTTGATTAAATTCCCAGAACAACCTTCCGGGGAGACACCTGTGAACAGATCTGACATTCTTCTTCAAGTAAAGGACGCCGAGTCCAAGGCGCAACAGATCGTCAAGGAGGCGGAGGAAAAGCAGAGGTCCACCGTGACCGCTGCCCGAAGAGAGGCCGCCACCCGCGTGAACGAAGCCGACGAGAAGCTTAGGGCCGAGTACGACTCCAGGTTCGCCAAGGAGCGCGAGAGCATCGCCTCCGAGAAGCAGTCCTACCTGAACAAGGGAAAGGAGGAGGCCGCGGCCATCAAAGCCAAGGCCGAGGTCAAGGTCCCGAACGTGATCACTCATCTGATGAAGAGCTTCGAGAGGACTTTAGATGTTGCTGCCAAAACAAATGACTAGGGTCCTCATCGTAGGGTCCCGAGGCGCATTGAAGGACACCATCGAGGTCCTGTACCAGCTCGAGGCAGCACACCTTATTGATTTCAGCGCGGAGGAGGAAGGTTTCTCGCTCGGTGCCCCCCTGCCTGAATCATCCGAGGCCTCCCAGAAGCTGCTCAAGCTGAGGTCCCTGGAGAAGGACATGGGACTCGATGACATGGAGGTCACAGGCCAGATGGACCTGGCCGACATCGAGAAGGACCTGGCCCCGACCATCGCCAATCTTGAGGCGGAGATCACCGGCGCCACCGAGTCCAAGAACCGGATATCCGTCCGCATCAACGAGCTGGAGGCCGAGAAGGCCGTCCTGCAGAACTTCCAGGCGCTACCTTTGAACCTGGAGCTTTACCGCGATTACGATTCTTTAAAGGTCTTCACCGGCAGGGTCCGCGGAGACCCCAGCGCCGCGATAAAGGCCGCCGCGCCTCAGAGCGAGGTATTCATTTCTGATAATGGCGACTTCGTCGCCGCGTTCGTCACCAAGGCCCAAGCGGATGAGGCGCAGAAGGCCATGGTCCAGTTCGGGTTCAGCGAGGTACCTGCTCCTGCAGGAACCGGTTCCCCGCAGCAGCTGGTGGCCAGGGCCGACGAGGAACTTACCACCCTGAGATCGAGCCTGGACGAGGCGGTGAAGAAGCTGGAGGAGCTCAAGGACAAGCACGCCATCTTCGTCAAGGCCGCCGATGAGCACCTCAGCATCATTGTCGCCAAGGCCGAGACGCCTCTGCGCGTCGGA
Organism: Methanomassiliicoccales archaeon; assembly: GCA_040768245.1. GTDB lineage: Archaea > Thermoplasmatota > Thermoplasmata > Methanomassiliicoccales > UBA472 > UBA472. The sequence goes on along the minus strand of JAXGNA010000001.1, from coordinate 50,818 downwards.
ACTACCGGATACACCTTTGCCATGGACGCCTGGGTGCCCACTTCGGAAATGCCGGCGGTGGAGAAGGCCATATCTGAAAAGCTAAGCGGCAAGGTTCACATCGAGTCATTGGAGGTCATGTCCCGCCGTGAGGCGCATGGCCATCACGAGGAGGAGCACCACCAGGCCAAGGTCGAGGAGATACCCTCCAAGACCGAGAATGGTAAGACCGTCCGCAAGTTCGAGTTCATGGCCCGCATGCTATCCACTCCCAAGTACCGGGAGATAGACCCGGCGATAACCATGATGATCACCATACCCATATTCTTCGGTCTCATGGTCGGGGACATCGGTTATGGCATCCCATTCATGATCCTGGGCCTGATAGGGCTCAAGAAATGCGTTTCCGATGAGTGGAGGACCATTTCCACCCTCTTGTTCTTTGGCGGCATATGGGCCACCATCTTCGGGCTGTTCATGTTCGGAGAGGCGTACGGGCTTCATTTCGCAGAGCAGGCGCACGACATGAGCTGGTCCTCGCTGCTGGGCGTTCATATCCCGCACGAGATAGCCATAGGCGGGTTCGAGATACCCATCGGCATATACAGCAAGCTCCACAATGTCAAGGAGATACTGTACATGACCCTGTGGATCGGTATCGCCCACATATTCATCGGGTTCATGATCGGCTTCTACAACAAGGCCATCAGGTATGGTTTCAAGCACGCGGTCATCGAGAAGGTCAGCTGGATGATGATCCTGACCGGCGGTGCGCTGCTCCTGCTCTTCCTGGTCGACGCCATGATCCGCGGCCTGACCGTGGAGCTGACAGATATCAGGATGCTCATCGCCCTGCCGCTGCTGCTGGTCGGGGTATTGATGGCCTACAAGGGCGAGGGTTCCGGGGCCATCTTGGAGCTTCCAGGACTGATGGGCAACATCATATCCTACACTCGTCTGGCAGCCATAGGGATGTCCAAGGCTGGTCTGGCCTTGGCCTTCAACACCATCGCTTTCGAGGTCATGTGGGGTCACGACTTCCACGTCCTGGGCTCGAACAGCGGAGACACGATAATGCTCATCGCCGCATTGGCAATATTCCTGATAGGGCACCTGACAATATTCGTGCTGGCCATCATATCGGCCGGCTTGCACAGCCTCAGGTTGCACTACGTAGAGTTCTTCATGAAGTTCTACGAGGGCGGCGGTGTGGAGTTCAAACCCTTAAAAGTGATTCGTAAGTATACGAGAGATAAGAACGGAGTGAGTGAGTAAAATGGCAGATGCAGGTTTGATAGCAATCGGTGCTGGAATCGCAGTCGGACTGACCGGTTTGGCCTCCGCCTTCGCGGAGAAGGAGATCGGTTCCGCCGCCATTGGCGCCATGGCCGAGAACGAGAAGCTCTTCGGTAAGGGTCTTATCCTGACCGTTATCCCGGAAACCATCGTCATCTTCGGTATGGTCGTCGCGATTCTGCTCTGGCTCAACATGTGAACAGTGCGGAACGCACGGGAACGTACAAAGGTAAAGAGGCCGACGCATGGCATTGGATGAAGTAATCAACAATATATCGGAAGGAGCCCAGGCCAAGGCCCGGGAGCTTTCCGCCGAGGCGGAGAAGGAGCGCGCCGCCATCCTCAAACAGGCTGACGACAAGGTCGCCGCCAAGAGGCTGGCCCAGCAGAAGGAGCTGGAGGTCGCCCTGAAGCGCCTGAAACAACAAGAAATATCCAGTGCCGAGCTTGAAGCTAAGAGGGTCATCCTCAACGCCAAGAAGGACGTCCTGGACAAGTCGTTCCAGGTGGCCTTAGACTCACTGCTCAACATGGACGAAGGGAACCGGGGTCGCATGTACCGCAAGATACTGGAGGGCGGCAAGACCGTCATCCAGGCTCCCAAGGTATATTGCCCTCGGGGAGAGTCCAAGTTGATCAGCGGTGTCAGCGGGTTGGGAGGCGTGATCGAGACCGACATGGAGACCGGGGTAATCCTGGAGGACGCCTCGGGAATCGTTCGGTTGGACTATCGCTTCCGGGTCCTATTGGAAAGTGTTTGGGATAAGGAACTGAAGAACGTCTCAAACATATTGTTCGGGTGAAAGGATGTTGTCAATCTGGGGTAGCAAAGGGAATTATTCCTACGTAACAGCCAGGGTCAAAGCGAAGAAGAGCCTGCTGATCTCCAAGGACAACTACCCCAAGCTACTGTTGATGGACCTCAACGAGATCGGTCGTTTCCTTGGTGAGACCCAGTACAAGGTCGAGATGACCGAACTGGCCACCAAGTACGACGGCGTCAATCTCATCGAGCTCGGCACCAGCAAGAACCTGGCCAGGATCTTCACTGATATTCTGGAGTACAGCAAGGGCGACCTGCGGGAGATGCTGGAAAGGTATCTCATGCGCTGGGACATGTGGAACATAAAGACCGTCCTTCGCGGAAAGTACTATGGAGCTTCCACCGAGGATATCCAGGAAGATATTGTGGCCGCCGGTAAGTTCAGTGAGGAGTACATAAATGTCCTGATCTCGCTGGAGACCGTCGAGGACGTGTTGAAGGAGCTGAGGAGCAAGGAGGGGCTGGTAATTCCTGACGAGATCGTCGCGGAATACAACGAGACAAAGACCTTGGCCCCCTTGGAGGACTACCTTGACCGGCTGTACTACGACGATGTCCTGGATTGCGTGAAGTGCCGGAACAAGGCCGAGCGCCTGTTCAAGCAGTTCCTGCGCAAGGAGGTCGACATAACCAACCTCATGACCCTGCTAAAATTGAAGAAGGAAGGGCTTTCGCCGGACAAACCGGAGAAATACTTCATCGAGGGTGGAGAGGAACTGGATGTCAAGACCTTGGTCGCGCTCAGCAAGGCGGAGTCCATGGACCAGGTGGTCAGCGAGCTGGCCAAGTATTCATATTACGCGGAGACCAAGGAGGCGCTGGAGGAGTTCAAGCAGACCGGCTCGCTGAGCGCGGTTAGCCTGGCCATGCAGCGTCAGCTCCTGAGGAGCTCCGAGAAGTTCTCGCACATATATCCGCTGTCGGTCCTGCCGATCATGGACTACATGCTCAGGAAGAAGCAGGAAGTGGACAACATAAGGATAATCGCGAGATGCAAGGAGAGCAATCTGGGACCGGACCAGATAAAGAAGCTGTTGGTGATGTGATGGACATTGCGGTATTAGGCAGCGACGAGTTCGTGTTGGGTTTCCGGCTGGGCGGAGTGAAGCGAATTTACACCGCCAAACCCAAGGATTACGAGGCCAAGGCGCTGGAGCTCATAGCTGACAGCAGCATTGGCGTGCTAGCGATCGATTCCTCCGACCTGGAGCTTCTGAGCCCCAACGCGAGGAGGAAGGTAACTGAAAGCATCGCCCCCGTCGTGGTGATGGTGGGCAAGGCCGAGAGCGACCTCAGGGAGAAGGTCAAGCGGGCCATCGGTGTTGATCTGTACAAAACTAATTGAGGGGTTTGACATGGGAAAGGAAGGCGTGATCTATAGAGTTGCAGGGCCTGTCGTTACGGCGGTCGGCATTTCGCCTAGGATGTACGACGTTATCCTGGTGGGCAAGGAGCAGCTCATGGGAGAGGTCATCAAGATCGTGGGCGAGAAGACCGTCATTCAGGTGTACGAGGATACCTCAGGCGTGCGACCGGGAGAGAAGGTCGTCGATACCGGACAGCCCCTCGTGGCCGAGCTGGGACCCGGCCTGTTGTCTAGCGTTTATGACGGAATCCAGAGGCCGTTGCCGGTCCTGATGGACAAGATGGGCAACTTCATCGAGAGGGGCGTCTCCGCTCCTGGCCTGGACCACAACCTGAAATGGCCGTTCACCCCCGTGGTGAAGCAGGGCGACACCGTGGCCGAGGGACAGGTCATAGGTACTGTGCCCGAGCGGGCCATCACCCACAAGGTCATGGTGCCCCCGGGAATCTCCGGCAAGGTCGACATGATCAAGTCCGGGGAGTTCACCGTTGACGAGATCGTGGCCGTCATCGACGGTAAAGAGGTTCGCATGATGCAGAAGTGGCCCGTCCGCCGCGGCCGGCCCTTCGCCAAGAAGATGGCCCCCGAGGAGCCGCTCATCACCGGGCAGCGCGTGCTTGACACCCTGTTCCCGCTGACCAAGGGCGGTACCGGCGCCATCCCCGGCGGTTTCGGTACGGGGAAGACGGTCACGCAGCAGCAGCTGGCCAAGTGGTCCGACGCGGAGATCGTCGTCTACATCGGCTGCGGCGAGCGCGGCAACGAGATGACCGAGGTGCTGACGTCCTTCCCGGAGCTGGTGGACCCCAAGTCCGGAAAACCGTTGATGAACAGGACCGTTCTCATCGCCAACACCTCCAACATGCCCGTGGCGGCCAGGGAGGCCAGCGTCTACACCGGCATGACCATCGCCGAGTACTTCAGGGACATGGGATTGAATGTCTCCTTGATGGCCGACTCCTCCTCCAGATGGGCCGAGGCCATGAGGGAGATATCCTCCAGGCTGGAGGAGATGCCCGGTGAGGAGGGCTATCCCGCGTACCTTTCCGCCAGGCTGTCCGAGTTCTACGAGAGGGCCGGGCGCGTGGTCTCTCTCTCCGGCGGACTGGGCTCCATCTCCGTGGTGGGCGCCGTGTCCCCTCCGGGCGGAGACCTCTCCGAACCGGTCACTCAGAACACCCTGCGCATCGTGCGCGTCTTCTGGGCCCTGGACACCAAGCTCAGGGAGAGGAGGCACTTCCCGGCCATCAACTGGCTTACGTCTTACTCCCTGTACTCCGGCCAGCTGGACGGCTGGTACAAGAAGAACGTGGCCGAGGACTTCCCCGAGCTGCGCAACTGGGCCGTGGGGCTGCTCCAGAAGGAGGCCGAGCTGCAGGAGATCGTGCAGCTGGTCGGTTCCGATGCGCTCCCGGACGAGCAGAAGCTGACCCTGGAGATAACCAGGATGATCCGCGAGATATTCCTGCAGCAGAACGCCTACCACCCCGTCGACACCTACTCGCCGATGAGCAGGCAGGCCACCTACCTGCGCTTGATCAACCGCTTCGCCATCAACGCCGCCAAGGCCGTTGAGAACGAGGTGTCTGTAGAGACCATCGCCAACATGGATCTGCGCAACACGCTTGCCAAGTCCAAGTTCGAGGACAACATCGAGGAGATCCTCAAGAACATAGCCGAGACCATGGACAAGGAGTTCGAAGCCCTGGGAGGTAAGTAAATGACATCCAAGGAATACCGATCCATCACCCAGATCGCCGGGCCGCTGGTCTTCGTGGAGAAGACCGAGCCCGTTGGATACAACGAATTGGCCGTGGTGACCCTGCCCGACGGCAGCGAGAGGATGGGACAAGTTCTCGACAGCTCCGACGAGGTCGTGGTCATCCAGATGTTCGAGGGCACCACCGGGATCCCCAAGACCGCCGGCGCGCGCTTCCTGGGCGAGACCATGAAGATGCCGGTGTCCAAGGACATGCTGGGAAGGATCCTGTCCGGTTCCGGAAAGCCCCTGGACGGCGGGCCGGCCATAGTGCCCGAGGACCGCCTGGAGATCATCGGGGCGGCCATCAACCCCTGGGCCAGGGACAACCCGTCTGAGTTCATTCAGACTGGGATTTCCACCATAGACGGGATGAACACGCTGGTCCGCGGACAGAAGCTGCCCATCTTCTCCGGTTCCGGTCTGCCCCACAACGAGATCGCCCTGCAGATCGCCCGCCAGGCCAAGGTGCTCGGAGGTTCCGAGGACTTCGCCGTGGTGTTCGCGGCCATGGGCATCACCAACGAAGAGGCCCAGTACTTCATGAAGGACTTCGAGAGGACCGGCGCGCTGAAGCGGGCCGTGGTGTTCCTGAACCTGGCCGATGACCCGGCCATCGAGAGGATCATCACCCCGAAGCTCGCGCTGACCACGGCCGAGTACCTCGCGTTCACATTGGACATGCACGTTCTGGTGATATTGACCGACCTGACCAACTACTGCGAGGCGCTGCGCCAAATAGGCGCCGCCCGTGAGGAAGTGCCCGGTCGCCGCGGCTACCCGGGGTACATGTACACCGACCTGGCCGGTATCTACGAGCGTGCCGGGAGGATCAAGGGCAAGAAGGGAAGCATCACCCAGATACCCATCCTGTCCATGCCCGGCGACGATATCACCCACCCCATCCCGGACTTGACCGGTTACATCACCGAAGGGCAGATCGTGGCCAAGAGGGAGCTGGTTAGGGCGGGCATCTACCCGCCGGTCGATGTCGGTTCGTCCCTGTCCCGTCTGATGAACGAGGGTATCGGGAAGGGAAGAACGAGGGAGGACCACAAGGCCGTCTCCGACCAGTGCTACGCCGCATACGCCGAGGGCCGCGACCTCCGCGGACTGGTGGCCATCGTAGGCAAGGAGGCGCTGTCCGAGAGGGACCGCAAGTTCCTGGAGTTCGCCGACGAGTTCGAGAAGCGCATCGTGCAGCAGGGCCGTGAGGAGGACCGCACCATCGAGGGCACCCTGGACCTGATGTGGGAGCTTCTGGCTTCCCTGGACGAGAGGCAGCTGACCAGGATCGACCGCAAGTACATCGAGAAGTACCACCCGAAGTACCGCAAGAAGGATTGAGATGCCAACCGCTGACGTCAAACCCACCCGCTCCGAGCTCCTGGAGATCAAGAAGAAGATCAAGCTGACCAAGTCCGGCTACAAGATACTCAAGATGAAGCGGGACGGTCTCATCCTGGAGTTCTTCAAGATCCTGGAGCAGGCCAAGGACATCAGGGAGAAGGTCAACCACGATTACGAGGAGGCCATGGAGCGCATCGCCGTGGCCAAGGCGGTGGACGGGGCCATAGCGGTGCAGAGCGCCGCCTTCGCCCTGAAGACCCATCCGGAGCTGTCCCTGCGCTCCAAGAACATCATGGGGATCGTGGTACCGGAGATCGAGGCCAGCTCGATCCGCACCCCCATGGACAAGCGCGGTTACGGCGTCATCGGCACCACCGTCTACATAGACGAGGCGGCCAAGGCCTTCGAGAACCTGGTGGAAACGATCATCGAAGCGGCGGAGATCGAGACCACCATGAAGAAGATCCTCGAAGAGGTGGAGAAGACCAAGCGCCGCGTGAACGCGCTGGAGTTCAAGGTCATCCCCGACCTTCAGGAATCGGAGGCCTTCATCCGCCTCCGCCTGGAGGAGATGGAGAGGGAGAACACCTTCAGGCTGAAGCGCGTCAAGCAGAAGGCGGAAGCGCGCGGATGATCCTAGAAACGCTTTCAGGTACGCCAGAGAAAAGGGCCCGCCTGGTAAGGTGGGCCTGGCTCATTTCCCTTTTCATGCTTGTTCTAGGTTATGTCCTGATATTCTTGTTCTGGGACAACTGATCGCAGCATTTCCAAGTGCCCGTCGTCCAGGTCGTAGAGGGCGGCGTACACCCTGACCGGAAGAAGGGGCATCACCTTGCGCAGCAGCTTACTGAGATCCTCTGCCTGCCGAACGGCCCAATCCTCCTCCGAGCGGTCGTGGAAGCCCAGCCATCGGCTGAGGTCTCCGATCTCCGCGCCGAGGTACGATTCCAGGGCTTTCTGGTCCACGGCCTCCGAGGCTCGTTCGTCCAGGTCCCCCGACGAGTGCATGCCGCATCGGCTGTGCCCGACCACCAGGACCTTGCGGCACTCCATGACCGTCAGGCAGATCAGCAATGAGCGCAGGGAGTCCGGGGTCACCGCGTTCCCGGCGTTGCGGATGATGAAGACCTCCCCCGGCTCGAGCCCGAGCATCTCCAGCGGGGGGATGCGGGAATCCATGCAGGTGAGCACCACGGCCTTGGCCGAGCCGTTGACGGTCGGACTTCCGCGGTATCTGGACATCCATCGCGCGTTGCCGCGCATGACGCTCTCTATGAAAAGGTCGGCGCCAGCCTCGTCGAAGGGCGGGGTGGTGGACATTACCACCCTAGCCCAGGAACGGATATTTTAATATTTCCTAGAAGTCGGCCTGCGAGGTGCGCCCCGTGCCCAGGTGCACCATGATGAGCTTGGCCGGGTCCGGGACGAAGTTGTGCGTCTTCTGGAAGGAGGTCTGGTCCTGCCAGGTGGAGGCGTTGATCATCCTGATCCCCTTGTAGGAGGTCACCCCTGCGCCGTGCACGTGCCCGGTGACGAAGATGTCCGGGACGGCGTCGATGAGCAGGTAGTCCTGCTTCTCCCAGGCCAGCTGGGTCTTCTTGCCGTATGACGGAGCGAGATGCCTGCGCTTGAGCATCTCCTCCATGGCCTTCAGCGGCTGGGTGTACGAGAGCCCCTTGATGCTGTTCACCCAGTCGTCGAAGCTCTTCCCGTGGTAGGACAGGATGACCCGGCCCTCGATGCGCAGGTAGGCGGGATTGCCTATCTGCAACACGCTGGAATCGAAGAGATCGGAGACCTCCGAGGGCATGGCCGGCTGCGGCTCCGGGGCCCGGGGCACGTCATGGTTCCCCGGCTGCATGACGATCCTTATGCCGTCCGGAATGTCCTTCAGGTACTCGGCGAGCATGTGGTACTGGTCCAGGAAATCGTCCAGGACCAGCTCCTCCTCCTGCCCCGGGAAAACCCCAACCCCGTCCACGCAGTCCCCCGGGATGACGATGTAACGAATGTCCAGCTCCTCAGCCTCGTCCTTGAGCCAGGCGATCATGTTCTTCCAGCGGTTCTCCAGGAAGGTGTTGCTGCCCACGTGTATGTCGGACATGAAGGCCACCCGGGCGGTGGAGTCACTCAGCTCCATGCCCGAGGAGAAGGGCACGTCCGGACGGTAAAGCTCCTTGAGCAGCATCTTCCGGTCCCTGCGGACGATCTTGCCGCTCACTCCTATGACCTCGTCCTCCACGATGGAGTCCTTGGCCGCCTTGTTGTCCTTGGGGACCATGACCCGCATGGTCCCGGTGTCGTCCTCCAGGGTCAGCACCTTGTCCCCGGACCTGGTCTCGTTGACCGCGAAGACCATGCCTATCACCTTGGTCTCCCCGTCCCCCTGCAGCCTGTTGGGGTCCAGGGCCTTCTCGATGCTGGTGGCCCCGGCCATGTCCCGACGACGCAGGAGCATGGCCTTCAGCCTCTGGAAGCGGTCCTTGAACAGCCTGAGGTTGCCGTCGGGGGTGGCCAGGCAGCCCGTCGCGGATGTCACGTCCACCAGCACCTCCACATCCCCCGCCCGGCGCACGGACGGGCGTTCCGCCGACGTTCGAACTTCTGGGGCCAGCGCGCCCTCCCTCATAACCGAACGCACCTCTCCCATGGTGATGATGTCCCTGGGCTCGGGCAGGTTGGAGGCGATGTGCCTGACGAACTGCAGCGGGGAGCCCTGCCTCTCCGCGAACTGCTTCACCTCGGTGTCGATGATGATGCCCTCGCTGAAAAGGGTGGAGATAAAATCGTCAGCCATCCAAGCATCCCATGCCGCCCCCATTTTAAATAGTTTCTTCAAATATCCATTGTCCATGCTGACCGTGGTAGCCGTTGCCAGAGTTCATCCCACGGAGGACCGCGACAAGGTGCGGCAGGCCCTTCTGAACATCTTCCCGCGGGCGGAGGTCTCGGAGACCGAGGAGGGACTGTCGGCGGAGACGGATGACCTCTCCCGATTCAAGGAGCTGCTGCGCAACCACCGCATCCTGGACAGCGCCCGGGCAGTGCTGCTCCGCGGGATGGAGGTCGACAGCACCGCCTTCATGCTCAACAAGCAGGCCGCTGCGGTGGGCAAGATATCCTTCGTGGAGGGCCGCCCTCCCCTGGGCCCCATTGATGTGACCGTGACCTCCGATGGGCTGGAGGCGCTCATCGACGAGGTGGCACCACGCACCGTGGACGGAGAGATACCATGATAGCCATCTCCTCCCCGCACCTGTCCCGCTGGGACTTCTCCTACGCCATCGGGCGGGTGGCCGAGCATTACCGGGCCTGGGAGATAGTGGCCGAGGGAAGGCATCTTCTCCGGGACATCGCAGACGATTTCCTTAAGATCACGCCGTCGTACGATCTGGAGTACTCCATCCACGCCCCCCTGAGCGACGTGAACATAGGCGCCATCAACCCCCGCATGCGCGAGGCCGCCCTGAGGGAGGTGTGCGAATGCCTGGAGCTGGCCCACCGGATGGGCGTGGACCTGGTGACCGTGCACCCCGGGTTCCTCTCCCCCCTGACCCGCCTGGACCGCGAGTCGGCCGTGGAGGCCACCAGGGCCTCATTGAAGGCCATCGACGCCCTTCGCCACGACCTGGGGTTGGCTGTGGCACTGGAGAACATGCCGGAGATGCCGGTGGCCATGGCCAAGACCCCCCAGGAGCTGCTGGGGTTCCTGGAGGGCACCGACCTGGGCGTCTGCTTCGATATCGGGCACGCCAACACCGTGGGGAACATCCCCGACTTCCTGAGCATCAGGGAGCGCTTCATCAACATGCACGTGCACGACAATGTGGGGGACTTGGACCGGCATCTGGTGCTGGGCGAGGGCAACATCGACTTCCGGAGGTGGCTGGGGGCCTTCCGACCCTATCAGGGGCGATATGTCATCGAGGCCCGGGAGCTGGAACGTTCGCTGACCTCTAGGGACCGCCTGCAGGCCGCGCTGTCCTCGCTGGATTGATTCAGTTCCTGCCGCCGCATCGGGAGCAGATGAACTGACCGTCGACATACCTGGCCTCGGTCCAACCGCAGTGCCTGCATATGTATCCGAAGGACGGCGAGGTCATCGGTCCGTCGTACGGGCGGTAGGCGCTCTGCGGTACAGGGCGATAGAAAGCGTTCGAAGGCCGCCTGCCCTCCCACCTGACCATCCTCCTCCCGCTGAAGAGCTCCGCCGCGCGGACGGTGTAGTATAACAGATACACCGACCCCACGGCCATGATGGCCAGGATGAAGAGGCCCAGCGCTCCGGCGGCCGCATCCCCCGTCCAGACCTGCAAGGGCATCGAAAGGTAATCGATGAAGAAGTGCAGCATTATGCTGGCGTAAACCCCGTACTTCAGGAACAGGTACCCCAGGGCCAGCCCGGCCACGAAGGTGGGCGGGACCTTGTACAGGTCCCAGCTGAACACGTGGGCCAGGGCGAACATGGCCGAGGAGAAGATCAGGAACGCCTTCTCCCAGGGTCCGAAGCTGAACCCCCCGCCCAGAAGGTATCGGTGATAGTTGCCGCGCTGCCCCTTGAGGGCGTAGACCACTCCCAGGGGCAGCCCTATGTACAGTATGCGGCAGATGACCTCCTCCCACACCGAGGCCCTAAGCAGGCTGTACAGCATGGCCCACAGCTCCCCGGACACTCCTCCGGAGGAGGGATCGATGCCTATCAGCCCCAGGAACAGTATGTACGCGGTGTTCATGGTCAGCACGGCCATGAACAGGGTGGAGATGACGTAGGCCGGGGAGTGCGCGGTGGGCTTGAAGGTCAGCTCCCTGATCATCTCACGGCGTCCCTTGAAGAGCATGTAGACGTACGAGAGCAGCACGGCCGCGATCAGCAGCAGGTAGTAGGCCACGAAGGCCCAGCCATGCAGCTGCAGGAAGGTCCACAGCCAGGGCAGGGCCAGGAACAGTGAGGTGTAGGTCTCCAGGGCCTCCGGGATGACCAGTCCCATGCCCCAGAGCATTATCCCCAGGTTGACGGCCACCAGGGCCAGGATGGCCACGGTCATTATGGCCCCGATGCCCCTGCCGATGTCCATGGCGTTCTCCAGGGAGCTCTTCTGGACATAGAACACCGGTGGTGGGGCATAGTAGCTGTACTGCCTGGCGATATCCTCCTCTCCCATGGTCTGGGGCGCCCCGCAACGGGGGCAGAAGGCCGCATCCTGGGGCATCGATGCGGAGCAACGGGGGCAGGTCCTCCCCGGGGCCGGTCCATCCATGCCCTCTTCCATCCCGCCGGTTCTATTTTTACCTGTCGATGATAATAATCCTGCGTTACAGGCCAGAACTGAATTCATGTCAACTCATAAAAAAAGCCAGCAGGGAACATCCATAAGGCAAACCTTTATAATTTTACCGATTGTTGCATACCTACCAAAACGGAGGCAACTGCAATGGATGAAGACGCGCCAGGAAAGAAAGTGGATTTTATCACCCTGAGCTCCGAAAAGATACCTTTCGGCCGCAACAACTTCATCGAGGTGGCGCGGAAGAAGGCCATCACCGAAGAGGGAGAGAACGAGTTCATCTCCCTGTCCCGGGGATACTATCTGCCCGACGGCACCGAGCGGTTCAAGAAATCCGTGACCATACCGGACGATCCGGCCATAAAGGACTTCGTGATCGAGAAGATTCGCTCGATGTGAGCGTTCATCCCTTCTCCAGGAGCAGCTCCAGATAGGAGCGCCTCTCGTTCCCCTTCAGCTCCAGCTTGGTCCTCAGCTCATTGATCCTGCGCTTGCCCTCCCCCAGGTCTTGGCCTTGGTACTCCATCTCCACGAAGTCCCCTAGCCCTTCCACGCGGTCCAGGCAGAAGTGCACGCCCTCCAGCTCCAGAACCCGGCGGCGCTTGACCACCTTCAGGAAGGGTCTGAATCCGACGCGCTCCAGGAGCATTGACATGCGTTCCAGGTCCTCCACCTCCAGCTCGATCTCCTCTCGCATCTTGGTGTCCTGGTCCATCTTCGGTCCCTTGTAGGTTATCCGGGAGCGCCGGTTCTCCCGGCGCAGCCGCAGGGCCTCGTCAGTTGCTCCGAAGTCGCGCACGGGGTGGGAGAGGTACATGTCGACCTGCTCCAGATCCTCCAGGTGCCTGGCGCCAAGGGAGAGCAGCCGGCGCTCCAGTCCCGCAAGGTCCCTGCAGGGGGCCTTCACCTCCAGCTCGATCATCCATTTCCCTACCGGGGATTGCAATATATAAAAACCTGGAACCGAATGAAGGATATGGTAAGATGGCCGAGAACGAGCTGGGGCTGCTGCACGTCTACACCGGGGAGGGCAAGGGCAAGACCACTGCCGCGCTGGGCCTGGCACTCCGGGCCTGGGGGCACGACCTGCGGGTGTGCGTGATACAGTTCATGAAGAAGGGCGAGGATTACGGGGAGGTCCTGGCGCTGCGCAAGATGGGCATCGAGGTCTTCCAGTTCGGTTCCGGGAAACTGATAGCCAAGGGCCATCACTGCCAGGACGACCTGGACTGTGCGCGGAGGGCCCTGGAGTTCTCCCGCTGCATCCTGGGCTGCGGGGAGTACGACCTTATCATCCTGGACGAGGTAAACGTGGCCATCTACTTCGACCTGCTGTCCTGCTCCGAGGTCCTGGAGGTACTGCGCTCCCGGGCCAACGGGGCGGAGGTCATATGCACCGGAAGGAACGCTCCCGAGGAGCTCCGAAAGGAGGCCGACCTGGTCACCGTCATGACCGTGGAGAAGCATCCTTACGACGATGGGCTGGAGGCCAGGAAGGGCATAGAATACTGAGTGCCCCAATGCGCATTGCGTTAAAGGCCACCCCCGCCGTTGGAAGGGGCGTATCCCATCAGCTCGCACGACCCTTCATCATCCCATCGATCAAAGGGCCCGGGGGCCGCCATCGTCAATTTTCGTTTCCCGTCCATCGCGCTCGTCCCAGCAGGATCGATGCTAATCCCCTCTTAAAGAGGATATTTATAAATACATAAAAAGCCCCACACTAATGGGTAGAAGAAGAGGCCCTGGTAATATTAAATAGATAACCGTCCCATTATTTATTCACAAAATATTTAAAAAATGCCCGTCCGAGGGAGGCAGGTCATGGTCCGATTCAACAAGCAACTTAGGAAATGTCGCAAGGCGGTATCCGAGATAATCGGGAACCTCCTGATACTTGGAATCACCGTCACGTTGTTCTCAAGTATAATGTTCTATGTGGTATCCATGCCCCAGCCACAGGAACAGACCTACGCCGAGATGAGCTATCAGCTATCGGACCTGTCCGACGGAGGTCGATGGATAAATGTGACCCACAAAGGTGGCCAGGTCCTGAATAATTGGTCCACCAACATATATCTCAATACCGGCAGCAACTACATTCCATTGAAGATTTCTAACTCGACCACTTCCCTGGGTGATGATTGGGCGACAGGAGAGACCTGGTCGTATCGACTGACCGGGATCGATCAGAACACGCCGATCGAGATGATGGTCATCGACAGCGCCCATAATGTGATCGTCTGGAGGGCGTTGATGACCGGAGGGCAGACCCTGGATTCGTATGCTCCGATCATCACCACCCGGGGAACAACCCCCTCCATCATCGTCCACGAGTCATCCTTCGTCTTCTATGCATCTGTTATCGACCCCAACGGCGACCTTAACATGTCCAGCGTTATCATTAACGCGACCTCGATCGGCCTGGGGAACATCCCCCTCCTTGACGGCAACAACGACGGGGTGTTCGTCAGCGCGGCGAAGACGGGCAACATCGCCATGAACGACAAGGTGGTCGTGATATCTGCCAAGGACCAAACCGGAAGGGTGAGCACCTCTACGCTGACCCTGAGGGCCCAGTACTCGGGCGGTGGAAGCTCAGATAACTATTACGGCCCCTTCAACAACTATTCCAGCTACTTCGTCAACGGCACATACCCGCCTGATGCCAGCGGCGGTCAGAGCGGCGGACAGGGCGGACAGGGCGGAACGATATTCTATTACATCCGGAGGTCCTCCGACAACGTGATCACCAGGGCATATGAGCCCGGGCAAAAGCTGTACATCGAGGTCTACAGCGACAGGCTGACCAACCTGGCCCTGGAGAACTCGTTCTATATGACCAACCCGACAACCGGGGGATTGATCACCCCTCCGACCAAACTGGTGAACGCCTTCTCATATGGTGGGATATTCGCCACGTTCTATCGGTACGTGATCAACCTGACCGCGCCCGATCAGCCCCTGGTCTTCCCGCTGCAGATTGCCCTGAGGGACAACACCGGCACTGTGGTCAACATCGCCGACTCCATTTCGGTATCCGGGGCGGCCTATCCGATCATCATCACCTACAAGTTGAACGAGACCAGCAATAGGCTGGAGCAGTGCAGGTCCTTCAACCACACCGATGTGGTCTACCTCAAGATATTCACCAAGGACGTGGACTCCACGGTTACCGCAGTGGTGATGAACGACCTTCAGGTCAACGATTACACCGGCAGGTACATCATCAAGAAGGCTCCACCGGCGGCCAACGCATACCCGCCGACCATAACGCTGGCCCTGGACCCTCCGCTTTCCCAGGTCTACAAGACCTCCAAGGTCACCGGGGATCCGACGCGCCTTCCTGACAGCGATACCGCCAACAGCGCCTACACAGTCCAGATCAACCTGCTTAGGGCCAATCAGGCCTGGTGGCTTCCGGGAAAGAACCACTACAGCCTGTTCATCCCCGTGTTCACGGACTCCGGCAACAGCGGCACTGGCGAGACCTACTACAACCTGAACTACCAGTTCAACATCACCGCCCCCAAGACCACCACCGATATCGTGGCCAGCATTGGGTCCGGCTCCTACACCTGGAGCGCTTCCGGGGCAACCTGGGACGACAACGGTCTGGCCTGGTTCAAGAACGGGGAACGCTTCGATCAATGGGACCGCATCAACATCGACACGAGCACCTATGACGGCCCCATCGGCATGGAGCTGGTGGATGTGGATAACGACGGCCGCAAGGACCTGGTGGTAGGGTACCAGGACAGCACCGTGGCCATCGCCTGGTACCGGAACGAGAAGGTGGACGGGTCCAAATGGTCCACGCTGCCATACATCATCGCGACACCCTTCGACGCTCTCTCTGGGCAACAAGCATCCATGCAATCTCATTCATTAGGAACATGGTACGGAAATAGTGATAAAGGAACAGTAAATGAAGATGTAACTGTGTGGTCCGAAGATCGGACCAGTTTTGTCTCAAGATATTCTGGTGATGATTACATATCATTGAATGAGATAGTGGGCGCCATCAAGTCTGGCGACTTCAATGGCGATGGTAAGTTGGACCTGGTGGCCTCCTTCATGCACCCGGTCGTTTGGACCACCGCGAGCAGCGAGGGAGGTGCCAACTATCAGAACTCCCAAGGCATGTTCTTCAACCGGGGCATCTACGTGTTCTGGAATGACGGGTCCTGGACCAAGACGCAAATAACCGGGACCAACCTCTACACCAACCAGGATGCCAATCCCGCGGCCCTTGATCTGGCCGTGGGCGACCTCAACCGGGATGGCGTGGACGATATCGTTGCCGTGTACGAAACCGGCGTCACCAAGATATGGCTGAACCAATGGAAGCAGGTGATCGGTAACTCCGCGAATCCCAAGAGCGATGCCTTCGGCGTCGGATCCCTGGTCCCGTCCAGCAACGTACCGACAATTCCGGGAACAGATCCGTGGGACCACGTTCAGAGGTCCCCCTCTGTGGTCCTGGCCGACGTGGACCGCAATGGTTACCTGGACATTGTCAGGACATCAACAGCGATCGGCTCGGGGGTCAGCTCAGTATACATGATCCGCACCATGCCCACAACCCCGACCGAGGTGGTGGCCACCCCCAACGACGATTACGTCGTGGGGTCCGAACCCAGCGCCTCGGTGACCGGCACCCTGTCGGACATCAGCTCCTTGGACGCCAATTACATGGCGCTGAGGGAAGTATACAAGAACACCTCAGTCATCCTGGGGCTTCCGAACGCGAAGCAGGTGACCAATCCCAACCCCGATGACACGTTCCAGAACCTGAACGATCTGACGTATGACGATGGAATCACCTACAACGTCAATGCCCTGCAGACCATGCACATAAGCAGCTTCCTGACCGATAGCACCTACTCGACGAAACCGATCACCGAGGTCACGCTCAGGGTCAAGTATTCGGCGACCGCGGACTACAGCGGGAACAACTACGTGCGCTATTCGCTGGATGGAACGACATACGTAGATACGTCCTTCCAGCCCAGCAGCTCTTCCCTCAACGTCAACGCCACGTTCGATCTTCTGGCCCAAGGCGTCGACACCTGGGGCGAGATATCCTCGTTCCGCGCCATGTTCATCAACAACGGAGCTGTCGGCACGGTCCAGTTCGACTACCTGCGCTTGGAGGTGAGGTTCGCCGAGACGCGCTGGTTGGAGTACATATTCGAGATACCGAACGCTCCCACGCAGATCACCCATCAGATGAGCATGTCCGCGTACACGCTCACGGCTGGCGAGGACTTCGAGGTCTGGTACTCCACGGATGGCACCATCTGGTATCCGGCCTTCATCTTCAATGAGACCGTTGAGGCACTTAACCAGATCATGCTTCCGCACACCACCAATTCGCTATACTATGTGAAGGTCATAGCGACCGATTCGTCCCTTGGAGATGTCACCAACGACACGCTGATGGTCAACCTCCTATCGATAGCCCACAGGACGGACCGCGTATACTGGCCTGGGCCGTTGATGTCCGTCTCGTTCACGGTCGGCTCCGGTGAGCACATCACCTGCCTGGCCGTGGCGGACGTGGGGAGCGGCGCCATCGATCCTAAGCCGGACCGGTGGCCCGACATCATAGTTGGCACATCGAACGTGGGCAGCGGGACCAACACCAGGACCCTGATGATCTCCACCAACAACGGAGGGGTAAGCTTCGACAGTCCGATCTCCGTGATAACCACCCAGCTGGCCGCGGCCGTGGGCAACAACAACGGCATCTACAACTCCCAGGCGCTGGCCATCGGCGACTTCAACGGGGACGGCTATCCGGACATCGCTCTGACCATAGGCTTCGCACCGGGACGTAGCGGCGGGACCGCGCCATCCATCTGGCTGTACCGCAACGATCCGCTGGTGGGAGGCTGGCAATGGGGCGAGCAATCCCTGAACCAGCTGTCCGGTAGCGAGTCTGTCATCAACATACAGGCGGGCAACGTCGATCTGTCCATACTGTACCCCATATTCGGGGTGCTGGGACTGGTAGCCATGGAGGGCGCCATAAGGAGGGTGGACCGTAGGCGCAAGTGAGGGCGGTCGAGCGCGATTCGACGTGGCCGTCTCCGGGGGCGGTCCGGCCGGCTCCTACTGCGCATATCTCTGCGCCCAGGCAGGCCTATCGACGGTGTTGATAGAGCGGGAGGAGCTGCCCTGGACCAAGGTATGCGCCGGAGGGGTGCTGATGAGGGCGGCCTCCAGGCTGGATTTCCCGATCCCCCAGGGGCTGATCGAGAAGGAGGTGCGCGGCTTCCGCATCATCGGAGATGATTTCCAGGAAAGGTTCCGATTCGATCGCTGCCTGACATATACTGTGGACCGCACCAACCTCGACCGCTACCTGTTCCAGCAGGCTGAAAATGCCGGGGTGGTGGCCATGTCCGGGACCGAAGTCCAGAGCATCCATGAGAAAGAACTTGTGGAACTGACCACCACCGCCGGGGCGGTAAGTGCCAGATGCGCGATCATCGCCGAAGGGGCCACCAGCGGCAACGCCAGGCGGCTGTTCGGTCCCCCGCCCCGCCGTAGCATGGCCATGGGCGTGCGCTCCATACTGCGAACGGAGGAGGAGCCCCCTGACGAGATCGAGGTGCACATGCTCGACGCTCCACCCCGGTTCATCAAACGCTATCCCATGTTCCCGCTCATGGGATGGATGTTCCCCTATCATGGCCGGGCCAATTACGGGGTCGGAGGGCATGGGTACTCCAAGGCGGCTCTTCACGATGGGCTGAGCAGGGTGATAGCAAAAAGTTCGGCCAGGGCCGCGGAGGACCTGCCGCCCGCCTCGCATCCCATACCCATCCTTCCCCGCTCCCGGATATCCTCGCGCAGGATCATGCTGGTGGGGGACAGCGCGGGGCTGGTGAGCCCTCTCAGCGGAGAGGGCCTGTCCCACGGTCTGGCCAGCTCCATCCTGGCCAGCCGTACGGCGGCGGACCTCATCAGCGGGAAGGCCGGTTCAGCAAGCGGTTACGAGCGGGCGGTCAAGGACACCATCATCCGCGACATCATGGCCGCGGCCGCAATATCTCCGGTGCTGCATTGGCTGCTGGGAGTGGTGGACGCCGGGGCCTTCTTCCGGATCATCAAGGACGAGGTGCCCTACGTGGAGGCCTGGACCAGGATGGCTTCCGGGGAGGAGGATTGGCGCAAACTGCTGTTGATGACCATGACCCGGTTCCATCGCCTGTTCTTCCGTTCCCTGCCCTAGAGCGTTCCCAAGAACCGCAGCGCCGCATAGATCATGCCCACAAGGGCGATCGGCATCACGGAGATCGAGCTCCTCCTCTTCCTGAACCGCATCGCCGCCCCGATCCCCAGGGCCGGAAAGACCAACAGGTCCAACAGGTCATTGAACAGCGCCAATGGGGCCAAGGCGGAGAGGAAGATGAGCACGGAGACATACCCCGCCCCCCTCTCAAGTCCGAAAACGGTGTATATGGTCCTGACCTTTCCCGCGGCATCCTCCTGATACCCGTCGACATCGGTGATCATCGATCCCACCACCAGGCCGATGAACATGAAGGCTCCCACGATGACCGTGTCCAGCACCAGGGCCGGTTCGATCACCTCGCCGGTAAGATATGCAACGTCCCCCACCATGCCTATCTCGCTGTAAGGGGCGGAGGCCCCGTAGAGGAAGGCCAGGAAGGTCCCCATCCCGATGAGCAATGGGCTGAGAAGGGCCTGCTTGAAGCGAACGGGGGAGAAGGAGTAGACGAAGGCCATGCCCAGTATGGCCGCCATGATCGCGAACTGCTGAAGGCTTAGCAGCAGGGACACCCCCAGCACCACGATGGCCAGCACGGCCGAGACCTCCTGGAGCATCCTGGGGGAGATCAGGCCGGAGGCCAGCACCCGGCCCCGCTTGAGGGGCGAATCCCAGTGCCGGTCGCTCAGGTCGTTCCAGATCACGCTCACCTGCCAAGCGAGGACCGCCGTGATCACGGTGGGCAATGCATAAGCTATGTTGACCCAGAACGGGCGGTCCAGTATACGTATGATCAGGTCCCCGCCCCCAGAGCTCTGCCAACCGAAAGCGATTCCCGCTGCCACTATCGCGGCGAAGAATGCGGTCTGATAAGGGCGGAGGGCCCCCCTCTCCTTCCAGAACCTACCGTGAAGCGCGATAAAGCTCAGCGCCAGGACCAGGACCACCGATGCCATGTAGAAATAGGAGAAGATGAACATGTGGAACTGCACGTATCTGGTGCTGTCAAAGTTCGGGAACACCGGGATCCCGGCCTCCGAACCCACCGGAAGGTAGGTCCCGGGGGTTCCCAGCACGAACATCGAGGCCACGGTGAAGATGGCCATTCCGCCCAGCCTGAGGGCCAGCACCCCCCGCCCCTGAACATCCACCAGATCGCCCCTGTGCCTCCAGAACACATAGGCGAACAGGGCGAAGAGCACCACTATGACCTCGATGCCCTGCCCGGGATGGAACGAGTCGCCCCCCAGCAGGAAGAATGCGGCAAGGAAATCCGTCCAGGAGAAATAGGCGTAATTGACGCTCTGGCCAAAGATGAAATGATCGATCCATGGGGGTATGATGATGATCCAGTAGTAGCAGTTCGTATAATTGATGCACTTGCGCAGGCCGGAACCGGAGAACACCTTGAGGATGATGACCAGCCCAAGGTAGGTCAGTATGAAGAAGGCCACATGGTGGGCGATGCTGAAGATCCACGGATGAGGGGTCCCCACGAAGGCCTGGTCCAGGAGGAAGTACTCCGACAGGTCCCTTGCCAACGCCACCAGGGCCACGTATAGGAAGGTCTGCCACAGGTTCAGACGGTCCCTCTCCAACCATGCGGATAGGGCGTCCACCTTTTCGGTGAACGATCGACCAAGAGTCATCCCCTCCCCCCCATCCATATCCTACCAAACACTATCCGGGCTATTTATCGTCTCGCGTGGAATAATGCCTCTCCAGCTCAGAAGCGAACCCCTCGCAGCGCTCCAGCTCCACCGCGATCAGGAGGGTGCGGCGCGAGCCCAAGGCGTCGATCGATGCCGAGGCCATGTGGGCCTCCCTCTCCTGGTTGAGTGTGGACAGCCCCCTCCCCCCGTTCACCTTGCGGTCATAATCAAGAACGAACGATTCCGCGCTCTCCATGTCGAAGCGTTTCCTGGCGATGCGGCGGGAGAAGAACGACTCCTTTACCAGCTCCAGTCCGCCGATGAGCTCGCAGTAGCGGTCGGAGAACAGCTCCTCGTTCATGTCCAGGGGGATGATCGGTATGCCCAGCTCTCCGGCGACCTTCAAGGCCTCCAGATAGCAGGGCGGAGGCAGCTGCACCTCCCCGAACTCCTGCAGCCCTGCGCTATAGGCCTCCTCCAGCTCGCTGAGCTCGATCTCCTCTCCGGCATAGGCCCTGAGGCCCTCCAGCTCCTCCCTGGATATGGAGATGCCCACGGCCTCCGGGCGGACCTCCAGGATCGCCGAGCGCACCTTCTCGCGTTCGCTGACCAATCCTTTGATCACAGGCAGAACGAAAACCTTTGAACCGTTCAGCTCAATCTCTTGCATCCACTTCGCTCCGGGCGTTGACCATCTTGCGCAGGCGCTCCGATTCGTGTATCTTCTTCAGCTCGTCGCGTCCGATGAGCGCCGTGCCCTCGATGCTGTGCCTGGTGTGTAAACGCTCGATGAATATAACCGATTCCTTCCCGGTGATGCGCGAGATGTCCGAGACCACCTTGGCCTTGTCCGCCAGCTTGGCCTCGTCCTTGCCCAGGCCGGTGAGTATCAGCAGGTCCCTGTCCACCGTAAGGGCCTCGAACGGGCACTTCTCGGTGGGCTTGACCATCAGCCCCAGCTGCATCAGCATGGAGTAGATGTTCTTGCTGAAATCATCGCACCTCTCCATGTCCAGCGGCCTGGCGCCCTGCGCCGGGGGCCGGTAGCCCATGGGGTCCACCGGCACCACGATCTGCTTGCCCAGGTACTCCTCCAGGCGCAGGGCCGCATCGATCATGGCCCCCATGCCCGCCTCGTACATCTGTATGGTGCGTCTGGAGACCCCCGCCACCTCCGCCAGTGTGCCCAGGCTGACCCCCTTCTCCTCCCGGATAAGGTGCAGCAGCTCATTGTCCAGGCGAACATACAGGCCGCCGGGGGCTGCGAAGATGAACGGAGGTTCATCCTCCATCAACAGGTCCTTCATGGTGGAGAGGGCGATTATGGGGATGTCGAAGCGTGAGTACACTATGCCCTGCTCCAGCTCACCGGAGCCGGAACGCTCCCCCACCAGCATGATCGATCCGCCCAGCGCCTCGGCCAGGACCTTCAGCTCCTCGGCGTTCTCCTTGGAGAACGCGTCAATGTTCGTCAGCACCTTCACCAGCATCAGGCTGCGGTCCCTGCGTGCAACTATGTCGAAGGCTATGCTCCTCAGCTTGAGGGGCATGGAGGCGTGGAAACCCGAGCGCAGCAGAAGTTCGCGCACGGACCGGATCAGCTCATCGCGCTGCACGTGCTGTAATTCGCTATAACTTCTATATAACCATTGTCAAGAAAAAGAAAGGGGGCCAGGGTCCCTCAGCCAATGCTTATCTTCGTACCCCTGGGTATCGGAGGCGCCTTGTCCATCAGCACCGTCAGCACCCCGTTGCGATACTCCGCGGAAGCGCTGTCGGCCCTCACCTCGCAGGGCAGGTCCAGGCTCTTGCAGAAGCGCTTGCGCTCCGTGTCAACGGAGATGCTCAGCTGGCGGTCCTCGGCCCGCAGGTCGATGTCCTCCTTCTCCACCCCCGGAAGCTCCACGATGACCCGTACCCGGTCCTCCTCCTCCACCACGTCCGTAAGCGGCTCGCGGCAGCTGGTGTCCGGAGGGAGCCCGCCGGCCCTGGGCACGTTCCCGAACTCCTGCACCACCGGGCGCCCGTCCGCGCCGGTGCGCATCGAGAATCCGTACACCAGCGGATCGCTCCCGGTCCCGCGCAGGGCGGCCTCCATCAGACGGTCCATGCGCTCCCGCATGACCTCGAACTCGTCGTCGAAGGAACGGAATAGCCCGTCCCATTCGTCGTCACGTCCGACCTTCCTCATCTCATCACCTCACGTACTCGAAATCCTTGGCTATCTTCTGGAACTTGCTCAGCTCCTGAAGGGAGATGGGGCGGTGCTTCTCCACCGCGTCCATCACGTGCTTCATTTGCACCTTCGTTTCCTTCATCGCCTCGGGGTCCTCCCCTTTTCCGGAGGCCACCGCTTCGCGTATGGCGGTCATGACCGCCTCGTTGGCGATAGCCGCCAGATCGGCACCGGTGTACCCCTCGGTCTTGTGCGCCACCTCGTCCAGGTTAACATCGTCCGCCAACGGCTTCCGCTTGAAGTGCACCTGCAGGATGGCCTTCCTGGTCTCCAGGTCCGGTGCGCCCACCTGAATGAGTCGGTCGAAGCGTCCCGGGCGCAGCAGCGCCGGATCGATGATGTCCGGGCGGTTGGTGGCCGCGATGACCACCACGTTGTGCAACGACTCCAGGCCGTCCAGCTCCGTCAGCAGCTGGGAGATCACCCTCTCCGTCACGTGCGAGTCGGAATCGCCGCCCCGGGTGGGGGCGATGGAGTCGATCTCGTCCATGAAGATTATGCACGGCGCGGCCTGCCTGGCCTTACGGAACGTTTCGCGCACCGCCTTCTCGCTCTCGCCCACCCATTTGCTCAGGAACTCCGGCCCCTTGATGCTGATGAAGTTGCTCTCGGACTCGGTCGCCACGGCCTTGGCCAGCATGGTCTTTCCCGTGCCAGGCGGTCCATACAGCAGCACGCCCTTGGGCGGCTCGGCGCTCATGTGCTCGAAGAGCCCGGCGTACTTCAAAGGCCACTCCACCGCCTCCTTCAGCTCCGCTTTCACCGTCTCCAGTCCACCGATGTCCTCCCAATGCAGGTTCGGCGACTCTATCAGCACCTCGCGCATGCTGGAAGGGGACATCTCCCGCAGCGCGGCGAAGAAGTCGTCCTTGTGCACGTTTATGCGGTTTAGCACCTCCATGGGGATGGTGTCCTCCTCCAGGTCGAGGTCGGGCAAGATGCGACGCAGGGAGTGCATCGCCGCTTCCTTGCACAGCGCGGCCAGGTCCGCCCCGGCGTAGCCGTGCGTGAGATCGGCCAAACGCTCCAGGTCCACGTCCTCCGCCAACGGCATTCCTCGGGTGTGTATCTGCAGTATGTCGAGACGCCCGCCGCGGTTGGGTATGTTGATCTCGATCTCGCGGTCGAAGCGGCCCGGGCGCCGCAGGGCGGGGTCCAGGG
Organism: Methanomassiliicoccales archaeon; assembly: GCA_040768245.1. Lineage (GTDB taxonomy): Archaea > Thermoplasmatota > Thermoplasmata > Methanomassiliicoccales > UBA472 > UBA472. The sequence goes on along the minus strand of JAXGNA010000001.1, from coordinate 26,668 downwards.
CGTTGGGGCGGTTCGTGGCGCCGATCACCACCACCTTGCCGCGGCTCTCCAGGCCGTCCATAAGGGCCAGCAGCTGGGCCACGATCCTCCGCTCCATCTCCCCGGAGACCTCGTCCCGCTTGGGGGCTATGGAGTCGATCTCGTCCACGAATATTATGGAGGGGGCGTTCTCCTCGGCCTGCTTGAATATCTCGCGCAGCCGTTCCTCGCTCTCTCCATAGAACTTGCTCATGATCTCCGGTCCGCCTATGGACACGAAGTTGGCGCTGGTCTCCCCGGCCACAGCCTTGGCCAGGAGGGTCTTTCCCGTTCCGGGAGGTCCGTGGAGCAGCACGCCCTTGGGGGCCTCCACTCCCAGCCTCTCGAACAGCTCCGGGTGGCGCAGTGGGAGCTCGATCATCTCCCGGACCTTCTTGACCTCGTCCCCAAGTCCGCCGATGTCCTCGTAGGTGACCTTGGGTATGCCGGTGCCCGCATCCTTTACCGGCTTCTCGCTGATCTTGATCTCCGTGTCCCCGGTCAGCAGCACCGCGTCCGCCCCCGGGGCGTGGGACATGACCACCAGGTCGATGCGCCGGCCCATGACGTTCAGCTCCACCACGTCGCCGCGGGAGAACACCCGCCCCTCCATCATCTGGGCCAGGTACTCCTCTCCGCCCATGATGCGCAACTCCTCCGTGGGCGCGAAGGCCACCTTCTGGGCCGGCTTCACGCCGACCTTCCTTATGGCCACCTTCTCATCTATGCTGGTCTGGGCGTTGCGGCGTATGGTCCCGTCGATGCGGATGACCCCGCGATTGGCATCCTCGTTGTACCCCGGCCACACCAGCGCCACGGTCTTCTTCTTGCCCTCGATCTGCACCACGTCGCCGGCGTTCAGCCCCAGGGCCTCCATGACCGCAGGGTCCACCCTGGCGATTCCCCGTCCGGCGTCCTTGGACTTGGCCTCGGACACCTTCAATACCTTGTCTGACGAACTCATCTCTTTCACTCGTTCAATTTGAGGCGGAGCTCACTCCACCTCGATCTTGCTCCTCTTCTCCTCTGCCGCCCTCTTCTTGGGCACAGAGACCTCTAGGACGCCGTTCTCCATCCGGGCCTTGATGCTGCCCTCGTCGGCGTTCTCCGGAAGCCGCACCTGTCGGAAGAAGCGCATGCTGCCCCTCTCCCTGCGGATGTAGCCCTCCTCCTTCTCCTCGGTATCATGCTCCCTCTGGGCGGAGATCCGGAGCAGGTCGCCCTCCACTTCGATGGACACGTTCTCCTTGCCCATCCCCGGCATGTCCGCCTGTATCAGGTAGCGGTCGTTCTCCTCCCGCAGGTCCATGCTGGGCATCCTGGTGCCTTCCTTGGGCAATACGTCATGTCCCGGCAGCAGGAACCCCGAGCGCATGTCGTTCAACAGGCGGTCCATCTCCTCGAACACCGAGACCGGGCCCCAGGTCCAGACCCTGGGTACCAGGTCCACAGGCTCTTTCCTTGCTCTTGACATCCTATCACCTTTCACATATGAACCAAGAGTTGTATACTCTTAGTACAATACATTAGTGTTTGTACTTCTATAAATACTTTACTTAAGGAACCTCCTCAGGTCCTGCTCCAGCCTGGACGCAACCTCCTCCAGGCGCCGCTGCACATCGTCCATCTCCCTGCGGATGTTGGGCCCGCCCTCCTTCAGCTCCTGTTCCAGACGTAGCAGGGCCTGCTCGGCCTCCTTCCCTCCGACCTTGGCCATCTCCGTGGCGTCCTTCAGGGCCTCCCGTCCCAGGCGGTCCATGTCCGCGGCCGCGGCCTTCATGGACTGGTCCAGGCTGCTCCCTATCCTCTTGATCTCCCTCAGGTACCTCTCCAGGTCACTCTCGACGGTCATTCTCTCCCTCCAGCTGTCTCAGTATCCCCTCCACGGTGTCATCCCTCAGACCCAGCCCCCTGGCAAGGTCCCTGGGCTCCATCTCCGGGTGCAGGATGTACTCATAGACCACCTTGCGGCTTTGGTAATCGTGGAATGCCGAGTCTACCATGCGCCCGGCCATCTCCAGCAGGCCCTCCTTCTCGTGGATGAGCCTGGAACGCCTCTCCTTCAGATCATCCAGTTCCTGGTCGATCCTTCCCAGCTCCGCCCTCAGGTCCTTGATGCGCCGCCCGTCCTCCTGGCTGGCCGCGGTCTGGGGCTCATCATCGAAAGGGCGGACCGCCACCTCGGTGTTGAACAGCCCGGGCCCGATGTCCACCACCATGGTGAATCCTGTGGTCGGGAAGTAGCGCCTGCGGGAAGGCCCTCCCTGATCGGACTCCTCGGTGAACGAGCGCACCATGTCCAGCTCCTCCAGCATCCTAAGGTGCTTCATAATTCCCTGCTGGCTCAGCCCCAGCTCGCGCGAGAGCTGCAGCGGGTAGTGCGGCTCCCGTACCAACGCCTCCAGTATCCTACGTCGGGTGGGGTTCTCGATCACCGACAGCAAAACGTCCAGTTCGTCCATGTCACACCAACTATTGAACCAATTGTTTACATCTATGAATTGTCAACATTTAGTATATATATTTCTCGGGCGCGGGAACATTTAACTAACGGACACCGTTCAAGTGGCATGGCCGGCGAGCTGGTGGGCGACAGCGTGATCATCTCCGAGATGGCCGAGGGGAGCCAGATATACAACAAGGGATACTATGGCTACCCCCGCTCCGGAGGGGGGCTGGAGCTCGACCTGCTGGAGGCCCTGTACCTTCTGGAGTGCGAGAAGCTGCAGGTGCAGATCGGCGGAAGGGATGTGGACCACGCCACCCTGTACCGCCGGGCCGCGCGCTCCACCGATGCGCTGCAGCCCCGGTACATCGTCTACCGGGACCTGCGGCAGAGGGGCTACATAGTCAAGGTGGACCAGGGGGACTTCAACTTCCGGGTTTACCCCAGGGGCGCCTCGCCGCACAACTCCCAGGCCAAGAACTGGGTGCTGGCCATATCCGAGCGGGACATTTTCAACATCGCCGGGCTGCTGGAGAAGAGCGAGACCTCCCAGCGAACCCGCAAGGACCTCCTGCTGGGAGTGGTGGACGAGGAGGGCGACATCACCTACTACACCCTGGAGGAGGCGGAGCCCGGAGGGCACACCGAGGAGGGCCCCACCAACGCGGAGGGCGCCCTGATAGACGACGCGGTCATCGTGCTCGGCGCGGAGGCCGACCGCCTGTATGAGAACGGCTTCTACGGCAAGAAGATAGGGCCCATGCTGCAGCTGTCCCTGCTGGAGGCGGTGTACCTCATGGAGAAGGGGCGGCTGGACATCCGCTCCATACGCTCCGGGCAGAGGATGGGCATGAACGGGCTGCTGAGCAGCGCCAAGCGCTCCCAGCCGGACTTCGACATGCGCATGTCCGCCTACAAGGACCTGCGCTCCCGGGGCATGGTGGTCAAGACCGGGTTCAAGTACGGAACGCACTTCAGGGTGTACGAGGGGAACCCCTCCAAGCATCACTCCCGATACCTGGTGCACGTGGTCCCGGACGACTACTCCACAGTGTGGGCGGAGATCTCCCGGGCGGTCAGGCTGGCCCACGGGGTTAAAAAGGAGATACTGCTGGCCTCCTCCGGCCAGCTGTTGCGGTACGTGAAACTGACCCGCGTGCGGCCCTAGGCCGGGCAGACCGGCTCCTTTCTCATTTCTTCCTTGAGCTTCGCGGCCCCGGCCACATCCTGGGGGTCCAGGGCCATGGCGGAATCCAGCAGCTGGTCGGCCTCGTCCAGACGCCCCTTGTTGGCCATGACCACGGCCATCTTGACCATGAAGTTGGTGCGCTTGCGGTCGAACTGGGTGTAGTGGATGGCGGTCTTGAAGGCCTCGATGGCCTCGTCCAGCTTTCCGATCTTCAGCAGCCCGTCGCCCAGCCTGGCGTAGCGGGCCGAGCGGGTCTCCGGGGCGGCCTCCTGTTCCGCGGTCATCCTCAGGGTGTCCACGGTCTGCAGCAGGGAGGCGGGGACCTCCACGGTCATCCCGCAGCTGCAGCAGGCCAGGTCCCCCTCCTGGATCTCCGTTCCGCACTTGGCGCAGAACTTGGGCAGGCGGGTGCCGCAGTCCGGACACAGGGTCCAGTCGGCCTCGACCACCGTGGAGCACTTGGGGCACTGCGCGGCGGTCTTCAGTCCGCCGGAGGAGAAGCGTCTCAGCGAGGCGGCCACCTCCTCCTCGGAGGGCATGAAGGCCGGGCGGTAGACGAACACCAGGGCCAGGGCCAGAAGCTCCAGGCCCAGGGCCACCAGGTTCAGGGTGTAGGCCAGGTCCTCGGTGTAGTATAAGGACACGGCGCGCAGGAGCAGCAGCACGGCCAGGGCCCTGGTCAGGCCTGGCCACTCCCCCACCTGCGTTCCGGCTATGGTACGGGAAAGGGATATCTCCCAGGCCCCGGCCACAGTGAACAGCAGGATCATGATCATTCCGGGAATGGTGCCCACGGTCATGTAAATGAATATGGACGTGATGGGGGTCATGATCAGAATTAGGCCGGCCAATATGACTCCGACCGACGGCAGCAACAGGATGGGTCTCTTCACCTTCAAATCTAACACCTCATGCGAAGCCTGAGCGCTCTCCAATAAAATGTTAAGATAATAAGAGGTTTGCGGGTCAGAGCTGTATCTCGATGCCCAACTTGTCGGTCAGCTCCTTGTAGCGGTTCCTGATGGTGACCTCGGTCACCCCCGCGATGTCGGCCACCTCGCGCTGGGTCCTCCTCTCGTTGCACAGGATGCTGGCGATGTATATGGCCGCGGCGGCCACGCCGGTCGGGCCGCGCCCGGAGGTCAGCTCCTTCTTGTTGGCGTCCTTCAGGATGTCCGCGGCCTTGGCCTGGACGTCCCCGCTCAACTTCAGCTCGGAGCAGAACCTCTGCACGTAGTCCTGGGGCTTGGTGGGCATGAGCTTCAGGGAAAGCTCCCGGGTCATGAAGCGGTAGGTACGGCCGATCTCCTTGCGGCCAACCCTGCTGGAGCTGGCGACCTCGTCCAGGGTTCGGGGGACATTGCACTGGCGGCAGGCGGCGTAGAGTGAGGCGGCCACCACTCCCTCGATGCTGCGGCCTCGGATCAGGTTCTTGTTGACCGCCTTGCGGTAGACCATGGCCGCGGTCTCCCTGACGTTGCGGGGCAGGCCCATGGCCGAGGCCATGCGGTCCAGCTCGCTCAGGGCGAAGGCCAGGTTCCTCTCGGTGGCGTTGGACACGCGGATCCTGCGCTGCCACTTCCTCAGGCGATAGAGCTGGGCGCGGTTCCTGGTGGGGATGCTCTTTCCGTAGGAGTCCTTGTTCTTCCAGGAGATCTCGGTGGAGAGCCCCTTGTCGTGAATGGTGTAGGTCATGGGGGCGCCGGTCCTGGCCCGCTTCTCCCCCTGTTCGACGTCAAAGGCCCTCCACTCCGGTCCAAGGTCTATGAACTGGTCGTCGATAACCAATCCGCACTCCTCGCAGATCAGCTCGCCCCTCTCATAATCCCTGACCAGGTGCCCGCTGTTACACTCTGGGCACCGGGTTACTTCCTCTGCCGCTTCCTTTTTGTTTGCCATGTTCATCGACCCCATCAATATAGACCTGCTTCCCAGCTATGGAGAGCAGGCTGGCGTCCCCGGTCGGTTCGACGGTGACGTAGGGCGAGTCCACCGGGCCGAATATCCTGACTATCCGTCCCAGGGGCTTCTTGCGGTTGTCGAAGACCGCCATCTTGAGCTTGGGGGTGAAGGAGGCGCGGACCACCAGACGGCCATCCACGGTCACTTCCTGCACGTTCCCAAGAAATTGCATGGTACACCCCGAACTTCCCCGTCATTAACCGGTGTTGAGAATGATGAATATGAATCTAGTATAAAACCATTACGCAAAGGTATATTTATTTGACAGCACTTGAGATTTAATCTTTGCTCAAAAACGAGGTTTTCTGGATATATTTAATCCTATCATGTCCGCCCACCCAAACGGCCGACACCATACAGTTTATGATGGAGCATGCTCTCTACCGGCCGTGAAGATATCCGAGGACCATCCGAGGTACCGCTCGCTGGTGACCAGGGAGCGTATGGCGGCCATGGTCGAACGCGGTATAGTCTCCACCACCGGGCTCATCGCCCACGGCAGGGGGGAGGCCTTCGATTATCTGCTTGGCGAGGCCACCACTCCTGAGGCCGAGGCCGCGGAGGCCGCGGCAGCGGCGCTTTTATCCCTGGCCCGAAGGCCGGTGATCACCGTGAACGGGAACGCCGCGGCCCTGGCCGCCCGCGAGCTGGGCGATCTGGCACGGGCCTGCGGGGCCCCGCTGGAGGTGAACCTTTTTCATCGCAGCGACCGGCGCATGGACCTGGTCTGCGACTTCGTGGAAGGGGAGACCGGGCTCAAGGTCCTGGGGCGCGATCAGGACGCAGTGCTGGAGGGAATAGCCTCCGACCGCGCCAGATGCACCAGGGAAGGGCTGCTGTCCGCGGATGTGGTCCTGATCCCCCTGGAGGACGGGGACCGGGCGCAAGCCATGGTCAAGGCCGGGAAGGGGGTCATCTCCATTGACCTGAACCCCCTATCAAGGACCAGCCTGGCCGCGGAGGTGGCGGTGGTGGACGAGATCACCCGCGCGGTGCCCGGCATCACCGCCTGGTGCAGCAGGTTCAGGAATAGGCCGGAGGAGGCCCGCGGGGTGCTCGCGGCCTTCGACAACCATGAGAACCTGGGGTCGCTGCTGCAGCGCATCTGCCGCGGCCTGGAGGAAGGACCTCCGAAATGAATCGAGGTATGCAAATGGAACAAGAGTTGCTGACCAAGGGATCCAGGCGGCTGGCGTGGGCCGAGGCCCACATGTCCGTCATCAATGAGATAGGGCAGAGGATGAGGGCCGAGGGGTCCCTTAAGGGCGTCAAGGTGGGTATGGCCCTGCACGTGGAGGCCAAGACCGGCATGCTGGCGGTCACCCTGGCCAACGCCGGGGCCAAGGTCCGTCTGGCCAGCTGCAATCCCCTGTCCACCGACGACTCCGTGGCCCTGGCCTTGCGGAAGGAGAGGGGCATCGAGGTGTTCGCCCGCAAGGGAGAGAGCAACGAGGAGTACTACGAGAATCTGAACGCCGTTCTGGACATGAGGCCCGAGTTCGTGATCGATGACGGCGCGGACCTCATCACCATGCTGCACACCACCCGCCGGGAGCAGCTGGAGGAGGTCCGGGGAGGGAACGAGGAGACCACCACCGGGGTCATCCGCCTGAAGGCCATGGCCGCGCAGGGTCAGTTAAAATTCCCGGTGATGGCCGTCAACGACGCCAAGATGAAGTTCCTGTTCGACAACCGCTATGGCACAGGGCAAAGCACCTTCGACGGATTCATGAACGCCACCAACCTTCTGGTGGCCGGGAAGACCCTGGTCGTCGCCGGCTACGGCTGGTGCGGACGCGGGGTGGCCATGCGGGCCAAGGGCCTTGGAGCGGACGTCATAGTCACCGAGGTGGACCCCATCAGGGCCATCGAGGCCCGCCTGGATGGGTTCCAGGTCCTGCCCATGGTGGAGGCCGCCCGCCGGGCGGACATCGTGATCACGGTCACCGGCTGCAAGGACGTGGTCCGGGAGGAGCACTTCACGGTGATGAAGGACGGCTGCGTTCTCGGCAACTCTGGCCACTTCGACAAAGAGATCTCGAAGAGGGCCCTGGAGTCCATCTCCTCGCCACCGGTGCGGGTGCGCGAGCAGGTGGAACGCTATGACCTGCGGGACGGGCGCCGCGTGTACCTGGTCTCCGAGGGCCGGCTGATGAACCTGGCCGCGGGACAGGGGCATCCGGTGGAGATCATGGACATGAGCTTCTCCATACAGGCGCTCGCGCTCGAGCACCTGGTCAAGAACCACTCGACGATGACACCGCAGGTGCACCCGGTGCCCCCGGACATGGACGAGCTGGTCGCCAGGATCAAGCTGAAGACCCTTGGGCTTAGCATAGATCATCTCACCCCGGATCAGGAAAGGTACCTGCACGACTGGCAGGAGGGCACGCAATGAAGCCCTTCCTCTGCGTGTACGGGCACACGAACATGGACCATCTGCTGGAGCTGAAGCGGCTTCCGGAGCTGAACACCTCGGCGAACGTCCTCTCCAAGCGCAGCTTCTTCGGGGGCACCGGGGCCAACGTGGCCACCATGTCCTCGGCGCTGGGGGTGCCCACCGCCCTGGTGTCCTACGTGGGGAGCGACCTTCCCCCGGCCTTCCGCCAGCTCATGGAGTCCAAGGGCGTGATACTGGACGAGCTGATGGAGGTGGAGGGGAGGGAGACCCCCACCGTCTGGATAGCCACCGACGAGGAGGAGGACCAGGTGGCCTATGTGTTCCAGGGGGCCATGGCCGACATGTCTTCGTACCCGCTGCAGGTGAAGGGGGCCAGGGAGGCCCTGGCGGTGCACCTCATGACCGGCTCTCCCGATTACTACCTCAAGCTGCTCTCCCAGCCCTACATGCTGAGGAAGAGGCGGGCCCTGGACCCGGCGCAGGAGATCCATCACGTCTGGGACGCGGAGCGCTTCCGCAGGGCCCTGGGGTACACGGACATGCTGTTCTGCAACCGGAACGAGCTGGCCACCGCCCTTCGCTACTCCGGAAAGGAAAGCCCGGAGGAGCTGCTAGGCAGCTTCAGGGGGATGCAGGTCATAGTCAACACCCTGGGCGGGCAGGGGGCCAGGATATACACCAAGAACGAGGTCCTGGACGTCCCGGCGGCCAAGGTGGACGTGTTGGACCCCACCGGCGCCGGGGACGCCTTCCGGGCCGGGTTCTGGGCCGGGCTGTACCGGGGCATGGGCTGGATGGACTGCGGGCTGCTGGGCTGCGCCGCCGCCTCCTTCGTGGTGGCCTCGCCCGGCTCCCTGACCTCCATACCAGATTGGGACATGGTGGAGTCCCGGGCCAAGGAGATCATGTGAAGAACCCCTATCTGGACAGCGCTCATCTAGAGGTTCATCTGGAGGAAAATTATAATAAGTGAAAAAACCTGTAGGACGCCCAAGGTGAACGAATGGCATGGAGACCGTCCCTGCCCCCGCTCCCCGTGCCAGGCACGCGGAGGGGGCGGACGTCGCTCGCCGGTCATCGACACCCGCGTCCTAATATAATATCATGGAAAGGTGATCAAGAATGGATTGGATTGGTTTCCTGACGGTGCTCCTGCTGACCTTCAGCCTGGTCATGTTGCTGGCTGGGGCTTTCACGGCTTACTTCGGAAGCGGCAAGAGCAGGATGATAGGTGTCGTTCTGTTGGTTATTGGATTGATCGTGGGGCTGGTCTGGGGCTACCTGGGTTACGCTGACGAGCTCATCACCGTGGACCTCTCCGAGGTCGTCTGGGCCGCCTTCGTGAACATCATCGCCGCCCTGATCGGCGCGCTGGTGGCCGTCGGCGCGTTCCTGCTGGCCATCATGAAGAGCTGAAAACCCTTCCACTAACTTTTCCTTGCCTCCCTGGGAGGCAAATCCTTTTTTATTTGAACTCTGTCAGTGGCCACGATGGCTTCGGTTCTCATCATTCTCGGGAGCAAGAGCGACGCGGAGGTGGGCCGCAAGGCCCTGGATGTGTTCAGGCGTTTCGGCGTGGAGGCCAGCATGGTCGTGGCCTCGGCCCACCGCACCCCTGACCGGGTCAAGGCCCTGGTCGACGGCAGCGGCGCTGACGTGTTCATCGCCATGGCCGGACTGGCCGCGGCGCTGCCCGGGGCGGTGGCCTCCTTCACCCACCGGCCGGTGATCGGCGTGCCGGTGTCCGGAAAGGTGAACCTGGATTCCATTCTGTCAATAGTGCAGATGCCCCCGGGCGTGCCGGTGGCCTGCGTAGGGCTGGACCGCGGGGACAACGCCGCGCTGCTGGCCGTTTCCATGCTGTCCATCTCCGACCCCGGGCTGGCCAAGGAACTGGCCGCCTACCGCAGGGAGATGGCCGAGAAGGTGGAGAAGGATTCCGAAGAGGTGCAGGCCTGATGTTCGACCCCAAGGAGTTCGTGGACGAGAAGATCGAGGAACTGAGGAACAAGATCACCGGAAAGGCGGTCATAGCCTGCTCCGGGGGAGTGGACAGCACCGTGGCCGCGGTGCTGGTGGACCGGGCCATTGGCGAGCGGCTGCTGACGGTCTATGTGGACACCGGACTGATGCGCAAGGGGGAGACCGAGTACGTGCGCCGCATGTTCGACAAGCTCAAGGTGCACTACCGCATCGTCGACGCCAAGGACGAGTTCTTCGGTGCCCTGAAGGGGCAGATCGATCCCGAGAAGAAGCGCAAGACCATCGGGGAGCGCTTCATACGCGTGTTCGAGCGCGAGGCCCAGTCCTTCGGGGCCGATTTCCTGGTGCAGGGGACCATCGCCCCGGACTGGATCGAGAGCGGGGACGGCGTCCGGGACACCATCAAGTCCCATCATAACGTGGGGGGGCTGCCCAAGGACATGACCCTGAAGCTGGTGGAGCCCCTGTGGGACCTCTACAAGGACGAGGTGCGGGCGGTGGCCCGGCACCTGGGCGTGGAGGTCTCCGAGCGCCAGCCGTTCCCCGGTCCGGCCCTGGCCATCCGGGTCATCGGCGAGGCCACCCCCGAGTCCGTGGGAGTGGTCCGGGAGGCCTGCGCCATCGTGGAGGAGGAGCTGGAGGCCGCGGCGGACAAGAACCAGATGGTCCGCCCCTGGCAGTACTTCGCCGTCCTGCTCCCGGTGCAGAGCGTGGGCGTGCAGGGGGACCGCAGGGCCTACGGCCGGACGGTGGCCATCCGTTCGGTGGAGTCCGTCGACGCCATGACCGCCTCGTTCTCCAAGGTGCCCTACGACGTGCTGGAGCGCATATCCCTGCGCATCACCAACGAGATGAAGGCCAACATCAACAGGGTGGTCTACGACATAACCCACAAGCCGCCGGGAACCATCGAGTGGGAGTGATCACAGCAGCTCATCAAGCTCCTTCCAGTCGTCCACGGTGTGGTCAGGGACGATGGAATCGTCCGGCTGGAAGTAGCCGCTCTTCTTCAGCACAGCCTTCATCCCTACGGACTTGGCTCCTCTGACATCGAACTGCAGGGAGTTCCCGACGTACATGGAGGACTCCTTCTCCACGCCCAGGTTGAACAGGGCCATCTTGAAGATCCGCGGATGGGGCTTGCGCAGCCCCACGTCGCTGGAGAATATCATGTCGTCGAAGTACCTGTCCAGGCCGAAGTGCCTCATGTCCCTGAGGGGATACTCGGACGGCAGCCCCCAGGCCACATCGGAGATCAGACCGACGGAGCATCCCCGGTCCCGCACCCTCTCCAGCATCTCGATGGTGCCGGGGACCAGGCTGCGGTCCTCCTTGAGGGCCTCGTAGAACACCTCCAGGCCGTCCTGGACCAGCCCCTCGTCCACCCGGCATCCGGCCGCGCCCATCAGGTTCTCCAGCACCGTGGACAGGGGGATCTCCATCATGTCCCGGGACTTGCGGTCGCGATTGTGGCTCAGGGTGGCCAGCACCGACCTGCGGAAATCCGGCTCCTCCATCCTGCCTCCGGTATCCTGGGACAGCTTGAACAGCCGGCTGACTATGCGCTCCTCTGGCCCGGCCCAGTCGTGGTAGTAGTCGATCAGGGTGTGCCCCAGGTCGAATATCACGGCCTTCATGTGCAACTGTATTGTTCGAGGCCAGTCATAATCATTTCCCGTGACCCTTCAAACGGTCCGACCAATCGTTTTATACGGCACATCACAGATTCCGCCCCGATGCGGGTCTACGTGGTGGACAACGGGGGGCAGTGGACGCACCGGGAGTGGCGGGTCCTGAAGTACCTGAAGGTGGAGACCAAGATAGTCCCCAACAGCACTCCCTTCGAGCAGCTGAAGGATGTGGACGCCCTGGTGCTCTCCGGCGGGGCTCCCGACGTGGCCTCCGAGGCCGGGAGGATGGGTAACAACGGCGAATATCTGGACAAGGCCGACTTCCCCATACTGGGCATCTGCGCCGGAATGCAGTTCATGGCCACCCACTTCGGGGGGAGCACCGGGCCGGCGGTGCGGGCGGAGTTCGGACGCACCCGCCTGTACGTTGATGAGCAGGACGACCTGTTCTTGGGCGTTCCCAAGGAGTTCGACGTCTGGGAATCCCACAACGACGAGGTCAAGGAGGTCCCGGAGGGCTTCCAGGTGCTGGCGCATTCCGACACCTGCAAGGTGGAGGCCATGCGCTCCCTGTCCCGGCCGCTGTACGCGGTGCAGTTCCATCCGGAGGTGGAGAACACCGACTTCGGGATGGACATCTTCCGCAACTTCCTGAAGGCGGTGGAGGGATGGCACCGCTGAGGCCGGAGCTTCGACAGGTGCTCCTCTCAGCCCTCGAAAAGAGGCGCAGGGACGACACCATCGAGCAGGCCCTGGGCCGGGAGGCCCGCCGGGCCGGGCTGTCCTACGCGGACTATCTGGAGGTCGCGGAGGCGGTGCGGGAGCGGGCCAGGAGGTCCAAGGCCGAGGCGTGGGAGTCCGCCAAGGCCCTCTCAGAGGAGCAGCAGGACCAGTAGGGCCATGGCCACCAGGGCCGCGGCCATGACCAGCAGCGCGGTGCGGCGGTCGCTCCCCAGCACGATGGGTATCGGGCCGAGCAGGATCACCGCGCCCCCGGAGACCCTGCCCTGGCCGGACGTCACATCTCTCCCCGCCTCCAGGGAGGCCGCGCTCCGCCACGCGTGCATGATGAGGCCGACGAAGGCGCCGAAGGCCAGCAGCAATGCGGCCGCCCCCCACCCCCCGGTGGCGCTCATGACCGGGATAAAAAGCAGGATGTGCAGGGAAAGCTCTCCCCTGGACAGGGCCACCGCTCCCAGCACCAGGGAGGCGGCGGCCATCAGGACCGCCGCGATCGACCATCGGGACCACATCATGCCCGTCCCATGGCCCCATACCCTTTTTTACTTACCCGTACGTTGTTGAGGGCATGGTCCGCCCCCGCGTGGTGATCAGCCGCTGCATAGAGTTCGCCAACTGCCGCTACAACGGCGCCATGATACCCAGCGACCTGGTGCTCCGGCTCATGCCCTACGTGGAGTTCCTGCCGGTGTGCATGGAGGCGGACATGGGCCTGGGGGTGCCCAGGGACCCCATCCGCATCGTGCGCATCGACGGGCAGGACCGTCTGGTGCAGCCGGCCACCGGAAGGGACGTGACCGAGGCGGCCCTGGCGTTCTCCAGGGACCACCTGTCGGGATTGAGGGACGTCGACGGCTTCCTGCTCAAGAACCGCTCCCCCTCCTGCGGCATAAAGGACGTGAGGGTGTATCCCCCGGGGGAGGGCAAGGCCACCATAACCGGCAAGGCCGCCGGGATCTTCGCCCGGGAGGTCATGAGCGCCTTCCCCGGCCTCCCGCTGGAGGACGAGGCCCGCCTGCTCAACGGTCGCATAGCCGATCACTTCCTCACCAGGATATTCACCTCCGCCCGGTTCCGGGAGTGCCGGGAAAGGGGCACCGCCCGCGCGCTGATGGAGTTCCACGCCAACCACAAGCTGCTGCTCATGGGCTACAGCCAGGCGGCCATGCGGCGGCTGGGGCGCATCGCGGCCTCGAACCAGCCCCTTCCCGCCCGCTTCCATGCCTACTCCGGGGAGCTAGCCTCGGCATTGCACCGCCCGCCCAGCTGCCGCTCCTGGAACAACGTGCTCATGCACGCCCTGGGCTACTTCTCCGGCCAGCTGCAGCCCCAGGAGCGGGAGCACTTCCTGCGCTCCCTGGAATGGTACGCGCAGGGCAAGGTCCCCCTGACCGCGCCCCTGCTGCTGATGCGCTCATGGGTACTGCGGTATCAGGAGGATTACCTGCGCACTCAGGTGCTGTTCGAACCCTACCCCGAAGAGTTCATGGGGATGATGGGCACCGAGGCCTGCACCGGCCGGGACCTTTGGGAAGGCATCAGATAATCTATTTATGGCCAGGGGTGATTCCATCCTCAGGTTCGAATGACCACGCTTACCGCGGTTCTCAGGGAGATATTGGAGGCCAGGGGGTTCATGGTGGACCAGTCCGGCCCCTTCGTCCACGGGCGCCGCGAGGGCATCGAGCTTCACTTCTTCCCCTACTCGCGGCACTCGCCCGCGGCCATGGAGGAGTTCGCCAGGTCCGCCCCCTCCCTCAAGGGCAAGGTGGTCCTGGCCGCCCTGGTGCCGCTGGCCGAGTCCGTGCTGGTCGGTCTTCCCAAGGGCGTGGTGGTCTGGGACCGCGAGGCGGTGGAGCACGAGGTCGGGCGCACCCGCATCGAGAGGCTGGTGGGGGAGGAGGACCACGGGCTGATCGACGACCTGTACGCCGACGACTATCCGCAGGTGGACGAGCCTGTGCAAAACGAGGAGGAGAGGATCATTCCCATGCACATGTCCCTGCAGGACGTCGTGGAGCTCTCGGCCAAGGCCGTGGGCGGTTTCAGCCACCGCCTGGAGCTGGTGCCCCACTACCTCTTCAGCTACGACATCCCCCTGTACGTGGGGGAGGGGCGCATAGGCGGAAAGGAGGGGTTCACGGCCGTGAACGCCCTGACCAAGGCCGTGGAGGGCTGGCCCAAGGTCCCGGAGACCGTCCCCCGCCTGGAACAGGGGCACAAGCGCCTGGAGCCCCTCATCGAGGAGGAGGACGCCAACTCCCTGGCCCGGACGTCCGTGGAGAGGGAGCACACCTACGAGAGGGACATGGTGCGCGAGGACGGGCAGGTCACCATGACCGAGAAGGTCACCGTGCACCCCCGCATGGACCAGGGCTCCTTCAGGTCCCTGGGCCTGTTCTACGTCCCCATCTGGTGCGTGGAGGGCACCAAGGGGGTAATGATCCTGAACGCCAGCACCGGAAAGGTGCTCAGCGAGGACTTCTTCGGGGACCTCTGCTGAGCCCATCCATCCTGCGCCGTATGTTGTTCCAGTGGGCCCCCTTCCAGTAGACCTTGCCGCATTCCCCGCATCTCCAGAACTCATCATGCGCGGACCAGGTCCCCTCCGGGACATCACCTCTGACATCCTTCTTCTCCTGGGGAACAAGGGCCCCGTTGCAGGCCGAGCACCTGGTCATCCGCCCCTCCGGTGAAAGGCCGAACTCCCCGGCCACGGCCTCCAGCTGGGAGTCCAGGTCGTCGCTTAGGACCAGGAAGCCCCGCGGGCCGGCCCTGGCGCACAGCTGCCTGTCCCTGGTCAGAAGAACGCGCTGGTTGCCCTCCAGCAGCTGCAGCATGCGGCGGTCGTCGGCGTCCTGAACGTAGAGAGAATCGTAACCCATTATGCGCAGCCAGCGGGCCAGGGTGCCCAGCATCCCGTCCAGCAGGAAGGAGGGGTCAGCCATCCCGCCGGACCTCGTAGGTCAGGTGCACCCCTCCGCCCAGGCGCTCCACGGACACCAGGCGCAGGGGGACGTGCTCCCCGGTGCGGAATCCCTCCCCGTCCACCGGCGTGGGGGCCTCCCTTCCGCCGATCACGAAGTCCCCCACGAACACCGAGTAGACGTCCACCAGGCCCCGCCGGAAGAAGGAGTAGATGGTCTCCCCTCCGCCCTCCACCAGGAGCGAGGACACCCCCCTCCGTTCCAGCAGGTCCAGCAGCGCCCCGAGGTCTATGGTCCCCCTGCCCAGGCGCGCAACCTCCGCCCCCGGGTAGGTCCGGGCGCAATCCTCGGTGGTGACCATCAGGGTACTGGCCCTCCCGTCCAGGACCAGGGCCGTCTCCGGCACCTTCCCCCGAGGGTCCAGGACCACCCGCAGTGCCTGTTCGTCCCTGGGAAGCCCCTTCACCGTCAGGTGGGGGTCGTCGGCCAGGATGGTCCCCGCCCCCACCAGTATGGCCTGGCACTGGGAACGCAGCCCCCTCACCCTCTCCATGTCCTCGGGGGAGGAGATGCGCAGCTGCCTTCTCTCCGTCCCGGCGATCTTGCCGTCGGGGGACATGGCGCAGTTGACTATCACCCTGGGCCTCATGAACGGTGTATTCCCGGGGGCAATCATAAGGATGATGGGAAGGTTCATTAATAGCAATAAGCCGATATCCGCGGCGATGAACGATTTTGACATCATCGAGCTGAAGAGGTCCAATCTGAAGGGAGCCACGGTGATCGAGGGCTTCTCCAGCATCGGACTGGTCGGCTCCATCACCGCCAACTACCTGGTCAACCTCCTGGACCTGGACCTGGTGGCCGTCATTGACTCGCCCTACCTGCCGTCGGTGTCCATAGTGCGCGATGGGGTCCCCTACTCCCCGGTGCGCGTGTACTCCGGGAACATCGGGGACAAGGGCAGCGACAAGATCGTGGTCATAGTCTCGGAGTTCGAACCGCCGGCGGAGATCCTCAAGCCCCTGGCCTGGACCATCATGGACTGGGTGCAGGACAAGGGGTGCCGCATGGTGATCTCGCCCGAGGGGCTGGCCAACAAGGCCGGCGAGGAGTCCGAGGAGACGGAGGCGGAGGAGGAGGCCGATTTCAAGGTCTACGCCGTGGCCTCCACCCCCCGGGCCAGGAACCTCCTGGTCAAGAACGACATCCCCATATTCGAGAACGGGGTGGTGGTTGGGCTCGCCGGCGTTCTCCTGAACGAGGGCGTCAACCGCAACTTCGACGTGGTCTCCATACTCTCCGAGGCGCACTCCGACTATCCGGACGCCCGGGCGGCCGCGGCGGCCACCGAGACCATCGACAGGCTCCTGCTGCACACCCAGCTGGACACCCAGCCCCTTTTGGAGGAGGCGGCCCTGATCGAGGAGGCGCTGAAGGAGATCAAGAAGAAGACCGGAGAGAGCGAGGAGCTGGCCAAGAAACGCTCCATCATGTACGGATGACCTCGATGCGGTGAGGGCTCCCTTCCCTCACCTCGAAGCGCACCGGCAGGAAGTGCGGGATCAGCTGCATCTGGGACTCCAGGTGTCCGCTGATCACCCCCACCTTGAGGCAGGAGTCCCCCGCCAGGGCCAGGAAGGGCAGCAGCTGGTCGGCGGTGCGCGCATCGACCGTTCCGCCGTTGTCCATGGCCTTCCTGAGGCAATTGGCCGCCTCCCTGCCCACCTTCTCCGCCGGGATGCCCCTCTCCCCCAGGGCGCTCCATCCCAGCACCGTGCGCTCGTACTCCGCGGCCAGGGTGATGCCCGCCCCGGCCGAGGCCCCCAGGCCCGCCTCCGTTTCGATGCGCGCCCCGGGCAGCACGGTCAAGGCCGACGCGGCCATGCGCTCCGCCACCTCCGCGCGCAGGTTCTGAACGCAGGAGACCCCCACCACTCCCAGGAGCTCGCCTCGCTCCTCCAGGCGCAGCGGGGACAGTCTTCCCCCGCTCACCCTGAGCCGCACGCGGCCTCCGCCCTTGGGATAGAAGCCCCTCCTCATCACCTCCATATCCACCGCCCCGCCCATGCGCCGCAGCAGGGGGAGCAACACCAGGCGGTAGTGGTCCACCGGAGGGGACCAGCGCACGTCCGTCCCCCCGGTGAGGTCGAGCTGCACCTCCCTGTCGCAGAAGAACAGCGCGGGAAGGACCGACTGCATGAGCAGGGTGAGGCTGCCGGCAGTGCCCACGTCGAACTCGTAGCTGCCGCCGGCCATACGGCCCGGGCGGAAGACCAGCTCCCGGGAGCCGGCCTCGTCGCCGGAGACCTCCGCGGAACAGAGCCTCTGCATCAGGCGAACCCCGGCCAGGTGCTGCGGCTTCAGTCCAGGGTCCGGCCTGCCCGCCCTGATGTTCACGATGCGGAAGGCCTCCCCGGTTATGGCCGAGAGGGACAGGGCGGTGCGCACGGTCTGTCCCCCGCCCTCCCCGTGGGCGCCGTCGAGCTCGATCATCGCCTTCCCTTCCTGGCGCGGCTGTAGACCTTGATCCCCTCGTTGAAGAGCATGGAGGTCATGGCCAGCGGGACGATGACCACCCACTCCTCCCAGCCTATGTGCACCGAGCGGAAGGCATCGCTGATCCCCGGCGCGTACACGATGCTCAGGCTCATGAGCAGGGACACCAGGACGGCCAGGACCATCTTCTTGTTGCTGAACAGCCCCAGGCGCATTATGGTCTGGCTCGATGAACGGCAGGATATGGCCAGGAACAGCTGGGACAGCACCATGGTGCAGAAGGCCACCGTACGCGCGCGGGCCACCGCGTCCTCCGCCCCCAGGGCGTCCAGGGACTGGTAGTACTCGAAGGCATAGGCCAGCAGGCCGGCGATGGTGAAGACCGTACCGACCATCAGGATGCGGTAAGCCGTCCTGCGGTCCACGGGGGCCTTCCCCGGGGGGGTGGGCGGCCGCTCCATTATGTCCTTGGCGATGGGCTCCACGCCCAGGGCCAGAGCTGGAAGGCCGTCGGTGACCAGGTTCATCCAGAGGATCTGTATGGGCAGGAGCAGGGGCAGCATCACCGGATCGGCGAAGATCAGGCTGCCCACGAACATGACCCCCACCTCCCCGGAGTTGGTGGTCAGCATGTAGGTGACGAACTTGCGGATGTTGTCGTAGACCCCCCGGCCCTCCTCCACGGCGTTTACGATGCTGGCGAAGTTGTCGTCCACCAGGATCATCTGGGCCGCCTCCTTGGAGACGTCGGTGCCGGTGATGCCCATGGCCACGCCCACGTCCGCCCGCTTCAGGGCCGGGGCGTCGTTCACCCCGTCCCCGGTCATGGCCACCACCTCTCCGTTGCGCTGCAGGGCCTCCACAATGCGCACCTTGTGCTCGGAGGCCACCCTGGCGAAGACGTTGACGTCCATCAGCAGCCTGGTCAGCTCTTCATCCGAGGCGGTCTCCAGGGTCTTGCCGTTGACCACCCGGTCCTTCCCCGGCTCGGCGATGCCCATCTCCATGGCGATGGCCCTGGCCGTGAGCTCATGGTCGCCGGTGATCATGACCACCCTTATGCCGGCGGTACGGCACTTCTTGATGGCCTGCACCGCCTCCTTGCGGGGGGCGTCGATCATGCCCACCAGGCCGAGCAGGGTGAAGCCCTGCTCCAGCTCCATCTCCTCCAGGGGCACGTCCGTGACGTCCCTCTCGGCGATGGCCAGCACCCTGAGCGCCCTGCCGGCCATCTCGTTGTTCTTGGCCAGCACGGATTCGCGCATCTTTTCGGTCAGGTCCACCTCCCGGTCGCCCATGCGCCTCAGGCTGCACAGGGGCAGCACCTTCTCCGCGGCACCCTTCATGAAGGCCATCCTTCGGCCGTTCACCTCGTGCACGGTGGTCATGCGCTTCTTGGCGGAATCGAACGACAGCTCGAAGATCCGGGGACAGTTCTTGGCCAGCTCCTCCACGTCCACGCCGGCCTTGCGCGCGGTGACCACCAGGGTGCCCTCGGTGGGGTCTCCCCTGACCTTCCACTTCCCGTCCTCCTGGTAAAGGGAGGAGTCGTTGCACAAGGCCCCGGCCACCAGCAGGAGGTTGAGGTCCTCGCGCTCCTCGAAGTTGATATGCTCTCCCTGCTTGGTGAACCTGCCCTTGGGCTCGAAACCCTCCCCGCTGACGGTGATGGTGCCCTCCAGGAATATCTCCCGGATGTTCATCTCCCCCTTGGTCAGGGTGCCGGTCTTGTCCGTGCAGATCACCGTGGCCCCTCCCAGCGACTCCACGGCCGGAAGGCGGCGCATGATGGCCTTGCGCCTGGCCATGCGCTGGAGCCCCAGGGCCAGGGATATGGTGACTATGGCCGGCAGCCCCTCCGGTATGGCCGCCACGGCCAGACTGACCGAGGTCAGGAACATGTCCTGGACCTCGACCCCGCGCGCCACTCCCACCGCGAAAATGAAAACGCAGATCCCCAGGATCATGATCCCCAGCTGCTTGCCGAGCTTGTCCAGCTTCCTCTGCAGCGGGGTGGTCTCATCCTCCCTCTGCACCATCTTGGCTATCCTTCCCAGCTCGGTCGACATCCCTGTGGCGGTGACCACGGCCCTGCCGCGGCCATGGTCCACGGTACAGCCAGAGAACAACATGTTCTTGCGGTCGGCCAGGAATGTCTCCCGGTCCAAGGCCTCCGCGGCGCGCTTGTTGACCGGCAGCGACTCGCCGGTGAGGGAGGCCTCATTGGTCTTGAGGTTGGCCGATTCCAGTAGCCTGGCGTCCGCGGAGATGCTGTCGCCGGCCGTCACCAGCATGACGTCCCCGGGCACCAGCTCCCTGGAGGGGATGGAGGTCTCCCTGCCGTCGCGGACCACGGTGGCATGGGGGGCGGCCATCTCCCTGAGGGCCTGCATGGTCCTCTCCGCCCGGTAGGTCTGCACGAAGCCCAGGACCGCGTTCACCATGACGATAACCAGGATCACCGCCGCATCCAGCCATTCCTCGCTGGAACCCTGCATGGTGGCCACTCCCGCGGAGATGAGGGCAGCGATGATCAGGATGATGACCATGAGGTCCTTGAACTGTTCAAGGAATATCCTCAGGGGGGAGATCCTGCGTCCCTCGGCAAGCTCGTTGGGGCCGTACCTCAACAGCCGTTCCCGGGCCTCGGGGTCCGAAAGGCCCTGGGTGCCGGAACCAAGGGCGTCCAAGGCCTCCTCCCCGGTCATGGCATGGAAGTCTTCGGGCATGTTATTGACCTTCAAGCCTAGGGCCTTACGTTTTATTAAAAAGCGACGATGGGTCCGCTCAGATGCTGGAACGTTCCAAAAATAGGACAATTATAAATAATTTGTAATACTATGACCGGAACGGGATGCACTAGGGTCAACGCTCTGCAGGCGGGGCCCTCGATGGCTGGAAGGTAGCTCAGGTCAGCTCGACCTAGGCCCCGGCCGGCATGGCCGAACCGGTATGGGAAGGCGTGATGATAGCCACAGACAGCGTGATGTTCGAGGTCGGGGTGATAATGCTGGTCTCCTTCATAGGGGCAGCATTGGCCTCGAAAGCGAAGCAGAGCGTCATCCTGGGGTACATCCTGGCCGGGATACTGATCGGCCCCTACATCCACTTCACCATCGGGGGGTTCACCTACGACGGCCTGGTCAAGGACACCGAGTTCATACGGTTCCTGTCGGAGATGGGCCTCACCCTGCTCATGTTCTTCGTGGGGCTGGGCTTCTCGGTGACCAAGCTGAAGAAGACCAAGACCCCGGCGATCATACTGGCCCTCATGGACGTGGGCATAGGGATGTTCCTGGGCATCCTGATAGGCTTCGCCCTGCACTGGCCATTGGTGGACACGGTGTTCCTGGCCGGGGTCATATCCATGAGCTCGGTGGCCATCACCGGCAAGGCGCTGCAGGAGCTCGAACGCATCTCGTCCCCGGAGACGGAATACCTTCTGGGCATGGTGATCGTGGAGAGCTTCCTCTCCATGGTGCTCCTGACCATAGCCGGCGGGCTCATGTTCGAATCCGGGAGCAGCAGCATGTCCCAGCTCATCGTGGGCATCCTGGCCTTCTACGGGTTCTTCATCTTCCTGGCCATACTGGTGGTCCCCCGGGTGGTCAAGTACTTCGAGAGGATCAAGAGCGACGAGCTCTTCGTGCTCTTCGCCCTGGGCCTGGTCTTCCTGTCCGCGGCCCTGGCCCAGGTGGCCGGGGTCCCGGCCATAATCGGGGCCTTCTTCCTGGGGATGGTGTTCGCCGAGACCAAGCTGGTGGAGCGGATGGAGGACCGCATATCCCCCTTCCGGGACGCCCTGGTGGCGGTGTTCTTCGTGGCCTTCGGGATGCTCATAGACCTGAGCATGCTGGGGATGATCGTCCCGCTCCTGCTGATCGCCATTCCGGTGGTCCTCTTCTACGAGATCATACTGGTCTCGGCCATCTCCTATCTGCTGGGGTTCGCCTCCCGCTCGGCCATTTTCATGGGAACCTCCATAACCGGCCGCGCCTCCGAGGCGGTGATGTACGCCAGCGTGGGGAGCAGCTCCCCTGCGGTGGTGAAGGGGGCGGAGCTCAACCCCTTCGCCGGGGCCTTCTGCTTCGTCATGAGCATAATCTCCCCCGGCCTGATGAAGCACAGCTCCAAGGTAACCGGCGCGCTGACCAGGGTCACCCCCTCTGTCCTCAGGTACGGAGGTTCGCTGATCAACCGCACCATGAGCAAGATAATCCTTCCCTCCGGTCTGAAGCTGTTCGAGCGGACCAAGCGCCTGGAGGTGCTGGTGATATGCTACTTCGCAGCCCTGGTGGCGGTGATGGTCCTGCCCTTCCCCTATGAGATCATCTCCTTCCTGATCGGAGCGGCGTTGGTCGGCATAGCGTACCAGACCTTGGAGGCCGACCTGTACACCGTGGTGCGCATTACCAACTTCGACAACCTGGGGGTGGTCACCCGGGACCCCGGCCACATCAGCCGCTACATCGCCGGGTTCGTGAGCCTCAGCCTGGTGACCATACTCTCCATCGCCTACCTCTTCCGCCTGTGGTGGGCCTCCTCCCTGGTACTACTGCTGGCCTACTTCATCATCGTCATGCTGATGACCCGGACCGTCTACCAGGTCACCAGGACCCCCTCCTTCAACCTCAAGGCCGGGCCGGTGGTGCGCCGGCCGGCCAAGAAGAAGCAGAAGCCCTTCCAGCCGAACTTCCGCGCCCCCGCCCCGCGCCCCGACCCGGGCTGGGACGCCGATCCGCCCTCCTCGAGGACCGAGGCCTTCCAGGAACCCGGTCCGCAGTGGAGGCCGGAGACCGACCGAACGCCCCCCGAGGAGGACAGGGAGGCCGCGGCTCCGAAGAGGAAGCGGAGGAACGCAGAGGCCACTCCCGCTCAGGCCGAGGAGGAAGAGAAGTGGGGCCGGCTGTAGTCATTCCCCGCTTACGCCGTCACTAGAGGCCAGGCGAGGTCTGGATCCACTGAATCATAAATTATATTATATTGAATAAAAACATGGACACCCCTATCTACTATGGGGGGAATCCACTGAGCGATCCTAGACTTAAGGCCGTAGCGGTCCTGACGATACTTGTATTCATGCTGACCATGCCCTTGGCGGCAACCGGCGCGAACGAACCCGCCCCCCTGGAGGCGGCACTCTCGACCACCCCTCACCCCATCATCTCCGTCAGCAACGACACCCAACTATCAGAGCTGATCGCGTCGAGCGGTTGGAGCGGAAGCGGAACGGAAGGGGACCCCTATGTCATCGAGGGTCTGGACATCGATGCGCAGGGAGCGACGAACGCCATCTTTATAGGCGGCACGGCCCAGCATCTGACCATCAGGGGATGCTTCCTTCACAACACCACCTACCTCTTCGGGAGCTTCCCCTTCAACGGGAACTGCGGGGCCACCATATACAACGCCAGCAACGTAACCCTGGAGCAGAACGTCTGCACCGGTCACGGACGAGGCCTGGCCCTCTATCAATCCACCAATGTCACGATAAGGAACAATACCTGCTACGGGAACGTGCACGGGATAGGCCTGTACTTTTCCCATGGGAACAGCCTGATGGGCAACAACTGCACCTCCGACGGCACGGATGGCATTCATTTTGAGGACTCCCCTTCAAATGTGCTCGATGGGAATCGCTGCATCCAGAACGGCCGTTTCGGGATATGCCTGACCGGCAACTGCAACACGAACGTGCTGTCGAACAACACGCTCGTTAACAACTCCGACGCCGGGATCAGGCTGTCCGGTGCGAGCAACCTCAACAGGGTGGTCGGCAACCTGGCCATAGGCAATCAAGGATACGGCATTAACATCCAATCGTCCAACGGAAACGAGATTTATGGGAACACCATCAGCGAGAACCGGGGGGCCACTTCGGATTTCAACGCCTCGAGGGTGCAGGGATACGACAATGGCAACAACCGTTGGAACTCTACCACAAACGGGAACAGATGGGGCGACTGGACCGGGCCCGATGCCAATAGGGACGGGCTTGTGGATGTTGCCTACACAATCGATGGTGGGGCGAATCACGATCAACTGCCGATGGCTCCGATGTCCATCCTCATCTCCCATCCCATGGAAGCCGAGACCGTGAACGCTTCCACGGTCGTGGTGAGCGGTATCGCCTACCCCAACTGTCCCCTCTCTATCAACGGGGCGTTGGTCTACGTGGGGCCGGACGGTTCCTTCTCCTACCCGCTGAGCCTGTTCGAAGGTCGCAATCTGGTCGAGGTCAGGTCCCTGCACCCCCTGGGCACGGTCATCGCCTTCGTGAACGTCACCTATTTCAACGAGCTGCGCGCCGAGCTGGAGGAGCTGAAGGGCCGCGTGGACGGTCTGACCGATGCGCTGAACGGGGCCATGGACGGCCTGGATGCGGCCATGGAGAACATCACCCTATTGGACGCCGACCTCAACGACACCCAGGCCCAGCTGAACGGGACCCGGGGATGGCTTCGGTCCGTCGAGGACCAGCTGTCGGATTGCTACGACGACCTGAACCTGACCGATGAGGAGGTGGACTCCCTGCTGGACCAGGTGGCCGCCCTGAAGGCTTCATTGATCGACCTGCGGGACTCGCTAAACCTGACCGATGAGCAGGCCGCGGCCCTGGAGGGGGCGTTGGACGCGGCCATAGCGGACCTGTCCTCAGCCGAGGACCATCTGGAAACGCTGCGGTCCGACGTGGACGGACTCCAGGAGGACCGGCTGCCGCTCATCCTGGGCATCTCCGGGCTAATCATGGGTGTCCTGGCCCTGGTGCTCTTCGCCTTGGTGTACACCAGGAGGATAAAGCTCCCCTGAGCCCCTAGGTCAAACCCTTTCACACCCACTTTCCGCGCCAGACCACAGGTCGGCCGGACCAGGAAAATACGAGAAATGGATGAAGGTGCGGACACCGGGATTCGAACCCGGGTTCGAAGCTTGGGAAGCTCCAGTCCTGACCACTAGACTATGTCCGCCTCAGGCTACTACAATGCAGAGGTTTTTTTAAAGCTTTCACTTGGTGATCGACTTCAGAAGGTTCTCGAGCTCGGAGATTATCCGGTAGATCACCGTGCGGCCGTGCATCGGGATGTTTGGATCGTTCGCCAGATCGTCCAGTTTTCCTATGGCCCCGGCCACGCGCACATCCATGGGCTCGCCGTCCTGTCCCAGTCTGCCCTTGGCCTCGGTCGCGCCGCGCCGAATGTTGCGGGGGACGGAGGTGTCCTCCGAGAGCTGGTCCAAGACATCGACGATCTGATTGAGTTTCGTTTTCGCATCGTATTCCATGCAACCACATCCTGTAGTTTGAGACGTTTGACCCTGTCACAGGGCGGGCCTGACCACGCCCTTCTCCTTGAAGGTGGCCACCGCCATGAGGGTCTTGGTGTCCTTGACCCCCCTGACGATCGACAGCTCCTCCACGAGGAACCTCTTCAACTGAGTATAGTTAAGGAACTTGGCCTTTATGACTATGTCCGTGTCCCCGGTCACCAGGAACACGTCCGCGACCGGCTCCAGCAGGGACACGCATTCGCAGACCCCGTCCGCGTCCCTGTTGTCGACCTTGAGGGTGATGATGGCAGTGACCTCCTCATCGTTACGGCATGAGGACCGAGTCGAAACCTTCTCGTTATGTTGCATCCGCAACCCTCCTAGCATTCTCATGAAGGGCCGCTTCGGCGGCCCTGCTGGACATCCAACAGTGAAAAAAACGGAAGGAATCACATCGCGTTCTCGAATTCCTCTTGCAGGTCTATGATGACCTGTTCCAGGACTTCTTCCAGGCTGTTGCTCTGGTATTCCCGGAGGCCCCCGAGTTCGCTTTGCACCCGTGCCACGAAATTGTTGTTGTCTTTGAGGAATTCAACATTGCAAAGAGACTCTTCCATGATCGTTCACCCCAGTCCAACATCTCATGAGCGTTGGTCTGTTTTGGCGAATGCCCGGTTCCCTATATAATAGTTATCTTAAGCTCTACATGGCCCTGCTGGCCGTCTGGACGAACGATTGAATATTTTTATATTTATAATTCAATTTCAATCATATGTCCTTCTCGATGAACACCGCCGGCCGGCCCTTCCCGAAGTAGTTGGCCACTTCCCCGCCCCTTCGGAATCCGGCCCGCTCGAAGGCCTCCAAGGCCGGGCTCGCCGGGTCGATCTCCGCGGTGACCTTCACCGTGCCGGCCTTGAGCGCGGACGCCTCCACGGCCCTGATGAGGTCCGGGGAGGCCTGCCCCACCAGGAGCATGGTCCTGCTTTTCCCGCCCTTCCCCTCGTGGTACAGGACCGCTCCCGATCCTCCGCCGACCAGCACCGCGAAGTCCGGCGCCTTCATGAACATCTCCAGCGCGGAGAGCGAGAAGCACGGGCCTCCAAGCGCGTTCTCCCTGCCCTCCATGCCCTTCAGGTCGTTCAGCTTGGCCTGCTTGATCGTCACCATATCATCCCTCCAGATGCTTGACCATCATGTATGCGTCCGCTCCGTCCTCGTAGTACCCCGAGCACAGCGCCAGGACCTTATATCCCTGGGAAAGGTAAAGGTTGATCGCCGGGGAGTTGTCCGGACGCACGCACAGGACGATCGACGAGGCCCCTTCCCGGGCCGCCTCCCTCTCCACCGCTCCCATCAGCCTCCTCCCCAGGCCCTGGCGCCTCATGGAAGGCAGCACCGCCAGGGACAGGACCTCCGCGGTCTCGTAGGCCGGAGAGATGCAGAACATCACGTAGGCCACCGGCCCGTCGCCATCCAGCACCAGCACGCGCACCGAGGGATCGTCCATCAGTCCGCGCACGTGCTCCTCCGGCCATCCGCGCGGTCCGAAGCCCCCCTGCTCCAAGGCCTTCAGGGCCGGCAGGTCCTCCGGCCCCGCCCTCC